>JAQBXN010000047.1 GCA_027625095.1 Planctomycetota bacterium | reverse complement strand
CTCCGCATCCCACGGCATGAAGAAGGACCGATCATGGTCGCGGAAGCCGTGCCCGGAAAAGAATACAAATACCGAATCCAGGGGCCTGGAATCGAGCTTGATACGGCTGATAGCGCGGGAGACCGCGTCCTTGGTCGCCTTGGATTCCGTGAGGCATTCAACGGAATCGTAACCGAGCTCTTTCTCGAGCAGCCTGCTGACGGCAAGCGCATCGCGGTCGGCATACTTGAGGTCGTATGCCTTTTCCTTGCCATCCGGGTCGTGGTCACGACTTACCAGATGCTGGTAATCCGAAATCCCAACAATCAGGGCCCGCCGCTGGCCTTTGGCCCACTGCTCAGCCAGCTCAGGCGGTAGTACGACCTCAAGCTTCTTGGAGCCGGGCACGGGAACGGGCTCGGAGAAGGCATTCAATAAAACGAGGCAGAATAGAAAGGACGTTTGTTTCAGCATCGCTGTGCTACTCCTCCGAAAGCAGAGAATCTTTTGAATCGGTAAGTGCGAACCTTAGCGAGAGGCGAGAAGTCGTCAACAGTTGGCAGTGCCCGAGCTTGCGAGGTTCGTGGGCGGGCAAACGGTTACTCTGGTTCTGACTCTTCAACATCCTTCGCCTTCGAAGCAGACTCGCCGGGATCGAAAGAATGTGGTAGAGACCGGAGTTGCGACCTGCCAGTCACGGAGCGCAACTCCGTGCTACGTTTTACAAATTCCTGAGACCTCCAATGAATGACGAAACTGATATCCAGATTCCGGAATGGTTGGGCTCGTGCATCGATTGGGAGCGTGACGATCTGAAGGATACGCCATTCGCCCTTGCCTGGCGGAACGGTGACGCGGATGCGGCGGCTCTCGGATTTGTTCGGCACCTGCGTTCCCGTGGGAAACCGTTGATGGGCTACTCTCGTGAATACGTGGCGGAACTTCGGGCGAGTGCGTCTCCCACGTTTTGCGAAACGGCAGCGGCCGCGGTGGCTGAGCTGTTAGGCAAATCTTTTCAGACCGGCGATCATCCCGATGGTCGCGGAACGCTTCTGGGGGCGCGGCCTGAGATTCTTCAGATTGGGGCGACGAGGGAAGACTTCGAGCGCTACGCCCGGTTAGTCGCCGAGGGACGTGAGATGTGGCAACAGAGCCGAATCCACACGGTCATCAATATCCTGCGATTCCTGCAATTTGTCTGGCCGCTCGAGGAGTGCACGGACGAATGCCTGATTCCTCTGTTTGCGTTCCTCACCACCGCGATGCAGAGAGAATGGAAATCCACGCAGAAGTGGGGCGAGGTGATGCTTGGGAGCAATGGCCACAACTGGTGGGTCTGCCAGCACGGCGGGATCTGGAAGGCCGGCCTGCTCTTCCCGGAATTCAAGGGCTTCGAAAAGTTCCAGGCATTTCATCCCACCTGGTTCGAGCGAGAGATGAACCTGCTGATTTACGCCGATGGTTTCACCCGTGAATGCTCTGTTTCCTACCACATTGGGACGGTTGATTTGTTTCTCGACTGTGTGCGACTCGCACACTTGAACGGGCTCAGTTTCAGTTCCAATTTCTACGAGAAGCTGCGACTCGCGGCTGAGGTGGAATGGAAGCTGGTTCAACCGGATGGAACATTCCCTGATTTCGGCGATTGTCATGCAACTGAGAACTACGTTGCAGACCGCCTTCGCTCTATCTCGGCGCTTCATGAGATGCCGGAGGCGAAGTACCTCGCCGGGATTCTGAAAACGGGCAAAGAATCCCCATTCGGAGAAATGATGATCGAGGAACTGCACTATCCGTCAGTGGGTGAAAATCTCCGCCCTTCCTATGACGCGCTTGAAGCCCGTCCGCCCTCGTTCCTTGATACAGCGTTGACCGAATCCGGCTACTACGCCATGCGACAGGACTGGACAGCGTCTGCGGATTACGCTGCCATCGAGGCCAGTACTCGCGGGACTGTGGTCAGCAGCCATGGGCAGTCTGCCGTTTTTGATCTTCGCCTTTGCAGCCGCGGCCGGGCGATTTTGATTGGGAACGGCAAAGGGCCGGACGTGTCGGACATGACCAACATGGATCGCATCTGGCGAATCAGCAATGGCGCACACTCGACCGCAACCGTTGACGGCGAAGACCATGTTCCCATCCGCTCGATCTACCGCTTTGATCGGGTCGTTGTGCCCACTGTCGAGGAATGGCGGAGCGAAGAGAAGTACGCCTACTTCAGCGGATCACATGAATCCTATGAACGGCTGGAAAAGAAGGTGCCAGGCAGCCGCCGGAAACTCTTCTATCTGCGGGGCGAATACTGGATTCTTATCGACCGCTTTACCGCCGCCTCCCAGGACGACCCTCATAAATACCAACAGCATTTCCAGGTTGGTGTTCCGGCCAAACTCGCGGAAGGCGGCCGCGCCGTCACCGAAGGTAACGGGGGCAACCTGCTTTTTCTGCCAGTTGAAGGAGCCCGCGGTGAACCAAGTCTAAAACCGTGCCCCCAGCCCCTCGAAGGCTACCCCAGCCCTGACCAGTTGTGTTATACGAATCAAACCAATGGAAATTTCCTTTTCGTGACGCTGCTGGTGCCGTTTGAGGACGGCAATATCCCAGAAGTGGAAACCAGGCTTGTCGACGTGTTTGCGGATAATCGTGCCCTGTCATCGTGGGAAGCCACGGGCCTGAAGATTGAGATCAACGGCAGGCAGGATGTTTATGTTGACCTGCACATGCACTGGAATCTGCCCTGGGAATGCCAGGGATTCACAGGAGTGGAGCGCCTCTTCCATTCAAATGTTTAGCGGTCGAGGGGTGACCGCTTCAATCAGCTTGGGCCGGATCTCGTTTGCGTTCACGTTAGACAGAGTGAATATCTTCGAGACGCCCTGCAGACGCGTACCTTTGAACCACAGAAACACACATGAAATATCTTCTCGCCTGCGCGGATTTCACGTTTCCGCTCCTCACTCATGACGCCTCCCTGTCACTGGTCTCGTCGATGGAATTTGATGGCGTAGACATTGGGCTCTTCGAGGGGCGATCTCACCTCTGGCCGTCCCGGGAATTTGAAAACCTGTCAGTCTCTGCGAGCGCGTTGAAAGCCAAGACCGAGGATCTCGGCCTGAATGTGGCGGATGTCTTTCTGCAGACGGATGCAGACTTCGTTCCGTATGCGATCAATCATCCGGAGGCCGGCCGGCGTGGGAAGGCAAGGGACTGGTTTGAGCGGACCCTCGATTACGCGGCAGCAGTTGGAAGCCCACACGTTACCTGTCTGCCGGGAGTTTATTTTGAGACGGAATCGAAGGGCGAATCCTGGCGCCGTTGCCTCGATGAGCTTGCCTGGCGCGTGGAGCAGGCCGGTACGCAGAAGCTCACCTTTGCCGTTGAAGCACACGTTGGCTCGATTGCCCCGAATCCGAAAGCCGCATTGGAACTGGTGGAAAGCGTTCCCGGACTGACTCTCACCCTCGACTACACCCACTTTACCCGCCAGGGCATGCCGGATGCCGACATCGAGCCGCTGGTGGCCCATGCCAGCCACTTCCATGTCCGGGGAGCGAAAGCAAATCGCCTTCAGGCGTCGTTCAAGGAAAACAGCATCGATTATCTTGGAGTCCTGCGGGCCATGAAGGAGACCGGTTACCGTGGTTACCTCGGTGTCGAATACGTCTGGATCGATTGGGAGCACTGCAATGAAGTCGATAACGTCTCCGAAACCATTCTGTATCGCGACTTCCTCAAAGCGAATATGTAGACCTCCGGGCAGGCCCGGCATTCAAAGACAGGCAAACCACCTCTAATCACTCAAGGAACAGGCTATGAAACTTCTTAAAGATTCCGACGCATCCCTCGAGCCGCTCGAAGGCAAAACGGTCGCCATTCTCGGATACGGAAATCAGGGGCGCGCTCAGGCGCTCAATCTACGCGACAGCGGCGTCAGCGTCATCGTCGGCAACCGTGACGACGCCTACCGCAAGCAGGCAATCGCAGATGGTTTCAAGAAACTCGATATCAGCGAAGCTGCCCGGCAGGCTGATGTGTTGCTCATCCTCACCACCGATGAATCCCAGCCGCCGATCTGGGAAGAACAAATCGCACCTGGAGTCGAACCAGGGAACACCTTGTGTTGGGCAAGCGGATATAACGTCGGCTATGGCCTGATCAAACCAGCGGCGGATGTCGACATCGTCATGGTCGCACCCCGAATGACGGGGAACATGGTCCGCGAGCTGTTCGAGCGCGGCAAAGGCGCGATGGCCCAGTTTGCAGTCCATCAGGACGCGTCAGGTATGGCGGAGCAGACCGTCCTCGCACTTTGCAAAGGGATCGGCCTGACCCGCGGCGGGGTCTTCGTCTCTTCGTTCCGTGAAGAAGCTGAGCTCGACCTGTACGCCGAACAGGTGGTCTGGGCTGGTCTGACCAGTTGGCTGCTTCAATGTTTCGAGGTGGGAGTCGACATGGGATTCAATCCTGAGCTGATGCTCATGGAACTCTACGCGTCCGGTGAAGCCTCCGAGATTCTTGGCCTGATGGCTCGCAATGGATTCTTCAAACAGATGCTGCATCACTCGACGACCAGTCAGTACGGCACGCTCTCCCGGGGCCCGCAATTTGTCAGTGAAGAGTTCAGACTGAAGGCGAAGGAGATCCTCTCACGAGATATCAAGGGCGGAGAGTTCGTCAAAGAATGGAGCAACGAGCAGGCCGGCGGTTCGCGGCGGCTCAAAGAGCTCATGGAGAAGGCTCTTCAACATCCCATGAGCAAAGCAGAGCAGTCAATCATTCCACAGATACAGGCCGCGCAGGCGGTGGAAGAGTAATCGCGGGGAGCATTCCATCGACGGGACCGGGACTTGGTGCTTTTCCAATTTGGCGGAATATTGGGTGCGATCCCAGCTTTTATGTCAACGTCGGATCCGGGGAGGCGGACAGCCACTCTGTCCCCGAAACCATCCATCTACTCTGCCTTATCAATAGCTTCCTGAACCAGTGAAGGCGCCTGCCCCGGCTGCCGCTGCCGGACCACATAATTCACCGCCCGGGTTTCGCTCACTTCGCCTTGCTCGTTAACAATTTGCAGTTTCCCGTCGGATGTAAACACCTGCTTTCGGTCACTGTGGTGACGTGTCCATCGGACCATCCTGCCATCGTCATCATAGTGATACTCGTCGCGCCAGCTTTTGGGGAGTGCGACTGCCGGATCGGTGTAATTGGCCGCTTCCCTGGCGCCGGTGTAGGTGATGCTGCGAATGCGATCCTTCTCATCGTATTCGCGGGCTTCGTGGTCCAGACTGAAGAATGTGATCAAGGCTGGTGCGGAATAATGAATGCCGTTGTGAGCAAAAGCGCCGATGTCCACTCGATTGGATTCCAGCGATGAACCAGGACTGACCGGACGGCGCGGATGGTATGGAATTCTCAGTTCGACGGCCGATCCATCGTCCTTGAGCGGTTTTATTTTGATGGCCTCTGTATCGCCGCGCAGCACTGCCCACCTGAAGGCCAACGCTTTCCGGTTCGGGTCGATGCTGTCCTCGGCTGTCACGATCATTCGTCGCCACTTCTGGATACCTCTGAAAACTCTGGCTATGGCACACGGTGTGTCGAAGAGCTTCTCTGTGCGGCCAGGAGCTGCGAAATAATCGCGGCCGTTCTCCAACTCGTCCTCTTCAACTACCCTCAACCTGATAAGCGGTGGTAAGGCATCGAGCTGCATCGCATGCGCCAGGGAAACCATTCTTTCATCATCCAGTTGGTTCCCGGCGAAGACGGTTGGATGAGCCTCTCCGGTCAGATACTCCTCTTCTTTCATTACCTGTTTATTGCTTCTGCGGAGGATGTACTGAAGGGTCGGGGCGAGCATCCCACCTTCAATAATCCGCTTCTTTACCTCCGGCTCGAACGCGGCCATGGTTGCTGCAAGAGCGTGCAGGAACACCCTGTCCGAACCTGATGAGCCCTGGGAGGTGATTACGTAGGGGGAGTTGACTGGAAAGACATCGTGGCGCTGCTTCTGCTCCAGTTCCTGGGGATTGCGCGGGTAGTCCACGTGGCATGGGTACACGTAGACTTTGTTGTGCGTGTATTGCCAGTAGAGGAAATCAACACTTCTCTGGTTGGCGTGGGCCATTCGAGGCATGCTGCGCCAGAAAGGGCCGGCAGTTTGTGCTACCGAAGCATTGCCGATAACCACGCCTTGCTGGATGACCGTCGAGGCGAGCCCCCAGTTCAGCTTCGCATCCCGGGCGTTGCTGGAATACTCAATCCATGTCAGTTGAGGGAACAGGGCGCGACTGATGTCTGAATGGTCGCCATCCCGATTGTCGTAGAGGTCGCCCCAGTTACCTGCTGCCGTGCCTTCCAGGTGCCACTTCTTAAGGAGCTCACCAGCCCTGCCACCCAGGGTCGTGATTTCTCGATCTGGCGGTGGCTTTGCATCAAACCGGTAGGTAGCGAAAGGCATCTTGAGTTCAGGGTGGATGCCAACATTGGAATCCTCGACCCATGCGGTCTGCTCCTCGACATGGAAGGGAACAGACTTGTAATCGGTCGTCAGCTCGTGCTTCTCGGCCTTCTGAATGAGCGAAGCAAATCGAAGCTCATCATGAAGACTGTGGAGATCGGGATCTGTCTGAAGGTGGAGGACATTGTTAAAGCCGTGCTCGACGGCCTGCTCGAGGAGTTTGAGGGCGTCTTCGTTCTTACCGTTCAAAGCATGGATGCACGCAAGGTTGTAATAGCCTCCCGGAGCAAATGGCGCGACTTCGATCATCTTGTTGCAGAGAGATTCAGCCTCGTCCCGCTTGCCGTTCTTGATGGCCTGCATGAACTCACGCTCCAGCGGCAGCAGTCCCTTCTGTACTGTGGCCATTTTTCCAAGGAGAGAATTCGGAATACTGGATTCTTTGACTTCGGCGGAGACAAGGCTGAGGGCGAAAAAATATGAAGTAAGCAATGCAAAGTTCATCTATTAACCCGTTTCTGTTCGGAGATTGGTCAGGATCTGGGCAACTCTGCGCACCATAACTGGGGGGAGCTGGACACGGCTTGGAATATAGGGCTTTGCCAGTGCCCCATCCATCTTGAATGTTGGCTCACTTCTTGTCCGACGAGTCTTCATAATATTCTGATCGTTCTGGGAATAAGCATCCGCAACTCGACTCTACGTTTTCGGTGTCGGGTGTAACCTGGTGGGAACGCGAAGGGAAGAGGGGCAGAATGAACGCCGAGGATCGAATGTTTATGTACCCTTGCTCCCACACCGTTTCGCGGCCTGCTGCTCACCTCTCAACATATTGTGAAGCTGTGACTGCTCCGAATTTATTATGACAACCAGCGCCCTGTTTCTTGTGCTCTCGGCAGGTCTGATGCATGCCATCTGGAACCTGCTGACCAAAAGGGCATCCCACCCGGTACCTGCTCTGTTCGCTGCCCTCGCGTTTGGCGCCTTACTCGGAATTCCGCCGTTTGTTTACCTGATCCTTCAGAACCCAATCGACGTGTCAGGATGGGGATGGATCGTTCTGACAGGTTTCTTGCATGCGCTCTATTACGGCCTTCTGAGCCATGCATACCAGCGCGGCGGCGACCTTTCCGTTGTGTATCCAATCGCAAGGGGCACTTCCCCGCTCCTGGTCATGATCGCCGCAATGGTCTCTCTGAATGAAATTCCGTCCCCGTTGGGCGTGGTTGGAATTGTTCTGGTGGTCACTGGTTTGTTCGCCATCAATTTGAGTCAGGTATCTGTTGAGGGACTACGCGCAATGTTGCTGAGCATGCGAAACGGCCCTGTAGTTCTGGCGTTTCTTACGGGGCTTACGACCGCCACTTACTCCCTGGTGGACAAAGTAGCTCTCACCAGGACAGGGATGAACCCGTGGACTTACTTGCTCGGATGCTATCTGGTCACATCTGTGTGGCTCAGCCCTATGACTTTTCGGTTTCTGAAATCGAACCGGGAGTTCATCGCATCTCATCGACCACCACTGATTCTGATCGGCATCCTGAGCCCGCTGGCTTACGGCCTCATCCTGGTCGCATTTACGACAGCGAGCAAGGTCAGCTACATCGTCGCATCGAGAGAGTGCAGCATCCTTTTTGCTACCCTGCTCGGAACCTTTGTTCTGAAGGAGGCCGACTTTCGACGACGGTTAACCGGCGCCATCATCATCACTTTTGGCATTGGACTCCTGGCTGTCGCCAGGTAACTGAAGCAGTGAAAGGAGGATGCTCCAGGCTGTTGACATTAGAAAGCAGATCCAGCAAATGAAGCCTTCGTGTCTCCTCTCAACTCATGACTCAATACGAATCCTATGAACAACGCATCTGATTGGATCAATCTTTTCGACGGTAAAACTTTGAAGGGCTGGGCGGCGCTCGGCGACGATGCCGGCTGGAAGGTCGAGGATGGCTGTATCCTCTGCACGGTGCAGGGGGGACAATATCTTTACACCCTGGATCAGTTCGATGACTTTGTGCTCGAGATTGACTACAAAATCGAGCCCAACTGCAACAGCGGTATTTTTCTTCGCTGGCGTAATTTGAGCGACCCTGTTCAGACCGGGATCGAAATTCAGGTGCTCGATACCCACGGTAAAGAGCCAGCCACCGTTCACTGTTGCGGAGCTATTTACGATCTCGTTCCTCCCACCCGCAATGTTTGCTCGGAGGCCGGCGGTTGGAACCACCATGCCATCACCTGCAACGACAACATGCTCACCGTCGAACTCAATGGTGAAGAGATTGCCGTCATGGATCTCGATCTGTGGGATACTCCTGAACAGAACCACGACGGCACAAAAAATAAGTTCAAGACAGCGCTGAAAGACTTCGCTCGCTATGGCCACATTGGCCTGCAGGATCACGGCGGCAAAGTCTGGTACCGCAACATTCGAGTCAAAAAGCTTTGAAAGCGTCTTGAGCCGCCCTCTGCCACTCGTCAGGTGGAGGGATACTCGGCCGGGCCGGCATCCCAATCGACGCTCTTCTCACATCGCAGGCCTTACAATTCCCTTCGTCACAGAGCACGAATGCAGGGTCTTCTTCCAATGCATCACGAACCACTTCGAAGAGATGGCTCGCCTTCATGAGTTGTGAAGGGGCATGGCCAATCAAGCCTTCTTTCAGGTAGCCTCTTTCTCTCATCAGCGAATTAAGTTTCGGAAAGGCTCGGCTGTCTCCGGGGCATTCGTAGATGTCGAGTATTTGCTCCAGTCCGTCTTCATCGATGAATCGTGCACTCGGTCTCCAGTTCAGGTGCAGCCAGCAGAAGACGTGTACGTAATTCACCCCGGCCATGACCTCCGCCACATGAACAAATGAATTCGTATTGTGGCCCACTCCGAGCAAAAGAATCCAACCATCCTGTTCATACAGACGATGAAAAGGGCTGCCGATTCCAAGCGGCGTGGCCTTCAGGTGATCACGCGTTATCTCGCCAGCCAGTCTTCCGATTGCCGCTGCTGAATGAGTAGGATGCAGGCTGCGATAAGCCTCATGCCTGTTACGCAGTGTCTCGGAGATGAGACCTGTCAGAGAAGGTGTTGAATTTATTTCAAAGGGATCAAGATTCTTCGAACCCTCGAAACAATTGGTAAAAGCAGGGGTCATCAGCGTGCCTTCAGGGCCGACGCATTCCAGCAACGCATCAATCACCGTATCGGCACCTCCTTCGACCTGACCGATGCTTTTGAGTGAGCTGTGCATCGCCACAAGGCTGCCCATGGTGATGCCGAGCGACTTAAAATCAGAAACCAGACGGTCGTATGATTTGGCCATTATCCTTCTTCCGTGCGGTGAGAATCAGCCAATTATGTCCGCTCACGCAATTCCTGAAAATCCAATCCGAACCGGAGCATGTATGAAACGTTTGGCACTTCTTGATATTCTGCGGCCTTCGAATTTCAGAAATCAGGACAGGAGCGGAAACTTGAAAGTTAAGATCAAACTGTTTGCCACACTCACCAAATACCTGCCACCTGACGCCAAGAATAGAACCGCTGAACTTGATGTCGAGGAGGGTGCAACAACCGGCCAGTTACTCGATCAATTGAAAATACCTGCCCCGTTAGCACATCTGACGATGATAAATGGTCATCAGGAAAACCGCGATTATGTTCTCCAGGAGGATGATCTGCTGACCGTCTTCCCCCAGGTTGCTGGCGGCTGATCCCGGGAGCTCTGCCATGGGGACCAAATTGAAAACATCTCATCACAAGAGGGGCCTTCCGCCCATCATTGGACTGATCCTGCTCGCCTTTGGCCTGACCTCCTGCACTCCGCCAAAAAAGAAAACAACAGTAGAACCTGACCGACCTTCACCCTTGCAGCCCTTAAAGAGGTCCGGCGGCATCCAGTTCATTCCCAGCCACGCCCATGTGAACGACCTGGAAATCCTGACACCGGTAAATGCCCGTGAAGTGGTCGTGCCCTGGCAAAAGTTTCCAGGTCTCATTAAGCCGGTCTCCATTGACTCCCGTGGTCAGCCGCTGTCCGTTGCGATTCGAAAATGGAGCAATGATTGTGGGATCAATGTGGCCCTCCATCCGAAGTTGCTTGGTGATGTCCCACCACAGAATTTCAAGCTCTGGCTGACGGTCAGCGGAATGCGGGCCGAGGATGCCCTGGATTGGATCTGTCGTCTGACCGATTCCTGGTACGTTGTTGTTGAACACGGTGTATTCCTTGTCCCTGATTACCGCTGGACGGCGAGTGACGAGGGGAAAGTTCATATCGATATGATTGGTGGTCTCTTTCAAAAACGCGGGGATGACCTCATGACGTTTCTGTATTCCGCGTTTCGGCCGGTCCTGGATAAGAACAAGGCCTTCAAAATTGAGTTGTGGCAGGCGTCAGGGCAACTGGTTTCCGTACTACCTGAATCCAGCTACGAAAACCTGGCCCGCATGATTCGAGAAATCGAGATTCATGTTCCTACTCGCGGGCATCAGGATCAGTTACCCAGCACGATTATTCTGCCGAAACTTCCACCGCCGCCGCCGATCAGGTTGAGCAAGGATGAATTCGACCAACGCTTCCGAAGAACCATGCGCGCCTATTACAAGGACACCGACGCTCAGGACATACTCGCTGACATTATTGATAAGACCGGTATCAACATGGCATTCGATTACCGGAGCATTCCTTCGAGCAGACGTGAACTTGATATCAATCTAGGCTACGTTGCTGCCAGTACAGTTCTCAATGAGCTTTCCCAGCGCTGCTATCAAAAAAGGCTCGTCATTGAGCCCCACCGGGGCATCTGGATCTACCCGGAGAAGCGGTCTATTGATTTTGGCCCAACCCGCCATCAAGCATGGCAGCGCGTCCTGTTCCGTTCCTATCCGGCGCGGGATCTTGGGGGAGGTGAGTTTACGCCGAGAAAGACGTCCGAGGATGAAAGAGATCGTTCGGCCAGCGACAAACTGATTCAACACGTTATGAGAGTAATCGGTGGTGATTGGCAGGAACCTGCTTATGCCATCGGGTACAGTCGCCCGTCTGGACGGCTTCTGGTGCAGCATGAAGTCGAAGCACATTCGCAGATACCAAATATCCTGGCCCTGTACCGGAAGGCGACGAAAGTGAATTTCAAACCGGAGGGCTTGAAGCCGCCGGGGGGATGACAAGCCACCGCTCGGAGTCTGAAGCGACCCCTCCCTTGCCTACCTCTCTACGATCTTCTCCATGTCCCGTTCACGCCAAATCTCTGAATTTTCACTGATCGAGTGGATTCGTCAGACCACACCTGCGACTTCCCATCCATTGGGCATCGGCGATGACTGTGCCATTCTGCAGGCGCCGGAATCAGGCAAATATGTCATCACGACCGATATGGTTCTGGAAGGAGTGCATTTTGTGAAAAGCACGCCTCCCTACAAAGTCGGACGAAAGGCTGCTGCCCGCTCGCTGAGTGACCTCGCAGCCATGGGCTGTTCTGCGGCCGCCGTGACCGCCTGTGTAGTGTTGCCAAAAGGGATCGAAGCTCGTGAAGCAAAATCACTGATGCGTGGCATTCAATCTCTCCTGGCCAAGTACGATGTGCCACTCGTCGGAGGTGATGTCTCTTCGTGGGAGGGTGGTCTTGTTGTCAATGTCACTGCCGTCGGGGATGTGGGGTCCAGACCTCCAATTCTCCGTTCCGGCGCCCGGCCAGGCGATTGTTTGTTCGTCTCAGGAACGCTTGGCGGGTCCATCCTTGGACGCCATCTCAGCTTCGAGCCGAGACTGGATCTCGCGCTTGAACTGGTGGGACGTTTTGCCATTCATTCCATGATCGACATCAGCGACGGGCTGGCAGGGGACCTTGGACATATCGCTCGTGAAAGCTCTGTCGGCGCCATCATTCACTCCGATAACGTGCCTGTTTCCAGGGCGGCGCGCAGGCTTTCCAAGACTTCCGGCAAGCCACCCCTGGAGCACGCTCTGTTTGATGGCGAAGACTACGAACTCCTGTTTACTGCCCCGCGAAATTTGAAGAAACGAATCCTCGCCGCATCCCTGTCCGCACGAGTTTCGTGCATAGGCGAAATAACAGAGAGAACGAGTGAAAGTTCACCCCTGCTTTACCTGCAAACAGGGAGGGGCGTTCAACCCCTGCCTGCCGGCGGCTTTGAACACACACTGTCATGAAGCTGGAGACCACCACAGATTCACCGGAAGCCACGCAAGCTGTAGCCGCGCAGATTGCCTCAGCCATTGAGCCCGGCGACGTGATCGCTTTGTGCGGTGACCTCGGCTCAGGCAAAACCTGCTTCACGCAAGGTCTCGCCGCAGCGCTTGGCGTTGGAGAAAGCGGAGTCGTCAACAGTCCCACGTTTGTCTTGCTCAACGTCTATCAGGGCCGGCTGCCCATCTATCACTTTGATACTTATCGTCTTGGCGACCCTGACACCTGGCTGGATCTCGGGGCGGAAGAGATGCTCTACGGTGATGGCGTCTGCATCATCGAATGGGCGGACCTGGTCGCGGAAGCATTGCCTGAAGATCGGCTGTCGATCGAATTTGAACACGTAAGTATGAATGAACGGCATCTGAAATTGACCTCCTCGGGGCCAAATTCAGAAAGGTTGGTAAGCAGAGTAACTTTCGGCAGCCAATAATTTTATGCAGGCGCTGTGACTTGCACTTCACATCAGTCTTCTACAACTGCTCAAGACTTAAGAGAAGTGTCAAGTTTTCAGAGCGGCAGACTATCGTAGCTCTGGCCTCCAGGCCGGAGTTCTTGCGAGTTGAGTTTATGGCAGGTTAAAAACCTGCCCCACATTTGCGCCGCCCTGGAGGGCAGCCCTACAAGGGAGAACTCGACGGTTTGAGGCGAAGCTACGCTAGAGTTCAAATCGGAACAGCCGGATGGCGTTCAATCCGAGAATTCGATCTTTATCCGCTGCTGGTAAATGTCCCAGCAGTTCCTCTATGAGTTGCGGGGCTTTCCGGTACGCGGACGCGGTGGTTCCGCCGCTGTAGCCTCCCCCGTACAGGATTCGTTCAGCGCCGAAGTGTGATGCCATTCGGCTAATGCACGGTTTTACGTCCCGGTGTGGCCAGGGCTCAGAAGAGGCACTTTCAACTGCGGAAAACTTGAGATAGCAGTTTTCAAACTCAGCCAGGGCGGCGACCTCCTCGTATTCAACAGCATTCCCCTGCCCAGGCCGGCCAAGATGATCCAGTATCACGGTACAGTGCGAAAACTGACGATAAATATTTGCAAAAGCCCCAGCATACCTGGGCACAAAATGAAGTTGGACGGCGAGACCGAGTTCTACGGCAGCGCCCCAGAGCGCTTTCAGCTCCGGGGACTCGAAGTCAGGGATTCCTCCGTCCCGATACGCGTGAATTCTGAAAGCCACGATTCTGCCGGGGCCGGCCTTCTCAATGAGCGTAGCCATCTTCGCCGGGCCATCACAGTCGTCTGGTGAGAACAGGCATGTGCCTTTCAACCGCTTGGGCTCCTGAGCCAGGCAATGCAGCGTGTACCGGTGATCATCGAGGTAGGGTTCGCAGTGGACGAGAACTGCCCCGTGGATTCCGGATTCTTCCATAATGGGAATGTATTCCTCGAGCGGATACGACTGCTGCGGCTGATAGGCGCCATTCGGGTGAAGGGGAAATTGCACTCGATCAGCGCTGACCAGATGGATGTGGGTGTCAATGATGCTCATTTGTGCTCCGCTCTCTTCCATGGTTGAAAACAAAAATATGAATCAGAACTTCCCGCCCAATTCGCCGGCGTACCCCGTCAGTTCCACATATCCCTGTCCTTTTATTCCTTTTCCCTTCTTCTTTACATCTACAGAAACCGCCCCCTCCCAGTAGGTGATCTGGGTGCTCTCCCTGGTAATCAGTTCTTGATCCTTCAATACCGGCTTTACTGAAATTTCAAGTTCTAAAGACTTCACCTTTAGCTTCCAACCAGATGGATACGTTCCTTTGGAATGAGGACTGACCCATTCGCCTGTCGATTCTATGACGAAATCTTTATGCCCGAGATGAGTCTTCGAGCCGTCTGCCTTTACAAAGGTGCCACTCGAGAACAAGTCGGCCCTGCCGTCCTTTCTACGCATCCGGTAAAGCATCAGTTCTGTGTCGTCGTCAAACTGCAAGGAAAACCAGTCCCAGCCAACCTGCTCCCTGCTCATCTGATTGCTGCCATATTCGTGATCCATCCAAGAGGTGCCTTTCACCTCCAGATGCTTGCCACTCGTCACCAGTTTCCCTTTGGTCTCGAGCCGCGTCAGGGAGTAGTAGTGTGAAGCCTGGCCGCGCCCCTCGGATTTCTGGCTCACCCCATCCTGGCCCTGAATCACAGGCGGCTTCAAGGCGACAAGTTCCAGCTCGATCTCGATATCTTTCCCCGAAGCCCGGAGGACGAATTCGTGCTTCAGGCTGGACTCGTCAGCAGGAAATCTCCCATTCATCTGCCAGTTCCCAATCCAGATTTTTAAGGGCTCTTGAATGATACCTGCCGTGCCCACTCCGCTTCGTCCGCGTCGTTCAAAATAGTGAAATCTTTGTTGAGCAATGTCGGTAAGTGCGAAATGCCCAAAGTAGAGGTCCTTCACTGTCCATTTTGAAGGGTTGTCTGCGGACACTTTGTCCCGCAATCCCATCCTGAAGAAAGTAAGCTCGTACCCGAAACGTCTGTCTTCTGACCCCAGGTGTCCGGTGAAATACCACCATTCGGTCCGAAAATCATCGTGACTGCGGTGGTCTTGGGGGAATTCGAAAGTGTGCCCCGGCAATGCGAGTTGGTAAGCGAAGGGCTCGCCTGTGACCGAGCCGGATATCAGTAGGAAAAAAGCAAGGAACAAGTGGATTGCTTCGAATAAGAATTGATGTGTTTAAAGTTCTATAGCTGCCCAACTCTCGCATCCGCGATTAACTCCTCGCGGCCGCGAACGCTCCGCGGACTTCCGTGTATTGCAGAGCCTACACTACCGCGCAGTTCATCAATTGTTAACTTACACTTATGATGTTCAGCATTGATCTCAATGCACCATTCAATGTTCGGAAACTGATGCATGAATCTCGCGTTCTCGCTCGCCTTGCTTACTGCTGCACTTCAGTTCCTGCCTTCAGAGGAGGCGCCGGCGAAAAGAACTCGTCGCTCCAAGGTAGCGAAAAGCAGTCCTGGGGAGTCCGGGGTTAACGTCCACCTCAGCCCTTCAGGCAATCTCCTCGTGGGCGGCCATGCCGTCTTCCCCATCGAAATCTACGGGGCCCGGTGGGACGAAGATTTCGCCATTACGAAGGCCCACGGTTTCAACACTGTCATCGAATTTGGCGAGAACATCGAAGACCGCGCTGAACGCTTTGGCATGATGCTTATTGATCCCAACTGGATGGGACGCGACAACACGCTCGATCAGGTGGCAGCCAAAGCAGACAAATATCGGAACAAGAGGGCCGTGATTGCATATAACCTCAATGACGAGCCTGACCTTCGGCCGGAGTTGGGTGTGGGACCGGCAGACCTAGAACGAATTGCTGACTTCTTTCGTAAGAAGGATCCGAGACGCCTGCTTTCAGTGACCTGTGCCGGTGGTGCCGGAGGCACCCGTCTGTGGCCAGAATACGCATCGTTCGTCGATGTTTTACGGATTAATCCGTATCCAGTCATCGGCGGAGTGCCGCTTTCACTGGTTACTGAACGCTTGAAGGTCGCGCACGAAGCCGTGGGTCCAGGCAAACCAGTCTGGGTGATTCTGCAGGCATGGTTCATGGGCGATGCCGACAGCTTTCCCACAGACCGCCAGGACAGATGTATGACCTATCTTGCTCTCGCCGGTGGCGCCAACGCCATCAGTCACTTCGATTTCAACATCGAGGTCTGGAGCCAATTCCCAGCGTTCTGGAACGGCCTTATCCAGAACAACCGGGAATTGCGGCTGTTAAGTCCGGCGTTACTGGACGGTCAAGACGTGCCAGCAACGTCCAGTCAGGAGAGCATCAAAGTCTCGGCCAACATATGGAAGAACTCCGTCATTGTTCTCATGGCAAATCAGAGCGACCAGGAACTCGAAGCACAAATCAAGATAAAAGAGAAGCGGCGTCCGACCAGTTCGTTTCCGATCATCCTATTCAAAGAGCGAAAAGCACCGGAGGAATTGATTCCGATTTTGTTGAAAAGTGATTCCGATGGCATCTCGTTCGATGTGCTTCTGCCAGGACATGGCGTTCACGTGCTGCAGATTCCACTCTCGATCTGGCATCGAAAGATAGATGGTTATCCACTCGCCGAGGCCCCTATCTCCCCGCATCCAGCCATAAGGGGGATCGAACGTAGCCGGGGCTGGCTGCGGATCAAGAACACGAGCGATTATTCACAGACTGCCATTCTGAGTTGGAAGTCGAGGACACCCGAAATCATCGAGACAGATATCGCGTTCCGTCCGATGAGATACGTTCGGGCCACTCACAAGAGCAACACGATCTCATTCACCGTCAGACCTCAGACCGCTTACGAAATCGGCAGGCGGCCCGGTGCGTTTGATCCATTCGACGATATGAAGGCATTCAAGCGAGTCGGACTCAACCTTGAGTTCACCGCGCCTGACCCCATTGACGGATGCGGCGAGCCTTTGCATCGATATCGCTGCTTTCAGGGCGCAGTTATCCCTATCCAAATTGATTGGACCTCAAGCAAGGCTGTTCATCCCTCGGACGTTCTCGTGAAAATCCTGGAAGATTCATGGCATCCGAAACTCATCCAACCTCCTCATGACGATGAACAACCGGGGAGGGCCGGACAGCTTCGATTTGAGATAACCGCGCCCATACCTGAACGACCAGACAGAGACGAAACGATCACTTTGCGGATTTCACGTGGCGGCCACTCAATCACACGCCGGATGCGTTTCAGATATCAGCGGCCGTTCGAGCTTGATTTCGAATGGCTGACAGGACAGACAGGACAGACAGACGGAGTTGGCGTCGCCACTCTGGAAAATCAGTTTGAAGAATATGCATTCAATGACTTAAGGCTGATCACCGTTGAAGGCCCTGAGGGCTGGCAAGTCCAACTCAAGAAAAAATCTGAGTTTGTACATGAATTGAATGTCCATCCACAGCCGGGCACAGGTGAAGGACAGGTTCATCGATTCAGACTCGAAGCAAGTGCTACGGGCATTCCATCGATGCAATTCGATCTGCCCGGTTTACTCGTTTCAGAGGGGAAGACGCATGTCGCGCAAGGCTTGCCCAGGAAGGTGCGGGTGCCTGCTATTCCTGCCCCTTCTATCGACGGCACAGTCAACTCGGCCGAATGGAAACAGGCATCTTCATTGGTTGGTTTTCTCGGTCTGGGCGTCGCAGCATTCAGTGAACGTCAGCCACGTGCCTGGATTGCGCACAATGAAAAGTCGCTCTTTGTCGCTGCCCATTTGCCTGCCGAGACCGTCCGCGTCCGCCCGGCCGAGCATGACAAGGTAGATTGGTCTGACGACCTTTTCGAACTTTACCTGGACGTCGATTCGACTCCAACATTCCATTGCATTCTCGCGAATGCCAACGGCGTCGTCAGTGACTTCGTCATCAATCCAGCATTGCCCCGGGAACAGCGTCTCAATTTGCAATGGGACAGCCATGCGGTCGTCAGAACGCAACGAGACAAGACCGGCTGGTCTTTGGAGATGCACATTCCGCTGAACTCGCTCCCCGAGAACCCTCTTGGCGCAAACCCCAATTGGCGGTTCAATATCCGCACTCCGCATGGAGTCGCCCCTCGTTATGCAGAGATTTTTTCTTTCTCGAGCCAGTGGATGCCCGTCCCATCCGAGATGGCATATTTGACTTTTGATTGACTCTCACCACGGCACCTTTCGTGCTAAACCCTCGACAAGTCTCCAAGAGCCCCGGATTCAACGTGATTTCGAGGCTCATCACATCAATTGATGTTGCTCACCCCTCAGGAAATTTGGTATGGCTATAGACCGCGGGACGCAGCGAACAAAAATTATCAGAATCAAGAGCAAGCACTCCGGCCCGTGGTGGAAGTTGGGCGCTGCGAGAGTTCTCTTTGCCGTACCGGGCACCACTCTTGAAAATGCAGACTTGAGAAATACGAAACTGGCGTCTGCATCTCTGAATTACTCCATCCTGGCCAACTGCAACTTGCAAAATGCAAATGTCCAGGCTGCGGAACTCACAGACGCTGACTTGTCTTGCGCCACACTTGATCAGGCGGATTTCACCGATTCCGACATGAGGGGGATCAAGCTTCAGAAGACCAGTCTGAACGAAACCAAATTCATTGAAGCCAAAATGTCTGAAGCTGACTTGTCAGATGCAAAGGGCGTTCTGGCGGACTTCACCGGCGCGGACCTTGTGGCCGCCAATCTAACCGGAGTGCGGCTGACAGAATGTCGGATGCGGAGTGTCAATCTCACGGACGCAAACCTTAACCGGGCAGACTTGAGCGACAGCGACCTGAGTAAAGGACAGCTCATCCGAGCTATGATGTCCGGCATAGATTTGAGCCGTGTAAAGCTGGTCGAAGCAGTGATGGAGGCGGCAGATCTCAGAAATGCCAACCTGCAGGGCGCCGATCTCACGAAAGCCGACCTGAGCGATGCGCTGCTTGAAAGCGCCGACTTGAGCGACACTAAGCTTGAAAAGATTGAGCTTATCAATGCAGACCTCCGCAATGCCGATCTCAGAAACGCGGACATGAATCACGCCCGCCTGAATGCCGCCAACCTTACGGGGGCCAACCTCAGCAAAGCCAATCTCCATAAAGCTCACCTTGGCTACTCCAACCGTGGCGGCGATGCCTGCAACCTCACCGAATCGAACATGTGCGATGCGGATCTTTCACAGGCCAACCTCACCGGTGCAAACATCCAGGGGGCCATCCTCAGTCGAGCCAATTTTTCAAACGCAGTAATGACTGCAGCGAACCTGAATCGGGCAAACCTCAGTCACGTAAACCTGACAGGCGCTAAACTCAGCGGAGCCGATCTTAGCGAAGCTGACCTGCGTGGGGCGGATCTTCGAGAAGCTGATCTGGAAGGTGCCTTTCTCAGCGGCGCACGGTTCGATGAAAGCACCGAGTGGCCAGAGGGCTTTGACCCAATTGATGCGGGGGCGGAAGAGGCGATGTTTGAAGAAAAGGCAACGATGTGAAAGGCTCCGAGGCGCGAGGTGGAGTGCTCCGAATTGTCGGCGCTTTTGTTCTTCTGAAGCGTCCGGGAAAGTGAATGTGCGGACAAGTTGGAGCTTTTTTGATTCCGGAGCGTGTGAAGAAAGCGGAAGCGGCGGCAAGCCACCGCACTCCAACGGAGCGTCCATTGGAGTGCTCAGACTTGTCGGAAGCATTCCTGGTTCTGATACGACGTTTCGTGGGTAACAACGCTGCATTCCACCTTACTCAATGCCCATTACGCTGATAACATTCCCTGCATGCGAACCAATATCGCGAGAATCCTTTTGCTGGTGGCGTTTATAGACTTTTGCTGTTTTCTGCCTTCAACTCGTGCGCAGGTTCTTATCCGGAACCGCCGGGAGGCGGCCAGCGTACCGGCAAGCAGGCTGCCCGCCGATCGCAAAATGGAGGCATGGCTCAAGCGTGCTTCGGAGGCGTTTGCCAGGGAGGACTGGGCTATCTCTATCGCGTTCTGCCAGAAAATTCTTGAGGCCGGAAGGACGGCGTACATCCCAGAAGAAGAAGCTCCGAAGGCGTTGACCACATCAACTCTGGAGAAGACGCCTGAGCACCATCAACGGGTGGCCGTGAATGTCGATCCTTTCAAGCCTGCAAAAGGTCTTGAAGAGAAAATCGAGGAGCCAGATTCAAAGGCGCCTGATCTTAATCCGGGGCTGGCGCCACCAAATAAAAATCCTGAAAATGAGAAACCGATCCAGGAGGTAAAGGTTCAAGTTGTTAAAGAGGCACTAGATACCACGGAGGCCCCCAAGCCGGAAGATCCAACTGCAATGATCAGTCTGGAGGAGGCCGCACGGCGCTTGTTGTTCAGAATGCCAGAGGAAGCCAGGGAACTCTACCGTGCTCAATATTCCAAAATCGCAGAACAGACATTGGAACGAGGACGAACTTCGAATGATGTATTCGCTCTCAGTCGCGTCTGGTCCATGTATCCACTTACCCCGAGCGCGTGGGATGCCGCCGATCTGCTTGGAACTTATTTGCTCGAGCAGGGCAATCTCTTGCTTGCGGTAACCGAGTTTGAAAAGCTCATTTTGCATCCTGAGTTTTCAGTCCGAGCTACGCCTGAGACGCTACTTAAATTTGGAACTGCACAAATTGCTCTTGGAAGAGACGTCGCAGGCACGATGCGGCTCTATGCCAGCAAGTTCGCCGGCCGTCTGGGCAAGGCCGGGGGAGACGAACGTTCTGCCGCCGATTTTTTGGAGCAGACCTTGAAGTTGCCCGCCCTTTCCATTGCTGTAGCGCGTGACTGGCCCGCATTTCTAGGCAGCGGGGAACGTAACGTGATTGCGACGACAACGCCTCCGTTCCTCGATCCTATCTGGTCCTTTGGTCTCGGAGAGATGGCCGGTTTTCCTCATGAGCATTGGAACTCCCTGCTCGTAGCTCGAAGGCGGTCTGCCGAGCGTGTTATGCCGGCGGTGTATCCGGTTGCCAAATCGGGGCGCGTCTACTTCAAGGGCTTGAGTGGAATCGTCGCCCTGGATGCGCGCACCGGTCGCCGGCTCTGGGAGAGCGAGTCCTATCCTGGTGCGTTCTCGGGCTACCTGAATGAAGTCCTGAAATTCAAATCGGAAGAACAGGTTCAATCCATTTCCGGCGTAGTCTCGTGGGTTCAGACTGCGGTATTCATGGATGTGATTGAATTTACCATCGCTGTCGGTGAAAAGTGTCTGGTCTCGCTGGGCCGTGTTTTTCCAAAACTGCAGACTTCTCAGGGTAGATTGCTTGGATCTTCCCTTGTGCCAGACGAGTTCAAGCAAAATCAGATCGTCGCCTTTGACATCCAAACCGGTCGTGCGAAATGGCGAATCTCCGGGGATGACAATTCTCCCCGTTCGGAAACGGCTTTCAAGAACACCTTCTTCCTTGGTGCACCAACCATTCAACAAGGGAAGGTGTTTGTCATGGGCGACTCCGCGGGCGAAGTTTCCCTCTTTATTTTGAAAGAATCTGATGGATCGCTCATCCGCCGAATTCCACTGTGTCTTTCACAGCCCGCAGCAAACGAAGTCGAGGAAAGACGCCAGGACGCCTGCCCGGTGACCATTCACCAGGGCATCGCTCTTTGTCCGACGCAGGTCGGACGTCTGTTCGCCGTCGCTGCTCATTCAGGGGAAATTCTGTGGACAGCCAGTTACCCGAGGCCCACGGGCCAGATGCCTGTCAGTGTATACAGCGCCAGGAGTCTGCCCAGAAGGCAGGTGGTTTCTGCGCCGATGGTTTCAGGCGAACGCGTGGTCTTCTTACCGGCGGACGGTGATCGGGTGTTGTGCCTTGATTTGCAGACTGGCAATGTGCTCTGGATACACCTCGTGGATCACGAACACTTCCTCGCCGCAGTGGCCAGTGATCGTGTCCTGGTCATTGGCTGGGACGAAAAGTCGTACGCTTTGCTTGTTAACTGCATTGGGGTGACAGATGGCCTCCCACTGAAAAGTCGGAGTGAAGTGAATACCAAGGGACATGGCCCCTGGCTGAAGCCGAGTGGCCGGGGCCTGCTTGCCGGTAACCAATACCTTTTGCCGATTGCCGGGAAGCGGCTGGCCAATATTGATCTCAGAACTGCCGAAACCACTATCGTGCTCAAGAGCGCCATCGAGTTTCCACCCGCCGTACTGCCCGAGGCCAGGATTCCCCTGCCAACTCAGTGGCGATTTACGATCCTGGATTTCAAGGAGGATTGGACGAGTCCGGAGTTCGATGATTCCGATTGGCGGGTGGCCCCTCCGACAGTGCCGTTGTCCGATTTGGGGTTCACGAACTTCAGAGGCACGGTGCGATATCGCGTTCCATTTGCTGCCATTCCGGCGGATAGTTCGAGCAGGCTGGTTCTGAGTTTCAGTTCCCTTCCCCAGGATTCGAAGATTTTCATTAACGGGCAGCTTGTGAGCAATTCCAAAACGACCGCCGAGCAGACAGACTTCGATATTTTCGGGACCTTTCAGTCAGACAAGGAGAATCTTCTTGCCCTCGAAGTGCGGACGTCCAGCCTGCACCAGTTGAGTGTCCCATTCCTTCACTGGGAGGACCGGCTGAACGCGCGCCGCGAGTTGGGCAACCTGATCGCACATCGTGGCCTGATCCTCAGCGCGGGCCCGGAGGGTTTGGATGCCTACCCGCAGATGAAAGACGTCTCGAACAGCCTGGAAGAACGCCTGGCGACAGACAGTCCGATGGCTGACGACCTTCTCCTGATGGCCAAGCTCCATCTCAACCTCGGCAAAGATCGCGAAGCCGAGGCGTCCATTCGGAAAGCACAGACGCTGGATGCTCGCGCCACACTCAAGGAAGAACTTCGCCGCGCCCTGTTTCAGGCACTGTTGAATCAGGCCAGGCAGCAACCTGGCAGTCTCGTGTTTCAGGAAGCGCTTTCACTCGCTTTGACTCAGCGTGAAAAGTATGAAGTCCTGCTGCATCTGATTGATTTTCATCAGGCAGAGGGGAAAGGCGTCCAGGCCGTTCAAATTGCCAGAGAACTTGCGCTTTCAAACCCGACGCACTTTATCAGCCTGGAGGACGGCCGAAACATCCGGGCTGATATCTGGCTGCAGAACAAAATCGGTGAGATCGGATCGAAATCTCCAGACAGACAACAGATTGTAGAGATGTTCGAAGAAGACCTGATCAGGGCCGGTAAGGAGACCTCTTCCCTGAATCAAATTCTTCGCATTTACAGGGAACTTCCAGACTGTGGCAAAGTGTACTTGCTCCTGGCAGAGCAACTGTTGGAAGCGGGAGAATGGCAACAGGCAGAATTGCTCTTGCTGAGCCAGGCGGAATCCAACGTCTCGAGCATAGCCCCACAAGCGCGGAGGCATTTGATTCGTCTCTACCATGAACTCGGTCTGAAGGAAGCCCTGGCCTATGAGATAGGCGTTTTCAAGAATCTGAATGGGAACGAGTCACTCGGGGCAGACATTCAAAGTTTCCTGCCCGAAACGAGTCCAGAGAAGGACAACTCAATGCCCCGGCCAGTGGTTCATGGCAAGATCATTTTCAATAGTTCTTATTTGCAGGCCACTTCGTACCATCTGTCGTTGCCCGGTCTCACAAATCCATTTGCACGTCAGACGTCCATACATATGACGAGCAACTCCACGCAGTTCGTCGGCAATGGATGGCAATGGTCGCTGGTGATTCCTTATACCGGACGGGTGGCAGCTTCAAGCCCCTGGCGTCAACGCCCTTTCTACGGCTACTCCAGCCAAACTGGCCTGACGGCAGTCGGCCATATGATCATTGGCCCGTTCAGCCAGTCGCTGAAAGCCGTTTCACCACTGATGCGCCAGGTAGTCTGGGAACACGAGGACGATTGGCGAGCCCAGGTACGCTCAACTGCGCAGCCATCACGATTCAACGTACATGCTGATTCCAATGGCTCGGTCAGCATCCAAAGATTGGACAGCCAGTACTACCAGGATTACTGCTTTTTAGTCGGCGCCTCGGCACAAGCGGTTTTGCTTTTCGATTCCGGTGACCTGGTAGCGCTTGAGCCGGCAACTGGTGCGGTCATGTGGCATCAGCCTGTCCAGAGTGCGAAATTGCAGGTCCTGTCACTCGCCGGGGATTACCTGCTTGCCAAACTGGATGACAAGGATGTCCAAATTTACAGGTTGAGGGATGGCCAACTGATCGGACGGAGAGCGCCAACTTCACAGGAGGACGGTTTCTCCTACCAGGGATCGCTGATCACTATACACAAGGAAACGGGCACGCCGGAGCTGCGCTGTACAAGCCTGATCGACCGCCGCGTGATCTGGAGCAAAACATTACAGAAGAACACCACCTTCTTTAGAGTCAATGTTGCCGAGCTCGGAATCATCCAGGACAACGGTAGCCTCGAGATTGTGTCTATCGACAGCGGCGTCAAGTTATTCGAATCAAGGTTCCCTGTGCAGGATGGTCTGCCGTTCGGCCAGTCATTTGGATGGATGACGCCTTCGCGCCTGTTTTTACTGCTGCCCAAGGAGAGATATCAGGGCATCGACGCAGCCTCCCAGTTGAAGCTTCTGAATCGCGTTTCCAGCCAAAGGGATCGACTGACCGCCTACGGCACTCTCCACTGTTTTGAGGACGGTGGTGAACAGCTCTGGAAGCGCGAGTTCAACAAGCATGAGCTGTTCCGCTCCTACAGTTCCGGGCCCCCGATATTCCTTGCAACTAAACGAGATCAACGACAAGAAAAGGAAGGCAATATCACCCGATCTGTCGAAGACGTCGATCTTGAGGTCATTGACATCCACACCGGAAAAACGATAGCGAAAGAGGCATTCAAAAATCCCGGCTACATTTATCAAGTCCAGGTGATGGATGAGAAGAATATTGTCATGCGTTCCAACCGCGGCACGATTCAGATTGAAGTGGAGGAAGAGTAAGTGAATCCTGAATCCTGAAGGGTTTCATTCTCTCCATTCAGCTTACTCCTTGCTGCCCTCCTGTGCGGGGCTACAATCCGCATCAAATCCCCCCTCCTCCACAGAGTAGAGCGCATTGAACCTCCCCAAAGTCCTCGTAACTGCCTCTCTTGTTGTCTTCAGTGTGGTCGCATGGCAGCGGTTTTTACCATTCAAAGACCGGCTGGACAGATCCACTCAAGGAGACTCGGAGTCAGCAGATGGCTCCGGCGTTAAGGACATCTCATTCCAGCCGACTGTGCTTTCTGAACGGCAATTGCAATTGACATCCAGAATGGACAAACCGGCAAAATCTGAGACCGGAATGCCCCCTGGGATGATGAAAGATACCAATCCGTCCAAGTCTCAGGCAGCAACAGGTGCGGGTGAGATCGAAGAGGGTCTGGTCGTACCTGTCGAGGGAAACGCAGATACAGCTTCAGGAGTTCCTGAGCCTGAAGAACAACCCAAAGAAAAAGTTGACCAGAGCGGCGCCATTGAGGACGCGGTAGCCGCCGAAGGCCAGAAACCGAAAACGCAAGATCAGGCATCGGCGGCCGAGACTGTTTCGACGATTCCGGACAAGTCGACATCGGCTGTGTCGGAGGCCGTCACAGTGAATCCTCTAGCGAAAGTTGAGGACAAGGTAGAGGCTATCGGCGAAACGGCGATTCCAGTCAAAGAGAAACCCAAAGACGAATTCGATGCCGTCTTTGCAGACGCCGGATCAAAGAAAGGTGACGGTGATTCGGCCACTCCAGTGAAGGAGAAACCCAAAGACGAATTCGATGCCGTCTTTGCAGACGCCGGATCAAAGAAAGGTGACGGTGAAGCGGCCGTTGCAGTCAAAGAGAAACCCAAAGACGAATTCGACGCGGCTTTCGAAAACCCGAAGACCGAAGATTCGGCGCCCAAAACCGGAGTCGTCGAGGCGAAGGCAACCATCACCGACATCCCGATTCATAAGACCGAAGGTGCGGCGTCCAGCAACTCCGCCGTCACGGCAATCGATGACAAGGAAAAAAAATACGCTCCACCTGGTGAGTTGGCTGTGCCGGCATCCTCTGTCGAAGAAGAGGCTTTCATCGACGTTGTGCTGGAAGAACCCGATGCTATCGAGCGACAGAGACTGCCCGTTGAATCCATTGAAGGAACAACGGGGCTCCACAAAGATTTTGGCCCCACGTTACCGGATAATGACACCGAAATCACTGCTGCCTCCAATCTTGAACCGGGGAAGCATATAAAGGTTGAGGAGGTTCTTTCGGTTGAAGTGGAGAGCATCGGCCACCCGTTCCAACAACACCGAGCGCCGGCACGCTACGCATATGACGACTTTGAAGATCAACTCCACTGGGGGCACGAAAGCGCCGAAGATCAGGCCCGCCTTGAGCTAACCACTCAAAATGCATCCGAGGGTCACAAGTGCCTCAAGCTCACTTATGAGAGGGGGCAGAAGGGCAAATTCGAAATAAGGCGGGAAGTCTTCATGAAGCTGCCCCAGACCATCCGCTTCACGATGGATGTTTTCAGTCCCAGGGAAATACTCGATACCCGCCTCGTGGTGATGGTCTCACAAAAGGAGTGGCTGCGGTTCGAATCTGAGTCGAACAAGATCAGACCCGGCTGGAATCGTTCCCTTTCCTTTGTTATCGACCCGGTCGGCGGGCAGGACTCGAATGCGCAAAAATGGGTTGAGAACCTCGAGGACGTCATTCGGATAAGTTGGGTTTTTGCGCCGCTCGAAGACAATGGGGGTGCGATTTACCTGGACAACATCCGGTTGGATAGTGACCCGGAAGCAGCGACCAGAGGATCCCACGGCCCGGTTATCTATGATGTCCGCCCAAGTGCGGAGAAAGTAGAGCGCTACCAGGCTCTGGAACTCGCCATAGATGCACAACTCGCCTGCACCAATGTGTTCGACCGCTCCGAGGTCGATTTGATCGGCACCTTCTTTTCGCCCTCCGGTGAAAAGCGAACCGTTCACGGGTTTGCCTTTGACTTTGCATCAAAGAGTAGCCCTCGCACTGATTGGCGAATGCGATTTGCGCCTGATGAGACTGGTGCCTGGGAGTATTTTGTAGAGGTTAAAGACAAGAACGGAAAAGCAGTTTCACGGCGGGGCAAGTTCGCCTGTGTCCGCACTTTGGAATTACCGGGAAAGATTCGGATTAGTGAGAGGGACCCGCGCTACTTCGAATTTGAGAACGGCCAGATCTTTTATCCAATTGGTCAGAATATCGCTTGGTCCAGCAGCATGGGTTCCTACTTCAAGAGCCTGGAGGCCAACGGCTGCAATACGACCCGGGTTTGGATGTGCCCCTGGCATCTCCAACTGGAGGGGCCAAAGAATCCAGGGTATTACAACCCGGAGAATGCACGTCGGTTCGATGAAATTCTGTCCCTCGCAGAGGGACATGGTCTGCATTTGATGCTGGTCATGGAATACCACGGCATGCACCTGGGGGACTGGTCACGCAATCCGTATAACTTTGAAAACGGTGGGCCGTGCGCCAAGCCTTTCGAGTTTTTTACGCTTAAGGAAGCTAAAGAGCTTTTTAAGCGACGGCTTCAATACATTGTGGCTCGCTGGGGGCATTCATCCTCCATCTTTGCCTGGGAGCTCTGGAACGAAGTTGACCTGGCGGCTGACTACAAATTCCTGGTCGAGGAAGGCAACTTCAAACAGATCATCGAATGGCATCGCGAAATGGGTGCCTATCTGAAGACTCTTGATTCTTACGGCCACCTGGTCACCACCAGCACATCGAATTCGAACCGGTTTGATGACATTTACCTTCTCGAAGAAATCGACTTTATCCCAAAGCATTTTTACAGCGAGAAAATCGTGGAGGAAGTGGTCTTGCAATACAAGTCCATCAAAGACGCCCATAAACCGTATTTCGTGGCCGAGTTTGCCGGTGGCACGGACCCACGCCACGACCAGGAGGACACTCGAGGATTGCGCCTGCATGCGGGCCTCTGGGCAGCGATGATGACCCAAAGCGCTGGCTCAGCCCTTCCCTGGTGGTGGGATATCCACATTCAGAAATATGACCTGTATCACCACTACAAGGCATTAGCGACTTTTGCCAAGGGCGAAGACCCCAGAGGAAAGCAACTCCAATTTTTCACCGATCAAGTGGTCAGCAACCAACAAAAAGTCGACATCGTAGGTACCTTCACCCGTACAGAAGCGACTTTCTGGGTCTACAATCGCAAAGCGCTTGAAACAGAATTGTCAGCCTCCAATTTCCCTGTGCTTGCCACCCCGATAGTAACGGCTCTCAGTGGTCTGATTTCAGGCAATTACACCGTTGAAATCTGGGATACCTGGACCGGGCGACGAACCGCTTCGCATCAGTTAGAAGCCGGGGTCAAGGGACTCCAGGTGGAGCTTCCAAAATCTGACAGAGACTTTGCCGTGAAAATCCGAAGGCAGGATCAGGTAACCGAGCCGAGTATCAGATTCTTCACAAAGTAATCGGACCGTGCGATGCATACAGAACCCAGCTTTTTGAGCGATTATTTTCTGCTGGTGACTTCCTTGACGAAGGAAGAATTTCTGAAGGCCTTTCCAGACCCTGTACTCCTTCAAAATAAGGGATTGCTCGACGAGAGCCACCAGACCGCGCACTTTACGACGCTTCGGTTCAAAAGTAATGACCTTAGCGACAAGTTGAGCCCGGAACTTCGTGAGAGGGGCAAATTCCGTGTCTTTAAAGTCAAGAAAGCAAATCTCAACGCGTTCATGGACATGATCACCATCGGCCGAGCCAGTAACAATGACATTTCCCTGCCGTTCAGCAGCATTTCCAAATTTCATGCTTACTTTAAGGTGGACGGCGATGCCTATACTCTTACTGATGCCAGTTCGACGAATGGCACTTTCCTGAATAATAGTCAGCTCGAACCTGATAAGCCGCTAAAGGTGAATGACGGTGCCGACGTGTCGGTCTCCCCAAAGACTGATTTCACCTTTTACAGACCCGGCACCTTCTACGATTGGGTCAAGAAGCTTTTGGTACGACTGCGTTAAGAGCTGGTTAACGCCTTTCGTTGTAGTCAGTTGAGTTTCCCGTGGACAAGCGAGTCAGCTTGTGGGATCGAATCCAGAGTAATCCATTTCTGCAGGTCTAAACATGAGGCGACCAAGCGTGCTCCTTACCAGGGATTTTGTCGAACTGGATATCACTGATTTCAGATCGGAGTTTGATGTTCATGCCGGCCGCAAAGACAGCTTCATGTCTCATGAAGAAATCTATACCCATCTGCCTGAAGTTGATGCCGTAATCATCCGTCATCAGGATCATCCCAATCGAAAATTCATCGAAGCTGCGCCTAATCTGAAAATCATCGCTAATTACGGAGCCGGCTATGAAACCGTCGACGTCGGCTACGCCACAGAACGGGGTATCTGGGTGACCAATACTCCTGAGGTGTTGAACGACACCACGGCCGACCTTGCGATCACTCTTCTCCTTTGCGTCTGCCGGCGCGTGACAGAAGGAGAACGGTATGTTCGGCAGAGAAAGTGGATCGCTTACAATCCCAACGACTTTCACGGCTCAGATCCTCGCGGGAAAACCCTTGGCATCATCGGCATGGGTCGTATCGGTCAAGAGTTCGCACGGCTGGCCCAAACCTTCAAGATGAAAATCATCTATCACAATCGTCGACGGCTGAGCGAAGAGGTCGAGTCCAACCTGGAAGCCGAATATGTCGAGTTCAATGATCTCCTCGCACGGTCTGATTTTCTCTCTATCCACACCCCACTGACAGACGAGACCCGGTACCTGCTCGATACGGATGAATTCGAAAAAATGAAGGACGGCGTCTTCGTTATCAACACCGCCCGAGGCCAGGTCATCCGAGAGTCGGCTCTGGCTGTGGCCCTGAAGTCAGGCAAAGTGGCCGGCGCCGGGCTGGACGTCCACGAGAATGAACCACGGGTCTATTCTGAATTCCTCGAACTGGAAAATGTGGTTCTCCTACCGCACCTTGGCAGCGCCACGCTGGAGACGAGAGCAAAGATGGCGGCATTAACCGTGGAGAATGTGCGACTGGTGCTTTCCGGGCAAAGACCAAGGACGCCAGTGAACGAAGTAAGGCTGACGCCCTAGAGGTCACCCGGCTTTCTGGTCTTCCGTATATAAATGTCCTGCCTGACTCAAAATCGCCGGCTGACCCCAACCCCGGCGCTGAAATAAAATTCCGGCGATGGATTAAATCCAATACGGGAACCATGAGGTTGCCCGCCTGCACCTGCGAACTCCTCATACTCTTTATCGAGGATATTATTAAGTGCTATGAACAGGCCCAGCTTCCACGCGCCCGATTCGTATGCGTACGACAGTTTCGCATTCCACACACCGTAGCCGGCTAGCTCTGCAAGCTGGTTACCCAGATCATTTCCGATAAAGCGCTGTCCAGTGAATCGGGCTTCAGTCCACAGATGAAATCCAAACCCGATGTCCAGGTTGGCACCAACATTACCCGCGTGCCGAGGTGTAATGGGCAATTCGGAGCCCTCAAACGGGCCCTTCTCAATCTCTGTATCTACGTAGGTGTACCCGGCAAACATCCGAGTTCGAGGGATGATGTCCGAAAAAAAATTCACTTCGACGCCTCGGTGCAGAATCTCTTCAAAGTTGATGTTCTGACCAAACCCGAAAGCCCCTACCGCAGGGGGCTGGAACAGAATTTCATCTCTCACTGTCAGATGGTACAAGGACACCCCTCCGCCAATCCACTCAGTCTGTGTCTTTACGCCCACTTCAAAATTCTCACCTTTCTCCGGCAGAAGCTCGGGCGTCAGGCCGAAGAGCCCGGTGAGCTCGTCTCTGTTCGGAAATCGATAGCTCTGCGAATAGCTGAAATACGTGCTCAGATCCTCCATCGGTAACCACGTGATCGCAGCTTTGGGGCTCAGCCGGCCAAAGTCTTTGTCATTATTGGCTTGCGTGATGGTATTGAAGATCTGGTTAGTGGTGGTTCGTGCAGCTATGAAGTCAGCCTGATCCAGGCGCAAGCCCGCGGAAAGGATCAGATTTTCAAGCAGATGGGTATCGTTTTGAAGGTACAGTGCAAAAAACTTTCGCTTGAACTTACTTACCTGCTGCTGAATGAACGGAAACGGCGGATTCGGAAAGTTGTTGAAACTCTCCGTTTCTACGTCCTCTTGCAGAAAATCCAGTCCACTGACGAAACGTGTCTCTCTTCCGAGGAATTCCCCCCGCCACGTATGTTTGACGGTGAAAGATTTATCATCGGCATTGTCCGCCAGCCCGGTCGTGCCCTGCCCCGGAAAGCTGGTGTTCGAAAGCGCCTGATCGTCGTTGTAGTTGAGACCCAGGTCGAATGTCGATGACTCGGTGGGGGAGTAGGTCACGCCGAAGGCGACTTGCCACTGCTGGTCGTCTCGTTCATCGTCGTTCGTCACTGTCCCACGCCGGCTTACCTGCGCAATTTCGTCCCTGGTCAGCGTTCCCGGAAATCTGCGTTCGTCACTGTGAATAAGGGCTTTGAAATCAAGAAACAATTCCGGGCTTACGCGCTGGTTGAGCTGCATAGAGGTGTGTGTGAATTCAAAATCGGAATTCTGTCGATAACCATCTTGCGCCGAATGCATGCTTGTAATGAAAAATCTCAGGCCATCGAATTCTCCCTGGATGGCTCCTGATTGTTCCCAAAAGCCGAAACTGCCTGCGTCGAAGTCAAAGCTGATACTGGGTTCCCCCGTCCCTCTTTTTGTGAAAATCTGAATGACTGAGGCCATTGCAGAGTCACCATACAGTGCGGAGACCGGCCCCCGGAGGATCTCGATACGCTCGATGTTTCGAAGCGGAATCAGCGCCCAGTCTGCACTGGAAGTATCGGCCTGATTGGCCCGGTGTCCGTCAACAAGTACCAGTGTGCGCCCCCCATTCCCACCGCCATTGTTAAATCCCCTTGCCTCAACTATGACGCCGGTTGGTGAGGTACCCGATGTGTTCGTCACATGAAGTCCGACCTGGGATTTGAGCAACTCGGATATATTTCTGGCAGATGATGCACCGATGTTTTCGGCGGTAATCACTGTCACGTTGCCAGGTACCTTCATCGTCTCGGTTTCATCACGATTAGCCACAACCACGACAGGAGGCAAAATGGCGACCTCCGCTATGAGCGTCCAATCACTGAGCAGGGTGATTCCAATGGTGATTCCGAGTAAATGAAAAGTGCCTGCCTGGTTCGAGAAATACATGATTGCCTCTCAGAAACGTGTGAAGAAAAACGTCTGGCCGCGGAGAGGCGATCGGAATTTGCTTGTGCGGATACTGAACCGCAAACCCAGGTAATGCCTTGGGGCAATTCCAAGTCAGCCGTCCAAAGTCCGAGACGGTCAGACCCTAAAGTTTGCAGGCAGGTCTTCTGGCTTCCGAATCATCCTGATAGCCGCGCCTTCCCAACTGAAAAGTCAGTGGCATGGGGGCTGAATGCCCCGGTGTGCGGCTCAGTACTCGGTTACAGCGGCGGGACCGCGCCCGATTTGCACGGGCTTCCCTTTTCACTCCAGTGAGGAGCACCTTCAAACCTAAAGTTGAATGGGGGATTCTATGGGCCGATTCATGGCATACAACTACCTTTGTCTTACAAATTCCACGATTGAAATCACTATTCCGGTGTGATACTTCTTAGAACTGAGTAGTGACCACATTGCTGGAAAAGTTTCAGAAATTCCCGCGCACAGGCAAAAATATTTTTTAACCATTTGTTTACAGGAGGCTGAACATGAAAGCGCAAGTCTTTTATGAACCCGAAAGAATGAAGCTCGAGCAGAAGGCCGTCCCCGAACCAGGTGAGAATGAGGTTCTGATTAAGGTGAAGTCCGTTGGAATCTGTGGATCCGATGTAGCCTATTATTTTGGCGCCAGCTCACTTGAAACCAAAGACGGCAAAGGACCGCTGGTGCTCGGTCATGAGTTTACCGGTGAAGTCGCCGCTGTTGGCAAGAATGCTTCTGGCAAGTTCGCCGAGGGTGACCGTGTTGTCGCTAATCCAGTGCAGTCACCATTGGATTCGCCCTGGACGCAGCGTGGCCTCTCGAACGTCGCCGATGGCAAGCGGGTGTTAGGCGTCAGCGAAGATGGCGGTTTCGCAGAATACTGCGTTTCTGACTACCGGTGGACGCTGAAACTTGCGGATAACGTCACTTTCGATCAGGGCGCTCTCACAGAACCGCTGGCATGCGGGCTCTATGCTGTGAACAACTGCAATCTCGAGGCTGGCCAGACCGTCATTGTCTTCGGCCCGGGCCCCATCGCTCTCATGATGGTGCAGGTGCTCAAAAGCCGTGGGGCAAAGAACGTCGTCCTCGTCGGTACTCGTGACTATCGTCTGAAGAAGGGCGCAGAACTGGGTGCGACCCACATCGTAAACGTCAGTGACAAAAAATCGCCACACTACGCGGCAGATCTCGGAGATAGAATAAGGGAAATCAACGGCGGTGAACTGGCAGACCGAGCTATCACTGCCACCAGTTCGCTCTCCGCCATTCAACAGGCTCTCAAAGTCACCGGCCCGCATTCGACGCTTGTCATCTTCGGCCTGCCCGGCGACAAAGACATCCTGCAGGTACCAATTCTCGATACTATCCTCATGGACAAGACCATCCGCTTCTCATGGCTCGCTCCGAATACCTGGGAAGAAGCGGTTCAGCTCATATCGGACGGTATCGTTGACATGGACGCCATCATAAGTCACAAGTTTGATCTTGATTCGCTGGCCGAAGGCATCACCAAGGTCAGAAATCGTGAGGATAGCTGCACCAAGGGACTGATCAAGGTTTCCTAGGTAGACTGCCTCACACTCAGCCGACTTTTTTTCAGCCTGGACGATTTACTTTCGTCCAGGCTTATTTTAGTCGGTGGCGTATAGCCTCAATCACGGCATAATCCCGCACCTTCAGGCAAAAGAATATTTGGAGAGTTAACATGGCAAAGAAATCACAGGCACGCGAGAACGTATGGCTGCAATGCAGCGAATGCGGAGATTTGAATTACCGGGTGTCAGTCAACACAAAAAGCATAACTGACAAGCTTAAGGAAGGCATAAAGAAGCACTGCCTGCGGTCACGGAAGCATACCGTTCATAAGATCCGCCGTCGCGGATGATGAGGAATCAATCAAATTTCAACGGAGTTCCAGTTTCGCTGGACTCCGTTTTTTTTGTTGTTGATTTGATTCTCGAAGCAAAAGAAGTAGACACGACTCCTAACCTTGCGGTCAGAAGTCATACCTGATTACGTGTAGAGACTCTTCTGATGTTGCCCCGTTCTCCTGTGCGATCAGACATAGAACGCATGAAGAACGGAACAACTGAATTATATTGCGGCAGTGTTAAAGAAACGCGCCGGGCCCAGCGTGGTAGCGCAGCGAGCCGAGAGTTCCAGGTTTTTTTGTGTGCATCGGTCACAAATGCGGTTTCCGCGACCGGTTGAACGGAAGCAATTGCCACACTTGAGGCAACTGCGAGCGCCGGTTTCAGCACCCCATATTTTGCGTCGGGGTAGCTCCCCACTGCTCTGCCGAAGCGACGTTCCCTGCCGATAAGCGATACGTCCACATTTGCGGGAACAATACTTCCGGCGACCGGAAGAGACCATTTTTTCACAATCTGGACACTGACAGCGCATGATGAACTCCTTTCCCCAGGCAAAAGAATAAAGCATGGATGTACTCCGGGCGCCTGGGGAATATACCCTCAGTTAACCCGATACAGAGAAATCGAACTGAGAAGCTTTGCCGCCGGAACTGGCCTCATTCCGACATCCTTCATTACGCCAAAGTTAAGAAAATGTTTCAAAAAAACTCAGAATTTTTCACATTTTCAGACTTTCACCCTTTTGCCGACTCTCGTAAGCTCCGAATCGACTTCCGGCAATTTGAAACTATCCTCGCGCTCCAGAAAATTTCAGTTCAACAAAGCACATACCTCATACATTCAGAGTCATGGCTGAGCAGATTTATAAATCAAAGTACAACCAACTGATCGAAGATGGATTCTGCGTTCTTGAGGATGTGCTGGATTTGCCTTTCCTTCAAGAACTTCGTGAATTTACTGATCTCCAGACCGCTCATATGAGCCAGGAGGAGGCCAGAGCACAGAAATCGACCGGCAGCCTGATCCCGGTCATGAACGACGAGATATTTGCGCGCCTTGTGGCCTACCGGCCGGCGCTGGACACTTTGGAGAAATTGGGATTTCATGACAACAAGTTTTCCTCAGGGTACGTCATCAGCAAGCCGCCCAAGACTCCGCGACTTTTCTGGCATTTTGACTGGGCCGGTTGGACGCATCCGTTCAGCTTTGAGAAGCAACCGGCACAGATCTTCCTGATGTATTACCTGGTCGACACCACCCGTCAGAACGGCTGCCTGCGGGTCATTCCGAAATCGCACATCGAGTTTAATTCTCTGCATGATGAACTCTCTCCAGCACACACACCGGAGCTAAGGGCGGGGCAAGACATGTCGCTCCCGGAATTTCAGATTCGACCGGATGAAGTGGATGTTCCGGTTAAGGCCGGAGACCTGGTGATCGGAGATTCACGGATCTTGCACGCCGCTCATGCAAACGAAACCGACCAGAGAAGGACAGTAATTACGCTCTGGTTTCACCCCAATTTCTGCGATCTTCCCGAACCTATTCAGGGCTACATCGGCCGGGGAAGACGGGATCCCTCCGAATGGTGCCCCGAGCTGGCGGATGAACTCAGAGCACTGCAGCCCGTCTATAGTGGAGAAGTAAAACCACTCGAATTCATCCGTGTGCAACTGACGAGACAGTCGTTCGAGAAGGGCTTCATCGAGGTGCCATCGTAGGAATTCTTGTCCGGCTGACGTGGCAGAGCGACACCGCCTTGCACTCAGGATTTTGGCATGAATATCCTGAACAGTTTCTTCAACGGATCATAAAACTCATCGACCACTCGTTCCTTGAGCGAGATGATGGCGTTTCCGTGATGGTGATGTGCTCCGGGCAGGATGAGTTGCAAGCATTACCACCTCATTACGAATGGGCTGAGCAGCCACTTGATTTCATCAGGTACGCGGCAGGCGTTCGAAAATCGTTGAGTAAAGGCGCCCTCCTGAAGGAATAAAGTCAAAGAACCGCACTGCGTTGTTCTCCATTGAAAACGCAATTACGCGCCAGTATACTCCCGCCCTTGCAAATGCGCCGCGGCCTTCCGACGCGGTCTCTTACCTGTAAGTTCCCTTATCATTAAGTAGACGGGCATGGCTGAGGTGATCCAACATGACATTCTGATTGTCGGTGGCGGTGGCGCCGGGCTGCGTGCCAGTATCGCCGCGGCCGAGCTGAATCCAGAGCTCTCTATAGCCGTCGTTTCCAAGGTCTACCCGATGCGGAGTCACACGGTTGCTGCGGAGGGCGGGGCCGCTGCCGTAATCAAAGAAAACGATTCCATTGACGCCCACTGTTACGACACCATTTCCGGCGGCGACTGGATGGCCGATCAGGACGCGGTCGAGCTCTTCTGTAACGAAGCAACAAGGGAAATGACACAGCTCGAACACTGGGGCTGTCCCTGGAACCGCGAGCCGGATGGCAGCATCGCCGTTCGGCCGTTCGGGGGGATGAAAATCGAGCGCACCTGGTTTGCCTCCGATAAGACCGGCTTCCACATGCTGCATACGTTGTTTCAGACCACACTGAAATATGAACCGGTCAAACGTTACGACGAATGGTTCGCTACGAAGCTGTTGGTGGATGATGGCCGCGTTCAGGGGGTGACGGCCATCGAGCTCCTCACGGGCCAGGTGCGCACTATTGCCGCTAAATCTGTCATCATCTGCTCCGGGGGGGGAGGCCGAATCTTCCCCTTCACCACAAACGGTGCCATAAAGACTGGCGATGGAATGGCCATGGCCTACCGGGCCGGCGTCCCGCTGAAGGATATGGAATTTGTCCAATACCATCCCACTGGCCTGCCCGGTACCGGCATCCTGATCACTGAGGCTACCCGCGGCGAAGGCGGCATCATAGTCAACAAAGACGGCTACCGTTATCTTCAGGATTACGATCTTGGCACGCCGCTGGATATCAATGATCCCAACCATCCTCAGAAGCGGAATATGGAACTCGGCCCTCGCGATCGCCTTTCACAGGCCTTCGTCAAGGAGATGGAAAAAGGAAATACTGTCAAGTCTGAGTACGGCGATATTGTCTACTTGGACATTCGCCACCTGGGCGAAGAGAAGATCGATAAAAAACTGCCCTTCGTCCGAGAGCTGGTGACGAATTACGTCGGCATCGATCCGGTCACGGAGCTGATTCCGGTTCGACCTGTGGTTCACTACATGATGGGTGGCGTTCATACGAATATCGATACCTTCACCGGCCTGACGGGCCTGTATGCCGCGGGCGAGACCGCTTGCGTGAGCATCAACGGCGCCAATCGATTGGGCTCGAATTCGTTGACTGAACTTCTGGTCTTCGGCAGGCATGCCGGCGAAAACGCGGCAAAGCACGCCATCGAATGTGGCGACCTGAACATTTCCGCGCTGGAAGCTCAGGCCAAAGACGAGCAGAATCGAATAGCGTCCAACTTCATCAAAAAGCAAGGCGGAACACAGCGAGTGGCGGATATACGCAAAGAGATGAACCTCACGATGGAATCCGGTGCAGGCATCTACCGCACCGAATCATCTCTGAAAGAGACCGTCGATAAGCTGGCGGAGCTGAAAGAGAAATTCAAACAAGTAAACCTGGACGACCGGACGGTCAGCTTCAACCTGGAGCTGACTGCAGCGCTCGAACTGGAGAACATGCTCGAACTCGCCCAGGCCCTGGCTCATTCTGCAATCGAACGTAGAGAATCACGTGGCTCGCATCAGCGGCTTGATCACCCTGAGCGGGATGACGAGAAGTTTCTCAAACACTCGATGGCCTACTACAACGGCGAAGACGCACCTCGAATTGATTACCTGGATGTGGTCATCACCAAATGGCCTCCTGGTGAACGGAAATACGGGAGTTAAACCTAATGGCTGACGAAAAGATGACCCTGGAAGTATTCCGGTATAATCCGGAAGAAGACACCGAGCCCAGGTTCCAGAATTACGAAGTGCCTTACAAGAAGGATTGGGTAATCCTCGATGCTCTCAACTGGGTCAAAGACAACGTAGATGGCACCCTGACCTATCGTTGGAGCTGCCGCATGGGCGTCTGTGGCAGTTGCGGCATGCAAATCAACGGCGTTCCCAAACTCACCTGCGCAGTCTTTCTGAAGAACTACTACCCAAATCCAATCAGAGTCGAGCCGCTGGCGAATTTCCCCGTCATCCGCGACCTGGTAATCGAGATGGATGGATTCATGGAGAAGCTCAAGAGCGTGAAGCCGTGGATCATCGATGACGACGAGCCACCGCTCAGTGAAGGTGCGTACAAACAGACGCCCGCGCAGCTCGCGAATTTCAAACAGTTTTCCATGTGCATCAATTGCATGCTGTGTTATGCGGCCTGCCCGGTCATGGCGTTGGAGCCTGATTTCCTTGGGCCCGCGGCCATCGCACTTGGCCAGCGCTACAACCTCGATTCACGGGATAAGGGCAACAAAGAGCGGAACGAAGTCATCTTCAGCCACGAAGGTATCTGGGATTGCACATTCGTCGGTGAGTGCACCGAAGTCTGCCCGAAAAAAGTCGACCCGGCAGGCGCCATCCAGCAGGCCAAGGTGGACGGCGCCATTGATATGGTGAAAAGTGTCCTGATGCCGTGGGGAAAAAAATGAGCAAGAGATATCACCGCCCGGTTTCCAAGATCTGGTACATGGAGACCAGCGCGTATCGCTGGTTCATGATACGTGAGCTGACGGCGGTGTTTGTTGCGGTCTATCTCCTTTTCTTCATTTGTACGCTGAGCCAGATGGGCAAGGGCTACGAAGCCTTTCAGGAGTTCCTCGCCCAGCTCAAGAGCGGGCCCTCCGTGTTGCTGCACATCCTCGCGCTGCTGTTCGCCGGCTTTCATTCCATCACCTGGTTCAATCTTACACCCAAGGCCATGCCAGTCAGAATGGGAGAAAAGAAAGTTCCTGACATCCTGATAGCGCTCGGCGGGGGGTATGTGCCCTGGATTTTTATCACCCTTATTATCTGGTGCATCGCGCTACGTTAATCTGAGAACACCATGGCCAAATCAAAGGAAGTATTCTGGTGGTCGATTTTCTCCGCAGGAGGCGTCATGTCCGCGCTGTTCGTCCCAGCGTTCATCATCCTTACCGGATTCATCCTCCCTTACCAGAAAGATTACAGTGCGGAAAGATTCAATAAGCTGCAGGGATTGCTCGGCTGGATGCCCGTAAAGATCGCGCTCTTCGGCATTCTGTTTCTCAGTTTCTTCCATTGCGCGCACCGCTTTCGCCACACCGCCATGGACCTCGGCCTTCGCTCCGCCTCCACCGGCCTGGGCGTCGTTTTCTACGGTGGGGCCCTTGCCTGTTCACTACTTGCGATCAAAGTCCTCAGCGCACTCTGAGTGGACCGCCTGCTTTGCAATCAGGGCACTGCACAACCATCATCCCTCGCCAGTGGTTCGCTCATTCGAGCATCATCTGCACACGTTCCTCCGGGCTTGGTTCCAGCCCTCGAGTCATGATAAATCTTGCGCAGGTATTCCAACGGAGGATGGCATCATCGTTCCCGGCCGGCCGGACGGATTCGGCTTTTTCAAATTCCTGCATGGCCTCCACGAACCATTCATAAGCGACATGACTCGAACCGGGGCTGGCACGATACAGATGAGCTTTGGCCCGGCGTTCGTTAATGACGCCACTGTAATAGGCTCGTTCGTATTCATCAGAAAGCCGCTCTAGGAGGCCTTTTGCTTCCAGGAATTTTGTGCTCAATTGTGACCCGAACTGATCGGTCAGGGCAAGCAGGAGAACGATCCGCGCCTCGTCGTTCTCAGGCTGGGCAACCAGAATGTCGAGACAGATACTCTCGGCTTCGCCCGGTTCATTGAGGACACGATATTGTCTGGCTTTTTCGAGGGCTGCGGGAATCGCATCCGGATGCAGGGATTTCAATTCGAATGCGGTCATTGGGCTCAAGGTATCAGGGAATAAAATTGCTCCTTCAAGTTATATGATCGGGCACGAAATGTAAATGAGAGCGGCGGGTCTTGAAGTCGGGACAGGTCCTAAACATGCAACTGGGGCAGAAGGTTGGATCGTGATTCTGTCCCAAATTATTCAGTCTTTTATGCTTCTAAATTCTCAGGGTTGCTGAGTGGTTCTGCTGGAAAGGCTTTGTTAAAATTATGCGGTCAACGGCCGATTAAAACCTATCAGGGATACGCCATGAAACCTCACGCTTTCATACTTACCTGCATCGCACTGTCAGTTACTGTCTCTGAGGCGGGTAAAGTCATCACACAGAAAACTCCCAACGATGGCATTCAGCCCAGAGCCATTGTGGACAGCAAAGGAGACCTGCATCTAATCTACTTCAAGGGTGAGCCAATTGGCGGGAGCGTTTTCTACATCAAGCAAAAGAAAGACTCGGATTCATGGACGAATCCCGTGCGAGTAAACAGCATCGACAGCAGTGTCGTGGCAGTAGGCACCATGCGCGGTGCACAGATTGCACTTGGCAAGAATTGCCGCGTTCATATCGCCTGGAATGCCTCGCCCACTTATACGAAATCTCAGAAGGAGGAACCGGAACAGACTGGAGAGGGTAAGAAACATCAGCATGACCCAAGGGATCACCGATTCATGTTCTACACCCGGCTCGATGACGAGGGCACGTCATTCGAACAGCAGCGAAACATGATGACCCGCACTTTCGGACTCGACGGAGGCGGCGCTGTAGCCGCCGATGACAGTGGCAATGTGTACGTGATCTGGCACGGCTTGGAGAAAGGCAGTGCTAACGATGAAACGGGAAGGGCTGTTTACATCACCCATTCATCAGACGAAGGCAAGACATTCACACCCGAACGGCGGGCCAATCAGAATGATACCGGTGCTTGCGGTTGTTGTGGTCTGTCCGCGGTTGCCGATGGACAGGGCCAAGTCCACATCACTTACCGTTCGGCCATTGAGAAGCTTGAACGCGATACGTATCACCTTGTGTCGGAGGACAACGGTGCGAAATTTCGGAACTCCATTGTTGACCGATGGCGCATACAAGGTTGCCCGGGCAGTAGTTTTGCCCTGACCCAGTCTCCCTCTGGCATTATCGGATCCTGGGAAACGCGGCGGCAGTTGTTCTTCTCCAAACTGGATGAAAAGTCAGAGCACATCACCGCCACGGGCGAACCCAGCGGACGTAAAAATCCCAGCCTGGCAGTGAATGCGAAAGGAGAGGTCCTCCTGGCATGGAATCAGGGAGGAGGCTGGCTCCAGCGCGGCTCACTTGGCTGGCAGACCTACGATGAAACAGGAAAGCCACTCAAGGAAAGCGGCAGCATCCCAAACGGTATCCCCGTCTGGAGCCTGGCAAGTGCAGTTGCCAAAGCAGACGGGACGTTTGTGATCTTCTTTTGATGAAGGCTTGCAGCAGCCTGGCCTGCTTGTGGGCCGTTTTTAGCGAACTGGCAGCTTGCGGCTATTTGTACACCTTGCGGTTACGTTACTGATCCGTCCGGAACGGTGAGGCTGGCAGTGCCTCTTTGTTGTAGAGATTGCAGATCGGGTTGTTGGCCCAGGCGTAACGCACCATGGCCGGGCTTTCGATTCCCTTCGATGAAACCACAATTGTGTCGCCATCGATCCTGGCATCGGCCCAGACGAACTTTTTGTCTGCACCGGCGATGGCGAAGCCTTTCAACGCTCCGTCCCTGGCCACCAGACCGCCGCCGATGTGATCGAAGGTGAGCCGAATCGAACTGCCTTCGACCTTCATCGATTTGTAGATCGGGCCGGAATGAACGATGTCTTTGCCGTATGCCTGACCGAGCGCGCTCAACGCCAGACGGTGTCCCACGTCCTGTTTGTTTGTCGGGTGGATGTTGTTCGCGGCGCCGATGTCAATGATGACGGCCAGACCGCAATTCGGGTCGTTGAGGGCGGTCATCAATTGGGCTTCACGGAGATGCGCCCACGCAGGATCGGAAGGCTGCTCTTCGACCCTCATAAAGTTGGCAAGCTGTACGACGTAGAAGGGAAATTCGCCGACACCGAAACGTGATCGCCAGTCCTTGATCATCGTCGGCAGGAGCGTGCGATACTGGAGGCCGCGGCCAGCGTTTGATTCGCCCTGGTACCAGATGGCGCCCTTGATGGCCGAGGGGATCAGCGGGGCGATCATCCCATTATAAAGGAAGGACGAGTAGTTCGGATTGCCGCCCCCCTGCCGAGGCGCCTGGCTGGTTTTCGCCAGTGGGGTGCTGTCCTTGAACAACCAATCACCTGAGAGTGAAATTGGCTTGGAAGCTTTATCTCCAGAGAGCGAGAGCTTCAACTCTTCCGGCTGGCCATACAGCCCGCCGCCACCACCCGTATCAAGCACGCGGATGGCGATGACGTTTTTGCCGGCCTTCACAGCTTTGCCCGGCACCTTGTAATTACGTGCCTGATTCCAGGTATTCATTTCACCAACCTTGACTCCGTTGAACCAGGTCGTGTCGCGGTCGTCGATGGGGCCGAGACCGAGGGCGAGATCTTTGCCTGCCCACTCTTCGGGAACGGTGACCTCCTTTCTGAACCAGACGACGCCGTCAAAGTTTCCAAGGTCGGTTTGTTCCCAGACTTTCGGCAGACCCATCGTCTTCCAGCCTTCGGTATTGGTCTCTGCTTTTTCCCAGACTGCGTCCTTCGCCGAGCCGGGATCATTTTGGGCCCACCATTCCTGCATTTTCTGCTCGAAGGATTTTTCCGTGTTGTTCTGTTCGGCGATCATTTCCTTGAGGCGTGCGATGGCCGGTTTGAAGTCATCGAGCTCATTGAGCGCTTCGGCGCTTGCCCATGCTTCGCAAATGGTGCCGCCCCAGGAGGAATTGATGAGACCGATGGCGACATTCAGTTCCTTGTTGAGTTTTCGTCCAAAGAAAAAGCCCACCGCCGAGAAGCCGCCGACGGTCTCCGGCGAACAGACCTGCCATTGCCCGGCGACCTGTTCCTCGGGTTCGAGAGAGATTTTCTTGGCAACGGTGTAGAGCCGGATATTCGGGTGATTGGCCGCAGCGATCTCTTCCTTGGAATTTGTCGTACCCCACATGCCCCATTCCATGTTCGACTGCCCTGAACAAATCCAGACGTCGCCGAGCATCACATTCTTCAGCGTGACTTCCTCCTGACCGTTTACCTTCAATTCGTAAGGCCCGCCGACTGGCTGAGCGGGTAGATTCACCATCCACTTGCCATTGGCATCAGCCTTGGCTGTCGCTTCCTTGCCATTTAAACTGACGGAGACTTCCGTTCCGATTTTTGCCCATCCCCAAACAGGAGTCGCGATATCACGCTGGAGAACCATATTGTCGGAGAAGAGACGATGAAGGAACGGTTTTTCCGGAGCGTTCTGTGCATCTGCAGAAGTGGTGAAGAGCAGAGCGGTCAACAACAGGAAGAGGTTGGCTTCCATAGAATTTCTCCGGTTATAAAAGGGGCATACGTGCTGGCAGCATACCGCTGCAGTACGGTTGCTGTTATGAGGATCGAAGCACGGTCAAGTGCGATCCCCTCTATAGCACTTACGGACAACGCATCAAAATGAAATCGAAGCAGGAACAATTCCAAAGAGACCTTTACGAACTCGGTGTCCGCCAAAACACTTTGTCTTCGGATGAGAAGGTACATCTCGACGAGCTGGGATTCTTGCCTCTGCACGGAATACTCTCCGAACATCAGGCATCACTGATGAGAGAGGCGATGGAAGAATTGTTCGTACTTGAAAAGACCGGGCAGAAAGACGCTGCCTCCGAGTGTTCAAACATGCAGAACAAATCGGATGTGTTCGACATCTGCGTGACGCACCCGCGCGTCCTGGCGTCGATTTCGCACGTGCTGAAAGAGGAGTTCAAGTCCCTCGGCGTTCATTCGCGGCCGAATCCTCCGGGCAGTGGCGCTCAGGACCTTCATACCGACTGGGGTCTTCCGAGGGCGCCGGGTGAGTATCTTTCGTGTAACTCGATGTGGCCGCTGGTCGATTTCACAAAGGAAAACGGTGTGACCCGCATTGTGCCACGCACACATTGCAGTGGGAAGCTTCCCAAAGATGAACTCACCGACCTGAAAGCGGTCCACCCAGAAGAAGTATTAATGGCAGTGCCGCTCGGGACGGTGGTGATCTTCAATAGCCACGCATGGCACGGAGCAACACTGAACCGCAGCCAGAGCGACCGTCCCAACGTGACGAGTTTCTGGTGCCGCCGACAACAACCCGATGGTCACTCGCGGCCGAATGGGCTGAGTGAAGACGCCACAAATCGCCTGAGCGAAGCGGCCCGCCGACTGTTCGATCCCTGAAAAGTAGTCCCGACACCGATACAGACTGCTCCGCTCGACTCATGGTCATCGGCGATCTCGTTCGCGCTCCTGTCCCCAGAGAGAACGAACTCAACCGCTTTCAGTTTGAACTCCGAATCGTACCGTCGTCTTTGTTTGCTCCTCGTCAGAAACGGACTCCTTCCTGGTGCTTAGTTCAGCTAATAAGGTGTCCGGTTTTTGGGGGGAAGGTCAAACTTTATCTGACAAGTGAATTTCCGAAAAAGCTCGCGACGAAGCTCGCGGCAATCCCTGACGATGCTGAATCCTTATAGAGAATCGTTTCTCGGCTCGTTAACATCGGAGTCCTCGTTTAGCCAAGACGGCATCCTCCAATATGCTCCGGGGATTCACCTCACAAGGACTGGGGCGGCGAACTCGTAACCTAAGGGCGAACGATCTTGGTGTTTGGACGGAATAGTTAAGACAAATTCACTTCGAGAATCTCATTTCATGAAATACCGACTCACCCAATCAATGGTTACGATTTTCTTCCTTGCACTCCCGAGTCTTCGGTCTGAAGAGGCTCCCGCCGAGCTCCAAAAGGTAAAAGAGAAAATCGCTATCGATGGCGTCCTGAGCGAAAAGGCGTGGAAGGACGCGAAATCCTGGAAGGTCGATTACATCTTCGGCAAGCTGAATACGCTCAGTGAAGAGCCGCGCATGCAGGTCAAATACCTCTGGGATGATTTCTATCTCTACATTGGCTATGAGGTCAACGATGCGAACCTGGTAAACATAAGCGAGGGCCGGCTTGATGGTCCTGCAGATAACCAGCGAATGGTAGCCGGAATCTGGAAGGATGGGCTGGACGTGGACATCATCGAGTTTTTCATCACCTTCGGGGACCAGAATTTCTTCTGGGAGCTTCACCATAACGCGCTCAATCAATTGGGTGACGTCCTGATCATGCGTGATCTGGCGCACTGGCAGAAGGAGAAATCGTCCATCGCCCGCTGGGGAATTTACTTCGCTCACGGGGAAGACATCCAGGACGAAGGCCCCTACAAACTAGCCACAGAGACGAAGATGTACCGGCTCAAAACTGCGGTGTATCTAAAGCCGAAGGCAGACGGCACCCCGTCCACCCCAAATGACGACAGCGATGTTGATACCGGCTATAGCGCAGAACTCCGCCTCCCGCTCAAAGGGCTGGGTGTGCCATTGAGCAAGCAATTGATGAAGCAACATCCGCCATTAGAGGAGGGTGGGCGTCCAATCATGGAGGGCGTTGGCTGGAAAATGAATGGGCAGGAAATCTCCATCCTGGCGGTGTACCAGAACGGCGACATTAAGGATCGCTACCATCACTCAGGCCCCAACGTGCCAGGCGGCTGGTTTCACAATGGAGTGGCCAACTATCCTAAGTTTCTGATGAAGGAGTGAGGAAAGAGTTTTGAACTGGCCTCCTGCCGAGGCACATGGCGACACCCATTCGTACCTACAAGCTGCTGCCTGGGAGCTTCGACTGCAATAGTCGCTCTCCTCCTGATCCTGCGTCACGATGCCCGGCGAAGCGCGGATTCGACGGATGAGCTGAAGTTCCCGCTGAAGCTCGCCTGACACACAAAGTTAAAGCACCCTCCGCAACGCAAACGCCGCGTTTGGCAATAGACCGACAGAAAGACACAATCCGGCTTCGAACTCGAGCGCCTTTGTAAGCCTGCAACTCCACTGTGCGGTTACGAATGGAAATGACGAAGAGCATCCAGCTTCTTCTTGTCGTGCTGTCCATCAGTATGGCTGCCCATGCGGACTCGACCGGAAATCTGTTGGCCAATCCTTCGTTTGAACACGACTGGATTAATGGCAAAGCGGAAAAGCAGCTCATCAGCGCGTGGGGCGAACATGGATTCAACCAGCAAGACCTTAAACCCGACGCGTGGAGTTATCAGCTGCCCGCGGAACCGGAGAATCGCGCCGTCTCCTGGGATGCGACTGAAGCTCATTCAGGCCGGTACTCGCTTCGGATGTCAATCAATCCAACTGCTACGGCAAACACCAGTATGCTCGCGTCTCAGTCCCAGCCGTATGCCGGGTATCTGGGCGAGCCAGGTAAAGACGTGTTCGATTCGGACCGGAAGACCTGGCAAGTTCAGGCGATCCCTCTTTCCCGCTCGGACGTTCAACGATTTTTCCGCTCGCTTCGGCTTTCCGCCTGGTGCAAGGCATCTCAAGTTCCTGAAGGCGCCAGAATCCTTGTTGCATTCGTCCGCGGACCGACCTCTGCCTCGCTTGAGTTTCCTGTTGGCACCTATGATTGGCAGAAGAGAGAACTGGAAATCCCGGCCGCAGCAATTGCCGAAGCCTATGTCCGCAGTCTGAGAGATCAGGCAACAGGGACCCTTCCTGCTAGTTGGACGGTCTCTCTCCAATTCGTTCCTCCCGCGAACAACCCGTCCGGCACGGTCTGGTTTGATAACGTCGCCATCGAAGAAAACCTCCCATCCAGTCCCAACTTAGCCCCCAATTCGAGCTTCGAGCAAGTGACCGAGGATGAGGTTCCCCACGAGTGGACAGGGCCGCAGAAATTCCATTTTGTACCCCCTGCGTGGTACTACGTCTGGCGCGATTGGTCTCACTTTTTTTCTCCTCCGCGTGGCAAGGTCGCCTCCGATGCGATCGTGGCTCGCTCCGGAGCCCGCAGTTTTCGGTTCAGTGTCCTCCCCGGCGATGAGATGTTCTGCGAGAGCAAGCTCATCTCAATCAATCAGAGCGAGGCACGCTTTGTTGAAATCGGCATTTGGCTCAAGGCCGACAAAATCCGCTTCTTCGATCTGCGGGCGGTGGATGAGAATGGCATCTATCTCAACGACCAGTCGTTCATCACCTCGACCCACAGCCGGGAGAGCGGGGCGACTCATCGCGGTTCGTTCGATTGGCGGTATTTCAGGAAATTTTTTGTCTCCGATCGGCCTCTCAAATCAGTACGGGTGCGGTTGTGTGCTCGCGGTTTCAATGGGCTGCACGTAGATGACACGGGCAAGAAGGCCACCAACAATCAGGCGGGCACGCTCTGGTGGGACGATCTGATCGTTACTGATCCTCTTGCAGATCCGGTGGCCAATTCCTCCCCTCCACCACCTCGCCCGCAGATTCACCTAACCGCCATTGATTTCGGGGAGCGATTGTTCGGGGAGAATCGGGTCCGGCTTGAGATTAAGAACAGTGGAGATAAGCCTTGCCGAGCGAAGGCAGAGGTCGAGTTGACCCCTCCATCCGAATACGGCGCTCCAGCGAAAGTCTCGCAATCTAAAGAAATCATTATCGGCATTGGCAACCAAGAGACGCTCGAAATTCCTTATTCCTTATGGCAGGTCTGCCGGGACTGGCGGTCGCAATATCATTTAAAGGTCGCGCTGATCATCGACGGCCTGGTATTGGGATCGACTGAGGTGAATTTCGGTACCTGGCCAGAGATTGGCCGAGTCGAGGTCGAGCGAGTCTTCCCGCTTCCTGATGAATCCCGGAGCCAGAACATCTGGGTCAATTTCGGCGTGACTGCGGAAACGCTCGCCAAGGTCAAGGCGTTGCGTTTCGACTTCATCCGCCGGGGTACAGGAAAAGTGGTGAAGTCGGTCAGAGTGCGAGAATTTCAAAACGTCCTGGATGAATTTCGTAAGACACAGCCGCTGGCAAACTGGTGGGTCGATGAATTCCAGCTTTTCATGCGCAGCTTTGACTTGAGCTTTCTGCCTGTCCATCCCGAGGACCGGCCCACCAGGGATCACATGGTCGCGGTCGTTGCTGAGGGTGGCCTGTTCGCCCGTGAGATATTCCGTTGCGAGAGCGTTCCCTTCGGGGTGGTCGGACCGAATACTGAAGAACTCGAACCGGTCCGGTCCGTGGAAGTCAGGAACGGAGCAACCTGGGTGAACGGCGAACCGTTCTTCCTGAGGGGATGCCTGGGCCACTCCTGGAATCTTGAGCCTGCGCCTTCGCAGAGACCGCCCTGGGTAGAGACTCGCCAAAGTCCGGAGAAGAAACAGATTCTGGACTTCTCGAGGGTCAAGAGGCACGGCTTCAATTCCTTTTGGCCGAACGTTCCCGTTGGCCTGGATTATTTCGATTCAATCTGGAAATCGAATCTCTACAGCGCGGTGTGGTATCCCAAGAACTGGTTCGGGCTGGCTTTTGATGATCGATATGGCGAACGCTGGAGATGCGCAAGTACCCCCGACGAGATTAAGGCTGCGGGAACGCATCCATCATTGCTCCTGACCAGTTTGACCGCCTGGGAGGGCGGCATGCAGGAGGAGGTTTACACCGATCCCAAACTGCTGAAAGCTCAGGAAGAGTTCGCAGACTCCGTACGACTGTTGGGACAGAGGCCCCTCTTTTCCAGCGGAGGCTATTCCGCACACAAACAACAATACGGCACCATGTGGGACGTCTTCGGGCCGGAAAGTAACTGGGACGGTCCTTCCCGCGTGCCGGTAACCGTCCTGCACAGGATGCGCTCCCTCGGGAAGAATGTATCCAGCCTTGACTTCCCGAATATTTTCAACGACATGGCCTTCGACCTGATCCGCTTTGAAACCTATGAAGGAATCATCCGCGGGCAGCGCGGTTTCGTTCAGATCGGGAAGTGGGGCGACAACCTTCTCGATTTGCCTGAGTTCGAGGAATTTACAATCTCCGAGCGAATTGGTGTTGGAGCGAATGCCCAGGTATTCCGAGCGGTGCAGCGCAAGGTTGCTCGTGATGTAGCGCTGAAAATTCATACAGACAGAGATGAGGAAGTGTTCCTCAAGAGATTTTTGCGTGAAGCAGAATCTCTCGCAAAGTTGAACCACGTGAACATCGTACAAGCCATCGATACCGGCGAAGTGGAGGGAACGCATTACTTCGCAATGGAGCTGGTAAATGGCCCGACACTTCAGGACATCCTGACCGTTTACCATCGCCTGTCAGAACGAAGGGCTATGAAAATCGCCCAGCAGCTTGCCTCCTCGCTCCTGCATATCGACGAACACCAGATGGTGCATCGCGACCTGAAACCAACGAATGTGCTTATGGACGGGGAGCGCGCCAAGCTCTGCGACCTCGGGCTTGCCCGGCAAATCGGAGTGGGGCCCGAGGCATTTATGGTCACACAACAGGGAGTGGTGGTTGGCACCCCGCATTATCTTTCACCAGAACAAGCGCGAGGCGAGTCCAACCTGGACATCCGCACCGACCTTTATTCCCTCGGGGCTATCATTTACAAGATGGTGACTGGACGCCTGATGTTCGACGATGTGACTCTACATGGCCTTCTGCACAGCCAGATACACAACGTCCCCGAGGACGCCAGAAAACTCTGCCCAAGTCTTTCGTACCATTCATATCGCCTGCTCAAAGACTTGTTGGCAAAGGATGTCGCCCGGCGGCCTGGAGCAAGAGAAACGTGTGCGCGAATCGAAGAATGCCTGTCCCATCTTGCCCCCGATACCAAGCCGTTGCCGACCGAGGTCAAGACCACTTCCCCCGATGAGAAAGCCGCAGAGATGAAGGCCCCCGCCATGCTCGTCACCAGGGAGGGAGATCACCGTCGCACGATTCCACTGTTCGGAGATGAGATTCTTCTCGGCCGGCAATCAGGGTGCCACATCCTGCTCCGTGATCCGTGGGTCTCACGCAGACATTTGATGATCCGAAGAACAGGAGATCGCTGGGTCCTCGAAGACCTTAACTCTCACAATGGTACCCGGGTGAATGGCGTAAACATCCGGCGGAGAGTGCTGGAGTCCGGCGATGTCATTCAGGTAAAAGACTCGCTCTTGGAATTTCAAATAGAAGGTGACTAGAGAAGACTCACTCTCTGCCGACTGAAAGACTCTGCAGATATCGGACGATCTTTCATATACCGGCCTCGAAAAGGCCGGACTGATACGCATCGGCAAAGGCGAATTCGAGGCTGTTGCCATCGTGACCGACGCGGTCAAGAAAGGTGTCATGTGGTCGAACTTCCTCCACACCGGTGCTCCCGCCAACAGCGTCGTCCATCGTGTTCCCGGCCCGCTCACGAACCGCTATCGCTTCAAGCTCGGCAAAGGGAAAATCGCCAAGATCGGGGAGTATCAATATAAAAAAGATTTGTGGAGGATGACTTTCAAACCACGCACGATTGTGTAAGGGACAGCGGTAATGCGCGGTCAGTTTCCAGGAGGATTCAATCCACCCCGATGCCCTGTCCTTCGACGACCCGCCCGATACTGGCCGCGGCATGACCGGTTTCTTTCAGTTGGGCCAAGGCGCCCTCGGCCTCTTCTTCGGGGAGTGCGATCAGCAGGCCTCCAGATGTTTCTGCTTCCAGCATGATCCGGTGATAGGCATCGGTGACACCATCCTGCAACTGAACGAAGCCGCCAAGGTTTTCCAGGTTTGAGCTGTAGACCATGGTCTCGACTTTTCGCTCGGCTAAAGAGTGCGTTTCTGGCAGAAGGGGAAGAGAGCCAGAATGGATGTCCAGTCTTACAGCGCTTCCTCGGGCCATTTCGCTCGCATGCCCCAGCAGGCCGAATCCGGTGATGTCGGTTACGGCAGTCGCCGAATGCCGGAGAGCGATTTCGCTGGCCACCTTGTTCAGGCGAGACATCGATTCAATTGCGGGCGGCAATACCTCCGACTTCGTTTTTTTGAGCTTGACCGCTGTGGTCAAAATCCCTGTCCCAAGAGCCTTGCTCAGGAGCAGAGCGTTGCCGGGCTTGGCACCGCTGTTCGTCAGAATCTTGTCTGGATGGACGATACCGGTCACAGCCAGGCCAAATTTAATCTCTGGGTCATCCACCGAATGTCCGCCAACCGGCAGCGCACCGGCTTCCCTCACTTTTGCCAGACTGCCTTGCATGATGCTCCCGAGAACCTCGAAAGGGAGTTTGTCTGAAGGGAAGCAGACGATGTTCATCACAGTAAGTGGAGTGCCTCCCATGGCATACACATCGCTGAGCGCATTCGCCGCGGCGATCTGTCCGAATTCATAAGGGTCGTCCACGATGGGCGTAAAGAAGTCCACCGTATTCACAAGGGCTGTTGTATCGCTAAGCCGGTACACGCCAGCATCGTCAAAGTGATCGAACCCAACGAGAAGGTTCGGATCGTCGTAGGTTGGTAACTCACGCAGAACCTGCGCAAGCGCCTTAGGGCTAAGCTTGGATGCTCAACCCGCGCACCGCACATTGGCGGTCAGCTTGTATTCCTTCTTGGAACCGAAGATGGACATGAATTACCTCCTCTTTGGAAGTAAGGGCCGTGGCGACTTGCTCGAAAGAAATGTGAACCACTGACTGCACGGAACACAATGAAAAAAGAAATCATTCTCGGAGAATACGGATGATCTTAAGGATGCCTTTGGCACCCAAGCACAGAAGGAGCACGGATGGAAAGTGCTACGGATATCAGAACCAATTCATCCGTGGCCCTCTTCTTCGCGGCTCTAGACTGCCGCATCCAGCCAGGCCTCAGTCTCCGCCGCTTTGGGGAACAGGATATTGGTCTCCTTGTGGATATGTTCATGGAGATCGTAGTCCAGGTCTGCCAGACCTTCGAGTAAGGCGCGCCATGCATTGGAAGCCCCTTCGGGGGGCGTAAAGTTGTCGGTCAGATCTCGTAGCCTTTCAAGGGCTCGATAGTCCTCCTCGTGGCCATGATTCAGATCCTTAATGGATGTGTTCACGCTGAACCCCTGGAGGGCTCGCAGGCTGTAGGATTTATCGATATCCCGAACTACAGGAAACAGGAGCTGCTCCTCGTGAAGCACGTGTTCCCGCAAATCGGCATGAAGCTTGGCGAACACCTCTTTAAGTTCGAAGAGTGACAGACAACTGTCATGGCGTTTGTGCACCTCATCTATGAGTTCGGTGAGTCGTGGCAACTCTATCCGCAAATAATCATGGTGCGTTTGCTCGATGTGATCCGCGAGTTCTGTAAGGCTCATCCTTGAACAATCGACACGCCGGTGCCTGGGCATACTTTGAGCAACCGCCTGCAGCACACGAGCAACGCTGAGCGGCTCGAGTCCCCTCTCTTCGCATACATTCAAAAGTGTTCGATCTCCGTGACAACAGTAGTCGATATCCAGAGCGTCAAACACTCGAGAGAGCGATGAGCAATCAGTGACGATCTGGCCAATTGAATCTTCAGGTCTCACGACACTTCTCCGTAGTTGAGGGACTTACTGCAATACCTTCACTAAAACATAAGGTGGTGCACCTTCTGCATACCTGAAAGCCATTTAGGCTCTCATGCCGGAAGAGGCTGCACTAGCAAGTTGAATGCCGGGGAAGTACTGAACACGCCTGGCAAAAGTCGCTTTGATTGAGAAGGAGTTCAGGCTGGAGGCTCGTGTCCTATTTTCCGTCCCGAGGGGACTAGAATTCGAGCGAATCTCTACGATCCTCTCCTGGATGCGAGGGCAAGTTCCACGGGGTCTCAAAAGTACGCTCTGAGTGTCTCGTTGGCTGGCGAGGCGCCTGAGCCCAGACATCACTTCAGCTTCGAGAGAGCTTGTGCGGCTTCAGCCGCAACCTGTCGGACATTCGTGTCTGCTTCGGACTCGGACAGCACCAGGAACTGCTAAATGAACTCCTTAATTCTGGAGAATTGAGCAGTACGTCTACAGGAAGCCGCGAGATAGTTAAAATGCCGGAAAAACCATCATAAACCGCTAAATCTACATGAAATCGGCTCCGTCACTGCCAAAGCCAATAGGATGGGTCAGAGCATGGTGAAGGCTTCAAAAGCTACCCTGGCTGACTCTCGCTTGAAGAATTTTTCCAATTGCTTTCGAAAATCAAATCAACAGTCCCCAAGGTGGCGGGGTCTTAATTGAACAGTATTGGGGCCAGGGGAATACGACAAGCCCCCGGCTCAATCCGAGGGTACCCAGGCCAGGGCTCTCACCTCTCCAAATTCGTGACGCGGCTTCGTCCAGGTGTTTCCACCATCCTCTGAACGGAAGAGTTGGCCGCTGATGCTGGTGGCGTAAATGAGGTTTGGGTCGGCGGGATTCACCGCAAGATTCCAGATGGTGCTGTTGATGTTGCCGGGCAACTCGCAGATCTCCCAGCTTTCACCCTTGTCGAGGGTTCGGGCAAGCGCTCCGTTGTCACCCGGAGGCCCGTTCCCGATCCCGGCGTAGAGCGCCGGATTTTCGGTCAAATCAAGAGCACAGCCACGCATGTATCGGAACGGCAGTTTCTCTCGGATGTTAAGCGCCTTCCATTCGTCTCCGCCGTTGTGGCTGATGAATGCTTCAGCATTTGTTGAGGCATAGATTGTATCCCCGCCGAAACAGATGATGTCGTGAATGTCGTGGTTCGTCAGTCCTTCGATCCGGCAAACCCACCTCTTTCCACCATCATCGCTACGGTACATGCCGGCGATTTCAACTCCAGCGTAAATCCGCTTGTTATTGTCCGGATCAATTTTCAACGTGGTAACCCTTGGAACAATGGGCGCATCAATGGTGCATTTGCGAGGGATACCGGTGTCGAGAAGCTCCCAGTTTTTCCCGCCATCTTCGCTTCGATAAACATCCGCAGGACACGTCCCTGCGAACATGATATCCGGATTGGTGGGATGGAAGCGCAACGACCAAATCTGGAGTTCGTTTAACTGTGAAGGAAGCAGTTCCCACGAATTGCCTCCATCTACCGTCTTGTAGAGCCCGCATTCGGTGCCGGAAATAAGTGTCTTTGGACAGTTAGGATGCACGGCGAGGGCACGGATTTCAGCCTCCATGAACATCCCGTTACTCGAACGCTTGAAGGTCTCCCCTGAGTCCTCACTTCGCCAGACGCTCTGACCTGTTACGCCGACATACACCAGGTGTTTGATTGGCATTGCTTCTATCTTTCTCGATTTGGAATTTTGAATGGCGAAAGACTCACTTTTATGTGGCAGTTGCGCAAATGAGATTTGGGAAGCGTAACACATATCGCAGCCGTAAGGCCGCAACCAAAGAGAAGAGAAGTGCTTCCAACGAATTCAAGGAAACAACGAATGGGGAAGGAAGAAGAATGCA
>JAQBXN010000188.1 GCA_027625095.1 Planctomycetota bacterium | reverse complement strand
CTGGCGGCGTTGCGGAGGCTTTAAACAAAATTCATGCCATTCCTATCGCGCTTGTACTGGGACTAGAACGTGACTGCCCGGTGCGTGCTGCGCGACTTTCTCAACTTCGATGGCCGCATCCACAGAATACCGGGTAATCCCATTCGAATATGCCCAGGCAATGTCTTTGGACTTCTTGATGGTGTTCCCGAAACTGATCCTGTCCGGCGAAACACATTCGAGTGCTTTAGCGATCTCCATCCGCGAGGCGCAGTCAAAATTGCAGCCCTCCTCTGCCAGGACGGCAATAATGCGTGGATGAGCATTCGCCTTCATCGCATAGTGAATGCGCGCTTCCGGCATCAGATCTTTCAATCTTTGATACTTCCTGCGGACCACATCGAGATCCAGCAGCATGAACGGGGTCTCAATGTCTTTTGTTTCAGCCAACAGTTCTGGAGTTAGTTTCATCTTCAATTCTCAGGTTGAGCCGTGATGACATTCCTTACAATGCACTCCACAGGTGCTGGCGTGAGACACTAAATGAAACGCTGTAAATACGCACCAATTCTTGGGATTCAAAATCCAGTCGACACCGAGCTTCAAGAGCAACAGGAGGAATAATGTTGAGACTCGAAAATAAAACAGCGATCATCACCGGCGCCGGTAGTGGTATCGGCAGAGGCATCGCAGAGGAATATGCTGGCGAAGGCGCGAACGTCGTCCTTAGTGACATTAATGAAGAGGGCGCGCAAGAGACCCGGGCCATCATCGAGGAAGCTGGTGGCACAGCCCGCTGTTATGGCAAGATCGATGTGACCGATTACGACGCAATGAGGAAGGTCCGAGACCAGGCAGTGAAGGAATTCGGTGCTCTGGACGTCATGGTCAACAACGCAGGTATTGTCGTCTACGACAACATCCTCGAGTCCAGGCTCGATGACTGGCGCAAAGTCATCGAGGTAAACCTGGAAGCCGTTTACATGGGCTCGAAGCTCGCTGCTGAAGTCATGGTCGAGCAGAACTCCGGTCGCATTATCAGTATCTCTTCCATCCAGTCCTTCATGACCACCAGCCAGGTCGGCGCCTACAACGCGGCCAAGGCCGGCGTGGTCGGGCTGACCAAATCCATGGCGGTGGAACTAGCGCCTTACAACATCCTGGTGAATGCTATCGCCCCGGGCGCCATCAAGACCGGGATGTCCGTAGCAAAGGACGGCACTGATGAAACAGAAACAGAGGACTTTAAAGAAAACTACCTCGCCAAACGTCGTATCCCACTGGGCCGAGCCGGTGTCCCACGTGATATTGCGGGTACCGCACTTTTTCTGGCATCCGATGACTGCCGCTATATGACCGGGCAGTTATTGATAGTGGATGGCGGATATTCGCTGACTTTGTAGCGCTGCCCTCCAGGGCGGCTGCATTGCGAGCCGAAGGCTCGCAGAGAAGAATTCACTCCGGCCTGGAGGCCAGAGCTACGATTCGCCTACTTTTTCGGTATCTGATTCAACGTATAGTAGGCTGTGTTGTTCAACAGCGGCAGGCCGTCCATTGAGCGTACAGCATCCATCGTGAGCGTGTGAATGGAGCCAATCACCATGCCCTTCACCTGAAGCTTGACTGTTTTCTCATCCTTTAGAGTGACCGATGAGATAATCGCATCGGTCTTGTCCACCTCTGGGCTGCCGTAACTCGATTGAAAAATGTAGGCGTGAGTTTTCATGGAATAAGAGGCCTTGTCGCCCGCAATTTCGGGATCGACCGGATGCGTGAACTCCAACTCCCAGCCGTCATGTTGAACGCGCATTTCAAGCACTTCGAAAGGCACTTTCCCGGTCCAACGAACTCGATCTACCGCACCGGGTTTTTTGCCTCTTGAGCCCCAGCCGCGATTCGTGCCACCGATAAAGAATGTTCCGTCAGGGGCGAAGACTCCGACCAGGTTGCCGGACCCAAAACCTTCCTCCATGAATCGGAAAGTGGCTGACTGAAGGTAGCCATTCACTTCTTCGACAAAGATTCGAACGATGTTGCTTTGTCCCTGATCACAGACAAAAAGCTGGTCGCTGAACGGCCCGAATTTACCCCCGGTCGTGTCACAGATAATACCGGCAGTGGAGCGTCCCAGTACCCCGTGTGTGAGTTGAGCGACAGGAGGGATGTATTCAGGAATCTTTTCGATGGCCTCAGCTATCCTGCCTCCGGATTTGTATTCCTCTGGCTTCTTCAAGTCCGGAGCGAGCTTGTACCAGATGTTTCCTGACGGGTTTCCGGTGAAGCTGCCGGGCTTCATCCACTTGATGCTGCTTGTCCCATTCCACGGGCCCTGGTTGTCCGCGTAATACATGTGGCCCTTGCTGTCCTGGCCGATACCACCAGGGCTGCGCACCCCGCTGCAGATTGGTTTTGCCTCACCGTCGGGCCCGATTCGCATACCCCACCCTCTGAAGGGTGTATTGGCCTCTGCTCCTCCTGAGCCGGTCAGGCAGAGGACGACCCAGAGGGCGCCTTCAGGATCGAACTTCGAACCGAATGCGTATTCGTGGTAGTCCCCGTTGATGCCCCATCCGTCGGAGAAGTTTTCGATAAGGTCAGCCTCTCCGTCATTATCACGATCCTTGAGGCGCGTAATTGCGCCGCGCTCGCAGGCATAAAGGTAACCATCCTTCTTGTTGTAGGCGACGCCGAGCACCTCATGCAGCCCGTGCGCAAACCTTTTGAATTCGACCTTCGTTGGATCGTCCCCGAGCCCGTTGTGGATCATCCAGATTTCGCCGCGGCGTGTGGAGACTGCAAGGCGGCCGTCCGGCATCCATTCGATGCCACCGGCTTCGATCATCTCTCCCTGGGGGAGGGGGATCTCTTCGAGGGTGTAATAGTCCGACAGCTTTGGGGAGGGCTTGTCTTCGGCGTGAGTGGCGGTGAGCAGGATCAGCGCCAATGGTACGACGGAGTAGTTCATGCGGATGGTTGAAAGAGTCAAGGAAGTTGTGTTTATCAACGGATGTCTTGATTGAGTTGCCGCTTCGTTAGGGCTGCCTTGATTCTGTCAAACCTCAAGGCTCTGTCCCGGTTCGAGGACGTGGCATTCGACGGCCTGGTCCGCCATCTTCTGTTTGAATTCGTTGGGGTCTACCTCGATGGGAGGGAAGGTGCCGAAATGCATCGGCACGACTTTTTTCGGCTGAATCATAATTGTAGCCTCCACCGCATCGTCGATGCCCATGGTGAAGTTGTCACCGATCGGCAGGATTGCCAGGTCCGGTGAATGGCGGCGTCCAATCAGCTGCATATCGCTGAAGAGCCCGGTGTCGCCCGCGTGATAAATTGTTTTCCCGCCAATGGTCAGGACAATACCTGCCGGCATGCCGCCGTACAGAAATCCATCGTCGGTCTGGATGCTTGACGAATGAAACGCCTGGACGAATTTAACCGTTCCCCAATCAAACGAGTGTTGCCCACCGATGCCCATTGGGTGCACATTCGCGCCTTGTCCACTGCAATACATAGCCAGTTCAAAAACGGCCACTATCTGTGCTCCTGTTCGCTCTGAAATAGCGATAGCGTCACCAAGATGATCTCCGTGTGCATGACTGAGGAGAATCGCAACGGGATTTACATCCTCAGCCGTGCAGGCCGCTTTAGGATTACCGGTCAAGAATGGATCGATCAGGACCGACTGGTCGCCGTTAGTAACGAGAAAACAGGAATGTCCGAGGAACTTAACGGTTGGCATCTTGGGTCTCCTGAATCAGATGAGATAAGGCCGGTTCAACAACTTACACAAGGCTGGAAGGTAACGACGCCATCGTAGCACGGAGTTTCACTCCGTGAATTCAGCAGGGGTGCAACTCCGGCCTATGCTGAAGTAGCGTGCAGCCCTCTGTCCAGAGCTTTACCGATTTTTGATCAGCCTCCCAATTCTGCCACCCTCATTTTTCTTGGATCTTTCATTCCGGTGTCCTGAACCCTGGCTTTGTCCTCCTGGTACTGCGCGGCGTAGGCGTATCGATCTTCATTGGTTTCGTTGGTCAGAGAACGATGAAGCATGAATCGATCGAAAATGCAGACATCGCCCCTTCTCATGGAAGGGAGCTGGATTCCGTTTTCCGGTTCGACATCTGCTTCACGATGGCCACCGAATTCCTCTGCACGGTGGTTTGGCCAGAGCCCGAGCCAGTGACTGCGCGGCGCGACCCAGAGCCCGGCCTTCTCTTGTGGGATCTCGCACAACGCCATAAATACATTCAGCGCGCGGCCGGCGACAATCGAATACATGTTGTCCTGATGCCAGGGCAGACCACGCCCTTTGCCGGAAGGGACAACTGCCAGCATCCCATAGTACACCCGCGCAGGCGACTCAAAGATTGCCTCAACGGCATCGACAACGGAGGGCTCGATTATCAACTGATGGATGGCCCAATCTGCCGTCGGATCATCGTGATTGAAAACGCGTGGGGACCAGTTACCGCCCTTTTCATATTTGCTTGGACTGGCGGCGAGGACTTCATCGATAGTGTCTGATCGAACGAGATCTGGCAGGACGATGTATCCCTCCCGGTAGAATTCCTGAATTTGGTCTTCGGTCATTTTTTTTCTGGATTGCTCGACTTGGAACTGAAACGAAACTCGTGTCAAGACTTTACGAAACGACGTTCATAGGGTAACCAAGCATCCGCGTTAAAAAATCAAGCGTCCCGATTTATTCAAACCATTCAGATGCAAAGCCCTACCCACATCAACGAAGCGGAAGCAATCTTTCAGCGGTTTTATGATCCCCATCGATGCTATATCGAGTCCTGGAATTTCAAAGCCGCTCCAGAAACGGGTAGCAGGATACTCCAGCAATTTCATGCGACAGAGATCCATTGGGAGCGTGGTGCGGGGGGCCTCGTTGCAATGCTTTCCAAAGACATGGAGGTGGATGCCAGTCGCCACAACCGACTGATCGTCTGCTGCACTCTGCCGGAAACCACTCAATTGAAAATTACCCTCACGGTCGATGGTGCGGTGCAGGAGGTCATTCATGAGAAGGGCACCAATACCTCCGAGGAATGGAGCAATAATTTCAAAGGCGACGTCATCTCTCATGTTGAAATAGAACTGCTCGATAACGGCGAAGGCCCCGCCAACGCGCAATTGTTTTGGCTTGGTCTAGCGGATTCGACACGATTGAAAGATATGGAGGAACGACCCAATCCGTGGCAGGGCGCATGGGATGACCTGATGGTTCCGCAAAATGAAACCGTGGCAATGAAGCCTGCTATCGGGCTGCTTTTTGGTGAAGAGGATCTTGAGAGACTGCGCGCAAAGGTACAGAAATCTCCATACAAAGAGCTGATGGACTGTATGCGAAATCAGGCCAGTGAATTCCTGGAGCATGAGCCCTGGCGCGGGGTCGGCAATTACCCAAACATGAGGAAACCGCGCTGCTATCGACTGCGGGGTAACGAGCACATTTCGCTTCTGGCGATGAGACTTGGAGCGTTTGTCGGCCTGATTGATCGGAACGAGCAGCTCTCTCGAATGGCGGTCGACCACGCGTTGGCGCTCGCTCATTGCGATAAGTGGCAGCCTGAGTTTATGCCATCTATAGCCGGCTCGGCCTGGGAACAGCGTGCGTTTCACGAATATCGTTATGCACACAATCTCATTTTTGCCTGGGACTGGGCCGGCAGTTTCCTTACGGCTTCCGGCAAGCAGGTTCTTGCTCAGGCGGTATCCATAAAGGCTCTGCCCTGGATTCTGCAAACCCTGATGCGGCACCCGTATGTCCGCGGATGCAACCAGGGCGCGTATTTTTCATGGGGAGCGATCATCTGTGAGCTTGCTCTGAGCAGTATCTATCCTGACGGGGACGAGCTGCTGGATGTTGCAATTCAAGCCCTTGATCAAACGGTCAACAAGTATTTCCAAGAGGACGGCGGCGCCTTTGAAGGGCCCGGATATGTCACCTCTACGGCGGCACACGCGCTGGCTGCCTATTCGCTTGTCTCGCGTCATCGCAGCCAGTCTCTGGAAGACCTCGTGCCGCCGAACTTGAAGAATGTGAGTCAATACATTCGAACGATGCTCAGCACGTTACCGCCCTACGGCTCAGCCATCAAGGTAGCCGACGGCGGACATGCCGGCACTATTGTCTATCAGGACTGTCTCGGGCTTCTGGCCAGCGTAAGCGACGACGCTGCTGTCGGTGCACTCCTGAACGGGATGGCACTGCAGGGCGAACACACCGACAACGCAGCAACGCCCGGTGCGGCATTCAATATCGTCTTTGGACCGGAAGAATTGCCGGAGCCCTCCGTCCAACCACCGGTTTTCCACGTGCTTGAGCAGACCGGCATGCTCTGCTCGTGCCGACCAACGCCACACGGGCCGGTCAGGCTTCAGCTCATCGGCGGACCAGCAAAGGCCGGACATGCTCACGACGATCGCGGCAGTCTTGTTATCGAGGCCTTCGGGGAAGAAATTGTTTACGAACGAGGCCAGATGCCGTACGACGATCCACGTTGCACAACGATCAAGTTTGCCCGCTATCACAACCTTCTTATTCCGGCGGGGCCCGACACTTCATTGCCGCGGCAGCTCAATCCCTGCCCCGATGCGACCATTCCCATGGGCACCGGTGACGAACAATCTCTCGACTGCAGGATCGATGTTACTGCTGCCTGGGGTGGCCTGGTTCTACGATGCGTACGCCGGATTGTGAGCAAGGATCCCTCCGCATTCGTGATAGAGGATGAGTTAGAACTGCCCGAAGCACGGGGTGTTTCATTCCATTTGGACAGCAAATTTCCCTGGAGGAAAACCGATACCGGATGGGTTACCCAAGGCGAGAGGGCCTGCTTGACCGTAAAGCCCGATTGGGAGACATCGGATGAACGCGGCGTAGAAGACTTTATTGATGGTCAGAAAGAGCCGGTCTTCCACCTGACTCTTCATGCAGCGCCTTCTCTGAGTCATCGTTTGAAGACAAGACTCGAATTAATGAGTAATGAGTAAGGCGAGTCCTGATTTGAACCTTCTCCTGAATCCAGTCTTCATTCGGCTGACACTCTCTTCCGCAGCCCAGATTTCTGATGTGCCTCAAGCATGCGGGACACGAATCCGATAAGAGAAATCTTTTGGCGTGGGGCCGCATTTGATGTTGTAGGTTTCGTCTGGCTCAACAGTCTTTTCAAACGCTTTGCGCTCCCCGTCTTCCTCCCAGACATGCGTGACCTCTGCCTTTGCGTTCTGCCAGGATTCGGTGGGCAGCAGGCCATGGGCTCGAATGGAGAATCGATTCAAGCCAGGTTGGCCTTCAAAGCGCACTTTCAACTTTTCGATCGGTGTGCCGAGGCAAACGTCTTCTTCAAAGCGGGTATGCCAATGATGCACCCAGGACGGGATTTCCGGCACTTCAATCGGCAGCCAATCCTCAGAGCCGTTCACCTGGTAATCAATGCGGTGATGATTTTGACCCGGCAGAGGATTGTGATGCGAGCGCAGGCTTGCGCCGACGCGAAACCAATCGATCGGCAGGGCGTCGGTGTGGCTGAGGGAGACCGAGACTGGTTTGAGAAAACGTTTCTTGAGTTGGGTGAATTCATAATGTCCTGGCGGCTCTGCGAACCATGGCTCCGTTTCATCGGGGAAACGGGTGTCCGGATCACAGGAAGTAACGGTGGTCATCTTCCCCCACCGATCTCCTACACCAAGTTGTCTTTCGTTTGTGCCTTCGTGCAGGCGCGGAAGTGAGCGTGGCGCGAGTTGATGCCAGGATTCGCTGTGCCACTTCTCAAGAAGAGTTCCGCCGGACAGACACAACCGGAACCGGCAACGATAGCAACCTTGCACCCATGGAGTCAGATCCAGAGTTGGTGTTCTGGATAGTTCGCCATGTCCCGCTTCATGCCATCGGCGACCTTCGTCGCCCGAGACATACAGTTTGAATTTCCCATTCCCGGTGAGCGAGACAGTCAGCGCTTTCTCTGAGTTCGGTTTGAGGGGATCGGGCAGTTCGCCGACAAACATGTAGGGATGGCTCCAGTCGAATTCCCACTTGCCTTCTTCCCCTTTGACCTGAAGACCTGCTGGTGTTGAATTCATCGATTGAAGAATTCCGTTGCCGGGGCCGCCCAGAGTCGAATCCGAAAGATCGGGCTCGTAGATGCGATGCGCGTTTCCATAATTCCAGGCGGACCAGTTCTCGCGATTAGGCTTCAATCCGACTGGTTCGGCTTGGAGGAGAGTCCTCGGATATTCCTTCTCGACATACTCTGGACGCAAATCCCAGCGATGGCCCTGCGGCTGCCAGAAACAGCTAATCTGTTCACCCGGTCGCATCAGGTGGTCCCAACTGTGATGGCCGGTTGAGAAATGGTATTCGTAACAGGGACTGGCGAGGTTGTAGATTTCGGCGAGCTTGGCCTTGTCGTGATCTTTGGGAAAGAATGGCTCGATTGGATGCGGCGGGTCCGTCCAGAGCTCTGCCTGCGTCATCACTTCATGCAGGCTGGCGATATCGCCATTCTTGTTTCGCAGTGCGCCTCGCACATCCACATCAAGGTAGTGCCACGCGTTGTCGTAGTAGGCTTCTGTGAAGCAGTGATTCCATGTATCGATGCCGACCGATCTGGCCTCCTCAGCGCCGGCCTCGATGAGCAGATTTTCGAGCATGCGGCCGGCTATCCCGCAGAAGATGTGTCCATGGACATTCAGCAGTTTCAGCGGGTCGCGGCAATTGGCGAACGGCTCTTGATCGTCACGACCCTCGAAGCATTGCCAGAAGTGATAGACGCCGGTGTACTCATCGCACAGGTATCGCCAGATGGATTCCGCACGCTCCGCCATGGACTGGTCACTCCAGAAATCAACGAAACGACGGATATCCGTATTATCGGGTTGATCGGGAGCAGTGATGCGTGGACTGACCAGGAGTGGCATGAGTCACCAAGATGACATGTAGAATTCAGGACCAGTTCTCTGTGTTGATATCGATGAGCGCTTCGAAATCTCGATCAGTTGTGAGAATGATCAGACTCATCTGTCGGGCCAGTGAGGCAATCAGCAAATCAACTTGCGAGCGAGCACGTCCCTTAGTTTTCAGTTCGTGATAGATCTCTCCGTAAACTCGTGCAGTTTCTGAGTCTAAGGGCCAGATGCGGACGGAACGGAACACATTCCTTAACGCGATTCGATATGCCGTTGGATTGTTGACCTGGCGGATGCCCACTTCCAATTCACATAGAACGGGAATGCAAATGCCAAACTTGTCACCCTGCTTCACCGCAGCATCGACACGTTTAAACACCTTCGATCCGGGGGTGACCGCCATGCCCAGATGGTTTGTGTCCAGCAGATACTTTTCAGTTGCCATCCTTACTGTTCCATTTCAATTCTCATCTGCTCTTCAGCTTCAGAACGATGTTCGCTTATGGCGTCGAGGAGGCGTTTGTGGTCTTCGGTTGAAATTCCGGACATCGCCTCCTCCACCTCCTTAGCCCAATCAAAAGAAGCACTGTCCGAGACCCGTTCGATCGTTATTTCTGAACCTTCAGTCCAATCTTCTGGAAGTGGAGCGAGGGGTTGTATGGTGCCGTTGGTGATTCGTGCCTTAATCAAAATACTTGGTCCACAGTAAAGAATTCCAATGAGCGATTCTAATTTCCTTGGATGAATTAACAAGATTCGGTGGGTCTGCTCTTACTGCGACCACCGCGCAGATTTTCAGGAGCAGGCCTTTACTGCTTTGGGTGGCGTTCGACCTGCGGCAGGACGACTCATTCTTCATTCCCTTCCACCTCACCCTTATCACCCTTATCTTCTTCCGTCTGGCTGACTTTCTCGGTCTGAATCAGAGTCGCCCGCAGGTCCTCTGCCCGCTCTGCCTGGCCTCCTCGTTCAAAACCTTCGATGGCATCCCGAAATTTTTCGGCGGCGAGAGCATTTTCTGCGAGCGACAGCCAATCGGCCTCGGTCACGTCTCCGGTTTCCAGCTTTTCCAGTCGTTGCAACAAATAGGAATCAGCCATTTCGATGCCGGCGTTTTTTACTTCTGCGATACCCGCGTTGTCTTTTGCTCTATAAAAGAATTCGACCGCCTCCCAAAAGCGTTCATCTGCCAGGTATTGACGGCCCAGATCGCTGAGCTCGGCGGGGTCAGTGTTCTCGCCATAAAGAATGTCACGTTTTTTTACGGAGTCAGGGATTTTTGCCATGGTTCAAATTCAGGATAAAGCGAATTGTGAAAATTCAGCATTCCCATACTGGCGATGATCCACACGCTGCAATCGGTCGGTTTTTTCAGGAATGTGGGATCGAGGTGAATGCTGAAGGTTCAAAGTGACGTGCGAAGTCCCGAACTTTTCAAGGACTTCACCAAAAATGTTAAACAACTCTTTTGCTGTGCCCAGCTCTTCAATCATAGGGTAGGGCGGCGCGGCGAATACCAAGTCAAAATTACGGCCGGTTTCAACAAGATGGGTGGGGATGTCGAATACATTTCTCGGCATTACATCCGCATGGTCATCAAAACCGAGTCCGCTGATATTCTTTCGTAAGGCCTGCAACGGGCCAAACCCCATTTCAACAAACACGCAGTGTGCGGCCCCGCGGCTGAGGGATTCCAGTCCGAGGCTGCCGGTTCCGGAAAACAGGTCGAGTACGTTAGCGCCCACCACATCTGCCCCGAGGATATTGAATACTGCGCCCCGCATCCTCTCGGGCGTCGGCCGCACTGCGTCCCCAGGCACACACATGATTTGGCTGCCTTTCGCCGTGCCGGAAATGATTCGCATCTGGGTATTCAAGCGCATGGGGCGGGATCGTATTGATGGTGGCAGTCTCTGCCATGTGATGACTGAAGAGCTTACCAGGTGTACCAACCACAAATGCACTAAAGGATTTCAGGGGTGGGGTGGCTAAAGCTTCAACCAGGTATCCTGCCTTCCTGAGCAATGCACGCCAAGAAATTGGAGTTTACTTCCCCAAAGCCGATGTTCATTATTTTCACCGAACTCAGTACTTTGAAATGACTGTTGACCGGCCGATGACAGTCTTATGTGTTCTAGTGCGGTGCCCCGAAAGTTCTGACCCTTTTTTCGGCAATTCATTATTCCGGATTCCAGGCCAT
>JAQBXN010000046.1 GCA_027625095.1 Planctomycetota bacterium | reverse complement strand
CTGTTGATCGATCTGCTCGGGCTCCCCGCCGCCCGCGACCTCTGGCTCGAAGAAGCAAGACGCGCGGCACGAGAGGGCAACATTGACGGAGCCATGGCGGCATACCTCCGAACCATCAAACCGGCACGTACCGTCCTGCCCCAAATGAAGGCCAAACATGCGGTGAATCAGCAGTATCTGGAGGCCCTCCGCCAGCCCCAGTCGGACGAGGAACTGGCAGAGGTTTTCGGATATATGACATCCGGAAAAGAGAGGGAATCCGGGGACGAAAAGGAAGCTCGTCTGCAAACTCCCACACCCCCATCCACCCAACCGCCCACACTCCTCAGCACCTGGAAACTCTACTGGCAACAAGAGCGCGACGGCCTCCGCCGCGAAGCCCGCACAACCCTCAAACAACTCATCAAGCAATATTCCAATCCATCATCCCTCCATCACTCCAATCCTCCATTCCTCCATTTCTTACTCCACACCCTCGCCCTTTCCTACCAGCAGGAAGGCCTCCACTACCGCGCCATCCCGATCTTCGAGCAGATCCTCGACTCCCTCGAAAAAGACAAGGCCCTGCGCAAGACGTTTCCCTCTGTTTACGCGTATTTCCAGACGTCCGCTACATACTCCCAGGCCCTCTCATACTTCCGAAGCGGGCAATACGAACAAGCCGGGAAGCTCTTCTCCAAGACCCCATCCCCCCAGCGTTCCCAACCCATCCCGCAAGCGAACTACCGGCTTGCCCAATGCCTTGAGTTTCAGGGAGATTTACGAAGTGCATCCAAAGAATATTCGAAAGTCGCCCTGGATCCGGCCACGCCTCATCAACTGCGTTCTCTGGCGGCATTTCATCAGAAGCGGCTGAAGGCGTCCTCTGCTGAGGCACTGTCACCGGCAAAATCGCCGGTGGTCTACATCGGTGAGAACCGCTCTGATTTCGGGAACTGGCGGACGTGCCATCCGGGAAAGTCTGGATTCATTCTGTTCGCCATGCAGGGGCCCTGTGACGTCATCGCTGTTCCGGGCGAACAGGTAAAGACTTCTTTCGATACAGATACGCGGCGGCCCATGAATTACAGGATCTCCACCACCGACCCCAGGGAAGGCGGACGCCGCTGGATTTCGCAGGTAGATGATCCCAGTCCATCGGCGTTATGGGATCCGATACGGCAGGTCCGGGTTTCCAGCAATCTTGATGACTTCGGCGAGCAGGTTCCCGTGGGCAAACTGCAAGGGGCGGACCTGGTAATCGCTCTCGATGTGCCTGAGAGCAAAGATTTGTCTCCGGTGTTTCGCCTCAGTTTCGCCTTCACCAACGACCACAATTTCCTGGAACCGAATCGAAGGTGGACTCTCCAAATCCGGGATGATGCCGGTCAGTTACTCGCCGGTTGCGACGTGGAGGACAGCCTCTGCACGCTTTACAAGCACTTTGCGGTAAAAGCCGGACAGAAGCTCACGGTCCACATAAGCCGCGGCCTTTCCCTGAATACACTGCTCTCCGGCATCATGCTCGACCCGCTCGATGGGCCTTGGGAGTTCCCGAAGGAACTCGATTACCAGCCTGAAAAAATTGGCAGTAAGGATCTGCGCAAACGGCTAAACGAATTGCAGAAAGAGTATGAAGATACAGTGACGAAATGGAAGGCAGACCCAATGAGTTTTGCCCGGAAATGGACCTCACTCCGGGGACTCTTCAGACAAGCTGACCCCGTCCTGATCGGCGCCGATGAAAAGGATAAAGCCGTCGCGGACGAATACGTTTCCTGGATTTCGTGGCAGACGTTGAAGGCCCTTTCCGTTTCCGGAGAGGAAGAATTCCAATCTTTCAGACCCCTCGGCCTCGCCATGGCAGCTCGAACGGGTCTGGAAAAGGCCGGCAAAGAACTCCTCGAATTACGTCAGGACTTTCTGAACAAGGCAGAGGTCGGGCGATCAGCTTACACCGAAGACCTGCGACTCGAGCTTCTGCTGCCGCAATTAGATCCCGACAAAAGATGGATGCAAATGCTGGACACCGCTCTGTGGTTCTACCCCCACGATCAGCTCTACGCCAAGAAATGGTTCCGCCAGTGTATCGAGACCGCTGCAGCCATCGAAGACATCAAACAGCGAGCTGAAAAGCTGGAAAAACTTGCCGCCTACTGTAAGGGCCACCGGGCCTGGTCACTCTCAGAACTGGTGTATCTGGCCATGGAGAAACATCTGCCCCCGGAGGCCCTTGGAAAAGCCTATTACTGGAATAATTTCAGAGTTCTGTCCTATCAGGGCAAGACCGCCGCGGCCGTTGACCGCATTCAAAAGAACCTGGAAGAGAAGCCAGATTCAGAGATTGATCTTTATCTCCGATTCCAACTGGTAGCAAAGCTGATGGAGGCCAACCGTATACGTGAGGCGGTGAAGGCAAACGAAGCACTCCTCGAAAAACATCCGGGTCATTCGTCGGCTGTCAATCTTGAATTCAATCTTGGAATCGCCCTTCTGCAGCAGCTCAAGGACGTGAAAGCCGGCACGGGAAGTTTGAACAAAGTCATTGAAAATGCCCCGAACTCATACTGGGCAAAACAGGCAAAATTAGTGCTGGCACAGCACGCAAAAAATCAGCAATCCACCATCCAGGGACCAAAGAAATGAAAACGGCCATTAAATTCAGGAGTATCAGAATGTTCATCAACAGACCTCAGTCTCTCTTACTCATCCTCTCCATTTCGCTTATCGGTCTTTGTTCGACAAACGCCGAGGACACCCTTGTCATCACTGCAACTCCGGAGCTGACCACTTACGAAGGCAGCGCTACCGCACTGGTCACTCTGGCCGCCCGAATTTCGCCAAGCATGGAAGAAATACCGGGTGACTGGTATGTGACTTGGACCATCAACGGAATTGCAGAACCTGGCGGTAAAGACAAACAGACCACGACATTTACACCCGGAAGCTCAGGCCTTATCTCGGTGAGTCTTGTAGCGTATGACAAGCAACAGACCGAGTACCAGGCAAACAAACAGTACGAAGTCGTAGATGTGCAATTCCAGGAGCCCATGCCGGCGGATATCCCAAACGTAGATGAACAAGGTAGTTACACAGGCGCCTATTCTGCTCTTGGCTCGCCTCCGGGGGGCGACTACCTGTGGTCAAAAGTGAGTGGGCCAGGAACCGTGACTATCGAGCCTGACGTTTCAGCAAATCCCGTTGCCAACTACAGCCTGGAGGGCACCTATGAAATCAAAGTAAAATACACCTATTCCGAAGGGCAGGGCATCACCAGCACAACATCCAGCCCCCGATCTTCTGCACGAAATGGATCGGCTTTGTCAGGTGGGTCCAGCACGCAGACATTCATAGTACTTGGCGGCTTCAAAGCTCAAGAGGCCGCAGGTGTGGATGAGAAAGCCAAGAAGAGTAAGGAAAAGAAATCTGACCCTTTTGAGGTCGGGAAGGGCGGAACTGGAGGGACTGCTGGTGGCGGAACTGGCGCGGGGGCCGGAACTGGAGGCAATGATCAAGGCTCGTTGGCCATTTTTGACCCTGTCAGGAGGGCCGGGCTTCCATCCAGCATACCGTTCTGCAATCCAGGCGTTACCTATGGAAGCGGCGCCGAACCTATCGCTCAGCTACCCATTACTATTGGAGCTACAAACCCAGACAAAACAATAACCTTTACCATTCAAGACGCGGGTGGAGGGCAAGCTGTTTTTGTCGAAAGCAGCGGGAAGGCACTTACGAAGAAGTTGTCGGAGCTTGGAAACTCTCTTCAAATAAAGGGTGTTGCACAGACGACCGCGAATGCAGATGGTAGAATCGTAATCGAGGCTCGCGATGCAAACGGTACCCTGGTTGCAAAATCGCCAAACGGCTTTGCAGTATGCGCACACCCGACGAAAACTCTTTTCAAGGTCGATGAGGTTTACGATCCCAAGAAGACCTCTGTCAACACATTGAACGGAATATATCATTATACATGGGGTGTGAAATATGCCATTTCATTTTCCAGTGATTCGGGAACTCCATCAGACCTTTCAAAGATATTTGTTATTGAAAGGGTGCACATAATTAAAAAGCCGGATCAAGGGTCCTTTTTTATAGAAAACGCGACACATAAATACCAGGAATCTTTTGCCGATACTAGTGGTCTAACGGACACCTTAGGTCTAAAAATACGTCTCTCTGGTAATGATACTTTACCGCCTAAAGAAAAGATGATTGAGATGATTGAAGATAACAACGGCTATTCTTCAACGCTTTTCATAGAACAGTTCGTTCGATTCGGCTGTGACAGGTGTAAGATCGTGCACGATGACACCAAGCCTGACGGCAGTGCGCTTCTACTTAAGAGTGGTTATTCGCTTCAATTTAAGCTAGAGAAGCGGGATGACAAGTCCTACTTATCGATCAGGAGGGAAGGCCGTTTCGCCAGTAATTCTGCCGCAGAGCCGGGAGATTTAGACAATTCGGGTAAAGCGGATCAACAAGGTTGGATCGAAATTTTAATAAAAAACTAAAGGCCAATCGACAAATGTTTTTACTAACCGCGTTCATTTCGGCGACTGCAATTGTTCCGCTTTTTGGGGAGCATCAATTCAAAGTCTCCATAATTCCACCTGTAGGGGAGGTGGCCAATCTGTTGCCGTTGCCCGTACGGTTTGGAATTAAGTATTTGGGCCCAAGCGAACGAGTTGGAGTAGACACGCTCGATCCGCCATATGTAGTATTTGAGGGGGTCGAAAAGTGGGTGCCGAAGGGAGAGGAAGACTCTGTCCGTGTCCAGTTTGCACATGCGCCACAAATCTTGAAAAAGGGCCAGGAGCTCTCCCGTGTATGGTATCTTCATGATTTCTTTGAATATATCCCGCCGGGAGATTCAGAGGTAACCTGCCATTTTACGTTTCTAGCCGTCGAAGGTGAAAAAAGTACACCCGTTTCTAGAACCAGCAGTTTTCGCCTCAAACTGTTTCAACCTGAACAGCGCATCGTAGAAGAGCATTTGCGAGGCATCCTGTCGGTTGCGCGGCAGTCGAAGAGTCAGTACGAATTGGTGGAGACCGTCAGGAGCGTGCTCTCGATTGATCATCCCGTATTGCTGGACGAGCTTTCCCAAGTTCTACTGGAGCGATATGACGATGTAAATGCGTGGACGCATATGATTAATAAAAAGCTGCTTCCTCTGGCACTGAAATCGAATTCCTGGAATCAGATGATGGCGTATTTGAGCCGTCGAGGTAGTCCGTCAGATGAGTTTATATTCAGGTATATGAAAGAGAATGGCGTGCGGCTTCCACTTGAACAAAAAAAGCGCCTTCTCTCATGTGAGAGCCTTTGGATCAGGGCTTACGCTATTCAGTATTTGGAGAAAGAAAAATCATTGGATGAATGGTATGAATTCACTCGGCAGGAGATCAATGATCTAGTTGAGAGAACAAAATGAGGGAACATGAGGGGCTCGGGGCTGGGAGTCAAACATTACAGGAGGGTTTGGTGGACTCAGAGACTTTGCCAAGAATGCAAAACTAGAAGTTAGCCCAGGTGTCCAGGCTTGGATTAAATTACAAATTGCGAAACAGGGAACTGACGTGCCAAATGGAGACTTAAAATGAAGAGCCTTGTCAATTACCACCAAAGCAACATGTTGGCCTGTTTCTGCTTGCTATTCGGCATATGTTGCTCAAACGTCTTGAGCGAGGGAGGAGCAATGTTCCCTATCACATTGAACCATAAGACGTGGGGGTACATGGATGCGAGCGGTAAACAATTGTGTCCCTGCAATTACGATAATGCCTTGCCGGCAACCGAAGGATTAGGCTGTGTCTGGCTGGACAAAAAAGTCGGATTCATTGATGCAACCGGGAAAGTACAGATTCCACTTGTCTACGATCATGCCGAACCTTTTTCAGACGGTCGAGCAGTAGTAAAGATAAAAGATCGCTTCGGTTACATTGATTCACAGGGCAGCCTGGTGATTCCTGCCAAGTATTCGGTAGCCCTTACCTTTTCCGATGGCCTGGCATTGGTGAAGTATGAAGACGCACACGCCTACATTGACCGATTTGGGAACGAGGCATTGGCCTCTCCTTTTACATCAAGGCATGGCGGCTTTCATGATGGGCACGCGGTGGGTCGGCTGAACGATGCTTCAGTTGTGATTGACAAGTCTGGAAAAATCACTGGAGAGGCTCGATCCGGAACCCATATGTCATATTTTTCTGAAGGGCTTTGCCCAATTGAGATAGGCGATCGAATGGGCTACATGAACACAAGATGCGAGATTGTGATAAAGCCAGAATTCGATTCTGCTCACATATTCAGTGAAGGGCTGGCGGGCGTGAAAGTCGGTGGGAAATGGGGGTTTACAGACAGAAATGGAAAACTAGTGATTCAACCACGGTATGCTAAGGTAGGCTACTGTCGCGAAGGACTTATCCGTGTTGGACTGCCGGAGGACAACCCAAGTACAGACATTACACTCGGTGAAGGGTTTTCCGTAACTCGTGCGAAAGCATACGGATACATCGACAAAAGTGGAAAACTCCAGATCGCAGCATCATTTGAGATGACTGAGGATTTCAGAGATGGACTTGCTTTACACTCAGGAAGGGCCGCTTCGGATACGTAAACGCGCGCGGCAAGACAATATGGGAATCTCCTGAGTACCAAGAAAACTAATGGAGGCAGAGCCTGGGGTCTGGCCTTCAGGAAGCCCGGCGAAATGAAAGATAGGAGTTCCAATCTCAGGAGGCCAGCTGGCTTGCGGGGCTTGAGTTGGACGGGCTGAAGCTGGCCGGTCTTCACCTTGTGCCATTTTAGTGCATTGGCTAACAGGATGGCCAGGCCGAGTTAGAGTTTGGCCATGGCGTGGCCCTTCCAGTTGGTGATTCTTCAGATTGTTGACGGCCCCTTCAACGAGGGCTCGATGCCGGCCCATCAGGTCGCGGGTCGTTTCAGGTTCGGCATTCATGCCCTGGGCCTGTTTGTCGAAGTCGTCGCGGTAGGCGTTGATGCAGAGCATTTTGTTTATCGGCTGGTGAAGTGGATTCGGGTCACCCCAAGAAACCCGACTCCGGCCAGCCCAGAGTCTCTGACAAGCCCCGTCCAGTCAAAAGTCCCCGCCGGCCTCTCCATCCCCAGAAACATTTCACCGGGCTTCCTCAAGATGTAACCCCCAGGCTTGCCCCCCGTATCGAAGACATCCAAACCGGGAAGTGGACCGAATTCTTTATCACCTGTACCGACAAAGAAACAGTGATCAGAGTTGGCGAAGAAACCGTCTTCACCCAAGCGCTACCGTCGCCCCCCGGCCGCATAGGCGTAGGAGCTACCAGCGGCGAAGTGTGGTTCAAAGATTTCGAAATCCGAAAATTGAAATAAACAGCCACCTGGTCCGGATGCCGGATGGCATGGGCCGCCGCCTACTTATTCAATTCGAAGCTCTTGAAGAAATCAGGGTTGGACTTGAGCTGCTCGAGGACGCTGTTCAGGCCATCCTTGGTTTCCAGCGATTTGAGCAGATCGGACATCCCTTGCTTCTTGATCTCCGCAGGCTGCGCGACTTGTGCAGGTTTGCTGGCGCCCGGGCGGGGACGCTGGGAATCCATCGCTGTGGCTTTGACCGCGGCAGGGTCGCCGCCGGAAATTTCCTGTTTGGTCTGATTGCCGGTGGTCACTGGTCGCTCGGGCGACTTGGGCTTCACCATGCCGGGCGTCACCGTTTGCTGAATGACTTCGGCGACCTGATTGATTGGTTCGTCTTCGGCCGGCTTTACGGATGATTCGAGAAGTGGCGCTTCAGGCAACTTGACCTCCACTTCCTCTTTAGGTTCCTCCTCCACTTTCTCTTCTACGACCTCTTCTTCCGCCTCTTCCTCGGATTCTTCCTCTCCCACCTGAGGGGCAGTGAGGTACTCGTGCCCCTCAAATATCTGTGTCGAAGCGTAAACCGGGGGGGCTTGCTCTTCGGCAGGGGCGACCTGTTCAATATCCGCTGGATTAAGTTCGAGTTCGCCCTGTTCGGTAAGGACGATGATCGATTTCGCCCCGTGCATCAGGATTGAGCCCTTCATCTTTGTGCCATCTTTAAGATAAAGCACATGCGAATGGTGGACGATTTTTGCTCCGCCGGGGCCTTCGTTGACGTCGCCCAGGTCTTCCGCCATTTCTCCACCCGCCTCTCCTGCTCCGCTGCCGGCACCGGCTACGCGGTTGCGGCGTGCAGTATCTTCTTTTGCCTTATCCTTACGAGCCTTGGCCACTTGGGCCTGCTTCCCTTGCTTTTCTTTTTGTTGACGCGCCTTACTTTGGTCGCCCTTTTCTGCACGGTCGGCTTTTGCTGCACGGTCGCCCTTTTCTGCACGGTCGCCCTTTTCTGCACGGTCGCCCTTTTCTGCACGGGCGGCTTTTGCCTCACTCTCCCCCTTCTTGCCCTTGGAATCGGATGCCGAGGATTTCTCTTTGGCGCTGCCTGCTGAATCGGCCGGCTGCGGAGCAATAAAGCAAACTAAGGAGCATGCAAACAGTGAAAAGGCAAAGGCTGAATGAGCTTTCATGGGTCTTTTCCGATGAGATAAATATTCAAGGGAATGAGATGCTAACAACGGCGAGACCAAGGCGCAATGCCCGCCAAAGTCACGTTGTAAGGTCTGGTAAAGAGGGCGCGGGGGGAACCAGACTGCCTTGGAGTGCTCCCCCTTGTCAGAGCTTTCGTTTCTCCGAGGCGCATGAGAAAGCGAAAGCGGCGACACGCCTGCGCACCGATTTGGTCGGGTACTATTTCTTAGGCTCTGCCGTTATGGTCAGGTATCCAGATCGGGTACCCAGCATGATCGAGTTTCCGACAGGAGTGATTCCGGTCAGGCCCATATAACGGAAGTTGATGGACGAGATTTCTTTTCCGTTAATCTTTTCGACCTGACGCAGCGCTGCGTCATCTGAATAGAAATAGACCTCGTGTCCAACGATCAAGGCCGGCTGGCGGATAGGGGAAGCGGTATCGATTTCCCAGAGCAGTTCGCCGGTCTGTTGGGATATCGCTCTGAAACGGCCATCGACTGAGCCGATGTAGACAGTATGTTCATCGATAGCTGGTGCGGCCTCGATAAATCCACCCGTTTTGAATGACCACGCCTTCTTGCCATCGTCTCTGTTCAGGGCATATACATGGCCATCATCGGAGCCGACAAAAACTTTGTCTGCACCAACGGCCACACCTGATCGAATAGAGCCGTCCGCCTTGAACGACCATCTTTCCTTACCACTTTCATCGAGTGAATAGACCTGATGATTGATGGAGCTGAAGAACATGTTCGTGCCGTCGGTGGCCACCGAAGAGTGGATCGACTGCCCGGCCTGGAATTGCCATTTGAGTTCGCCGGACTCGCGTTCGAACGCGTAAACCACGCCATCCCCTGAGCCGACGACTATCTTGTCACCGACGATGCAGGGCGAGCCAGTGACGCGGAATTCGGTCGGATAGCTCCAGACAACTTCGCCCGTCTTTGAGCTTACAGCTCGAATTTCGTGGTCGTTGCTGCCGAAGATAACGAGTCCACCGTCGACAGTGGGCTGCGAGAGGATGGCATATTCTTTGTTCGTCGTGAGCTTCCAGAGCGTGGAATAATCCTCAAGAGAAAGTGCATTGAGGGTGCCGCCCAGGGAAAGATAGAGGAGGCCGTTTGCGAAAGTGGGTGAAGACTGGACAAAACGACGTCCCTGAAGAAGGGCAGGCTGGCCCAGGGCCAGGGGGCCCGGTATGTGACCGTTTGGCTGGTAGTAGGTGCGTTGAAAATTTCCGCCTGCGGTGTGCCAGCGGCTTTCGTAGAGCTCGAACTCTGTAATGCGGGTTTCTTCTTCTCTGCGCGTGAGATCGGTGTTGAGCAGCCCGGAGATCAAGAACCTCCTCGAAGTGATCGGCTTTGCCAGCCGATGGATGTGGACGGATGTCTTCGAATTGCGTTCAACCTCGGCGGTCTTCCATTCGCCGGCCCATTCATCAGTAAACTGAATCTGGTCGGCGGTCTTTTCTGTTGTCTCTTCTTTCTTGTCTGCTTCCTGTTTCTCGACGAAGTAGGCAAGCATGTATTGCCTCATCCAGGCTCTCGGATGCGCCGGGTCGTCATAGAAAACGAACGAACCGATGGTCTTAGGCTGGGCATATGAGACTTCAACCCCTCCCATCTGACCGACGTCTCCGGCAGTCCATCGGCTACCACCATTCCGGATAATACGGCCGTCGGTCATCTCAATCGGAGTGAGCTGGACTGCTTCCTGCAAATTCCCCTCGAGGTGTCGCAGCATGACAGTCTGCTGCCGTCGGCCCTCAAGCCTTGATTCAGGAGTGATACCCTGAAACGCTTGCTCAACCAAAGCGGCATTCCGGATACCAAAGTCTGCCAGATAGAGCCCGGCATCTTTGATTTCCATATCCTCTGCATTTGCACTTATTTGGATCTTGAGCGTCTTCGGTTTTGGGCCAGTCTTCACTGGAAGTAGAGCCTCAAGCCAGCCCGGCGAAGTCACGGTGAACTCGGTGTCGTAAACGACAGGGCCTCCATTCTCTTCAACAAGTTCCGCGCTCAACTTCAGTCGACCGGATTCGCCGGCCGGCTGCCACCATACGCTGAACAGATAAGTAGCAAACGGGCCAAGTCGCTCTGTGCCTGAGCCCTCTGCGGTGATTTCCTTTGTCTGGCCAGGTTTAAGGCCAAAGGCTGCCCGCTTTTCTTGAGGAATCAGATTTGGACTCAATCGGACATTTGCGGCGATGCGCTCCAGTTCGGATTTCTGTTCGCGAATCGGGCCAAGATATTTTTCCTGCGCGGAGGCCAGACTTTGAAAAAGCTCATCCACATTTCCCTGGCTTGCGGGATGAATGTCCGTCTTCCAGATTATTTTCCCGTCTGCGCCCACTCGATACACGTAACCGCCAGTGCTGCCGCACAGCATTGATTTACCGTCAGGCATCGCCTGCATGGAATAGATAACGGGAAGCAAAAGTTCCCAGATTTTCTTGCCCTGAAGGTTGTATGCATGAAGCCGGTCTCCCGCATAAACGAGCGTGTCCTGACCGAGAAATGCACCGGACGAAATTGTGCCGTCATAACTGAAACTCTGGACTGCCTGGCCGTTGCGATCGAGAACCACGGCTCGTCGTGTCGAAAAACCAACAAGGGTTCGAGAACCACCCGCGTCAATATCAAGAATCTCGGACGACACACGAGCCTGCCATGCGGTCGGGTTTACACCCGGAACGCCCGGCATCTTTTCGATCGGCTTGGTCAGGACTGGGCCGTGTTCTGTGTATGAACCCATCAACCGAGGACTGGGCATGGAGAACATAAAGATCTTTCCGGTCGCATTGGCGATAACGAGATGCCCACTATTGGGAGCGAACCGAACCTGGAAGTTGTGCGCCTGCATGTAGGTCTCGGAAATGGATTCGTGCGGAGCGAATTCGTGAGAGCCCAGCACATTTCCTCGTTGCATATCGACCGCACGCATTTTTCGAAACATCTGCTGCTTCTTGCCCTCTCCGATGATTCCCCAGTCAAAAATCAGCCCATACCTGCCGTCTGGTGTGATGGCCACCAGGTCATCACGTGGGTTGCCGGATCTGAATTCACTGAACAGGGAACGCCGTGAAAAATAATCTTCACGCCAGAGGATCGAGCCGTCCAGCTTCGCCGCCACGGTCATGTCCGGCCCCGCAGCCAGAATGGTGTCGCCCCTGGCCGACAATGCCGCGGTATCAATTTCGCCGAATCTGCTGACGGTCTGCCCGGTCGCATTCAGCTTGTAGATGCCCCCACTCATATCAAATAGGAGAGCGCCGTTTTCCGGGGTTATCACCATCTTGCCCGGCCACTTCTTTGCTCCCTTACCCGACCACAGGATCTTGCCCTCACCGTCCAGCATGAAAACGTTTTTTGAAAAACTCTCAGCCCCAACAAGAATCTGCTTCCCGTCCGGCGAAACGGCCAGTTGCATCACCGGCATTCCAGTCAGCCCCTCGATTATTGTCCTGGACGAGCCAGCGGAGCCTTCTCCGTTGCCCGATACCGCAGTAATTACCTGAGACGATGCCTTTGCCAACTGCGGCGCCGCGCCACGTTCGATGTCGCTCAATTTGTCCGGTTCGGCCAGAGCATTCAGAGCTTTTGTAAAACCTTCAACATCTCCGCCGCTGACGATGACCGAATCGAATCCGTAATAAAAAGGCGAGACTATATGGACGAGCGCGCCGCGGCCAGGCCCAGGGAAACTGCCCGTCAGACGAACGGGGAGGATGCCGGCAGCCACCAGCGAACGGACCAGTGGATGACGCCCGCCAATATCCGGAATGACCGTATGCCCCTTGAATGTGTATCTCGGGCCTACCTGCTTTTCGGAACGGTTGGTCGTGTTGCCCGGCAGGTTTCGTCGAATGATTGCAAGGTCTGATACGGGACAAAGCTCCTCCTCAAGGCCAAGCTGTTTACCAATGGGTTCAAGCAGTCTGGCCAGTTCGTGCGAACTGTTTTTCTCGGCGTCCTTCGTCGTGGTGACGCCTTGCTCAAAAGGAATCCAGACTTTCTGCCCTCCCTTAACGAACTTCCGAATTTGGTCCGCACCATAGACGACTACGTCGGGTTGGCTCAGCGCCATTGCAGCTTTTGCCACCAGCCCGACTACCTTGAATGTAGCCTCAACCGTGCGTCCATCGAACAATTCGCTCACAGCTACTTTCCAGTCACCGGGCGGATCATTGACTGCAATCTTGAACTCTTCTTCAAATGCCTCCGCGCCCCGCACCGCCCGGAACAGATGGTGGCGTGTTTCACCTTGCGGGTCGATGATCCGCATCTCGATGGGCACAAGAATGTCGCAAGGCCGGCCATTCGAGTCCGTGATGCTTACGGTCACCGTGGCCAATTCGCCGGTGTTTACGAGGCCGGTCACCTGCATGGCGGGTGGGGCAATTTCGGCCGGCAGCACTGCGAACACTTTGGCGCCCACCTTCGTCAGGTCGGCTGAAAACAGGATGCCTTCAGAGTCCTTCTGAATGTCGAGCCGCTTCATCTCGAACAGGTCATAAACCACGCCCGCCTCGCCTGCGACATGAATGGTTGTCAGAATCGGTTCACGCGCGTAGGCGCCCTGGAAGGCGGTATCCTTGAGGATTCGATCTCCCGCGGCGGTCACAAAGCGACTGCCTCCCCACTTGTCGCTGGATAACAGCACACGGTCAGAATCGCAGCGGACGGTGTGTTTGAACCGTGCATCGAGAACCGTATTCAAGCGTTCCTTTACCTTGTCGTATTCCTCCTGCATGCCCCGGTATTCGTGAAGATTCGACCAACCGGCACGAATGAAGTCGAAGGTGAAACCAAGCTTCACTGCGCCCGGAATTTCTACACGGCATTTATCGTCCGTCATCACGATGCCGCCCTTTTTGATGAATTCGGCGAGCCGGGCCATCACATCCATCGGCAGCTTCGGCAGTTCGATACCGGTCATGGCCAGGCCCTTGTAACCGTCAAGCTTGCCGGACAGGATGGCGCGTTCACCGATGATGTCTGCCGGCAGGTGTGACCACAAAAAGCCGGAGAAGGCGCTTTCGACGCGCAGCATGTGCCCGCCGCGATGGAACGGTGTGGTCAGGTATCGGTAAAAGGGATCGTTGTTGTGCCACTCTGCCCCGAAGTAGACGTGCTCGAAACCCACCTGCGTGATGGAGTGAAGAATTGCGATATCGCGTTCACGGCGCGCATGTTCGAAGATGCCTGAATACATCTCCATGGCCCGGTTCACCGAACTGACCGCAATCCGTTCCAGAATGTGACTGCGGCTGGTGAAGCCAAAGCGGGTAACTGTGTCCCGCCGCGTGACGGGGAGGTAAACATCTGAATCCTGATAACCGACCTCGTCCGCGCCGCATGCAAGGGCCATCAGCATCCGCTGCCAGAGCCGAAAATGCGTACGGCGCATGCGTGGGATGTGGAAGTGCAGCATGCAATAGATTGTGGAAACACGAGCCGAATCGTCGAACTTTCCGAACGCACTCATCACCGCCAGGCTCAGCGGCCGTGTGCCATTTTCGTGTGTGCTCTGCCAGCGGCTCATCTTGACTTTTGCGTAAGCGACCTCTGGTATGAAGGCCGCGGCCGGCGCTGAAATCATGACCTCCTGCTCAGTGTGCGTGGTCTGCAAACCGGGTCGTATGCGATGCAGTGCCTGCTCATATTGTTCAAACGTATCTGGCATGAGGCTGCAGCGCAGTTCCTGCAGGAGCCGCCGGCGTTCGAAGATGTTGTTCTTGTCTTCAAGCGTATCGGTGTAGTCCGCCAGCTCTGTCGTGGTTGGGTATTCGAGGCCGTATTTTTCTTTGAAAATTTTGGGCAGCATGATCTCTTCCCTTTGCCTTTGCTGCTCTGGATAAGAGCCGGATCGCGAGCCCATATCGACGTATTCGACGGCTTCCCACCAGCCGAGATCCATGCCCTGAATGTGGGGAAGGTCCCGGGCAAGATTTCCATAAAATTGGATCTGGCCCCGGTCGACATCGAGATCTTCCAGGGGCCCCCAGCGAAGGTTCTCGACGAGCCGGTGACGCCAGAGCCACATGTCCATGCCTTCGCCCAGGGTGCGATCTAGAACCTTCTGAAACAGATTCGGCTCATACAGAAAATCCCACGAAGGAAGCCCCGGACGAGTGCCGGTGAACGTGCGTTCCTGAATAGCGACGATCTCCCCCATCAGTCCCTGGGGTGGCGTCTCGATGAGCTGGTTTACGCCCAATTCTTTCAGATTATCGAAGAGAAAGTCGAGGCCGGCGTCGTCGTAAAAGCTCCCGCTGACACTACCCTCCCACGAAGGCTGGAGCGCAACCACCATGGAGCTCCGCTTCTTTCGACTGACCAGACGTATCCGGCTGCCAAAGATACTGCAGCCTTCAAGTTCGCCTGAGAGCTCGTAATCCCCGGCCTTGAGAAACATGGTCGTCTGCGGCTGCACGAGCCAGTGCAGAGTGTGTTGTCCGGATGCAAATGAATCGAAAGCCCGCCTGGCAATTTCGAAGCCTGGGCTCTTTTCATCTGATGTGTCAGGGGCGGCTTCACCGGATTCCAGTTCCCGAAGCCGGAGGATCAACTCCCCACTCAGCGGCTTACTGTTGCTGAGCACTCCGATCAGCTCGAATCCTTCGTCCTCATAAAACGAACGCCGGTTGTAGTGCGTGAACAGCGAAAGTGAACTTGAAGATTCTGCCTTCTGTTCCAGGGCAATGTTGAAATCCGCATACAGATCGGATTGCGGCGAAGCCTTGCCCGGGGCGTCTACAACCACGCGCAATTCATACAGGCCGATCGAGGTTCCCTCAAAATGAATCTGGAATTGATTTTCTTTTCCCCCGGCCTCGACCTTCGCGGGCAACCAAGCATCCTCTGTCACGTTGGGTAACCGATCCCTGATTTCAGATTTCCTCTTCCGAATAAACGCGCCGAGGCCATCCCGCGCAAGGGTGCCACCCTCGACAGAATCGCGGAAGTCGATGCGAGCTTGAAGGCCGCCGCTGATTTGGCAGATGTTTTGTTTAAGACCGACGGATAACAGCCGCGCATCGTCGAACTTTGGATGCCGATTATCCGCGACCAGCAGCCGGTGCGGGTATTCCGCCGGGTCGCACGGCACCTCAATGCCCGGCGCTGGTTTCTTACCGGGAAGCCCGGCATTGAATTCACGGGTGCGAGGTTCGAAAAACTGGTGAAAGGAAATGCGCTCTTCGAAGGTATCGGCAACCACCGCGGCAACCGAGGTCTGCTCCGAAAAGTTCCCGTTGAGCGAGACGACCAGCGGATGCATCGTTTTGCTGCGGGCAACCGCCTTCGACGTGTAACGGGGAATCCAGACGGAGGCGCCGGTGGTGTAAACATCATTGGCGGCGGGTTGCCCTTCACGAAGAAGTTCTACGTTTCCAGCGCTCAGGCGAAACTCTGTCCTCGACGGCAGGACACGATAGGCGCGCTCTCTGGTATTGGCCGGGAGGTAAACGATCAGCGGCTGAAAACTGGTGTGAATCTCGAGCAGGTCGTCCCAGTCAGAAGGTTGCTCTTGGCCCTCTGGAGCAGCTTCCTTCTTGAGAAATACCTCCACGTTGAAAAGTTTGTCCGGCAGAGCGGTCATCCGCTCGACCAGCGGCTCGTCCGGTTCGACGGACATGTTCAGGCCGGCGAACATGACCGGATAACAGGTGAGGGCAATGACGTTTTTCTTGATCGTAATATCGGCATCTGTGCTTGTTGCCTGGTCGCCGTTGACCTCGATGACGTGGCCACCAGGATTCAGAATGTGACGACCGTCGGCCAGGTCGAGATCGGCAGATGCTTCCCGGAACAGAAATTTGCCCTTGTAGCGTTTCTGAAAGATACGCTTGCCATCCACGCTGAAATGCTTGAGCCAGGTGACCACGCGTGTGCCAGGGCGAAGACTCAACTGTTCGTCGAATGCACTGATAGGCGCAGGAGGGAACCCGATCTCCTTTTCTTCTGCCTTGCGCCACTTCGAGGTTTGCCCATCGATGATGTGGACAAGTTCGTCAGGCCGATCTGATTTGATGAGCTGGACGGTGAACGGCGCAGCGTGGATTGAGGACAGGAGAGTCAGGCAGATGACGCCGAAGGAACTCTTACTCGTAATCGTTGATCCCCTGCGAGTTGCAGAGCTCCTGGCGAAATATCTTTGAACAAGTGGTTGCGTTGTCATTGACAGGGGATGTGAAGGCGAAGATTCAGAAAAAGAGGATCAAAGATTACGAGCAGGATTACGAGTAAGAGTAAGAAATTTTGATCTACTCAACACGTGCGTCCCCCCATATGGCCCAATCGCCGTTTATGCCGTCTCCACCGCTGCCGACGCGCAACTCAAGAACCTTGCATCCGGTGATATCGAGATCGAGTGGCTCGGTCTTTGAATACGGTGTGATGGTTTTGGACTCGTAGATCGGCTTGCCGTCCGCAAGTACCAGAAAGTCTACAGTGCCATCCTCCACGCTCTGGTCCAGGCCCGGGTGCACTTTGAATCTCTTGAACTGGCCGCCGGTGTAATAAACCACCTGCGATTTGGCGTGTGTGCCCAGGGCTTTTGAAAAGGTCTTGTCCTGCATATTGATGGCCTGGCCGATTACGTTCTCATCCACGCGCAGAACTGATTGGCTTTGCTGCGTCGCTACGTGATCGATATCGCCCAGATAAAGAGGGCCACTCTTCTTTGCGAAGAATCTTGTGCTTATCGATGAGAACTGCGACTCACCCTCTGCAATGAACTCCACCTTTACCTTGCCCTGCTTGCCTGATTTATTGCCGGGAATGATGAGGCTCAGATCCAGGAATTTTTTGTCGCTGTGTTCCTGAAATCGATCAATTGAACTCAGGTCATAGGAAGACACTTCGGTTCCACCGATCTTCACCTTCACTTTCTGGCCGGGGAGGCTCAAATCGACGCGGCGAAGGATGAGCAGGTCATCCGTCCCGAGGGATGAAAAGTCGACGTTGAAGCTCTCGCCGCCTTTGATTCTCGCTGACGAAGCACTGATAGGAATGCTTGGGCGATACCGGCCGCTGGCAACGGATGTCTCGATCTTGCCACTCACCGCATGCTCATGAGACTTCAAAGAGTCGGGGCTCTGGTCAACATAATCAAGCTGGCGCTGTTTCCACTCTGAATCGGGATGGTCGAGCCATTTCATCTCGGCGAAGGGCAACTTTTGAATCAAGTCTGACGCTTGCACTTTTTTGAAAAAGAGCCACGTCAATGCAGAGGAGAGCTCGATCCTGTGGTTGTCCGGAATCACGGAATTACCATACGCGTCGAACGCTCGAAGCAGTTCGACTCCATCGGGTATTTTGAGTGAACTGCGTCCCCGTCGCCGCCATAGAGCCAGCAGAATCTCAGCATCTCCGGCACCGAACAAGTGACAGCGGCTAAGGTGCGGAGACTGATCTGGAAGAATGATCTCCTGCTGGTAAACGGCATTCGCCAGCATTTGATTGGCGATCTTGACGCTCAGAAAGGAAGGCTTGAGAAACCAGTTCGGATAGGCGGGCAGTGGGTTGGGGCTTGGAATGATCTTGCGCGGTCTTTCACGATAGAGGGTGGCCGACGATTTACGGAGCGGGTCGATTCCCTGTCTATGGTCGAGCACCTTTTCCGCGCCGGCGGCCAGGCAAAGAACTTTTGCTCTAGCCATGTACTCGGCCTGCTGGTGTTCGGGAATGCCGCCGACCATGTCGCCAAAGGAAGACGGCCAGACGAGAGATGTCACCCACACTTTGATTCGAGGGTCGGAGGCCTTCACACGCTGGACAGCATCCTGGACCCGTTCGGCCAGAAAGGAAATCTCCGGCCCCAGCATGCCGTCGACAGGATGCAGGCCGACGACGTCCACCCACTTGCCCGCGCCACTCTGGATGAAGTCGTTGAGATACTTTTTCATACCGCCTGGTGCAAGGCTGCCGATCAGGATGGTAGCGTTCGGGTTAGCCTGCCGAACGGCGACGTTGGTGATTTCCAGCAGCCGCAGATACTTTTCCAGGGACAACCCGATGTCCTGTGCGGCTAATGCCGGCTCGTTCCAGACCTCCCAGAAATCGATCTTGCCTCGGTAGCGACGTGCTGTTTCGTACACGTAGTTGTACCAGGCCTTCAGGTCGGTCGGATACTGATATGAGTCTCCTTCCCAGAAGCCGTATTCCTGAAAGTAGATGCCCCGGGGCGAGTTCCAGAAAGTGGTGTAGCCCAGGCGACCGATGAATTCAGGGCAGGCGGATGCCATACTGGGGATGAACTGGTCGTAGTGATCAAAGTTCATCTCTCCGGGATACTTTTCGATTTCATTCCATTCGACAACCAGGGTGTCGGTCTTGGTATTACCAAAGCGATAGAGCCCATTCTCGTCGGAGATGATGGCACTGAATCCCGTGGATTCTTCCGGGCTGAGTTTGAGAACGAGAAAGTCCTGCTCCTTTTCAAAGATTGTCTTGCCTTCTTCATCCATAAGTCGCCAACGTGCCAGGTATGGGCCTGCCCGGTCGAAGGTGGCCGTTGCCTCCGGTGCCGTAGCAAGTTTCAAGATCTGTCGCTGCGCGGGTGGCACACTGATGGCGATCCGGCACTCGTAATCCGGCTCATCATTCTCAACCTGTGCAGGAAATAGCTGGTAATGCAGGGTTCCCTTCAGCGGGCGAACGGTCGAAAGATTTTGGAGCTGGGCACGTTGTTCCTGGCCGACTTCCATCAGGTTTGAAGGATGCTTGAAAACAAGTCCAACGTCGGCGAGTTCCGCTGGGGGGAGCTGAGTGACGACCGATATTTCGTCCACGCAGATGACCCCGGCTTCCTTGGCATTTCCGGTAAGAGTGAAGAGGTTGAACAGGATTGGATAGTCGATCAGTGCAGTCGTCGGTTCGACGTCTGTCGGGAAGATGCCCTTCGGAAGATCGAGCTCGACGTATTTCCATCCTTCCCAGTCGATGAGTATTGGGGTAAGGGCAAAGCGTGTCGGATCCGGGCCACGGTCATGACCGGAGATCGTCAGATTGATCTGATGTCGGCTGCCTTTAATCCACATCCCAAGTTTCAGCGGGAACCCCGGCAGTATGGTACGAATTCCTTCCACCCTTAGAGAGACGCGCCCAGCGCCATAAGCGATTTCCAGCCCCCTGTTCCCGGCCTTTGCAGCGGTCTCTGTCTGTTTGGAAGAGGTGGGATACAGCTCTTGATCGAAATCCAGGATCGTCACCTTCGCATTTGGAACGAACAGCATGCGCTGGTCTTTGAATCCCTTTTCGTCGTTCAGGCTTTCAGTACTGAATCGAAACGGCCCCTTACCTTCGACAAAATCAACGCTACTCAAGTCGAGCGGGGCCGCCTGGCCTGCTGCAAGTTTCAATTCGGATTTACTGTCCAGCAGATTGTTATCGTCTGCATCTGAAACCTTGTAGCGGAGGGAAGTGGCGATCGGTTGAAGCCCGACGTTTCTGACTTGGGCATCTACCACCAGCTTATGGGTGCCGCCGTCCATCTTAAGGTTTGGCGTGGCAGCAATTTCGAGCCGCTGTTGTATGGGCAGTTGGGTCAGGAAACTCAGTTCATCAATCAGCACCTTGCCACTGGCTGCCGCCGGGACAGTGATTTCGAGCTTGCCAAACTGAAGCGGGCCCACCAGCACGTGGGACCATACGCTCATGCCGTTGATTCCTTTCCCGGAAAACGGAATCTGCCATTCCAGTTTTTTCCATCCCTCCTCAGCGGTCAGTGTCAGTTCAGTCACTTCGAGCTGACGGGCGACCACCCAGTGTCCCTTATGGGTAAAGACGGGGCGTATACTTACCTTGGCCAGATCCGTCTTCACGTAAAACGAAAGCGACAGAGGATTGCCGGGGGCCTCTTCGTTCAAAGGCACTTCGAACCGGCCCTGGGCATCCTTCACCGAGATTTCAAAGGAATCGTTGTCGCTGTGGCCTTCAGTAGCCGTCGCGCGGTAGCTGATGGCAGCCCCGTCCAGAGATTCATTCGTGCCGAAGTTCGTTTTCGTGGTCTGAGCATTGACCGCACTGAAACGGAGCGGCACAAAGCGGTCAAATGTGAGCCGCAAGTCAGTGGCAGAGAGCGCCCCCTGGCAACCGCCGTTCATGTTCGCCCAGCTTTGGTCACCGGTCTCCCAAAAGCGAATCTCATCAATCTTGAGAGGGAAGCGAACCAGGCTGGATTCCCAGTCCGGTATGTCCCAGCCGATGATTCTCGGCCCGGTAGATCCGATAAGTGAAATCTGAGGAAACTCAAGGCGCTGCCCGTTGGCATCACTGATTATCAGCGCCGCACGGGTGTCATTAAAACCGACATTCAGATCGATGATGTTCAGATTCAAATCCACCCGGCGCAGTCGGGCGTTATGAATGGTGGTCTCGGCAGGAACGATCAATGAGAAATAATCACGCGTGGCACGATTGAGTTTCTTGTATTTGTAATCCGCTCTCAAGCTCTGGCTTCCGTCCGCGGCGGTGATGAACCCGCTGGCAAATTGGGTCTCGTTGCTGACTTCCGGCAGCACAAATTTGAAGGTGTATTTGGGGTCGGATGTCTTCAATATCAGTGACTGGACCACTTCCGGCTTCGTCCCCTTGTAGATTTGGGCCGCCGCGACGTACGGGCCGGTGGTGTCCCCCGGCTGGAAAGTGATCGGGTGGATGGCATACAAGTCAGTAGTGGGTTTGAGTTCGAAATCACCTTCAGCAACGAGCGCTGCATCCGCTCCACGGACTTCCCAGAACAAGCGCATGCCCTCGAGTTTCTCCTTTTCAAAAAAATCCACTTTTGCGTAAAACGTCAGCCCCTGGTCAGGAACGCCAGAGTACGCGTCCTCTGATTGACCAGTGAGCAGTTCAACATCCCATGGCTGGCGGCTGTCCAGGAGGTTGACCCACTCAATCTCATCAAGAGATATCGTGACCTTTGAGTTTTCCTTGTAAGCGGCAGCATCGGCAGTCTCGACGAATTCCAAACCTTCGAGGCGGTATTCGGACCGAGTGGTTTTCAAGAGGGAAGTGAGATCGAATTCGAACCGTTCCCAATCGGCCGTTTGGGGAGGGGCCGATGCGGCCAAGCGAGTTTCGGTCCGACGATAGCTCTCATACCAGGAAACAATGGGAACGACAGAGACACTGCTCTTGCCTTGCAGATGGATGACAAGTCGCAAAGGGTCTCGCTTGAAGTTGCGAGGCATATTGAGCCGGTAGGTTTCGCGATGCGGCTTGTTGAAGTCCAAATCAAGCTTCAGTCGCCACCGGCCGCGCTTGGTATCGTTTTCAGCGCGTGTGACGACAAGGTTCGGAAGATGTGCAGAGAGCGCCTCGACCGGTGCGGGGAATTCGAAAGATTCGAGAACGGCCGTGCGCTCGACGAGATCTGCGGAAAGCGCAGGGAGACAGGCCGGAAACCAGAAAAGGATGATGGAAAAATATGGGCGTAACCCCTTCCGGGTAAATGCGGCCTGGTACCGCATACCCAGGTTAGCTCGCCGAGGCTCGCGAACCCTGGGCTGGAGGGCGCCACGCCTTCGGCGTAAAGAACTCTTCAAGAAATCCGCCAGGCTTCGAGTCATTGACATTTCGTGGCACTCCTTCGCATAGATGACATTGTCCCAATCAATGCGTCAGCAGATACAGCATGATGTTGAAACTGAATTCGAAACACCGTTTACGTTGCTCGCTGTTGAAACCGTGCATTCCATTGCCGAGTGGGTTTGCCGATGTTGGGGGTGAACTTACTTCCCACTGGCAGCCGTAGTCGTCGTTAATAAGAAAGATAGCGATGCGGTCATCGAGCAGGAATACCTCGTTGTGCAGGCTGCTGATGGTCTTGATCGTGGTCTTGTATTCGTAGGAAATCTTGAAAAGCTTGCTGAATCGCTTGTGGTCTGGAGTGACCACATCCCATCCCTTACCGGGAAACATCTTGCCGACTTCCGCCCGCAGAGAGGGCAGCCAGCCGGCGCCGCCTGCCGAGCAATCGTCTGCGATAAGCACTCCGCCGCGGGTGAGATACTTGACGAGATTCTCTCGTTCGGCCTTGGTGAATTTGAATGAGTTGTGAGCGTGCATCCACAGGAACGGCCATTTGAAAATCTCAGGGTCTGAAAGTTCGAGGGCTTCGTCGATCATCTTGCACCGCATCCTCATTACCTTGCGGAATTGATAGGTGAATTGCGGGAGAGCTGTTGGGTCTGGATTCCAGTCGCTGCTGAATCTGATGTGCCGCATAGTGAACGCATCTATCAGTTTTTCTTCCTCGGTTTCTTCGTGGAAGAGCTCTTCCTCACCTTCTTTCTTTTCTGCCTTTATGACCTTCTTTTCCTTAGCCGGTGGAAAAAGATCCGTGAAGGATTGGGCGGAGAGGGTGGGAAGCCAGAGACCAAATATCAGGAGGGCAAAGGCCTGAGCCTTACCCATTTTTTTCAAGAGCGTCCTGTGCGGGCTTGGCCGCAGGGGTCTGAAAAAACGTGGGTAAAGCTCAAGGCCGACGCGCGGGGCAAAATCTTGTCGCCCCAATGGGGCGCGTGAGAATCCATAAGTGCTGCACGGTCCAGGACTACCAGCCTTCCGGCGGGCCGGCCTGCACCGGACAAGGAATCCGTCGTTCTTATGCATACTTACTATTCCTCGTTCAGTGCCTTCGAGTAATCCGAAAAACTCTGTCGAAATGCCGGTGGAATGTATCCCTCCACCGAGTTGGAAACTCCTTGTGAACTCTCTGCTGGTTTTTCTGCCGCGTCCTTTACAAGTGGGTTGGCGCCGGGGCGGCCGATTCCGGTGGCGCGTTTGGCGCCGGTAAAGCCGACGAAGTCGGTTGGCCAGCGGTCTTCGTCTTCGAGCTCTATCCAGTCCCGGAGTTCGCTGCCTACCACGACGATCCGCATGCTCTTGGAACGTGCCGTGTGCGGGCCGCTTTCAATATCGGTGTCTTCGACTTCCAGGTGGAAAGTGACGACCTCGCCAACCTCAAGGCCCAGATCGCCAAATCGACAGGGCAGGGACATGTTGACCACCTGCCGTGGGCTGAGCTTTCTTTCAAGCCTTCGTGGCTCGGGTGAGCGAGGGGTCGACAAGGTCACACCGGGCAGGCGCGTTACGCTGTAGACCAGCCGAATTTTTTCGATGCCGTAATCATCCTGCGCTCGAAATCTCAGGGAGACAGCGTCAAGGCTGCTTTTCCCGAGCGTGACTTCGTCCGGTGCAGAGACCTCGACCTCCGGTGGCTGGTCGGCGAGGGAGTCGATATTGCATACCAGCTTTTCCTGGCAGACGAATCCGTCGCGATCAGCAACCTCCACCTGGTAGGCGCCGTCTGCAGTCACCAGGAACCGCGTGCTGATGCGACGGCCGTGACCCTTGACTGCAACCCGTTTCCCGTAGATGGTGAAGAACCCGCGCCGAAGAGGCTTGTCGGATTGCGCGGAAACTTCGACTTCCGATTTGAAGAGTGCACGGATATTACCGTCGGAAGTGGGAATAAACTGGGGCTTAACCTTGGTGTAATCCGGCAGGCGAAGGCGAAGCTGGATGTTTTGAATCTTGGGGTATTGTGTGGCTCGCACGATGAATACGGGCGAACGCCTGGGGCCAAACTTGAGATAGATTTCCGTATCGCGAACCACCTCTGACAGGATGATATATTTACCGTTTATAGAAGATGCATTACCGGATCGGGTTTCATTCGCTGCTTCAGGAAGGTCTGTCGGTAGGAATTCATCAGTGCCGTTCGGCCGGGTGAACAGTTTCAGTGGCACCTCGACATTTGAATGTGCGACTATCTTTGCGCTGACGGTAGTGCCCGTAATAGCGGCCACATCAAAGCTTTCAGATTTTTCGAACACGTGAACGGTATCCGTCTCTTCAATCTCTACCGTCAGAGATACCAGCGCATGAATCTGCCGGTATTCCTGCAACAGATGGGTGTATCGGCCGAGCGCGGTGAAGAAAGCTGAAGGATCGAGCGCGACTATCACCGCGCACACCATAAGGATACCTGCGGCCCTGACTGTGAGTTTCTTTGTTTCGTCTGTAGAAATCGCGTCAGGGAAGTGATGCGCTTCGGTGTCTCGATATGCCGATTCCACGGCGAGCGCGAAGAAACCCAATTGCCTGTCGTTCTGTGCCCTGAATGCCTGTTTTGGAAGGTCGTTCACCGTGACGATGCGGCTCTCGAGATCAGGAATACAATCTTCGAGCAACACGCTCACGGCGGTAAGCGGCATTCGCCTGGCTTTCCAAAGGGCGGCGATTCCGCGGTGCGACAGCACTACAAGCCAGGCCAGAATCGAAATGCCGGCGATGGCCATCCGGGCCTGCACAGACAGTTCAAATACCCAATCCAGTCCAAGCGCAATTGCAGCGACCAAAGCGCAGGCGATCCAGGCCCACGCGATCAAGTCGATGGCGCGCAGCTTTACGAGCTTTTGCTTCGTTGCCAGGATGCGGCCTTCGAGCCTGGTTGAAAATTGGGTCAGGTAATCGGGGTTCATTTATTCTAGGCGACTCGACTTTGCTCTGTTCGTTTCGACAACAGTGAGTAGGTGTTCATGCCAGTCCGCTCCGTTTGCGGAAATACCATTCTCCCAGTGAGAGGCCGACCAGCAATGCCAGCAGGAGTGCGGAATCCCAGAGAGGAATTTCCATGCGCTGCTGTTTCGGATTGGGCTCTGTCTTTATCTGGTCGAGCAGGGTGGCGGTATCTTCAAGGTTTACCAGCTTCCCGCCGGTGGCTTCGGCAAGCTGCTGCAGAGATATTCTTTCCGGCCGCCCATCGAAGAACTCCTCGGATGAAGTTCGCGCGGTGAGGGTGAAATTCTCTTTCATACCCTTCGGGCCCGTGGCTTCGAGCTGATAGGCGCCCTCGTGATCGAGGTGGATTTCGGCGGGGTAAACGCCATTGAGGACCGGGTCTTCTTTAAGAAGGATTTCAACAGAGTTGTTGCCCGGTGCTGTTACCGTCAGTTGTAACTCAGCATTCCTGAGCGGGGCATAATAGGGATCGAGCGGGTGCAACTCGATGCGAGCCGTATCACCCCGGACGTAATGAGGTTTGTCGGTCTGAATGTTCAGCGCATTGGCCACGAGCCGAGGATCCGGAGCCACGTATCGCACGACCTGAGCCCAGAATCTGGACAGCAGGTTTCCCTTTTCGATCGGTGTGCCGAGTCGCCAGCGGTAGGTCGAGTAGGACGTGCAGGCGAACACGCGACCCGCGCCGTACTGCTGGCTGGCGAGCAGTATCGGCTTCCGGCCGTCAATGGCTTCTGAACTGACGGCAATCACCTCCGCGCCGGGGCGTGCTTCACCGACGACATTGCATCCTTGCAGTTGCGGTAATTCTTCCCAAAACTTTGCACTCTCCTCAGGCGACCGGCCGAGTTGTGCTATTGGATGGTACTTTCCGAGAGGAAGCAGTTCTGCCTGGACCTCCTGCGTCTGGAATTCAGAGTCCGCAAACTCCGAGATACGAAACGGAAGGAGGTCTTCGATGGGCGAACCTTTGAATTTGCCCTGGCCGAATGAGCGGTGTCCGCCGAGGACAATCAGTCCGCCGCCCCGGCCGGAAACAAAATGCGCGATGTTAGTCAGCTTTCTTTCTTCGAATCGATCCCGAGCCGAAAAGTAGCCGCGTGAGATAGAGCCAAGAATCACCACGTCGTATTTCAACAATTCTCCCAGCTCGGCAGGAAAACCAAGCTCAGCCTTTTCCAGAAGATTGGGGCCCTGTACCAGCCAGACGCCCCCCGGCATGCGATTCAACATGGTGAGAGCGATGTTGGGATCACGGTCAAGGGACTGCTTGATATGCCGAAACTCCGCCCTTGGAAAGTTGTCGATGTAGAGCATCTTGATCGGCTCGCTGACGATCCGGGTAAACAGATCGACCTGGTTGTTTCGGGTGACTATTTCGCCTTCCAGCGGAGAAGTCCTGACCACGAGGTGAACGTCACCACTCTTCCTGGGAGGGGCCATCACCAGCGTGCCCTCCTGCCCGACCGGGTTGTCGCTCAACGTCATTTCCGTTCCGGCGAGCACCTTGTCGGGCTCTTCGGCTTCGGCGACTTCCACTCTTACCGTCTTGCCGGTGAAGCCTCTTTGATGGAGTTTGAAATGGACGACCAACTGATCGAATGCACGGCAATACGGGGTAGCACTGGCCGCTGAAATTCGGAGATCGCTGAATTCAGAATGACTGCCCACGATCACGGGGAACAGCCGGATGCCACGAGCCTTCAGGGCGGCCGCGGTCAGTCCGTAATCAGTACGGGCTGTGTTTCGGCCATCGGAGAAGATGAAAATCTCATTAAGATCCGTTCCAGTATCGCGGCCAACCGCCTCCAGCACATCACTTAGATTTGTTTGGTCTATTGAAAGCTCCAGTTCGTTGAGCTTGTCCGTTGAGATCCGGTCGTTGGCCAGCGTGCGTAGTTCTGTGATTCGGCTGTCGGCCAGGGCGGGCAGGAGAGTCCTGGCGATGACTTTCTTTGCTCCATCAATTCGCCGTTCACCTGCGTCTTCGATGCTCATGCTAAGTGAGTTGTCGATGATAACCAGGCTGTGCTTCGTCTGGTTTACATTGAGATCAACGATGACGACCAGGCCCGAGAGGGCAATGGCGAGAAAGACATAAATGAATGCTCTCGCAAACCCGAAGAAGAATCGCCAGTTCCGCGGGATGGATTCAGTGGTTCGGGAGTAGGTGACCACGCTCACGCAGATCCCGGCAACCGCGAGCATGCCAAGCAGGATCAGGGTAAACGTTCCTGCTGTGGTGGTAAGAGAGAACTGATTCGCCCCCGCGATATCCAGATCACGGATGCCGAAAATTCTGGCTGGAAGATTCCAGAGATTCATGCAGTTACTTCGTCCTCCATGAGATGAAGTTTTCCGCTATGACCAGGGCGAGCAATGCCAGCAGTAAAATTCGCATAAGCTCGGCGCGTGTCGTGGCAAGGAGAGCGTCGACAGGTTGTGCGCTTTCGATAGTGCGAATGCTGATTCCAGGCCGGGACTGGCTCAGTTCATTCTTGTCGACGGTACTGACATCAGAATCGCTTTCGCCGACATTCACGGCGAAGGCATCGATTACGGTCCGCTCGGATTCTTCCTCGTAGGTTGCCTGCATCTCGTAGTAGCCGGGCTCGCTTGCGCCGGAATAAACAACAGAAAAGCCTGAGCGCTCCTTCTGCAGATCGACACTTTCACGCTGTTTCCGAAAGCCGGCATGGATGGCAGCAGGCAATTCCGCTTTCTCCAGCAAGGCGATATAGCTATTGCCGGAACGAACGTCTTCCGTGTGATGCCGAATCGGATGCGCCAGCTCAGTCGCCAGCACCTGCATCAAAGACGGAAAAACCGACCGAAACTGAAGGTCGGTTTCGGGATGACTGCAGCCGCCGGCGAACAAAACACAGCGACCGTAACCAAAACGCGATTCGAGTAGCGCGGGCGAGCTGTCATCAAATAACGCCAGCGGCCGGACGAATTCTTCCGCCACGGGGGCCTTAAACCGATACCGGGTGTTATACGTAATACCGGCGATCTCAGTGGTCACAGCATCCGACAGGTGGCGGCTGAAGCTCGCCCGATGCAGCCCGACCGCTGAGATGCGGGACGAGGTCTTTACCTGGCCGAGAATTTCCACAGGCATCAATGACCCAAGCTCATCGGATGCAAACAGGAGCTGCAATGATTCCTGGTCTGTCCCCGCATCGGGGAAGAGAACCAGGCCGCCGCCTCGATGGACGTATTCCCGGATCAGCTTGGCTTCGTTTTCCTTCAGGTCCTTGATGCCGGCGATAAACACGCAACTGTACCCATAAAGGCCCATCTTGGAGACGTCGCTCAAAGGAGCAATCACGAGCGAAAGGTGGTTGCCGCGACCAGAGGGCGACAGCGCATGTCTGAGATAAAAAAGTCCCCCACCCTTCTGACCCTTTTGTTCATCGCCAAGACAGAGCACCGGCACCGTGTCCATGACGTGGACAGCCTCCGACCAGACGTTATCCGTGGCGAGAGCATCCGCAGAGATCTCGAACGACACATGGTGCTGACCTGGAATGCCGAAGGTGAAATAGAAAGCCGGCTGCACCGTGCCATGTGCCGGAATATCGATGGTGGCGGTCTGGCCATCAGCGGCGTCAGTGCCTTCGACCGCAAGCCCCCCGGTAACCCGCAGGCCCTTCACCGGCCGGTCGCTGAAATTGTGAATCACCGGCGCGAAACGTGCCGGCCGGCCGATGGTAATCGGCGTATGCTGAACATCCACTCTAGCAATTGCACAATTCTGATTGGACGCTGACTTCAGGTGGATGAACTGCACAGCAATTCCACTTTCAGTCCCATTCTTTTGTCCGGGCTCCAACCAGCCCTTCTGCAGATCGGTGAACACCACCACTTGTCTGCTCGATGCTCTGACGTTTTCCAGCGAACGCTGCGCGAGCTCAACGGCATTCCAGAAAGTTCCCCGGCGATAGAAGGGTTTTACGCCGGACAAAGCAGCCTCGACATCTTTCAGGTCAGAAGTAGGCGCCAACACAAGCTTGGGCGGCGTCTGATTTGTGACGATCCCGACTGTGGTTCCATCGCCCAGTTCAGCCAGACTGTGCAGCGCCTGTTCCTTCGCAAACTCCAGCATACTCTTGCCGCCGAAGTCGCGCGTCATGCTGATGGAGCCATCCAGGACAAGCACCAAAGCCTGCTTCCGGTCGCCGATACCAAAGTCGGTAACACTTGGTCTGGCGAAAGCAAAGAGAAGGAGCAGCAGGGCGAGGATACGCAACAACATCAGCAGCACGTGCCGCAAGTGAAACCGGAAGACGTTGAATTTACGGCTGCGATCAAAAAAGAGCAGTGCGCTGAATTCGTGAATCGTATATTTCTGCCGATGGATCATATGGATGATCACCGGTAGCCCGGCGAGCGGCAGCAGCAATAATAAGAATGGGCTTACGAACATGGAGAGTCAGTTGTTGGCGTTCTGGCCAATCATGACGGGTAAAACGAGCGGTCACGGAGTGCCCGCACCACAATGCAATTCCTATCGCAGACTATGCTTCGCCCTCTTGGAGAGATACTGGAAGAGTACGCGTTCCAGAGGCTGGGAGGTCCTTACGAACTCATAATCGATATGCGCCTTCAGGCATTGGGATTCGACGGAATCTCGAAACTTCTGAACGCGTTCGGTGTAAGTGGAGCGGAATGTCTCAGGCTCTACGACCAGCTCTTCGCCGGTCTCAAGGTCGCGAAAGTTTTGAATCTGCTGGAATGAAAAATCGATCTCCGCCGGGTCGAGCAGGTGCATGACAATGACGTCGTACCGAGCAAACCTGAAGTGGCTGAAGCAATCGGATAACTGCTCGTAGTTTGGGTCAAGGAAATCAGAAATCAGGACCACTAATCCACGTCCGCTGAGACGCGAGGCGGCCTGGTGGCAGATATCCACGATGCTTGTCCGCGCTCCGGGTTCGGTCGTCTGAAGATGATGCAACATCTGGCGGAGGTGCGGAACGCCGCCCCTGGCGGGCATAAACGTGCGAATCTCATCATCGAAAAGGACGAGACCGGAACGGTCATTCTGGTGAATGATGAGATGTGAAAGCGCCGCGGCGAGATGAATACCATAGTCGAGCTTTGTGATGTTGTCGCCGGAGCCGTATCCCATCGAAGCACTGGAATCGAGCAGGATCATGACTCGCATGTCCGATTCCATCTTGTAACGCTTGATCACGTAGCGGTCGGTTCTTGCGTAAACTTTCCAGTCGAGTCCCCGCAGGTCATCCCCCTGGTAATACTGACGGTGATCTGCGAATTCCGGGCTGTAGCCATAAAGAGGGCTGTCGTGGAGGCCGATGTAAAGACCTTCCACGAGGACACGGGCTTTCAGTTCCAGGTCTTTGACGGTCGTCAGAACCCTTGGATCGATCTGGCCTTTGTTAACGCCGGGCATGATTACCTTTCGACCGTCTCGATAAGGCGGTTGATAACATCGATCGGCTTAATCCCCTCGGCTTCAGCAGTGAAGTTCGTGAAGATACGATGCCGCAATACGGGCTTGGCCATCGCCTGGACGTCTTCGACTGTCACATAGAATCGCCCCTCGAGAATCGCCCGGGCCTTGCCACCGATGATGAGATATTGCGAGGCGCGCGGGCCGGCCCCCCATTGCACCCAATTTTTTACGAAGTCCGGCGCCCGTGAATCGTCTGGTCGTGTAGAAGCCACCAGATTGACCGCATACTGGATGATGTCCGTTGCAGCCGGAACGTCCCGAACAAGGTCCTGATATTTCAGAATATCTTCCCCACTCATCACGGTATCCGGTTCCGGCTGTGAGCGGCCGGTGGTCTCAGCCACAATCTGCACCTCTTCATCGTTCTTTGGATAGTCGACGTAAGTGTTGAACATAAACCGGTCGAGTTGCGCTTCAGGGAGGTTGTAAGTTCCTTCCTGTTCCACGGGGTTCTGGGTGGCCAGTACGATGAAAGGCGCATCCAGCGTATAAGTGGTGTTGCCCGCGGTGACCTGTTTTTCCTGCATGGCTTCAAGCAGCGAGGCCTGCGTTTTGGGCGGTGTCCGGTTGATTTCGTCCGCCAGCAACATGTTGCAGAAAATGGGCCCTTCAACAAATTTGAAAGTGCGCCGACCGGTCTCTACATCCTCTTCAATAATATCCGTACCGGTAATATCCGAAGGCATCAGGTCGGGCGTGAACTGAATACGTTTGAATTTCAGATCCAGTACCTTCGCAATCGTGCTGACCAGCAGCGTCTTGGCCAAACCAGGCACACCGATGAGGAGAATGTGTCCACGCGCAAAGAGAGCGGTCAGGACATTATTTACTACTTCCTCCTGCCCAACGATGACTTTGCGAATTTCCGTAAGGATTGTCTGGTGAGCGTCGTGCAGATTCTTAACCGCTTCTTCCGTCTGTTTTACTGATAAATCATCCATGTTTTTGCTTCCGTGAGTGACCAGGCGAGGCGGCATCCTAACCTTTAAAGCCAAGCACGACAGTCATTCTTTGGCCTCTTTTTTCGGGGGCGAGCGGGACGATGCAGCAGATTCTCATCCTGAATTTCAGACTGAACTGCCGAGTCCAGTGCAGGCATTTTGTTATACAAGTTTGGGCTATCGGGAGAGAGTTGCCTGGCAACCGCCATACTATCGTTCCGCTTCCGCCCTTCATTCACATGGTTCAAGGTGAACCCCGCTGGAGCGGGTCATCAGGATGGCCCACATTTCTGTAACCGCATTTATGCGATCCACAGAGATTCAGGCGGAAGAGGTACGAGAACACCACCGCAGATATGAAAAATAGACAAAACCCTAAAGTTTTTTGAGAACTTTCGATAATTCTAACGGGGTTTTCTATTCATACGCTGCACCCGGCGCCTCTTAGCCTCTGATGGTGAGCGCGCCTGACTCCAGGGAGTGGGCTCATGCCACCGATTCAGACATCCATAAATCCGTCTCTCCTGAGAAGGTTGAGCTTCGGTGCTACAGCCGCGATCCCCAATCCATCCCAACTGAGAGCAAGAGACCTGGCGACGATTTTAGCCTCGTTGGGAAGCGACGATGACGATTCGCTCATCCCCCGGACGGATCTCGTGGATATCAGCGATGAGGCAAGGGGAAAGTTTCAGTCACGCAGTATTGACGGACAGAATAACAATCCCCTGTTTCCAATGAGGGGCAGCGCGGGGCAGCAATTCGCTCGCGTCGCAGCGCCCAGGTATGCGGATGGCGTGGATGACATGGGAGGCCAGACCCGGCCCAGCCCGAGAACGATAAGCAATGCTGTCTCGGCTCAAAACATGTCCCTTCCAAACGATCGTGGGCTGACAAGTATGGTTTGGCAATGGGGGCAGTTCATCGATCACGATATCGCTCTTAGCCCTGAGCAGGAGCCAAATGAGATAAGAGACATTCGCGTCCCGCGAGGGGATGCATTTTTCGACCCGCAAAGCGAGGGGAATGCAAAAATTGATTTCAAGCGCAGTCGATTTGATACGGCTACCGGCACGAATCAGATGAATCCGCGGCAGCAGATCAATGCCATCACGGCCTGGTTGGATGGTTCGATGGTTTACGGCTCCGATCCAGGAAGGTCAGCATTTCTTCGAACATTTGAAAACGGTCTGCTCAAGACCAGCCCGGGTGGCCTGCTGCCTTTCAATGACGGAACACAGGATAACGCAATGGGTAAGTCCACCCGGTTCTTTGTGGCTGGAGACGTCCGTGCGAATGAACAGACCGGGCTGACCGCCATGCACACTCTCTTTATGCGTGAGCACAATCGGCTGGCAAAGTCCATCAAGGGGGAGAATCCGCATCTTTCGGATGAAGAAATCTATCAGCGTGCTCGCAAAATCGTAGGCGCAGAAATTCAGGCCATCACCTTCAATGAATTTCTACCGGCGCTTCTTGGCAAGGGCGCCATCGACAAATACAAAGGTTACGATCCGACCGTTGACGGTTCGATCCTGAATGAGTTTTCAACCTCGCTCTATCGGCTGGGCCACAGCATGATTCCTTCATTCCTGCCTCGTCTAAATGAGCAAGGGAAGCCAATTCCACAAGGCCACCTGGATTTGAGGGACGCGTTCTTCAATCCTGCACGCATCACCCGAGAGGGTGGCATTGAGCCCGTCTTGCGCGGGTTGGCCGGCCAGCAAATGGAAGAAGTCGACACGAAGGTTGTCGATGATCTGCGAAGCTTCCTCTTTGGCCCACCGGGCTCCGGGGGGCTGGACCTTCCGGCGCTCAACATTCAGCGCGGGCGCGATCATGGCCTGCCGGATTACAACACGATGCGCGTCGCCTTCGGGCTTGAATCCGCGCGCTCATTCATGGACATCACCTCTGACCCCGTGATCGCGGGCAAACTCCGCAGCCTTTATGGAAGCGTGCATAACGTGGATTCCTGGGTTGGGGCCCTGGCCGAGGATCACGTCGAAGGCGCAAGCGTGGGCGAACTGCTCTTCGCTGCCATCAAGCAGCAGTTCGAAAATCTTCGGGACGGAGATCGCTTCTGGTACGAGAATGATCCTGCCTTCACCGAGCATGATCTGCGCGCTCTTAACACGACCACCCTCAGCGACATCATCCGGCGCAACACCGGAATCAAGAATATTTCGGACAACGTTTTTCAGAAGGGAAGGTAGAAGGGGACAGGTAACCCGTCCTCCTGGGCCTGGCGGCTTTACACACCCGCTTGGAACGGCAACAATGCCTGCCGGCCGCAGGTGATGGGCCAAACCTTATAAAACACACAAGGAGTTCCAAGATGAAAAAGGGTATCTGCATGGGTTGCCTGCCTGGCGAGAATGCACAGGCAAAACTTCAACTGGCAAAAAATTCAGGATTCGACGGTGTTGAGTTTCATTCCAATGACGATATCGACACCGTCCTCGGATGGAAAAAGATTGCCGACGAGATTGGATTGGAGGTGCCGAGCATCATGGGCGGCAAACACTGGTCCCATCCGTTGTCGAGTTCAGACCCCGAAGTACGCAAAGTATGCAATGAGAGCATCAAGCAAGATCTCAGGCATGCCAGGCAGATCGGCGCCGATGCTGTGCTGCTTGTGCCTGCCGTGGTAAATGAAGCGACAACATACGAAGAAGCATGGGAACGAAGTTTCGCCGAGGTGAAAGACATTGCTTCGGTCGCCGAGAAAGAGGGGATTGTGCTGGCCATCGAAAATGTCTGGAACAAATTTCTTCTCAGCCCGATTGAATTCAAAAACTATGTTGCCGAGGTCAACAGCCCTTTCGTCAAGGCCTACTTCGATTGTGGCAACATCATGGCTTACGGATATCCCCAGCACTGGATTCGCAGTCTCGGGGATCAGATCCTCAAGATTCACGTTAAAGGGTTCACCGCCTATCCGAATCTCGGTTTCCCAAGATCGCTTGATAGCGATGTGCCCTGGAAGGAATGCCGCAAAGCCTGGCTGGAAATCGGGTACGACGACTATCTCACCGTCGAGATCGGCGGTGACAAAGAGGACCCGGCAGGAAGCATCCGCATGTTCAGCGAACAGTTGGACAGGATCATCGCGGGTGAGTTGTAGGGCCGGTCAACCGCCGTCACGCCCGAACGACTTCACCACCCTGAGTGATATTCGCAAGCTTGCCATCTCCCTCATAGAAGACCACGGCCAGTTCGGTTTCCAGTGTTCCGCCAGCTTCGAGTAGCGGGGCGAGTCCGTTTGCGACTGCGTGTTCCAATCCTGTGCCCGGAATGCAATTGAATGGTTCGAGCGCCATCGTGTAGCAGCGGCCATAGAAGGGGTATCCGAACGAGCCCTTGAGTTCCTGCCAATACCAGATATGCGGAAACACCTCCTTATTCCACGACAACCCGAAGCCGAGATCACATTCTGGATTGAAGATGCTGTACCAACCGGCCTCCAGGTCGGTCACGTAGCCCATCTCGGTGACGCGTTGGCCTGATGGCGGCACGATGCTCATGTCCACCTTCTCTCCCAGCGCCGTTTCCGCATTCGGCCAGAGTGTCGAGTAATCCTCTCTCAGTCTGGAAGCCGAAGAATCTGCTGTGGGGTGTGTGCGAAACGTCCGCGCCGGCACTTGAATGCGGCAGCCTTCCGCGAGGAATGGCGCCCCGAATGCCGGGTGGTGGCCCCACATGAAGTGCATCTCTTCTTCTGCAAGATTTTCTATCTTTTCCTTGATACTGATGACCGGGCTGCCGCGTTCAATCGTTATGATCCGGGACACCGTAAACGGGCTGCGGAAGAGTTGCACAAAAAACTCCACCGAGATGGCACTCTCGTCCGCATGCAGCACATTGAAATCCCACGGCAAAGTTGAAGCCTCGCCATGAAAATTCATCAGCGCGCCCTTGTAGGTACATTCGTCGCCGCCGTTGGGAAAGATTTCCTGCCATCCGCCGGGATAATGTTCCATCCACGCAGCGGTGGTGCTCGCCCCGGTAGAATGGACACCGTCAACGGGCTGCTTCAAGCCCCAGGGAGATTTCCAGAGCACGTCGAGTTTGCGCGGCTTGTAAAAAATGGAGTAGATATCCGCACCCTTTTCAGGCATCACCGTCACAGAGATCAGGCCATTTTCCAGAGTGACCGCACGATAACGCTGAGGCAGACGATGCTCGCTGAGATGACAGGATTCCTGAGACATGGAGAACTCGCTTGTCGGTTGCCAGGGGGGATGCTGTTTGGGGGGCGGACCGATATTCCAGTCAACTACATATTTGAAATGAAGGCAAGATGAATCTCCTGCTGCTGACAATACTGGTAAACGTGTGCTGGTCCGAAACGCGAATAAACGCCATCGAGCTGAAGATGCTGGACGCGTTCGTCACGGCATTGGAGACGCGGCAACCGACTTCACCTGACATTGTCAGCGAACTGGCGGATTTGGACTTTCCCGCGTTCAGAAAACTTGTGGACGAATATCTGGCGGCAGAAGACCCGGATCGGAGCATCCATCTCCGCTATCAGTCACTCCTTGAACGTACGAGCCGCAGCGCGCTTTCACCGTGGAAGATGGTGAAGCTCTATTCACCGGAATTCGCCGCCTTTCTGACTCAGCTTCCGAATGAGACATCTTCAAATTTGTTTCATCGTCTGGTGGATAGTGGACTGGAACTTCAGCCATTTAGACTTGCCGTAAGATTGTCTCCCTCTGACGCTCTTGCTGCACTTGCCAACGGGTCAAGACACACTTCAGCTCTGTTCACCGCTTGGAACAGTCGCCTGCATACGGGCCGGGAAAGCCGGCAGATCGCCGATCTGAACAAACACCTCCTCGCCATCACAGGAACATGGAATCTTGAGGCCCCGGTCGAGCTGACGGAACAGCGTCTTTTGTTTTTTGCCGGATGGCCGCAACTGTCAGAGCTTTATTCCAACACTCTTGCCCAGTGCCTTGGCCATGCGAACAAACAGATCGTCATGGCTGGATTGCAAGCGCAATCGCAGCATCCACACCTCATTCAAAACAACAAAGAAATCATCCTGCGATTCAAGAACGAGTCGGAGATTCTGGTCGCGGCGCTGCATAATTTTGCACTTGATACTAAGCAGGATTACTCCTTTGTCTTGAGTGAAATCTGGCCTGGCCTCACTGACCGGAAGGCCCAGCGTGCTTGCCTGTTTTCGATGGGGATTCACCCCCACGGTAATGCAGACATCGCCCTCGAAGCCGTAAGAAAGTGGCCGTACGAAGTCATCGATGTCGCCGCGGCGGTCCTTGCAAAGGGTGAACGAGAACAGGCACGGCGAGCCGTCGAGCATGTTTTGAAGCACTCTGACCGGGGCCATGAAGAGGCATTGAGGCTGGCAACAACACTAAGTCTTCACGGTTTCGAAGAGCAGGCGATAAGCATTGCTGAAAGCGAAGCCGACCTCATCCTCCGGCAGACGGCGATGCACTATCTGCAACAGGCAGAGGGGAAGTATCGGAGACAGGGGGTGCAGTGGCTGGGTCACAGCAATTCGGACCTGCGGTTGTCGGCCATCCGGATGATGGGAGATCCGCATGGGCTGGCTGCCGACGATATGAGTGAGATCGGCCCAGGGCTCATCAAGGTCGCCCAGTCAGATCCCTCCATGGGTCACCGACAGGAGGCCGTGTTCGCCCTGGGGAAGTGGAAGGCCACGCTGGCTATGCCATTCTTCAGAAAACTGATCGAGGAAAATGTCTCTGAAGCGCTTCGCTTTCAACAGGATTCCTATTGGAATTACCGCCTCTATCTTATGGGACTCCTGGGCATGGCCAGGCTCGAAAGAGAGGGGAACACCGGGAGGGAGGGAGATGTGGCTTCAGCTCAGAATCAATTGCTTGAACTTCACCAAAAGGGCGGCCCTACTGCTCGTATGGACGTCCTTCTCGCGTTTACAGAATTGGGTGAAGTGCCGGTCGTCGCCTTCGATGACCTGTCTTCTACCGAACCCAAATTGGTTGCGACCGCAGCTCGTTTGATTCGAACCTATGGTTCGGCTGAACAGCAACAGAGGATGGTGAAATTCTTCAAGCGTTCGCCATTATGGGAGTTGTTCCGTAATTCAGGAATTGATGACCACAACATTCTGAAGTATTCAGGAGAACAAGAATGATCCGGATGGGAGGGACACGGAAGCGTCCTGAGATATACTCTTCGAACAAGTTTTCTGTCAGGTGAATTATGTCTCAAGTGTTACTGAAACCTGTATCGCTGGAAAGGATGGTTAGAGCTGTGGAAAAGGTACGCGAACGACTGGAGCGAGTAACTTCCATCTTGAGCCGGGAGAGTGTCCCTTATGCGGTTGCAGGTGGAAATGCTGTTGCCGCCTGGGTTGCCCGAGTTGATGAAGCGGCAGTTAGGAACACGCAAGATGTAGACATTCTTCTCAGGAAAACAGATCTCCAGGCGGCGCAAGATGCTCTGACGCCCGAGGGATTCGTCTACCGAAACGTGGCTGGGGTTCACATGTTTCTGGATGGCGCAGACGCGAAGCCAAGGGATGCCGTACACCTCGTCTGGGCTGGGGAAAAAGTCAGGGAAGAATACGTCTTGCCCGCTCCGGACGTTACTGACTCCGACACGAGTGGAAGTTTCACAGTGGTCGCACTTGAAGCGCTGGTCAAGATGAAGCTGACTTCCAATAGAAGAAAGGATCAGGTTCATGTCTTGGACATGATCGAGGTTGGCCTCATTGACGAATCTTGGCCGCTGCGGCTGCCCCCCGTGCTTAGTAATCGCCTGCAGGAACTTCTCGATAATCCAGACGGATAATTGGGAGCGAACTTCTACAGCGCAAAATAAAGCCGCAGCCAATCCTCCAGATCCTCGAACTGGATTACCTTGCCGGACGCTAGAAGGAAATTCTCCATCCCTTTCGAAAAACCCGGCCCGTCGATGACAACAATGCCGGGAATCGGCCAGTGCTCGATGTCTTTGAGCATGGATGGGATCTTTTCTTCCGCGCTGCCTTTTACTTTTTGAAACTTGCACTCAACACCAAGCAGTTTGCGGGTAGATGTCTCCTTAAGAACTATATCGATGCGACGTTCCGCACCCCAGATGCGTCGTGCCGCTTTGACTTCCATTCGCGTTTCGAGCCCAAGCCCTTCAGCAAGTTCGACAACTTTGATTTGGAGATTTCTGCCTTGTGTGGATGCGCGTCCTCTACCGGGCATGGAGATGTGATTGGTGGGTGGATGTGGTTGTAACGGTACCGGTAACGGACAAAAGGGACGGCGTCGAGACGAGGCTTACATCAACTGTCGACCAGGGATTCTTCCCCGTACGTTACCAGCGCGTCTTCACCAAAGACCACCGGATACGAGCCTCCCCTGTTCGTTCTTGTCGCTGCCTCCATGTAACAGACGCTGAAACCGCGCCTGGGGATGTCCGTCCTGTTGATGTCAGAACTGTGCATTACCCAGTTGTGGAGAAGGGCAACCTCGCCGGCTTCAAGCTCCAGGTAAACCATGTCTTCAGGGCGGCAGTGTTCTTGTGCCTGTTCTTCGGTCATGAAGCCAGAGCCGTGTGATGGATTGACGCAGCCTTTCTTGTGGGAACCGGGGATGAGCTTTACGGCACCGTTGGCCTCGGAGCAGGGATCGAGGGCAGTCCAGACGGTGATCAGCGGGTCTCGGTCGAGATTATTCCACCGGTCTTGATGCCAGGGAAGGTAGGTACCTTTCCGGGCAGGCTTGTTAAAGAACATGGCACGGAAACAGGAGATGTCTGTTCCAACCCCGTACACCCGTTCACAGATGTGTTTGAAGATCGGGCGCTGCATGTATTCGAGATAGATCGGGTCATATTCCAGTTGCTGAATCTTGCGGTAATCAAGAGTCGCTCCCTTATGACCGTAACTCTGGGGACCGGCATTGGTATAAGAACCGTCGGTGCTGTCGAGCTGCATCATGATGCGGTCGTAATCGCAATCGGCCTTTCCAAGCATGATGTCATCAATGCGTTGCTGAAGTGCGCCAAGGGTCTTGTCATCAAACAATCTGCCAAGGACAACGAACCCTCGTTCATCAAATTCCTGCCACTGTTGTTCGGTGAGTATTTCTTGCATGGTTGATTCAAAGGGTTGAAAAAAACTGCATGACACGCTTGCGGTCTGCGATGATTGCAGGGAGCTACTATCAGTCACAATATTAGAGCAGCCTTCGGCTGCAACCGATCGGAGCTACAAGCCGCCATGACGGCTTACTGCTACGATAGTGTTCGAACGCAACCCCATCTTTCACGCCTAAAATTCCAAGCTACCAATCACTCCCATGCGTATTCTCGTCACCGCCGGCCCCACACGTGAACACATTGATGCGGTCCGTTTTCTCAGTAATGGATCCACCGGTTCCATGGGCCATGCTCTGGCGGAGGCCGCTCAAAAACTGGGGCACACGGTGATACTGGTCACCGGCCCGACAAACCTTCAGTCACCCAAAGGCGTTGAGTGCATACCAGTCGTCTCTGCAAGAGATATGTACAAGGAGGTGACCGGCCGATTTCAGGAAGTGGACCTCGTCATTATGAACGCGGCGGTCTGCGATTACAGACCGCGCCGAAAACAGCCTCTTAAGATGAAGAAGCAGGCCGGCGATCTCACGTTGGAACTGATACCGAACCCTGATATCCTTCAGGCCCTTGGCCGCCGGAAGAAGCATCAACGGCTGATGGGCTTTGCCCTGGAGACTCACCAGGGCCTGACGTATGCGCGAAGCAAGTTGGAGCGAAAGAATCTCGACTGGATTGTCCTCAACAATCCTTCAGCCATGGGCGCTGAAAGAGTAGACGCAACGCTCCTCACTTCAGAGGGTGATATCCAGGACTGGAAGCACCTGACCAAACGCCAGCTAGCCCGCCAACTGGTGATAACGGCCACCTGCCCCTAACCCAAGCCCGACCATTTGAAGATCAACGGTCATTGGTCGATGGACCATGGCCATTGAACGCTGTTCCTGCGTTCTGTCGATATCGGCATGATGCCAGATGCTGGTCATACGGTTTCTGAATCCTGAATCCTGAATCCTGAATCCCACCCCCTAACCCGTAATCATGACTCTTGCTGAGGCTGCCATTCTGGGCGTCGTTCAAGGTTTGACCGAGTTTCTGCCGATCAGCAGCTCCGGGCATCTCTGCCTTGCACAGCATGTCCTCAAGATTGGGGACTCGCCCTCAATTGTGGTGTTCGATATTGCGCTGCATGTCGCCTCGCTTCTGGCCATTCTGCTGATGTTTGCCCCTCGAATCAGAGACGTCCTCCTCAGGGAACATCAGATGATTGTTCACATTATCGTCGCGACCATACCCGCCGGGATTGTGGGAGTGGCTTTGGGAGAACATCTGAAGTCACTCTTCACCATGCCAAGAGTGGTGGCCGCCGCGTTGCTTGTCACTGGTGGTTTTCTGATTCTGGCAGATTTTCTCTCGAAAAATCCAAATGAAAAGACCGGCGGCCCTACGCTTAAGAGCAGCGCGCTGATGGGGTTGTTTCAGGCTATTGCCATCATTCCGGGAATCTCAAGGAGTGGATTGACGATTACCGGTGGACTGATGGCAGGTATGACAAGAGAGAAGGCGTTCGAATTTTCATTTCTGATGGCCATTCCGGCTATTTCAGGCGCTGCAATTCTTGAGGCGCGCAATCTCAACTTTTCTGAATGGAGCATTGGGAATGGGCCGTTGCTGGTTGGGCTCGGGCTCTCATTCGTCTTCAGCCTGATAGGGCTGATCACGCTGAAGCGACTGGTGATTTCACGAAATCTCAAATGGATAGGCGTCTATTGCCTGTGTGTAGGGATCGGAGCGTTGATACTTTTATGAAAGGAAACGGATGAGCCACGAAGAAACTGAAACCACCTCATCGGAAGGGAAAGAGAGTTTCAAAGCGATCGTCTGGATGCCTGCGATTCTCGGCATCTGCATCAGTCTGTTCTGCCTGCTCAGCCTGGTGTCTTTCAGCCCGGCTGATTACCCGGAGTGGCAAAGGCCCTCCAACGAGCTTCCGAGTAATTGGTGCGGAAAGGCCGGCGCGTTCATCGCCATTCGCCTTTTTCATCTGTTTGGACTGGGTAGCTACTTCATCTTGGCCACCGTCGCCGGATGGGCATTAAGAATGTCTATCGGTGGTAAAGTGGAGGACCCATGGCAGCGGGTGGGCGGCTCTGTGTTGATGGTAGTTTGCATGTGCGCCGCAATGCAGCTTCTGCCGGGACAGGCAGTTTCTGCCAGCACGCCTGGTAACGGCGGTATTCTGGGCATCACGCTGGTGCATCTTCTTGGCGCCTACTTCGGTGCGGTCGGTAAAGTGCTGGTCATCATGTCCTTGCTTACGCTCTCCTCGCTGCTCGCTACAAATGAGCTTCTTTTTCAATCGTTGGGGCTGATACAAAAGGTAGCGGGTCGGATCCACATTCCCTCGTCGCAGCCACAGATGGCGATTGCGTCCACTTCGAGTGGAGAGGCGATTCTGGCAAATGAGACAGAAGCCCCGGAATTAGCGCAGCCCCGGTCTCGAGGAAGACATGGGCATGCAGAAGCACGGCCCGAACAGCCGAGAAATGGAAAGCTGGGTTCTGTTCCCAATTCAAACCGTCGCCGCACGGCCCCTCCGACTCGCAAGCTCTTTGGACTGCTCGCAGATCGGCACCAGGCGGAATGCGAAGCAGTGGCGCCGCCGAACGTGTCCTGGAAAGGAAATCAACCCCCAATCGTCGAGGGCATCCCCCTTGAAGAGTCTGATTTCCAGGCACTGGAAGAAAAAGGAAAGAGAGAAGAATTTGAAAGTGAACTGAAGAAAGCTACTCCCAAACCGCAGCCGGCGCAGGGAGTCCACCGGGCGCCTGAAAGGTCCCGGCCGCGTCAGGAGGCTCAGAGACCCGACCCCATTGAAAGTTACGAGATTCCGTCTGATTTCGATCAGGCAAGCATCACAGAGCCTGACTATCGGCATGCTCCTCCGGCTTTCAAAAAGACACCCGCTAGGGAAGAACAGAATCAGCCTCCGCAGTCCCTTGAGGATGATTTTGATGAACGGACTTACGCGTTGACGCAGAATGACATTCACACCCAACTGGAGTTGCCAGCCCGGAACGCCGAAGAAAACGTCCGGGAGGCAGAGACCACTCGAGACAGCACCAATCTGGATCTCGACGAGTCTAGATCGAAGGTGGGCCTGGAAGAGGATGCTGAAACTACCCCCTTGCCCAACGTGGCGGAAGCCGCGGCCCCTGAGCCGGACGCTGAGTATGAAAATTCAGGTATAGATGAAGTCACAGTGGACGACCTGGTTGAAGGAGGTAAGGATTCCATTTTTCAGGCAGAGGACGACACCCCGGAAGGGGCTTTCCTCGAAAAGGAAGAATCCTCCGATAGTAAGTCGGTGGAACACAGGATTGAGAGCCTTCGAAATCAATCACCGCCTCCTCCGGTCAGAAGGCAAGCGCTGCCGAAGCCACGAAAAGGTAAATACCATCTTCCACCGCTGGACCTGCTTGATATCTCCAAACAGCCCCGCGGTCGAGAGCTAGAGAGCCGCCAGAAGGTAAAACAACTCGAAACCGCATTAGCCGATTTCAAAGTGGGCGCCGAAGTGGTCGATATTCAACGCGGGCCGACGGTCACCATGTTTGAGCTTGCTTTGGCACCAGGCGTCAAACTCAACAAGATCGTCACGCTTTCAGATGACCTTGCGATTGCAATGCGCGCCATGAGTGTTCGGGTCGTTGCGCCCATTCCGGGCAAATCGACCGTTGGGCTTGAGATTCCAAACGAAGTCAAGGAAGCGGTCCGCATGCGCGAATTGATTGAGGCGTATGGGGATCAGGATGACATGGTGCTGCCACTTTTCCTCGGCAAGGACGTCTCCGGCAAACCGGTGGTTTCCGATCTCGCCGCCATGCCTCACCTGCTGATCGCAGGTTCGACCGGTTCAGGAAAATCTGTCTGTATCAATTCACTCATCGCCAGCATCCTGCTCAAGAGAACGCCCGATGAAGTCCGGTTGGTGCTCATCGATCCCAAGATGGTCGAGCTTTCAGGATTCGAGGATATCCCGCATCTGCTGAGCCCGGTGGTCACTGATATGAAGAAAGCACCGAGCGTGCTGGAATGGGCGGTGAAGAAAATGGATCAGCGTTACGACCTGCTCGCCTCCGTCGGTGTACGGCATATCAAGCAGTTCAACGAACTCGGTGAAGATCGGATCAAATCGCGCCTTCTCAATCGCGGCGCATTACTCGAAGACGTGCCTTACCACCTCCCATACATCGTGGTAGTGGTTGACGAGTATGCAGACCTGATGATGGTCGCCTCGAAAGACGTCGAAAAGTCCATTACCCGTCTGGCTCAGAAATCTCGAGCGGTCGGCATTCACGTCATTCTTGCCACACAGCGACCGAGTGTGGATGTCATCACCGGCCTGATCAAATCCAACATGACCACCCGCATCGGATTTCGCGTCTCGAGCAAGGTCGATTCCCGCACCATCCTGGATCGCAACGGTGCGGAGAAACTGGTCGGCATGGGTGACATGCTCTTCCTGCCACCGGGTAAATCGGATCTCATTCGCAGCCAGGGATCATTCTTGAGCGACGGTGAATTGAGCAGCATCGTTGAATTTATCAAGGCACAGGACAATCCCACATATGAGCCCGAGCTTGAAGACATCGAAGACCTCGACGGAGGCGGCGAAGACTTCGCCAATCGCGACAAGCTCTACGACCAAGCTGTCCGCATCGTGCTGCAGGAAGGCCGCGGCTCAGTTTCATTGTTACAGCGAAAACTCGAAATCGGTTACACCCGCGCCGCGCGCCTGATGGACTTCATGGCCAAAGACGGGATTGTCGGCGGGTATAAAGGCAGCAAAGCCCGCGAGGTCCAGATGTCACTGGATGAATGGGAAGAGATCAGGCGCTCAGCCGAATGAGGGGCGAGTTGTTGGAATATTGGAGTAATACTCAGTTCGGTGCGCGAAATGTTTGCCGGGTAATTGAGGCGTTAACTGGGCTTCTTGCCCCGAAGGAGCGACACATACCAGCCCATGGCAAGCGGAGCGCCGCCCTGGGTAACCGGGGAGTACGTCGTTAGCTCTGAAGGGGCGTCACCGGCTGTGCCGCCCTTTCAGGGCTGATTTTCCTTCCCCCTCCAGATCCCAGGGCGTTCCCCTGGTCTGACATGTTGAGCCCCTTCGGGGCAAAGATGCAAACTTTTTGACCCAGGGAATGGGATTACTGTTTCATTGGCGGCATGGTGTTCTCCGGTGGGGTGAGCCCAGGCTCACCGAAGATGTCGAGCTATGCCTGCTGACTGGTTTTGGCAAAGAAGATGTCTTCCTTGACGAATTGTTGCAGAGCTATAGTTCACGCATATCTGATGCAAAGACGTTTGCTATTCAAAACAGAGTCCTTCTTCTCAAGTCCAGCAGGGGAGCTCAGATTGACATATCTCTGGGAGCGATGCCGTTCGAAGACCAGATGATTGAGAGAGCCTCTGAATTCAGATTTGATGAAGGGTGCGTTCTCAAGACATGTTCCTCGGAGGATCTGATTGTGATGAAGGCATTCGCCGACAGAGACGAGGACTGGATGGACTTGAGAGGGATTCTTGATCGCCAGAGATCATCCATCGATTTCCAATATGTTCGGGACTGTCTTGGCCCTCTCTGTGAGTTGAAGGGCGCGCCTGAGATTGCTGAGCGATTCGAGCAGATGGTCAGAGAGAGGTGAGGCCTGCAACCTCGCTCAAACGAATGCCAAGTCAATAATCCACTCCATCATCCATGAGCCACCCCATTTAACGCGACCAGAAACACTTGCTGAATGCGGTCTCGTTCAATGGCTTTCCAGCACCTGCTACAACGGATTGAATCGCGGATCTCGCCCTTTTCCATTCCAGGTGATAGAGCGGCTCTTGACACCGAGTAAGCGCCGGGTGAGACGTTCGGTCATGATCTGACGAATCTCCTGGCAGACCGGGTGGTTATAGCGGTTGAACATTTCAAGTGGGTCTTCGGCCAGATTGTAGAGCTCGTTCATATCGTCGGTATACATCGAGAGCTTCCAGTGGCTCCAGCGAATCATTGCGGCTGGGCCAAAGTTGGTTGGCAGCTCCGGGGCCCTCTGAACTACATCCGCCGGCTTCAAAGGCGTGGGCGCGCATCCGCCGCCTTCACAGAGAATGTCTTCGCGGCCAGGTTTTTCACCGCGCACCAACTGCATGTGCACGCTCTTTCCGACCATCTCCGGCGGCACAGGCAGGCCAAGTCCCTCGATCAATGTGGGGGCGAGATCGACGGACTCGATCAGTCCGCCGTACCGGTCAGGTTTCCACAAGACGGACGGGTGAGTAAGAATCGCCGGGATGCGTGTGAGGCAATCGTAGAAGACCGGGATAGCGTCAAACATGCCGTAGTCACCCAGGAGTTCACCGTTTTCGCTGACGAACGCGATGACCGTGCGCCCGGCAAGATTGTTTTCGTTCAAGCCTCGCATGATGCGGCGAATCAGCTCATCAAGAAATGCGACCTGTCCGCAATAGGCGGCAATCGCCCGCCGGATATCTAACTCCGTAGCTTTTTGCATCTGTGAATGCACTTGCCAGTGGTGACATCGCCGTGGCCGTTCCGCTTCGGGCCCCTGACGAAAGGTCGGGGGCAACTGGATACGGCCAGCGGGATACAGGCTGGCGAAGGAGTCGGGACAGCTGAATGGCGGCCCGATATCTGCGAGCTGAAGCCAGCAGAAGAAGGGCCTCTTCGATATGCCGCCTGCAAATTTCGACCATGCCTCAGCTACGCGACTTGCGCTGAAGGAATCCGAATCCTTTCTGGCCGGGAATGAAGAATAAACCTGCTCAAACGCCGGATCTGAAATCGAATGACGTGGGAAGATCTCAAGATCGTCCCACACATCCATTTCCATTGGCAAGCTGTCCTGATTACCGAAAAAAGCCGTTCGGTAACTCTCGGCCTTCAAGAATCCCGGGAGGTTGGGCAATCCCTTTCGTAGAGATACGGAGGAACCACGGTATCCGTGTTCTCCTACTCGAGTGCTGGTAAGCAGGCTTGCCGCGGAAGCTCCGGCCACCGGTGAAGCACTGTAACATGCATCCAACTGAACCCCCGTACGGGCAAGCGCATCGAGGCTTTCCGTCCGGATGAATGGATTTCCGTAACAGGACAGAGACCCCCTGCGAAGGTGGGATGCAGTGATGAGCAGCAGGTTGTGGGGTACGCCCAGGCTCATTTGACGGGAGGAGGGGAGAAAAAGTTAGGTTGGTAACCAGGAATTGATTTGTGTGCTGCCTGAGAGCCTGTATCGAGGGTCTGAAGTGGAGGTATCACGTTTCACCTGTCCCGCGTTACTCCTTACTCTCCTCGTACATCTCGTACCGCGAATTATCCATGCCAAGACTTAGGTAGGCGGACCGGGCGATATCGTTCTCGCGTGCCACATAGAGGCGAAATCCGCAGACACCGCCTCGCTTCACGGACAGTCGCTTTACAAATTTGTAAAGCCCCCGGTAGATCCCTTCTCTGCGCCGTTCCGGTATCACGTAAACGCTCTGGATCCACCAGAACCACGCAGCACGCCAGTCGCTCCATTCAAAGGTGACCATGAGCTGGGCAATGACCTGGTCTTCTGAAACAGCGACGACGTAAAACCCGCGGTCGCCGCGGGCAAAAACAGAGCGTACGCCGCGGCGAAGCGTTTCCATATCGAGATCTCTGTCCTCGGTTTCTTTGGCCATCATGGCGTTAAACTGCACGATGGCTTCCGCATCTTCGGCATTGGCGAGACGGACTTTGTACTTAGGCCCCATGGATTCGTTTCCAGATTTGTTCGAGAACGATAGCGTTATTCATGGCGTCCTTTGCTGGAATGAGAGGCTTGGTTTCTCCTGCAACGACTTCGGCGAGATGGTCGGCCTCCAGTGAGTAAATGTTGCCGCCGTTGTTGATGACAACCTCTTCGTTCTTGTCTTCCGCATAAATGTGAAAGGAAGATTTGACCGGATGCGGCTTCCATGGGTTCGGGATGATGATACGTCCCTTACTGCCAATGATCTCCGCATAGCTGTTGCCCGTGGAGCGGATACCAATATCGAACATGGCAAGTGAACCGGAAGGGAACTGCATGATGCAGCTCAGAGTCTCGTCAACTCCGGATTCCTCGCCCAGCTTCCAAAGCGCTTCGACCCTGGTGGGTTCTGCGCCGGCGACCATGCGTGAGAAGTTGATGCAGTAGCATCCAACATCATAGAGCCCTCCTCCACGAAGGTCCTTATCCAGTCGTACGTTGTAGGAATCCGAAAATAGCCCGTAACAGAATGCACTTCGGATGGTTCTGATGTCCCCGATGCGGCCACTTTTCAAGACCTCCTGCAGCCTGATAGTCTGCGGATGCACTCGATACATGAACGCCTCGAGTAAAACTCGATTGGTCTTCCTGGCCATGGCGATCATTTCGTTGCATTCCAGGAGCGTGACACCCATCGGCTTCTCGCAGAGAACATGCTTGCCATTCGCCAGCGCGCTCAAGACGGAATCCCGGTGGTGGGTATGGGGTGTGCCCACATAAACCACATCTACATTTTTGTCTTTGATGAGCTCAGTGTAACTGCCATAAAAACTCGGTGCGTTGAATTCAGCAGCGAATTTGGCCGCCTTTTCCTTGTTGCGGCTGGCCACCGCCTGCAAGCGGACATGCTTTGCACCCGCCAGACATCGGGTGAAAAGGGTAGACATCTTGCCGGTGCCGATAATCCCCCATCTAAGTTTTTCGGGCATTGGTCTCCCTCTGATTTACGTGTACTGAATCAGGGAATTTTATATCGTTCGGCGGAGGAGAAACAACCGGGAGGAAACAGACAGGCAGCAGGGGTTCACGCAACTGAAGTAGATAGCCTCTCGAAAATTGAGTTTTCCCCAAACCTTATCTCAGGTGCCAGCGTTCAAGAATGGTTCGGTCTCCTCGAAGTCCGCCTGAATTGCGTCACCATCCCAGCCAGCCATCATCGATCGCTTCGGAATAGTCGTGGCTCCCTCGCTCCGCGAGGGTATGGAAGAGGAGTCCCAGTGGAGCGCCAGGCTCACACGAGGACACCGCCGCAACTCCATCAGAAACGTCTTTGCTGATCGACGGCTTTCGGACGGAATTAGCCTCTACTTCACCTTAGCCGCGGGCTTTGCTGTCATTCGGTACACACGCACAGAACCAAAATTCGTGGTGTAGTCGCCCGGCCGTTTGCCGTTGCCACCATGGCCCAGGGCCAGGAAGTGAGGTGCGGTGAGATGCAGGCCGTCCGGATGCAGATCGATTTCCTTTGTTTGAAGAAATTGTGGCAAGAAGAAGAGTGGTTCCGTGGAGGCGCCATCTTTCCAGAACCAGAGGCCGCCGTGTGGTTTACCGTGGGGCCCCTCGGCCGCAGTCACCAGCGTGCCATCAGGAAGATAAAGTGCGCCCAGCATGAATCCTCCACCCTCAGGCTCCATGCGGCGAATCTCTTTGCCCGTTTCCCAATCGAATTCCAGAATACCAAGGCTGCCCACGGAGAAGGTGAAGCTCGTGCCATTCAACATGCCTGTGCAGACGAGGCGCTTGCCTTCGTGATCAAAAGCCATACGACGAACACCGCCCATATCGACGAAGCCGTTCTTGTAAGGGTCTGACCAGAGCCCCGAGGCATCGATATCACGGACATGTCTGCCGGTTTCGATGTCCCATTCCTTGACAACTCCGAGTTGGTCTCCGGTAACAAGCGATTGGCCGCCAGGCGAGATGGCCAGACTGTAAATGTCGTCTTTATGACCGACGAATTCGCGTATCAACGACAGGTCATCCGCATTCCAAGCACGGGCAACTTTATCCCGGCCACAGGTGAGCAGGATTCTGCCGTCTCTGGTTAACGACATGTCACGGAGCAGGCCGTCGTGAGCCATATCGAGTGCATTCAGCGTGTGCGGTTGCGGCTGGTCGTATTGCCAAGAGTGGATGCGGCCCCAGTAATCGCCGGTGAACAGAGTCCTGCCCTCGGTTTGAAAAGCCATGGCACTCACCCAGGTGGGATGACCTGCAAGCGTGACCTTTTCACCTGTATCCAGATCATGCCGATACACATTTCGGTCGGGCGTCGAGCCAAAGACATAGCGGCCACACGGGCTGAACCGGCTGGTCAGGAATTGCTCGTCGTGCTCGAAGACCTGAACTTCGTGAGTCTGGGTTGGATCAAATACGATGCTCATGGCAGTAGCTTCTCAGGCAAGCAGTCCCTTGATTGTGTCGTAACACTCGGGATTGATGGCGTGGAGGCTTTGTCCCTTGTGACTGTATTTGGCCTTGGGGTTGATGCCGAGGGCCTGGAATAACGTGTAGTACAGATGTCCGACGTCGTACGGGTCGCTGGTGACATCAACGCCCCGGGGATCGGTTTCGCCGACGGTGATACCTTTGTTTATGCCGCAACCGGCGACAGCCATGGACCAGGATTCAGGCCAATGGTCACGGCCAAGTTTGAAATTGATTTTAGGCGTGCGGCCGAATTCGCACATAGCGATGACAAGGGTGTGTTCGAGCATGCCACGCACGTCAAGGTCTTCGATGACCGCAGCGAAGGCCTTGTCGAATTGCGGCATGAGCCTCATGTGCGCGTTGAAATTATCCGCGTGTGTGTCCCAGTGAAATGAGGTAACTCTCACAAAAGTAGTTCCCGCCTCCAACAGCCGTCTCGCCTGCAACAGGTGCCGCCCCAGTTGGGTATGGCCGTAGCGGTCTTTGTCTTGTTCGCTCAGGTTTTTGTCATCAAAGAGGTCAACGTTTTCCATCAACTGGGCTGCCATGTTATAGGCTTGTGCGTGCGCGTCGATAGAGGCTCTACGCCGGCCCCGGGAAAAGCGCTGATTATGCTGCTCGCGAAGCTCATTGCGCGCCTCGATGACCTCCCCGGTGAGCTCTTCGCACATGTGGATGTTTTCGGGTGGCTTGCCCTCGCCGAGGGCAAGTGCTCCCCACCTGGGATCGAGGAAACCTGCGTCTTTGTAATGAAAGCCACTGTTGTAAGGCTTGATGTGAACGTAAGGCGGCAGTTTGTTCTCAGGCTGATGGATGAAGCTGGAGATTGCTGAACCGAGATGCGGGTAATCCACCCCACGGTTTGGCGGATCGCCTCGCAGTATGCGGGGTACGCCAGTGGAGTGATTTTCATCACGGGTGCTCATGCTGCGAATCACAGCCAGGTGATGCGCCTGTTTCGCAGTGTGCTCGAGGAGTTCGCTGAACTGGATTCCGTCCACGGAAGTTGGGATAGCCCGCATCGGCCCACCAAATTCTGTGCCCGGTTTTGGACACCAACTCTCAAACTGGGACATACCGCCGTCTGTCCAGACCAGGAGCACCTGCAGCTGTTTTCTCTTGAGTTCCTCGGCGACGGCCGGCCTTAACAGGTTTCCCAGCCCGACAAAAGCTCCGGCGCCGCCGGCCAGGCCACCGAGCATCTGGCGCCGTGTGATGTGATGTTCCGGCGAATGGCAGGGGTAGTCTTGCATCAATAGATCATTCGAAATTCAGTAGACGCGAGCAGGGACCATACGTACTCGCCCAATGCAAGGGAAATTCGGCCCTCGTTCTTAGCCAAATACTCGATTGCCGCCTTCTTTTCCTCGTCGTCTGGAGCCCGGCTCAGAACATTGAGATACATGTCCTGGACCATTTTCTCATATTCTTTTTTTGCAGCTCCCTTCATCAAGTTCTCTATCAGGTTCTTATCATGTGGCTTCAGCCAGTGTGCAAAAAGACCCTCATTTGTAAGGAACAGAGCTCCGGTTGTTGACGGGCTGTATTCAATTTCCGGGTCGCCGGGCGCGTTTGCGAAGTTGCTGCGAAACATGGCCAATACCTTGTCGAAATCGGGATCGAGTGGGTCGGCCTCTTCATCTTTTCGAAGATCTTCTTCTGCACGTGCCACCTTTTCTTTCTCTGCCTGCTTTGCTTTGGCCTCATCCCGTTTGGGCTTGTCGAGCACGTACCCCAGATTGCCCGTGGCTAGCATGACCGAGTGCCCGAGCTGTTCTGCTGACAGGGGACGCATGTTAAATACTGCATAACTTTCTTCCGGCACATCCGGCATGCCCTCGGGCAAAATACTCGAGCGCTGGTAAGCGCGGCTGAGAAGAATCTCCCGCACGAAATCTCGAATATCGAGGTTCCTTTCAACAAATTCTTCGGTGAGGAGGTCGAGCAGTTCAGGATGGGTTGGAGGATTTTTACTGTGGTCCTGGTCGAGAGGCATGACCAGGCCGCGGCCCATAAACATGAACCAGAGCCGGTTCGCGGCGTTTCGAACAAACGCCCTGTTGTCCGCGTCCGGCAGGTGTTTCGCCAGTAGTCTGCGGCGCTGGAAGCGCGGGATCTGCGGGTCACCGCTCGTTTTGTCATATCCGCCAAGATAGAGGTGGGCGCGGTCGTATTGGGGAAGTTCCACCTCATCACGATTCACAAGCTTCGGCCCGACTTCTCCTTCGATACCGGTGAATACCGATTTGAATTTGATCTTCTGCAACATGGCCGCCTGCACAAAGTAAGTCATCTTTGTCTTCGGATTCTTGTGGACGTTACTACCGTTGAGGTAGGCAGTCAGCCCCTGAAATTCTGATTGTTTGTAATCGTTGATGGATGGATGGTCGTGACACTCAGCGCACTGGATGTCGCGTCCAAGGAACAGGCGGCTGACATCTCTGGTGAGCGTCGGCTGATCGCGGCCCATATAAAATTTGATGGCCGGTTTGGTGTTGGGGTCAAATCCGTCGACTGCGATGATATCTGCTGCGATCTCATCAAATTGTTTGTTCGCTTCGAAAGAATGAGTCAGGTACGTCTCCCATTCCTTCAAAGGGAAGTCCGCGGCTCCGTCGTCCCGCCGTTCGAGCAGCATGATGCTAAATTTATTGGCCATGCTGCGTGCATATTCTGGTGCCCCAAGCAACCGTTCGATGAGCGCTGTGCGTTTTTCAGGATTTGGGTCAGCCAGAAACTTGCTGACATCAACAGCAGGAGGAATCGATCCTGTCAGGTCGAGATAAACACGCCGGAAAAACTCCGAATCACTGGATGGCCCGGCAGGAGGGCCTTGGAGTTTCTTCTCTATCAGTTCGTCAATGCGTTTGAATAGCGGGGGCTTTGTCTGTGTTTCTGCGACGGCCCCAGCTTTCCTTGGCTTAAGGGTCGTACCTGTCGGCCAGTGGGCGCCGAGATCGATCCAGAGCCGGATGACCTCAGCCTCTTCGGCATTGATGGGATCGCCTTCGGGCGGCATGATGTCATCGTCGCCTGCAGGCAGGGTGATGCGCTTATAAAGGGGGCTGTCTTCCGCTTTGCCAGGAACAATCGTCTGCCCATGTTTGCCGCCTGCTTTGGCAAAGTAGAGCGTATCAAATCGCAATTTACCCTTTTGCTGTTCAGGCCCATGGCACGAGAGACAGTGGGTTTCCAGGATTGGTTTGATCTGCGCTTCGAAATCCACACCCGGCACGGCAAGAAGGCAACGCGTGGTTGTGGTCAGCAATATCAGAATGTGGGAGAACATGGGAGATGCTCGAAGTTGTCGCAATCTGCCGCAGGATGATATCAGAGGGTACCGGGGCAACCAGTTTTATGAAGGGGCGGGCTGCTCGGGGGCGTATCGAGCGGAATTGTGGTCTACCTCTGTAGATCCCAAGTCCATCATTTCCCGGCGAATGCCGCTCAAGACGCTCAACAGAGAGGCGATCTCATCTGGACCTTCATTCGAATCTTTTGTCAATTGCAGCCTCTCCTTGCATGACATTTCGGGAATCTGTTCAGGGGTCTTCTGCATGTCAGTTGAACTTTCATTCCGATCAGATTGCAGTGTATCTGCCGTTTTCGATTAATCTGTCACTTGATGGAGCTAATACAGCCACCGCCGGTGAATGTAAAACAATATGGCGATGTCTTTCCATTTCTTCTCTAGTCTCTGGGTAGTAGTCATCTGAGTATCGTGAAGAGCCTACGTCAATGGTACCATCCATCACGGCCACCGGACATGACGCTTGCCCAGTCTTTCTCAATGCGATCCCTGTTTCCACCCATTTAGCCCTACATTAAACTGCAAAGAAATTACTGCTCTCAGAACAACCTGTGAACACCCATCCCGAACACATCCACCTAATTATTAACCACATCCCTATTCTGGGGCCCGCGTTCGCCATTTTACCTCTTGTGTACTTTCTGGTGACCCGCAGTAAAGACGCTCTGCTGCTGGGACTCTTCATCACCGTGATTTCCACCGGTTCGATGCGCTTTGTCATGTGGACGGGCGAACTGTCTGAAGAGCGTGTCTCCAACCAGCTTCAACATCTGGTAGATGATGAAGGCCACAGCAAATGGAAGCTCGAGCATTGGGAGCGGGCATCCGTAGGGGCCAAAGTGCTCTATATGACTCTCGTTCTCAGCATTACGGCCCTGGTGTTTTTCAAAAGATTGGAAAAACACCATCTTTACGTCGGCATAGCCAATCTCCTGCTCTCAGGTCTATGCCTCGGGATGTGCATCTGGATCGCGGATGCCGGTGGCAAGATTCACCACCCGGAGTTTCGAGAAGGCTTTGAGGATTACAGGCCGGATAAGCGCACGCCGAAGGATGAGCTGGGAGAGCAGAGACCTTCCGCCAGCGATGTAGCTGATAAACAGGAACAAATATCAGAAGAGAAAACAGAGGCGGGGGGTGAGAAATCTGATGGGGAGTCACGCGATTAAGCCCTCGAAATTACCTTTCAACTGGTTGAGAAGTCTCTCGACTGGGAGCCCGGCCTGAAGAGCGGTCTATTGTCTGAAACCTACTGAAAGTCTCGACGAGGGTATCGGCCTCCCGATTGGGATCACTGAACCGCGCTGCTGTCTTGATTCCATTCTCGACGACCTTGGAATAGTAGACCTTGTCAGACTCTAATTCATGGATCACTTTTTCAAGAACAGTACCAAATTCCGGTAGATTTCCATTCTTTACCAGGACGTAGTTCTGTCAGTCTCCATTCCCCACCATGTAGTCATTGCCGCCCACGCCGGTATAGCCGACCACCAGACATCCGGCCGAATAGGCTCCTGATTCCTCCTGAGGGATGAGGGTAGTCTGGGCAGCAGAAGAGGATGTGAGCCATGGAAATCAGTGCAACGGTGTTAAGCGCTTTGGATTCACATACTTGAGCACACCCAACCCTGGTACTATTGAACGGCCCCAAGAGGTGGAACTTGCTGACTAACTGGTCGATCAGTCGCCGATCCTGTTCCGAGTGATATTCGAGCAGAACGTAGCTGATATCCTCCAGTCGCGGACTCAGGCATTCTAAAACTTCTAATTCACAGCATTCCGCTGCGATCCACAACTCCTGACAGTACCTCGACTGAGATTCGAGCTATTGCCTCGATCATCCGAATTCACATAGCGCAGGATGCCCCCGGATCGGATGCCTGCGCAACCCAGTGATTGATCCGTTCGACATTCTTGG
>JAQBXN010000187.1 GCA_027625095.1 Planctomycetota bacterium | reverse complement strand
CACCCGTTCTATGAGGAATAAGTGATGCCGTAGTCTACTTGATGCCTTCGTAGGCATGCATTCCGTGCTCGCTGATGTCGAGGCCACCCTCTTCATCCTCTGGTGAGACGCGCAGCATTCCGATGCTCTTCAAAACGGTGAAGAGAATGAACATCGTGATAAAGGCCCAGGCCGGGATGGCAAGTGAGCCAACAATCTGAGCAACCATCGGATGGCCACCGAAGATACCGGTGGCGAGCCCGCCCCAGATACCGCAGAGGCCGTGTACCGGGAATGCGCCCACTGGGTCATCAATCTTGAGCGCTTCGAGCAACAGGATGCCGATGACGACAAGGACGCCGGCCACAGCACCGATGATGATTGCTTCGACGTTGGTGACGGAATCGCAATTGGCAGTGATGCCGACGAGGCCGGCAAGTGCACCGTTGAGCGACATGGAAAGATCCGGCTTACTGAATTTCACCCAGCCAATGATCATGGCCATTACGACACCTGCACAAGCAGCGAGAGTGGTATTTACGGCAATAAGCACAGTGGCATTTGTATTGGCACCATCGGAGAAAACGAGCTGACTTCCGGGGTTAAACCCATACCAGCCCACCCAGAGGATGAACACACCCAGGGCGGCAAGCGGCATATTGTGGCCGGGCATTGGCTTGGCTTTGCCGTTCACAAATTTGCCGATTCTTGGGCCAAGCACGATGGCACCGGCCAGACCAGCAAATCCCCCGACAGCGTGCACGACTAATGAGCCCGCGAAATCATAGAACCCCATTTCAGCCAACCAGCCACCGCCCCATTTCCACATGCCGCTGATGGGATAAACAAACGCCGTGATGAAGATACTGTAAATCAGATAAGACTGGAACTTCATGCGACCTGCAACTGCACCCGAAACGATAGTGGCAGCGGTAGCGGCAAAGACGACCTGAAAGAAGAAATCGACTTGCGGATTAAGAGTTCCGGGGCCTGGTGTGGGGGCTACCTCAGAAACACCAAAACCGGCGAATCCGAAAAACTTGCCTGCATAGTCACTTCCGGGGTACATGAGCCCGAAGCCAACCAACCAGAACACCAGCCCACCCACGCTCAGGTCGAGCAGGTTCTTCATCAGAATATTGACTGTGTTCTTGGATGCATTGAATCCTGACTCAACCATGGCGAACCCAGCCTGCATGAACAGCACCAGGACGGCAGTAATGAAAAGGAACAGATTATCAATCGCATACTGAACTTCTGGCAACGATGTCGGGGCAGCCTCTTCAGCCCCGACAACGCCCGAAGATACTGCGAACAGCGCCAGGGCTGTGCCCGAAAGCAGCGTGTGTTTGGCCACCCGAGCAAGGCTGAACTGGCCCTTAAAGCGACTTTTCAGCGCTCCAAGTTTCTTAAAAATAAAGTCTGACATAACCTGATTTTCCTCCGTGATAAATGAAATAGCAGTGAAAGAATTTTGATTTCCCGGCACGACATTCCTGGCTTCCAAGGTCAAAACCCATGCCAGAATCAAAAGTCATTCACCTGTCGGGCTTTTAACCGTTTGGGTTTTAGGCACTTGCCCATGATATTTTATGAATGCGCCTCGATTGGGAACAAACCTTCCCACCAGCGCTCCGCGCAATAAGCTTGCACTCGCCTTGCAAGTGAGCAGCTCATGCGCGTCAGGGCGTGGAGTGTGATAGCTTCTTGAAATGATCGGTTAATTTTGCTCATGTTCGCCACGCACGCCTTGCATTACCCTTCTCAGGGCCCTTCTTTTACCTGAACTCGATCACCTGTTAACAGGTACTGTCCTTACGAGCGTTCCTCAAGCATCCCTTAAAACGGAGGACGCGGTCTGAAGAGTAATCATCAATCAAACGCAATAAACTGTTTTGAAAAGGAGGCGAAATCTATTACATCCGCCTTCGCACTCTGCCACTCCACCACTCCACCACTCCACCACTCCATGCAAGACCTAGCCATTAACGGGGGGCCTAAGACCCGCACCGAACCATTTCCGTCACGCAAGCCTTTCGGACAACGAGAGGAAGATCTGCTCATTCAAGCCGTCCGCAGCCAAACGCTGTTTGGTAAAAGTGGAACTTTCGTGAAGCAGCTTGAAAAGGAATTCGCGGCCTTCTACGGAAGCGGATACGCCCAGGCATCCACCAGCGGCACGGCGGCCATACACACCGCGGTCGGCGTGGTCGACCCAGAGCCGGGCGATGAAATCATCACCGCTCCGATTACCGATCCAGGCAGCGTCATGCCCATTCTGATTCAAAATGCAGTACCGGTGTTTGCGGATGTCGATCCCATCACGCTGAACATGACGCCCGAGTCCATCGAGGCCAACATTACTGACCGAACAAGGGCAATCATTCTGGTTCACTTGTTCGGCCATCCATGCAATATAGATGAAGTCGTGGCCATAGCGGAGAAGCATGACGTCATTCTTATCGAAGATTGCTGCCAGACTCACGCCACCAAATACAAGGGGAAATATGCCGGCACCTTCGGGCACATGGGCTGCTTCAGTTTCCAGCAATCGAAGCACATGACCACCGGCGACGGCGGGATGATCATTACCAACGATGAGGCCACATACGTTCGGCTCAAGCTCTTCTCCGACAAAGGGTGGGATTACAAATACATGGGTGACCGTGACCACGCCTTCCTTGCGCCAAACTATCGCATGACCGAGATGCAGGGCGCTGTCGGAGTCGCACAGCTCGAGAAGCTGCAATCGGTCGTTGACCGCAGGATTGAGCTGGGACGCCTTCTGACAGAGCTTATGCAGGGAGCGCCAGGTATTACCGCCGTCACGCTTCCCAAGGATCGAGAAGTTTCCTGGTGGAATTACATTTTTCACGTCACGGGTCACGACCCGGACAAATTTTGCGCAGCCCTTAGTGCGGAGGGTGTCGGGGCCGGCGCGCACTACATAAAAGATCCCATTTACATGAGAGGAAACTTTCTCACTGAAAAACGCACTTACGGTGGCAGCGGCTTTCCGTTCAACTCACCATATGTCAGCCGTGAATACAACTACGGCCCGGAACTCGTCCCCGATGCCGTCAAGGGCCTCGGCACAGTCGTCACCACCTCGATACACGAACACATGCAGGAAGACGACATTCGTGATATCGCCGCGGCGATCAACAAGGTGGCGAATGCCTTCAGCAATCAGTAAAGATTGGAGTGATGGAGGATTAAAGTGAAGGAGTGATGGAGGAATGGAGTGGTGTGAAACACACTCTGGTGTATGTCGTGAGATCACGATCAGGATTCCAGTGTCTTGGTCCTCCATGTCTTCCATTCTTCCATTCTTCCTTTCTTCCAGCAGCCCATCAGTCCATTTTTCTTCTTCTTCCTTCATGAACAAGTCCTTACTAACCACCATAATTTCGGCGGTGTTCATACCGCTCGGATTCCTGGATACGCCCATCCGTGAACAACTCCTTTCCATCGGGTTGTTTGCCGTTTCCGGGGCGATCACCAACTGGTTGGCGGTGTACATGCTGTTCGAAAAAGTACCCGGCCTCTACGGTTCCGGCGTTATTCCCAGCCGATTTGAGGACTTCAAATCCGGCATCCGCAACCTCATCATGGGCCAGTTCTTCACCCGGGAAAACATCGAGCGAATGCTGGAAGAAGAATTCCAGAGTCAGCCGGCTATCAATACTGAAAAGATTGTAAACAACATAAATTATGACCAGGTGTTCCAGAGCATCGTTGAGGTCATTCTGGCATCGAAGTACGGGGGCATGCTCAGAATGATCGGTGGCGAAAAAGCGCTGGAGCCATTGAAAGAGCCAGTCGAAGAAAAAATGCGGGTAACCGTGGCCGAAATCCTTGATTCAGACGTGGTCAAATCCACGATTGAGGCTAGCGTACATCCCGACAAAATGGCAGAGGACATCATGCAGAAGATCGAGAGCATTGTGACTTTACGTCTGAACGAGCTCACCCCGCAGAAAGTCAAAGAGATCATCCAGGAAATGATTCGTGAGCACCTCGGCTGGCTCGTCGTTTGGGGAGGCGTCTTCGGCGGGGTCATTGGTTTGGCCTGTTCATTCCTGCCGTAAACAGGTAGCTTTAACGCATGACCAGACTCGAAAAAATCGAATCCCTTCTGATATCAGGCTGTTCGATCGGTATCGGAGTATTTGCGTTCCTGCTGCCTCAGGAAATGAAGGTCGGCAGCTTCGTCCTGGCACTTTCGGTGCTTTTGCTCGTTCAATCCCTCATTCGTGATTTGTATCTGTTGTTGCGAATCAAGCGCGATCGATCCGCGGCAGAAGCAAAATCCGCACGATGCATCTGCCTGGAATCTGTCACAGGCGTCACCGGTGTCTTTATCGGGCTGATGCTCGTTGGTGGCGGTTCAGGCCCGGAAATCCAAACCGGAGCTTTGGTCTGGAGCGTGGCGTCTTTTGCGGTCATGACCTCCGGTTTTTTGATTAAAGACATGATTCTTGAGATGGGGCCCTGGCGTATTCGTCGGGAGCAGGACCACCTGAATCTCATCTTCGCATGGCGGCCGAAACCACCTTTCTGACATGATGTTTCCCACGGTAGAAGTTCAAGACCTGACGGCTCAGTACGGTGATTTCGTGGTCCTCAACGGCATCAACATGTCCGTGGAAAAGGGCGAGATACTGACCATCCTCGGCCCCAGCGGCTGTGGCAAAACGACTCTCCTCAAACATCTGATTGGCTTGCTGAGACCGACCAGGGGCAAAGTGTTTATCAATGGAGTGGATCTGGCTGAACTCGATGAAGTCCAAATGGAAGAGTTGCGACAGGATATTGGCGTCCTGTTTCAGGGCGGAGCCCTGTTCGGTTCGATGACGGTTGAAGAAAATGTAGCCATGCCCCTGGTGGAACACCTCGGCATGGATCTCAAGCTGGCCAAACGCATCGCGCAGATAAAGCTCTCCCTCGTTCAGATGCAGCATGCGGCCGAACAATTTCCGGCAGAACTAAGCGGCGGAATGAGGAAACGCGCCGCGCTCGCCCGGGCCATCGCTCTAGACCCTTCCGTTCTCTTCTGTGATGAACCATCCGCCGGGCTCGATCCGATCACATCTCTAGAGTTGGATAAACTGCTGTTGAATCTGAACGACCTGCTTGGAATGACCATCGTTGTCGTTACCCATGAGCTGCAGAGCATTTTCACCATCGCGCAGAGGGCCGTCATGCTGGATCGGGGCAGGGTTCTTGCCGAGGGAACGCTGGACGAACTGCTGGCCAGTAACAACGAACGAGTGGTAAATTTTCTCAAGCGTAAAGGCTTCGAACCTATTGGGATGAACGAGAGCTGGGTAGATGCAGCGTTGGTCAAAAATTGAAATTCCGTTGGGCCTGTGGAGGGAGGGGTTATCAATCCTTTCATTCAGCCCCGGTTGCGTGACAGAGCGCATTCGCTATAAATCCCGCTCCCATTTCCCGGCACTATCTTAAGGTAGAAATTGGGTTTACGAGTTTTCATCACTCAGGTTTCACAACATGGCAGTAAAGAAACAACGCCGTCGTAGAGGGCAGCCCGAGCTTCGTCTTCGCGCATGCCGTTTTTGCAAAGAGAAGATTACTTACATCGACTACAAGGATATTGAGTCGCTGCAAAAGTTGACCACCCGCCAAGGCAAACTCTTCTCTCGCACTCGCTCCGGGAACTGCGCCAAGTGCCAGCGGATGGCAAAGGCAGCTATCAAGCGAGCAAGATTCATTGCATTGATGCCCTACTCGGGCAACGCCTGGTAGTCAAAGATTAGGTCAGGTCAGGAATAGTGGGACAGCCGTCCCGGCTGTCATTGACAGGCGGGGCCACTGTCCCACGTCTCGTTTAAAAGAAATCCCTTTGCCAAGGAATTCCTTCATATAATTGGGAAGGCATCTTGTCAGGTGGGTTGGAAGTCTGTCTAATTCTGGTGAGCAGAACTTTCTATGTTCTTACACAGGCAATGACTCTGTATTACCACGAGCAGGAAGAAACGCTCGAGAGGAACGAACTCGAGGGCCTACAATTAGCCAAACTGCAACGGCTGCTTTGCGAGGTCATCAAGACCAACCCGTTTTATCAGGCGAAACTCGGCAACATCCAACCGGCAGCGATCAGCAGTCTCAACGAACTGCGCAGCCTTCCCTTCACCACCAAGGATGAACTGGTAGCCGACCAGGAAGCTTACCCGGCTTACGGTTCGAATCTGACCTATCCCATCGAAAGGTACAGCCGCTTGCACGGGACGTCCGGCACTTCAGGTGGACGTGTGATGCGCTGGCTCGATACGCCCGAAAGCTGGGACTGGATAATGAAGTGCTGGGGAATTATCTACCGTGCTATTGGCCTCAAGGATGCTGATCGAATCTTCTTCCCGTTTTCATTTGGGCCATTTCTTGGGTTCTGGGCAGGATTCGAAGGCGCGGCGAGGCTGGGCAACATGGTTCTGCCGGGCGGCGGGATGCCGAGCGCAGCCAGATTGAAATTCATGATTGAAAACGAAGCGACCGTGATCGGGTGCACCCCAACTTATGCGCTGCGATTGGCGGAAGTCGCCGCGGAGGCAGGCATCGATATCGCTGCCAGCAAAGTCAGGGCGTTGATCGTTGCGGGCGAACCGGGTGGAAATATCCCTGAGACTAAGGAACGTATCGAAACGGCATGGGCGGCCAGATGTTTTGACCACACCGGCATGACCGAAATCGGATCGCTGGGCATCGAATGTGTTGAAGACAGGGGGAACACTCACTTGATTGCGTCGGAGTGCATTCCGGAAGTGATCGATTCCGACTCTGGTGAACCCCTGCCCGAAGGTGATCTGGGCGAACTGGTGATCACGGTGCTGGGACGCTGGGGCAGCCCGTTGATTCGTTATCGAACCGGAGATCGCGCCCGCCTGACATATGAGAAGTGCGCTTGCGGCCGAAGTTTCCCTCGCATGCTGGGCGGGATTTTAGGTAGACAGGACGACATGATGTTCATTCGCGGCAACAACATTTACCCCTCGGCTATCGAAGCACTGGTGCGGCGTTTTCCTGAAATCATTGAGTTCAGGATGCAGCAGATGATCCAAGGCAGTCTGAACTCTTTGAAGCTTGAGATTGAGCCAAAAGCCTCCGTGGAAGATGCCGGTTCGTTGGCCGCGGCCGTCAGGGATGCGGTGAGGCGGCAGTTTAATTTCCGTCCTGAAGTCGAAATTGTGGCGCAGGGCGCCCTCCCCCGGTTTGAATTAAAGGCGCGGCGATTGGTAAAGTAGTGCCGCCCAACCCTTCCTAACCCCAAATTAATTTCCTCGACAGCCCCATCAGAACAAACCATGAAGATAAGAAATATCGCCATCGGAATCTCAACGATCGCATGCCTGGCACTCATCATTGGCTGCCAGACCGGCCAGAAAAGCGGCGCTACCAGGGCAGAGCCGTCTACTGGTATGGACTGGCCTTTCTGGCGCGGCCCTTCAGGAACTGGAGTCTCCGATGAGAAAGGTCTGGTCAACTCCTGGTCTCCCGAGGGTGAAAACTTAATCTGGAAGGCTGAGTACACCTGCAGGTCAACCCCTGCCGTATTCCGTGGCCGCCTCTATTTTATCGGAGGCGTCGGCGACGGGGCACGCTCTCAGGAGGGCGTCACCTGCCTCGACGCAAACACCGGCCGTATCGTCTGGCAGGATCGCTTCAATGTTTTCCTGGTAAACGTCCAGCAGTCGCGTGTGGGCTGGGCGGACATCTGCGTCGATCCTGAAACCGGCAACGTTTACGCTCACGGCGTCGGCGGTGTCTTCCGCTGTTACAGCCGTGACGGCAAGATCCTCTGGTCACGCTCGATGACCGAAGAATTCGGCCGGCTGTCCGGTTACGGCGGCCGGACCAATTCGCCCATCGTCGAGGGTGATATGATCCTCATGGGATTCACCTGCTCGAGCTGGGGGCCGTACAACCTGCCCAGTCATCGGTACTGGAGCTTCGATAAACACACCGGAGAGGTCATCTACATTTCATCGCCCGCAGGTAAATTCAAAAATTCGACTTACTCAACCCCTGTCGTTGGCACGGTCAACGGAATGCGTGTTCTCTTCGACGGTAACTCTGACGGCAGCATCTACGCCATCAAAGCCAACACCGGCGAAAAACTCTGGGGCACCCTTTTTACTGAAAAAGATCTCCAGGCATCCGTTGTTTATTCGGAGGGAAAAGTCTACGCCTGCCACGGACGTGAGAACATTAACGGTGAGACCCGCATGGGCGCTGTCTGCTGCCTCGATGCTGAGACAGGCAAAGTCCTCTGGAAGTCCGTCGGCCACGAGGTCGGCTCTGCCTCGCCCTGCGTGAAGGGCAATGATTTGTTTGTGATTGAAAACGACAGCGATCTCGTATGTCTCGACACTGCCACGGGAAGTCAGAAGTGGGAGCAGCGACTGGGCACGGTGGGAAAGGGCTCACCCGTCTGGGTGGATGGGAAAGTCATTGCCACGGAAGTCAACGGCCGGGTGCACATCATTGAATATGGCCCGGACGGTGTAAAGAACCACCACAGTGTGCAGCTCATGCTGACCTCTGGCGGCATCAAACGACCATCAGAAATTTACGGCAGCCCGGCCATATCAAACGGCCGAATCTTTATTACTTCGGAAGACAAGATCTATTGCATCGGCAAGAAAGGCTCTGGAGTTATCTCCACAGATTTCAAACCGATGAAAGGGGCCCGAACTATTGGGACTGGCGCGCCGACATTCCTGCAGGTCGTGCCGGGCGAGACATGCATCATTGCAGGCCACACCCAGCAATTCAAAGCTCGTGCGTTCGATGCAAGTGGCTACCTGATTGGAGAAGTCAAACCGACCTGGGTTGCCGGTAAGCTTGCAGGCAGCTTGGCGGACGGCGTGTTCACGCCTTCTGAGCCACAGGCCGGTATGCTCGTTGCCAAACTTGGCGAGCTCACCGGCGCGGCCCGCGTGAGAGTCGCCCCGGGCGATTCCCTTAAAGAAGACTTTACAGCCTCGCCTCCAGGCAAATCGCCGTCATATTTCGTCGGCGCCGGCAAATTCGAAACGGTGAAGCAGGGCGAGAATACGGTCCTGTTCAAACCGGCCGATTCGCCGGGGCTCAAGCGTTCCTTCGCTTTTGTTGGCGATCCGGGCATGAAGAATTACACCATTGAAATGGAAGTGATGGTCAAGGAATACAAGCGCCGCATGCCGGACGCAGGTGTTATCAACGGTCGCTACATTTTTGATCTCATGGGCAACCATCAGAAGGTTCAATTCCGCACCTGGCCGGGCAGTTCCCCTCCACGCTTTCAGGTGGATCAGCGCTTCCGTTGGGATCCGGATGTCTGGTACAAGATTAAGTTCCGCGCCGAACTTCCCAAGAAGGAGGGTGAACCAGCCAAACTGTTTGGGAAGGTCTGGAAGAAAAGCGAACAGGAGCCTGCCGCCTGGACTATCGAAGCCACCGACGAGTGTGGCAACAATGAAGGCGCGCCCGGCATCCACGGGTATTCAGACGTTGACATTTTTTACGATAACTTGAGCGTCACCCCGAATAATTGATGCATTCTTTCGCCTCTTAAATATCCCCCCGTTGGTTTTCCCCAACGATTTGAAACAGGAGTCCACCCTTATATGAAAGCCCTTATTCAACACTCATTGCTCATCACTCTTTTCATCACGACGCTCCAGGCAGACGACTGGCCGATGTGGGGACTTACCCGCGGCCGCAATCTCGCCGTACCAGGTACCAATGTGCCGACCAGTTGGGATGTCAAAACGGGCAAGAACATCAAGTGGGTCGCCGAGCTTGGTTCGCAGACCTACAACAACGTCTCCGTCGCCGGCGGCAAACTCTTCATCGGCACCAACAACCAGGCCGAGAAGAATCCCCAGGTTGTCGGCGACCGCGGGGTCGTCATGTGCTTCAACGAGGCCGATGGAAAATTTATCTGGCAGGCAGCCCATCCCAAGCTACCGACCGGACGCGTGAATGACTGGCCGGAACAGGGCATCTGCTCCATTCCCCTGATTGACGGCGACCGGCTCTTTTACGTCAGCAATGAGGCACGCATAGTGTGCGCGGACGTGAACGGATTCCTCGATGACGAGAACGACGGCCCCTACACATCAGAAAAGGCCACCTCAAAGATAGATGTCGATATCGTTTGGGAACTCGACATGATGGACGAACTCGCCGTATTCCCGCACAACCTCGCTACCTGTTCGATCGTCGATGACGGTGGCGACCTGCTCTTCGTAGTTACCAGCAATGGCGTCGACGAAGCGCACCTTGTCGTGCCTTCCCCTCGCGCACCGGACTTTATCTGTGTCGACAAGAAGACCGGCAAGGTCGTCTGGGAAGACAATCCGGTCAGTGACAGGATTCTCCACGGCGAATGGTCAAACCCGGCTTACGGTATCATGGGCGGCAAGCCGCAGGTCGTCTTTGCCGGTGGCGACGGCGTCGTTTATTCCTACGAGCCGAAAACCGGTAAACAGATCTGGAAGTTCGATTGCAATCTCAAGGACTCAAAATGGATTCTTGGAGGCCGAGGAACCCGTAACAACATCATCGCCACACCAGTCATTTACAAGGATCATGTCTACATTGGCGTCGGCCAGGACCCCGAACATGGTGAGGGCCCGGGCCATCTTTACTGCATCGACGGCACCAAGACGGGGGACGTCACAAAGTCCGGTAAGGTATGGCACTTCGGAGACGAGAAGTTCAATCGAACCATGTCCACCTGCGCCATCACTGACGATGGACTTCTCTTTATCACCGATCTCAGCGGATTCCTCTACTGCCTCGATGCCAAGACCGGCAAGCAGCACTGGCGGCATGACCTGCTCGCCGCGGTCTGGGGATCGGTTCTCGTTGTCGATGGCAAAGTCATCATCGGTGACGAAGACGGTGACCTGGAAATTCTCGAAGCCAAGAAGACCAAAAAGGTGTTGTTCGAAACGAACATGGGCAACGCGGTATATTCGACGCCGGTTTTTGTGAATAACACGCTGTATATCGCCAATAGAAACAAGCTATACGCGATTGGTGCAAAATAGAGATTTCCTCTGAAACTTCTGCGCGCTGTGCGTGTACTACCTTAGCAGCGTCGTAATGACGTAATGACGAACAGGCGACCTCCCTTCGGTGGGCGCTTGAGATGCCAGCCTGCTGTCGAAGTCTAAGTGCCTGCAAGCTTACGTATTACGTATTACGTATTACGTAGCTCTGATTGGTTTTGCCAAAGGCTGCATTAGGACTAATGGCAAGGA
>JAQBXN010000045.1 GCA_027625095.1 Planctomycetota bacterium | reverse complement strand
CTGGGGCTAATTGCCTCCGTCCCTTCGGGACTATTGAAAGTGGCAACATTATTTTGGCCGGAGTCCTTAATTGGAGTGAGGCCTTCAGGCGTTGTCTGGTGGGCTCGAGATCCGTAGTGAGTCCAACACCGCTGTTCCTTCTTGAACACCAAAGGTGTTCCGTCTTCCAGCCCAGGGTTCGCGAGTCTGCGAGCAACTCTGGGTAACCGGAAGAAGGAGCCTCAACCCCAACGGGGTTGCGTCCATTTAATCCGGCCTTGCAAGCATTCGGGTATGGACGCAACACCTTCGGCGTTGATCGGAAATTGTCCTCCGATCCCAGGGTAGCTCGCAAAGCCTCGCAACCCTGGGCTATAGGACACAACCACCTTCGGGGTTGCAGAAAATGTGGGCAAAGAGCAACGGTCACGCCCCAGGCTAGATGCTTTCGCCCCTGCGGGGCTGCCGAAAGGCGTACTGACGGACCCAGATTAAAATCGTCACTCCAACGGGCCTTCCAACCACAAAAGTTCATCAGTTTAAATCGCATCTTTTCCCCTCAGGCTGTTGTGAGTGTTCCGGCGATGTACTTGAGCATGTCTTCGGACTCCGCTCCGGGTGTGGTGCCGGTGGTCGCCGGCTTCCAGATGCCTCTTCCGCCCAGGCCGCCGTCCTCGGCCTTGACGATTCGCACCAGCGTTTCCTTCGGCACCGTGTTGACCCCGTGATTGTCGATGGCAAAGCCAAAGACGAATCCCATGGCTCCGGTCTTCTTGTGAAACAGCGTGTCCGTCTGGTGCATGGGCGGCAGCCAACTGCGGGTGATGCTCTGGTGCGAGCCGTACCGGTAGTTGGACTGGTAGCCGGTGTCCGCGGCCAGCGCTCGGCCGTCGGCCCGCGTCTCGTGCGCCTTGACCGTGCGCTCTGTCGCGATCCAGCCCGTGTGCTTCATGATGGTCATCCCGTAAGGCAGCGAGTGATTGAACTTCACTCGCACCATGCACCGGAACGCCTTGCCGCGTGCGGCATCTTCCTGGTAACCGATGTAGGGCCGGTCCACCGGATTCGAGTCGACATGGACGTAATCGCCTTCGTTGAAGCCCGAGTCTTTCGCGGCCTGCGGGTTCATCTGTATCTGCCGGTCGCCCACCCCGGGGTCGCGCTTATCCTTCCGGTGCGGATCTCCGAAATTCGTGCTCCATATCCAGTGCCAGTCCACTGTCGACCAGGACGAATGAGTCGTGTGCCGGCTCTTGGGCGTCGAGCAGTAGAATCTGAAGCCCTGCTCCCAGAGCGGATTGACCGTATGCTTTGCCTCGCTCCAGGGCATCTTGACGTTTCGGACGCAACGCCGGTCAGGATCCATGTCATCGAGCGGAATTCCGTAATCCTTTGGACGGATGTACGGGCTGCTCGAAACGATGACGTTTGGCAAGTACGGGGTAGCTTCCACACCCTCGCGATGGACGATCAGGTTCTCGCCGTAGTCGATGGCCTCAGGCAGGTCGCAGTAGGACGCCATGCGCCCGCTGTCCGTATAGAAGGGGATGCTGTCGTTCACCTGTTCGTAAAAGGCGATTCGCGGATAGGTCCGGAAGAGCATGAGCGCTGCGCCGGGTTCACCTCCGTATTCGCCCTTCATGATCCGGTCGACCTGGTAAGGCCCGTCCTGACCGCGGGTGGTGGTGCAGTTGTCGAGCACGCGCTGGATGTAGACCCTTGATTTCTTTTCGGTGATGAACTTCCAGTAATCGGCGAAGCGGCGATCCCCGGTGATCTTTGTCATGGCCTGGCCGACGCCGGCAAAGATCTCTGCATCGTCTTTCGAATCGTGCACCGGCTTGATGCCATTGCCACCCCAGACCTGGATGAACGGATTCGAGCATGAGCCGCCGATCTCCAGGTCCTGGAATTCGACCCAGGAATTTGCCGGCAGGACGATATCCGAATACTCGGCCGAACCCGTCCATTCGACCTGCTGGTCAACGATCATGTCGATTTTCGGCAGGACGTTTACGATGAGGTTGTAAACCCACTTTGCCTGGTTCAGCAGGTTGGCGTTGTTGTACCACATCAGCTTTGTCGGCGTGGGCATGTGTGTCTTGCCCGTGAAGCACTTTCGTCCCTCGTTCGTATCGACGACGAGCACCTTTTCTCCGTGCCCCCAGAAAGCCACGTCCTCCCCGAGTGTGTAGTTGTGCAGGTGCTCATGGGTGAGCCGGAGGTTTTCTTCCAGGACGGGGGCGAATGGGTTTTCATGGCTGTAAGAACCCACGCCCGGCCCCGACCATTTGGACGCCTGGAACAGCGCGCCCTTGTAATTGCCTGCCCAGGTATAGACGCCGGCGCCGTGCTTGCCGATATTTCCGGTCAGCATCATGGGAAGGAAGCAGGCCCGGTTGTGGAGGGTGGCATGGAAGTAGTGATTGACGCCTTCGCCGTGGTGGATCGAAACCGGATGCCCGGCCTTAGTGTTCTCCCAGATGTCGCGAGCCAAGCGCTCGACCAACTCTGCCTTGGCGCCGCTGATCTCCTCGACCGTCTTGGTGTCGTAGTCCTTGAGATGGCGAAGGTACATTTCGTAAATGGGCATCACCTCGATGGATTCGCCCCCGACTGTCGTGACCTTGAATGTTCCCTTCAAAGCCGCGTTCATGTTCGCCTGCTTGCCGACCTCGTCCCGACTGACCGCGACGGCCTTGTTGGCCTTGGTGTCCCAGATCGTGAAGTCGCCGATCTTCGCCCGCTGCTCCGCGGTCAGTCCCTGGATACTGAACGACGGCCCGGCGCTGATGTCTTTGGGCTGATAGTTGGCGATGACATCTTGCGGCTGCAACCTCTTCAGATTGTCCGTCCGCACCAGCAGCGGGAAATCCGTGAACTGTTTCACGAACGGCTCATCGATCCAGTTTTTGTCCATCAGGATCTTGGTCAGACCGAGGACGACCGCGAGGTCGGATAGCCCTGGCCGGACGCCAATCCAGTAATCCGCTTTCGCCGAAGGTGCGCTGTAATCGGGCGTGATAACGACGATCTTACCGCCGCGCTCGATCATCTCGTTCAGCCAGTGAGAATCCGCCATCTTGTTCTCGACGAGATTTTTGCCGATGTGGATGGTGAGCTTCGAGAAGCGCAGGTCATTCATATCCATGTCTGAAGTCTGCAGCCCGTGCACGAACGGTTGCCCAGGCGCCTGGTCGCCGCGCCAGGTGTATTCCGTCCATTCCCGGCATCCGACCGCATCCGCCGGCGCCGAACCCCGTGCATGATGATCGACGAGCCCGGTCATGTTGGCGAACCGGAAGAGTCCGAACTTGCCGATAACCCCGTGCAGAGGCAGCGAAGATCCTATCTTCATGGTGCGCGTGCCGGCTCCGTTCCAGTGCTCCAACATAAGTTCGTCGTAGCCGTCTGCGAGAAGGCGTTTCTTGCCCGCGTCACCGGAATAAGTCCTGGCCACGGCGAGCATCCCTTCGGCGGAGTATCGAGATGCTTCTTCCCAGGAAACACGGATGAACTTGTCGTTGCCACGGTCGTCAAACATGTACTGCTTGCGAAGCTCTGGTTTCTCGGAAAGTGAAGGAAAGCCGGCATCCGCCCACTGCTTCCAGCCCTGGCGGATGACCGGGCCTTTGAGCCGATAAGGCCCGTAGACGCGGCGTGAAAAGGTGAACCCTTTGGGGCATCCGCGCGGATTCCATGCCTTCGTCGCTTTGTTGCCGTAGAGGTCACCGCAACGGTCGTGATCGTAATTTTGCTCGCTGCGAACCATCACTCCGTTGCGGGTAAACGCCCGCATGCGGCACATGTGCGTATCGTTCGGCGCGCAGACCCACGTGAAGGAATCATCGTAGCGATACTGGTCGAGGTAGACGCTCTCCCACCCCCGATTCGGATAGTGCTTGAGAGGGTTCGGGATATCGGTGATGGCATCCTGGGCATGAAGCACATCCAGGGGGCCGAGCGCAACCGCTCCGACGCCGAGAATCTTCAGGAACTTGCGCCTCGATAATTCGGCTCGAAAGTCCAACTTGGATTGAGAGCTGTCACCGCGACCGGATGCTGAATGACTAATCGATTCCACTTTCTTCATGATTGTGCTCCTGAGTGATTCACTTGTTGTTACCACTGAATTTCGAGGTCGTGCCAAATCGTGATCTGCTTCTGCCCGTTGCGGTCCCTCTGGGAGCCGTCCCAGACTGCGAAACCAACGGAAACGTGGTTGCCTGGAAGAAACACCGCGTCCTGTTCATGGCCACTCTTCATGATTCGGTGAAAGACCGTCCGCCACACCCCTTTGTCCCAGACGCCTTTGGCCTGAATGTTCTGCTGCTTTTGGTCCTGGGTCGTTAGAGTACCGAAGCCCTTGGCATTCATATCGTCGACCGGGGTCCGGCGTAGCGGGTTAGAGAGAAAGTTGCCAGCCTTCCAGCCGGTGAGAAACAGGGGTGCGTGACTTTCACGCGGGAACACTCCCGGCAGGTATGCGGTTTTCCCTATGACCTTACCGTTTCCCCGGACCGTGTGTTCAGAGATGTCCGAAACCATGTTTGGATATTCCGTCTCGACATCAGCAGGCTCTTCCCGGTCGGCCTTCCAGTACCAGATGTTCACGTTGCCACCCACACCTCCCATCGCCATAAAGGGCACATCATCCGAGAGGGCGAACTGGATCGCGGCGCCATCCCCAAACTGTTCCGTCTTTATGGCACGGGAATCATTCAGGATGTCTTCCCAGGCAAGTTGAATGGCAATGTCCGTTCCATTGTGCAGCGCGCGCACCAGCAGCCCTTCGATTCGATTTTCACGCCACCAGAGCGGCATCAATGCGACATAAGTAGCAGAGGTGTTCTTCCAACCGGTATCGTCCGGCTCTTTGGGCAAATCGCCGGCAATACGATGAACGGGAATCGTCCTTCGCTTTTGTGCGTTCAGCTCCTGCGCTCCGGGCCGGATCAAAGAGCGTACGAAATGCACCAGGTCCCACCGCTCCGGGTCACTCAACGGCGAATGCCCCGGCATGGGTGTGCCGGGCATGCCCAGTGTGATCCGCCGGAACAGGTCGGTGGGCTCCGCACCTCCCTTGAAAATGCCGGCGGTGAAGTCGCGTGGGCGAACCGGCTGTTGCCATTCGTCCTTAAGTGTGTTCGCTGAAGACCCGTTTCCCTGGCCGGAATCCCCATGGCACTTCCAACATTCCGCGGTGCGGTAGAGTAGCTTGCCGCGGGCGATGCTTTCCGCAGTGGTCATTGGCTCAGCGGGAATCGGCATCGAGCTTCCCTGCCCGCGGACCTTATAAAGGTCAACCCACTCCTCCTCGTCCTCGTCATAGTACCTGACGAATTTCTTGAGGTACTGCACCACAGCCCAACGGTCATTCAGTCTGAGAAATTCCCAGGAAGGCATCGCAGAGCCAGGCATGCCCCTGGTGATGACATCAAAAAGGTCGGTATCCGGTGGCAGCTTCCCGTCCGCATTCGAGACGATTTTGAAACGCCCAAGCCGGAAGTCCCGCGGCTTAGGATATAGGTAGGAGGCCGCCGGCCCATCTCCCCGCCCTTCAACACCGTGGCATCCAGCACAATTGACTTCGTACACCTGCTTGCCGTGCAGGATGGCAGCGTTCGCCGCTTCTTCTATTTCACCTGGAGTTTCCGCAGAGGGGAAACTCCAGAAAGCAATCAGGAAGACCAAACTACATACTCCTGGATTCCTCCGTGCAACTGGTTTTTTGACGCTCATGACGGCATCCATTTCTATTGGGGAACGAAACTGCAAAATTTGCGATGACCGAATAGGCTCGGAGAAAAGGCAAAATGGGTGCCACCGCCTCGCCTGCCTTGCAAGAGCGGTTAGTGCAGCATTCCCTTTGCCTTCCGGCAAGCATGGAAGAAAGTGAGTGGCCGTTCGCCGGCAGCCCTTGGAATCGTGTAAACAGAAATTCGGAACTGGCAGGCCGTCAACTTTGATTCTGTGCGACCAGGTTCAAGCTGTGAAGCGCCCTGCGGCGCGCATCGAAAAATGAATGCTCCGACAGGTATGAGCACTTCAAAGTACAGCCATTCCTTGCTTCGCGGCTAACCCGCAAACTTCAGTCTCCCGGCACGAGTTGTGCGCGAAGGTCGGCACCTACTCTTGGTACCAGCAAGAATTGCATCAATGCCTCTTAACTCAATTCCTGCTCTGCAAACGGTGCGACATCGGGGCGTGTCAGACTCCCTGACCTCGATAGTAGCTATAGGTGTATGAAAGATAATTCAGCGGTATCGGCAAAGACCTTCGAGGGAGTATGGGTCAGCTATGGCCGTTGCTGCCTGAGTGACGGCTTTCTGGATTCCTTCTATGAAATTTTCCTGGACAGTTCGCCTGAGGTCAGGGCGAAATTTGCGCAAACTGATTTCGTTCAGCAGAAGAGGGCGCTCTTAAAGTCGCTCGTGTTCGTCATTATGTTTTGGAAGGGCCAAGAATTTGCCAAACGGGCAATGGAACATCTTGCTGCTACGCACGGCAGCAAGGGGCCTCACAAAATTGCGCCGTATTTTTACGGGCTATGGCTCGATAGCCTCATCAAGGCCATTCGGATTCATGATGATCAGTTCACCGATGACCTGGAAGCTTCCTGGCGGCAGGTGATGCAGGTGGGAATCGAATTCATGATTTCGAGGTACTGAATGAAAGATGGCTGTTCATTCCGGTAAAATCGTTATCCGTCTGGTTGAACATGCCGAGCGAGTCTTCGATGAGGGAATCGTTTGCCGACGATTGAAGGCTCAGGCCTGGCGTGAAATTGCCTGCCGACGGAAGAGGTTTGCAATTGACCAGACCTGGATCGATCCACCAATGTCCACTCGCTCCAGGACACAAAGCGAATCGTCAATCGCTAAGTTTTGCTTTCATTCCGCCCAGCCCTCTTCTCCAATAAGTTTGACGAATCGGCAGGCGCAAACGGTCTTTTGCTCGAATTGCGCTCCGTCGCGTCTGATGATTTCCAGGCTCTGTTCCTCGGCAGGCCCTACGGGCACGACGAGTAGTCCGCCGTCATTCAACTGATTCTTCAGCGCGCCCGGAACGTGCGGAGCTCCGGCAGTGACGATGATCCGATCAAATGGTTGTTCCTCTGGCCAGCCCAGAGTGCCGTCCCCAACTCGAAATTTGATGTTGCTGAAACCCAGAGCCTTGAGCTTCCCCTGGGCTCTCAAGCTGAGCTCTTCATGTCGCTCGATGGTGTAGACCTCCTGGACCAGTTCCGCCAGGATGGCCGCCTGGTATCCAGAGCCGGTACCGATTTCGAGCACCGATTCCCAGCCACCGAGGGCAAGGCACTGGCTCATTAGAGCCACCATGTAGGGCTGAGAGATGGTCTGGTCCAATCCGATGTGAATCGGATAATCTCCGTAAGCCTTTTCACAGTCTCCCGAAGGGACGAACGTATGCCGAGGGATTCTTATGAAAGCGTCGAGTACACGCGGGTCTTTGATATTGCGACTCTTGAGTTGCTCCTCCACCATCTGATGGCGTGCGGCTTGGTAAGGGTCAGGGCCGGGCGGAGAAGGGTTGGTTTGCAAGCTTAGATGACAGGGTCGACCCCGAGCAAACTGAGGAGTGCCTTGGAGACCTTGTCTCCGGAGTCAATGGCAAGCGAACGCTCAAGGGCCGTCTTGGCAAGGGTGGGACGGCCAGAGAAATAATAATTATAGCCAAGCAGAAAATACCCAATGCTGTCGTCGGGGTGACTCTTCACAAACTCTTCGAGCTTGGCTAGCTGGTTGTAGAAGGTCTCAGGGCTGTCATAAAAATCACGCCGATCCATTTTGATTGAACTCAACTTGGCGTAGGTGATGAGGGCAGCCTTCAGATCATTGGCGGCCTTTTGGTATTCGCCCAAAGCAAAACGTGCGTGCCCACGAGCAAGGATGGGAACAGGGCTCGAAGGGTCTTTCTTGTGGGCACGTTCAAACTGTTCCTCAGCGCCTTCAAAGTTGTTCTCTTTGAAATGCATGTCGCCGAGGATGATGCCGCGGATGAAATCATCCTGAATGCTTGCGCGGCGATGGATGAATGCCATATGGCTGCGTGCACCACGTACGCTGTCAACCGCTTTGGGCTCAGCGCCGCGGCCCTTAGGCCGGGCAACAGAGCCGCTGCCAGCGCTGGGAGCAACCCTGGCCGGGCTGTTGGGTGCTGCATTCGCCGGGGAGATTTGCGCTTTCTCTTCGCCATCAATTTCCGCATAGATTTCTTCCACCAGTTTCGTCTCAAGAAACTCGTCGAATCCAACTGTCTTCCAGGTGTAATTTTGAAAACGCTGTTCATCGAGCTTGAATGCGCTGCTGGTATCGATCTGGTTCATAGCCCGAACTTGGATTTCATAAACACCTTCTCCACTGTCGATAAGCTCAGCAACCACCCTCTGACGTGCTTTGGTTCCGAACGTATTGGTTGGCGGGGTGAGCGCAACGACCTGGCCAGTGCGAGTATCAGGAATGACGATCTTGAAATAGCGCTTGAGGACGACTGTGGCAGCGTTCCAGCCCTCTTCGTATTGAACTTTTTTGGTACGCTCAAAGTCACGGCCCTCTCTGGTGAGAGCCAAGTTGCTGCAACCGGCGAAGAGAAGCAGTGAAAAGCCCGCTGCCAGGTACCTGAACGTCATCGTAAACCCTCCAAAATAAGCGAATTAGGGCGAGTATAGCCGTGCCGGATGGAGATTCAAAGGCGGAGCAGCCTCATTACGACACGGTTGGACCAGAACCGATCAACAGCCTACGTTACTACTCCCAAGTAGTTTCAATCCATGCAGAAACAATATGACGATGCCCGGTAAACGCTATTTACCGAACAGCCCTTTGAGGCGGTCAATGTCCGCCTCTTTCTGTTTGTCCTGCTCTTCCGGCTCTGATTTGTCGTCCGCCGGCTTCTTTCCGACCTTCTTTTCTAACAGGCCACCCAAGACATTTGTGACCACTCTCTTGTTACCTTCTCTTTGGTTTTCATCCGCTGTCCCTTCAGATTTCCTATCACCAAGAGTCCTGCCGAGGGATCCCTTGAGCCCATCATTACCGATCTTATCGCCAACGAGCCTGTTAATTTCTCCCGTCGCCTTTTTGTGATTTCTGCCATGGCTCACTTATCTGACCACCGTTCCTAAATCCCCAAGCCTTCATTTAGCGGTCTCTGATATGTCTCAACCGTCAGAGACTCGACATCCCTAATCGTCACGGGCTGCATGCCGAGGGCTGCGGATTCATAGATGGCCATGCATATGGCCTGTGCTTTGAAACCTTCAATTCCGTCGGTCTCAATGCTGTCAGAGCGAAGGCAGGCTTCCGCAAATTCATGCACTTCGTGGGCGAGCGGATTCCTTATGCCGCGAGGAAAAAACGTGTCGCTCTGCTCTTCGCTTAACTGCCCTAGAAATTCATCCTTCAACTCGTCCATCGAGGTCGGCTCATCCCGACCACGCAGTTTGAGGCCCTTCCCAAAATCGAGGGAACCCTCGTCGCCATACACACGTTGCACCCCGAGGCTCTCGCCGGGCGAAACAATGCTCTCGACCCAGACACCAGTAACACCGTTCTCAAACTCAAGTAGCGCCATGGTGGTATCTTCGATCGTAGCTTCGACTGGGTCAGACATGTTTTCACGATCCTTGTAACGAATGTTGTCGTATTGCCGAGACAGTGCGGTCAAGCATTTCACCGGGCCGATGTGATATCGGAACAAGTCGGCAGAATGGACACCGCCGTCAAAAGTCCAGCCACCTCCAGCCTTATCGAGTTCATCTCTCCAACCCCAATGCCACTGGCGGTCTCGGCAGCCAACCCAGTAGAGCTGGCGGAGGTTTCCGATGCGACCGGACTTGATGAGCCAGTTGCAGGCCCGGTTCTCGATGCTCCGGCGATAGTTTTCAGCGATGGAAAACACCTTCCCCTGCGCCTCAACTGCGTCAAGGATGAGTTTTCCGGCTCGCATGGTCATGGCCAGCGGTTTCTCAAGCATCACATGCCGACCGGACTCGATACAGTGGATGGCAACAGTATGGTGGCTGGAATGGGTCACTACGATGTCAAGGGCTGCCATGTCTGGCTCGGCATCCAGCATATCCTCGTAGCTGGTATAAACCCTTGGTTGCGTGCCTTGCCAGTCTGCGATCAGATCTGCCATGTTCGCAGCGCTCTTTTCAGCCACATCACAGCAGGCGATGATTTCAAACTCTCGGTAACCAGCTTCCCACAGAGGCGCATAACCATTCTTTACGTGAGCCCCCATCATTCCGCCGCAACCGATCAGTCCAATTTTAAGATTCATGAAAGCTCCCTTTCGGTGGTACATTCAATTCGCGAATATTTTCAATTTCCCAGAGCGGCTATATAGTCCTTCACAGTCACAAATGCTAACCACGGGATGTCCTGGCCTACTTGTTAGTCGGTGGATTGTGCACCTCTTTCGGGGGAGAATCCTGACCCGCAGTTCGAAATGGAAACCTTTCGCACACATTTACTTGGGTCAATTTCGGCATTCTTGACTGTGATAGCGGGCGGCGTAGACTCCACCATGCCTCTAGTCGGTCCAGCCGAGGTACCCCAAGCATCGCTCCACAAGGTTAGTCATTGGCCAAGACTAAAGTAGAAACACTTTCTGAAGTCGATATGGAAGACGACCACTTCCTGTTCGGCCATCTGGTGGTAAGAAACAAGCTGTCCACCCAGGAACAGGTGGATGAATGCATCGAGATCCAGCACCGGCTCGAGGAAAAGGGTTCGCTGGAGAAACTCGGCAACATCATGATCTCCAAGGGCTACCTCTCGGACAATCAGCTCCGTCTCATCCTTAAAGCCCAGCAGCGCATTTCACGAAATTCAGGTCAGCGCATCCCGGGGTACGAAATCGTTTCCAAGCTCGGCCAGGGCTCGATGGGATCGGTCTACAGAGCCAAGCAGATCAGTATGGACCGACCAGTCGCCATCAAGGTGCTTTCTCAGCAATACTCCCGCAACAAACAATACGTCCATCGCTTCCTGCAGGAGGCCCGTGCCGCGGCGCAGCTTAGCCACCCCAACATTGTGCGAGCCATCGATGTCGGCAACGTACGCGACCTTTACTATTTTGTAATGGAATTCGTCGATGGCGATAGCCTGCAGGACAGGCTGCGAAAAGACGAAATTTTTGAACAGGATGAGGCCCTCGGCATTACTATCCAAGTCTGCGCAGCATTGAAACATTCACACTCACACGAGATTATTCACCGGGATATAAAACCGGACAACATCCTCGTCGATAAGAACGGCCAGGCGAAGCTGTGCGATCTTGGACTCGCAAAGGCGGCAGCGGAAAGCACGGGCATTACCGACCACGGAGTCCCTTTGGGCACGCCGTATTACATGTCGTGCGAACAGGCCCGCGGTTCAAAAGACCTGGATTCACGCACAGACATTTATTCACTCGGCGCCACCCTGTATCACCTGGTAACAGGAAAAGTGCCGTTCGAGGGCGATTCCGGCCCACTGGTCATGGTCAAACACCTGACAGAGGAATTGATCCCTGCCTGCGAGCGAAAATCGGGCATCGATCCCCAACTCTCCGCAGTCATTTCACGCATGATGAATAAAGAGCCGGACAACCGGCATGACAACATCGAGCAGGTCGAAGAGGACCTGAGGGCAATCAAAGACCGTCGGCGCCCACCCCATACGGAATCGCACCTGGATACGATTTCCATTAAGGATCCGAAAAGCAAGAGCAGGCCCGTCAGAGGCCGGCAGACTACCGGGCTCATCGGCACCAGGCAGAAATCGAATCGAAAGGGCGAAGGCAGGAGCACTCGAAAAGTCGCACACAAGAAAGCCTTCCGCCCGATCCTGACTTTTCTGACGGGTCAGGAAAAAGGCAGATCTTTCCCGGTATCCAGCGGCATGACCGTGGTCGGGCGCCTGCCTGACTGCGATATCCAGGTTAAGGACATCTGGTTTTCACGAAAGCACTTCATCATTCATAAAGATAAAGATCGCTTCGAGATCGAAGACCTCGGCAGCATGAACGGCACCCGCATTAACGGCCGCGCTGTTCAGCGGGCAGAACTCCATCTCGGTGACCAGATAGCCATCTACGATACACTCATCCGGTTCGACGCGGATGAGGACTGAGAGGCCAGAGGCAGACCTGCTCGATAAAGCGTCGCGGCCGGGCCCAACTCAACCGCAATAAACGTTTTTCCCTTCCGACAGATCCCGGCCGCGGGCAAGATAGAGATCCCCTGTCGTCCGTACACTCGATGTCGGCATGTATCGCATCACCAGCCCGTTTCGTGAGCGGCCCGAGGTATTCGGCATCGCTCCGTGGATCAGATGACTGTGATGCACAGAACAATCGCCAGTGTCCAGAATCATGCTGACGGACGTGCTCTCATCGAATTGGTCGTTGTTCGTTTCGAGGCCCAGAGATGCGTTCTCCTTCACTCTATCGATACCATGATGTCCGAGTTTCCTGTTACCACGATGTGTGCCAGGAAGCACGCGCATACAACCGTTTTCCTCATCGACCTGTTCAAGAGCCAGCCAGATTGAACAGGTAACTACCGGCTCCATTTCCCAGTAAACCGCGTCCTGATGCCACGGTGTCCGAGGTCCACTGATTGGCGGCTTGTAAAAGCAGTGCACCGTCCACAGCGCAATGTCCGGCCCTACGATCGGCTCAACGAAATCGAGCAGGTGATCCTGGCTGCACCATTCGCGAAAGAAAGCGTCCTGTATGTGCGGCTGAACTGCAGGTAATCGATGGGACTCGACCACATGTTCCATGATGTAGTCGGTGACCTCGTGCAATTCTTCCGGTTTGAAGAGATCACGATGAATGAAGTATCCATCCTTCTCATATTGCTGAAGTTCTTCGCTCGTTGGTACTGCCATGGATGCGCAAAAAGTAATGAGTAATGAGTAAGATGGCGGGTAAAATTGCCGGCTTTCTCTGGTCGAAGACCCGGACGCGATGTAAAAGGGCGTTCAACTTGCAACGCTCAAGCTAAAAAGGGCGTCACAACAGCAACCTTACTTATTGCTCATTACTTATTACGCAAATGCAAACAGTCAACACATTCACTGATTTCAAAAAAGTCGTCGGGCAGCCCGTCGCCCACCTCGTAAACGGCGAAGTCTTTCCCTTTTCTTTTGCTCCTCCTGATTTGTTCGACCTCGTCGACCAGGCCCGTCACCACCCAAAGGTGAAAGTTTGCACGGGGCAACGCGGGAACGATTTAAAGACCAGTCTTAAGGACGCTGATCCAGAGGGATTCAAACAGTTGCCCATCGAACAAGCGGCGCGCAGCCCTGTCCATCTCACGATCTACGAGCTAGGCTCATTGCGAGAGAAAGGTGGTGCGCTTGCCGAGGCTGCCGGAAAAGTTTACTGGCCGCTGGTAGAACTGTGGAAAGGGATGGGGCTGCGCTGGAAGAAGGTCTACCCGATTCTCTTTCTCAGCGGACCTGGCTGTTCCACGAACTACCATTGGGATCCGTCAAGCGTTCTGATCGTGCAGCTATACGGTCGAAAGAGATTTCACAGTTTGAGAGAGCCGAAAAAATGGTGCCCGGAATTGGTGGCCGACAAGGGGCATGAAGCGATGTTTAAACCGAAGGCCCTGAGCGACGATGACATCATTTCCTGCGACCTGAATCCCGGGGAAGCCGTATGGAGTCCCTGCCGCGCTCCACACTGGGTAGATGCTTACGATGAGACCGCATTTACAATGTCGATAGCATTTACCGCTATTACCGCTGATGAGCATGCGGATTTGGAGATGACGGTGATGTAGGTTGCCTGCGGCGGCGGGCAGCCAGTCTCCACTGGCTCTCTCACTTCTCGGTCGAATGCTTGATCAAGAAGTCCACCAGTTCCTGACATTTGAAGAAACCTGACCACATGTTGTGGCCTTGCTTCTCCGCTATCTTCAGGGCCATCTCGCCGCCGAGTTCCTTGTAGCGTTCAGCAACCGCGCCGGAATTTGCGTCCAGCGGCACCACTCGATCATCATCGCCGTGAATGTGGAAGATGGGCACCTTTGCCCTGGCAAGTGATGCCAGACGATCTATTGGATTGTGCTCGGCCAGTTTCGCCTTCAGCTCTTCTTGAGTCAGCTTATACGCGCCACAGGCGCTTTTGAGCCCGGGGTAGCTGGCGATATTGCAGACCGGATAGATACCGGTGATGCACCTCACCTTCTCCGCATTTTCCGCGGCCCAGCAATAGAGCATCAAACCTCCGCGACTCCTGGCCAGCAAGCTTGCCTGGGGAGCAAAGCCTCGCTCTTCAGTCAACAGCTTGTAGAAGGCATTATAGGTTTCGCGCCCCTCTGGGCTGCCATACGACTCCCCGACATCTACACCGGCGATAGCGATTCCCACAGCCAGAAATTGCCGGAACATCCAATCTTCCGCACCTCCCGGCAATCCTTTGCCAAGGGTTGGAGCATACAGAACCCACGGGATAGGTTTGATCGGTGTCTCCGAAGGAATGATGGTGAACGCCGGGCGACCATCTACCTTGAACCAGTCCCTCTGCTGAGTGGGGGTGGGTTCGGAGTCTACCGACATAAGACCATGAGCCAGAATGGATATGAGAATATTGGAGGTCGTCATTCCTTCTTGAACATAACGTCTTCAGGATTACCTCTCGACATCAGGTAGGCGAGGAGATCTTTGAGTTCTTCTGCATTCAGGGCGTTGAGCAGGCCGGCTGGCATCAGGGAGACCGGTGAAGGTTTCTTTTCCTTGATCTCTTTATTGGCAATCTTCACTGTCCTGGATGCGTTGAATGGGTCAGTCATGACGACCAGTTTGTCATCCTCCTCCCCGATAACCCGGCCCGTAATGACCTGTTCATCTTCAGTCATAAACACAGTAGCCTGATACTGATCCGAGATGACCTTGCTCGGCTCGATCATGGCCTCCGCAAGCTCTGCGTAACCGTACCGGCCGGCGAGACCTGTCAGGTCGGGGCCTGTCGCCCCACCGAAACCGTCGTATCGATGGCATTGGATACACTTGGCCGCAGCGAACATTTTCTTTCCGCTTTCAAAATTGCGGCCGGACAATCCTTGAGCGGCTAGCTTTTCAATGTCGCCGGTTTTCCACTCTTTGCCGGGGCCTTCGGGTTTGGGCAGTTCGGCAGGCAACGCGGCGAGATCGCCCTTCTTCAGATTCAGCGCAATTTGGGCCTGCTCGGGTGTGTTTGCCATAGCCTCGTTGCGGATGTTTACCAGAAACTTTCCATAGCTGTTGCCACCGCTTGCTTTGGCCTGGCTGTCAAGGAAGGCGTAGTAATCCTTGCGCTGCTCGAGCGTCCAGCCGTATCGCAGATTACGGAGAACAAATGCATAGTGAAGATTCTGAAGCTGCGGCTGGTTATCCAGCATGCGACGGATGGCGCCTCCATAACCGCTGTGTCGCTTGAGGAGCTCATCACTGACTTCAAAGGACTGTTCATGCTGCTTGTGGAGGAGCGCAATCGTCTTATCGATCACCGAAGGCTCGTTGAGGTAAACCAGAAGTTGAACCAGTTCACGATTCAGCGGATCGTTGGTACTTGGGAATAGCGGCGCGATCTTTTGGCCAAGGGCGACGGCTGCTTTCTCGTCAGGCTTCCCCTGGCGCATGAAAACAAGAGCCAATGCCCGCAACCAGTCAATCTGTTGGGTCTCGTTGAGAGCCTTCAGATCGAGATCGGAAAGAGCTTTTACCAGTATCGGCTGAAGTGGCGAAGTTCCACCTTCAGGAGCGGCCATCCCTTGGCGTGCAAGCCCTATAATCGCAGTAATTAATGCATCAGGTTCTTTGAGACTCAGCGCCTTGTCCTGCCACTGTGAAACGGGCTGATGCTCAAGCGCTATGCGGGCGGCAAAACGGATGTATCTGTCTGCATGACCCAGGTGCTTCAGTGCACCATCCACGGCCTCTGGTTCTTGTTTCCCGTGGAAGGCTTCCAAAGACTGGCGAAGCTGGCGTTCCTTTGCGAACTTCTTATCGCTCCCATCCGCCGGAGCGGTGGATTCCTCTCCGACATAATACACGCGATAGAGGGCAGACTGTGCTCCTCGGCCACCGATGGCGAAATAGAAAGCACCATCAGGCCCGATACCCGAATCGGTAACAGGGAGTGAGATGCCGGAAACAAATTCTTCTTTAATGCCTTTGTAGCTGGCCCCGTCTGCCGTGAGGTGAATGGCGAAGATGGTACCAAAAGTCCAGTCATTCAGATAGATCGCGTGTTGATATTTAGCCGGAAACTTTGCGCCCCGGCCAGCGATCACGCCAGTCGGAGACCCTGGCCCTATATCAACGACCTGAGGGAGACTGTCCGGATACCAGGTGGGCCATTTACCCGTGCCGCTTCTCCAACCAAATTCCGAACCACTGACAGCGTGGACGAGACGCGTCGGGCGATACCAGGGCGAACCGACGTCCCATTCCATATCCGCGTCGTAAGCGAACAATTCGCCATCCGAATTGAATGCCATATCGAAAGGATTGCGATAGCCAATACTTACGACCTCCCAGTTCTTGCCTTCCGGGTCCGTTCGGCAGATCCAGCCTCCTGGCGCTAACACCCCACGCGCGTGTCCGTTGGCGTCCCACTGACGCGGAAGCAGGAGGTCTTCCTGCCAGTTCTTAGTAGGCATGTATCCGGTTAGAGGCTCCGGCAGCTTCGTGTGATTACCGGCGATGAGGTAAATCCATTTCTGGTCCGGAGAAAGTACAAGACTGTGGGGCCCGTGCTCACCTCCACCCGCCACCGCGCGAATTTTGGTGACCTTATCGAAGGAGTCATCGGCATCCGTATCCTCAACGACATAGAGCCCACTGCCCGGCCCGCCATTGCAACTCACGTAGAGTTTGCCGAAGGCGTAGAGCATCCCGTGCGCGCCGGTAATTTTGACATCAAGTGTTTCCACCTTGGTCATCTCGTTTGAACCGATAGGCGCCGGTGTAACTCGTGAAAGACCTTTTCCTCCCTGGTCAGAGGCGATGATTCGGCCCTTGTCGTCAAAAGTCATGCAGACCCATGATCCCTGCAGGTCCTTCGGCACGGTGTAGAGGAGCTCGGCCTGGAATCCTGGTAAGAGGTTAAGGGGCCTCAGCGGGCTGCTTCCGCCTGAAGAGCTTGCCTGGGGCGCGTTGAATGGATCTCCCCAGGGGCCGCTGCCAAGCTTGCCGATGACATGGACGCGGGCGACGGAAGCATCCTTCTTGTCGTCACCAAGAATTTCGTCTACTTCGTCCTTCTCCGGCTCAACTTTGCCCGGCTGAATCTTCTTGGGATCAAAAACCTCCCAGGTATTGTCGGAAATCACGAAGCTCTGGGAACCGTCCGGTTTGGTAAGGACGAGCTTGAAAATGAATCCGGCAGGACCATCGTCGTTGGTGGCCTCGACCATTATCTCGTTCTTTTCATTTTTCAGAAGAGGTTGGATCTCCGCTCGGTAAGATTCACCCCAGTTCGTTCCGGTAAGGGCCTGCCGGCCATTGATCTTTACCTTGAAGGAATTGTCACAGGTTGCCACGAGCAAAGCGCTGGTAGAGCCGACACTCTCGAACTCTTTGCGCAGAAGAACCCGTTCTTTGCCCGGAGGTTTGGCGTGCCCCCAGATCCAGAACGGGACGGGGCCAGGCAGCTTTTTTGTTGCCGGCAGGTTTGGTTTGATCTCCTCCCCTTCTTTTGTGGCATCTGTGATGACGACCGGTTTCTGCGTAATCCAGCGCGCCAGTGACAAGGCTGTTTCGAGTGGCTTGGCGTCATCCCCGGTCAACTTCGTGAGCAAGATATCTTTGCATTGGACGATCATCGGCGGCCCCACATGCGCCTGAAGGGCAAGAATACCGCTGTCCGCCCTTTTCTCTTGTTGCTCGTCGACGACCTCAATCGTGATATGCCCATTGATCATGTGGCGAAGGTAATTACCTCGGGCCGTGATGATGTATTCGTTCCAGTCTTCATTCTTAATATCCGCCTGGATGGTGGCTGAATCGCCGGTCGACCCGAGCGTGTCCTTCTTACCGTCGGGCCGAATCACAACCTTTTGACCGCGCTGGGCGAGAATGCCCCGGCCGCCTTCTTCATAGAGAATCCCGCTGTATGTGCTTCCAGCCTCAAAATCGGCCTGGTATCCGCGGACGATCCACTCCTCAGGCACGCGCAGTTTGCTCCGGTACTGGATGCCGCTGTTGCCGGCAACGATCCGGTATTTCAATCGGAGTTCGAAGTTGTCAATCTCGCCACCCTGCCAGACGAGGAAAGTGTTATGAGTAATCTTATTCTCGGGGGTCGTCGTTCCCGTAATGGCGCCATCTTTGACGGACCAGATTTTGGGATCGCCTTTCCAGCCTTCCAAGTCTTTGCCATTGAACAGGGAGACAGGCTCGGCGAAGTTCGGCGTAATGAACGCCAAAATACAAAGAAGCTTCGGACAACATCTGAAGAAGTTCATCTTAAGTGCCTTTCAGGAGTGATTGAGAGATAGGTTTATTCATGATTTCGAAACTTTCTTCAACCAGGAGGGTTTACCTCTCGGGAATACATCATTGTTGAAACCTTGCAGCGAATCGGATAGCAGTCCCCTCCTGACAAACACGGAATAAAGACCCAACTTTTTCATCTAAGGAGCACAACGTGAACGAAATCAAGCAATCCCTGGTCTGGTGGTGTTTCGGCCGCAACATCGAACCTGCAACCTTGGTCAAAGAAGCCAAAGCCATCGGGTACGCATCCATCGAAATGTGTCCGGAAAAACACTGGCCGCTCACCCAGGATAACGGTCTCGCTGTCGCCATTATCGGCGGGCACGAATCCCTGGTCGATGGCTGCAACAAAAGAGAAAACAAATCTCGCATCGTGGATGAGCTTCACGCCAACATTGCAAAAGCAAAAGCCAACAACATCCCATCACTAATCGCATTCTCAGGTAACCGGGAGGGCAAGTCAGAATTGGAGGGCGCTGAAAATACCGCCGAATGCCTAGCCGAAGCTGCACCAGCAGCCGAAGCCGCCGGAATCACTATCTGCATAGAATTGCTTAACAGCAAGGTCAACCATCCCGACTATCAGTGCGATACGACACCGTGGGGTGTACATGTCTGCAAGATGGTGAATTCACCTGCGGTAAAGCTTCTCTACGATATCTACCACATGCAGATCATGGAGGGTGACCTGATCCGCACCATCAAGGACAACATCGACTACATCGGCCACTTCCACACGGCCGGCAACCCAGGCAGGAACGACATGGATGAAGAGAATGAGATCTATTATCCGCCCATCATGCGCGCTATCGCCGGGACCGATTACGCTGGCTACGTTGGCCACGAATTCATACCTAAAGGCGATATGGTCAAAGCCGCGAAAGCAGCCTACGAACTGTGCAAGGTTTGACAGGGCCACGTGCCTGATCGGCCATCAGGTCGCGTCAGACACTAATCCACCGTCAGTTGGCTGCCCCACCAATCGGTATTCGGTTCCCAACCTGGGACGAGGTATTCCGCGTGCTGAGCTTCGAGTTTGGGCATCAGTTTGTTTTCCAGTTCTTCCAAGCGTGCCTTTTCCTTTTCGGCATCGTATTCCGAATCGTGAACCGGAAGTTTTGCACCCACCTCGATGAGCCATAGGTCCAGTCGCTGCCGGAGCTCCGAAACCAATTCCGCATGGTTCACGGCCATATCGTTTTGCTCACCTTCATCGGTGCTGAGATCGTACAGTTCATCATGACCGTCTTCAAAGTAATGGATGAGCTTCCAATTTCCGCGACGAATGATCGATGACGGTTCACCACCCTGGTTACCGTAATGTGGGTAATGCCAGAAGAGGTCGCGAGCTGCAATCTCTTCGCCCGGCTCGCCCATAAGCAAAGGAAGGATGCTCATGCCGTCGACAATCTTTCCCTCTGGAATCGGCAGTCCCGCCATTTCGAGGAAAGTGGGAAAAAAATCGATCCCGGACACCGGCACGTCGCAGGTTGATCCGGCTTCCACTCCCGGCGCTCTTATGTAATAAGGCTCGCGGATGCCGCCTTCCCACTGGCGGCCTTTGCCACCGCGCAACGGCAGGTTTGAAGTGGAATAGGCATCACCGGATGACACACCTCCATTGTCCGAGGTGAAGCAGACGATCGTGTTTTCAGCCAGCCCGAGTTCGTCCAGCTTATCGAGCACGATACCCACCGCGTCATCCATCGCTTCGATCATGCCAGCATAAATGGGGCAATCCTGAACCTGCCGAACCGGGAGCGTCCGATCAAAGAGAAATCGGTTGTCCCCTGCTTCATCGAGTCCAACCGCTTTCTGACGAAATTTCTCCCACCGATCCTGGCTGGTCTGAATCGGCCCATGGACTGAATAAAACGAAAGGTAAGCGAGGAAAGGTTCACCTTTGTGGTCTTCAAGAAAGGCCGCAGTCTCCCTCCCGAGGCGTATCGGAAGCGATTCGCCGGGTTCGTGGTCTTCGAGTTTGGGATTGTTGAAAGGCGAGAAATAGCCACCCGGTGGCGAACCAGCTTTGTGCCCACCTTTGTTGAATTCAAAACCATGATCCTCAGGGTACGAACCGACATCCCCCAGGTGCCACTTGCCCGCAAAGAATGTTCGATACCCCGCGTTTCGAAGAGACCCGGCCAGTGTGATCTCGTCAGGTCGAAGCTCATGCTCATAATCAGGGGGAAGGAGTTTGGTAAAACGATTTACATCGCGCCACGCCTCACCAAACTTTGCGCCTATGTAATCAGTGATGCCATGTCGCGGCGGATACTTCCCCGTCAAGATGCTGGCCCGTGATGGGCTGCACACCTGACAGGCAGCGTAGCCCTGCGTGAACCGCATCCCTTCATTGGCGATTCGATCGATGTTAGGACTTTCATAAAGAGCGCTACCCTCGACACTCAGATCCGCCCAGCCAAGGTCGTCGGAAAGGATAAATACAATGTTAGGTTTTCGGGGAGATGTCATTGATGTCTTTCCATTTTGTTTAAGTTCATTTCAGGAACGGCCTCCAGAACAATGCGATGGATACATATACGGCCTTCGCTGAGTTTGCTTCTCATCTGATCCTCGGCTTGTAACCTTCCGGGAACATCTCAACGACTTCTTTGTGGCGTGCATCTTGATAGAGCAGACCAGCATCCGGAGTTGCAGAGTTTGGAGGCGGCGGAGGGAAGAGTCGCCAATGGTCGCCGTCAACGGGGGTGTCGTAACCATCAGCTTTAAAACGATCCAACAGGCGGCGGCGGTAGCCGGAGAGAATGCTATTAAATGCTGCATGACCGGCGAAGTTTCTCTCCTCGAGTTTGTGCTCCTCTTTTCGGAACAGGTATTCCTCACGGTCGGCTGCGGAGTAGATGTACTTGTAGTCATCGCCGACGAGCATGTACAGCCCATTCCCCTCCCGACCCAGTTGGCCGAGGACGGCCTCTCGCGACCCGCCATCCGCAATCGAGGCCAGGTCGTAACCTGGGAGTTCTTCCTCTGTTTCAAGTCCTGCGGCAGAAAGAAAAGTTGGAAGCGCGTCTATCAGGCTGACCGGGCTCGCATGCCGTCTCCCGGCTTCAAAGCGTTCCGGATAACGGACAAGCAACGGCACTCGCGCCGCCACGTCCAGAAACGAACGTTTTCCATAGCAGTTGTAGTCTCCCAGATGCTCTCCGTGATCCGAGGTGTAGAGGATGAGGGTGTTGTCGATCTCGCCCGTCTCATCCAGATGGGCGAGGATTCGTCCGAGGTGATAATCAATCATCGAAATGCAGGCGTAATATGAAGCGCGCATCGTGCGGAGGAGATTCATATCCATTCCCTGGTCACGATACTTGTACCGATTCTGGTGTTTATGCCACCAGGTGTGAAGCAGCTCGTAATCGGTCGGCAAAAACGGCAACGGCATCTCGACCGGGCGGTAGAGCCGATACCACGGCACCGGCGATTCGAAGGGAGGGTGCGGCTTGATGTAGCTTGTCCAGAGAAAAAAGGGCCGGCTGGTATCCCGGCCCTTCAGAAACTCAATACTCTTGTCTGAAACCCAGCTCGTATGGTGCAACCGCTCCGGCAACTGAGAGGGCTGCGGGATGTAGTAATACTCGCTGCGCTCGCCCTGAGGCGCGACAATGTGGCCGTACCCGTTTTGGTCAATGAACTCTTTGAAGTCATCATTGCCACCGCCTTCTTCGGAATAGGCACGAGACTCGTACCCCCACATCCGACGGCTGTCAGGACTGAAATGCATTTTGCCGATGCCGTGAGTCTGATATCCGGCATCGTTCAGATATTGCATGATCGATCTGCCCTCTTCGGGCATCGGCTCATTGCTGACGCAGTTGGTCTGGTGCGGATACTTTCCCAATACAAAACTGCATCGAGAAGAAACACACACTGGTGACGGACAGTACGCGGATGTAAAGCTCGTTCCTTCACGCACCAGGCGGTCGAGTACGGGCGTCTGAATGAGGTTGTTGCCGAGAGCTGCAACAGTATCGAACCGCTGCTGGTCGGTCATCACAACAAGTATGTTTGGTCTGGAAGACATGAAGATATGGTTAAGGGTTAAACATTGAGAAGCATTTGTTGCTGGTTCATCTACCTTTGTCGGAACAGTCTGGAGGCGGCGGGCCTGCGTCACACAGACTCTAAGCCAGCTTGTCTGCCATCACTCTGGTTATCTCAAATTTCATCTTTTCGCCTCCAAGGAATCTTTCCAGTTCTTCAACCATGCAACGTCCCATGCGATGAATCTCACCGCTCATGACCCCGGCTATGTGGGGTGTAAGCACCACATTGTCGAGAGTGTAAAGGGGCGAATTGGGCACTGGTGGTTCAGGGTGGGTGACATCGAGTACGGCAAAGAGATCCGCACAGCGATGTTTCAATACTTCAATCATGGCCGGTTCATCAACGACCGCGCCCCGGGAAGAGTTGATAAGCACTGAGCCCGATTTCATCGAGCGAATCAGTTCACCGGTGATCATCTTCTGAGTCTCAGGCAGGTTCGGTGTGTGCAGGGTGACGACATCGGATGTCTTGAATATCTCCTCAAGTGAGACAAGGCGAACTCCAAGCTCAGCAGCCACGGATTCACTTGCGTAAGGATCATAGGCAAGGACGTTCAAATCAAAATGCCTCAGTAACTCAGCGACTCTTCGGCCCACCATCCCAAGAGAGACAATGCCAACAGTGCTTCCATAGGCGCCCGGAATTTCCCAGACCGCAGGCTTGGTCCGCTGTTTTTTCATCGCCTGGGCAAACCGCCATCCGTCTTTGAGGCAGAATAGAATCTGAGAAAGCGTGTATTCTGCAACAGCTATGGCATTCACGCCGTATCCGCTGGTAATACGGATACCTCGGTCCCAGAATGTATCCGTGACCGCAGAGCGTATAGAACCAGCGCCATAGAGCACAACCTCCAGATCCGGAGCACCACTCAGGATTCTTTCGTCAAATGTTACGCATCCCCACCCCGAAATGATGACCTGGATATCCGAAAGCAGTTCCGGATTCTCGGAAACCAACTCACTTGTCAGATGAATTGGTGAGACCGCGACCAACCTGGCAAGGTCCTGCCGTTCAGCTTCACCATATATTTTGTCGTAATTGATTTTGGGCAGGAGATAGGCGGCCTTCTTCATCGTCCGTCTCTACAGGTGCTGTTCTGAATCGTTCGGGGCATGTTCTCTTTAGTCATTTTGCTCGTATTTCCTCTCCTTCGGTTCGACGCGGCACTCACGCCCTACCCATATAAATAGTCGACGTACTTCCATTTGAAATCCGGTTTCTTGTCTTCGCCCCGAGTCGCCTGCACTTCGAGGTCTTCTTCTATAAGCCGGGCAAGCTTCTCCGGATCGGCGAGAGGGTCTTCGGTTTCGGACTGCCAGGTCTCAAGGATCTGGAGGAGATTAGCCCTTATGTCTGCATAGGCCGGCTCTTCTGCAAGGTCCTTGAATTCATGCGGGTCGGCCTGAAGGTCATAGAGCTCGAACCTCTTGGGGCGTCGCCAGGAATCGTAAGCTCTCGCTACATCTTCGGGCGACTGGTCAATTTCAGACTGCATCGCCCCGGTATCAACGAGCACCTGCTGCGTGTAGTAGTTTTCCACCGGGTTGTCCTGATCATTCACCAGTGTGAGGATGAGTTTGTAGCGGCCGTCACGAACAGAACGCTGCGGAAAAAGGAACGAGGGCAATGGGAACGGATGGCTGGTAGTCCATTCGCAGAATATGTGGGTACGCCAACCTTCGACCTCGTTATCAAAAAGTGGCCGCACCGACCTGCCCGGCAGCGGCTCTGGCGCTTCAATGTTCAGGGCGTCAAGGATGGTCGGCATGACATCAATGCATGAGACCATGTGGTTTTTCACCATGCCGGGGGAGCCTTTGCCGGGCCAGCGAACGATGAACGGTACACGGACCGATAGCTCGTAGATGGCGCCTTTGCCACGGGAAAATTGCGGCCCATGATCTGTGATGAAAATAACTATCGTGTCTTCCGCCTTTCCAGACTTGTCCAGTTCGTCGAGCAGCATGCCAATACCTGTATCCAGCCGGCTAAGGCAGTTGTAGTAATTCGCTGTGTGTGCACGAAGTCTGGGGCTATCCACTCCGACAGCCGGAGGGACACGCACGTCGTCCGCCGTCAGAGGTTGCTCAGGAATCCCGAACTCTTGCGGCAGCCAGGGCAGGTGGGCGTCCGAATAATTCACCATCAGAAAGAACGGCTCAGCACAGTCCCTCATGAACTCGCCGGCTACGTCTGCGGTCATCCGCACATCCCGATGGCTGAAACTTATTCGTGCCGGTTCATTCCAGACGAATTCAAAAGGACAGGCAGATTCCGGCAACACATGCAGCTTTCCTATTCGCCCGGTTCGATAGCCGGCCTGACCAAGAACGCCGGGCAGAGTTGGAAACAAGCGATGCATGGTGTACTTGTGAGTGGCCAGCCCAAACTGGCCACCCTGGTGCGGGTAGAGTCCGGAAAGGATGCTGGCTCTGGACGGGCTGCAGATGGCCTGCGTAACGAACGCCTGTTCAAAGCAAGCGCCCTCATTTGCCAACCGATCCAGGTTCGGCGTCTGGATCGTCTGGTCGCCATAACAACTCAAATGGGGGCCGTTGTCTTCAGATGTGATGAGGAGCACATTCAGTCGATCACTCATCGCGAGCTTACCTCAAAAGTGGATTACCGCGTTTGCTCTTTCAGACCAAAACATCGCTCGGATGTCGTAATGTTTCCGCACTTTATTGCACCCTCCACAAAAGAGAAAAGATACGTGATTGTTTCTCCGCCCTTTTCGAGCCTGATGCCCAATGCCTGGGCGTTGTCCAGTTTCTTTTCGCCGGAAAAGACCTCGAGCCTCTGGATGTTTGTAACGGAAGGTTTGTCTTTGAACGGTTCAAAGACCGTAACAAATGTGACGTTCTTGCCCTTCCTTCGCACGAGGGCAAATGGCGCTTCGTGGCGGGCATCCTTGTAGGCGCGATTAGCCCAACCGGTGGCCGTGGCGGATTCCGTTGGAGTGTCCGATTCGGAGAGTACTCGAAGACTGAGCGACGCTTTTTCCCGTTTCCATGTGAACACCGAATCGCCCTCGGACACTCCCCAGAGCACATCCTCTGGGAGATTGTAGGGATGCTTTGTGCCAAGCGTCTCCCTCGGTTTGAGTCCAGCCGGCCCGTTCAAGGAACCGAACGAATGGTGGGCCCAGTCATATGTATGCTCTTCTCCTGAGAGGCAGCGGTCGACCATCACCACAACACCACCGAGCATGACGACACTGCGTTCCAGAACAACTCCTCTGTAGACATTGTCTGTGGACGCAGCGACAGCCTGGTAACTCTCTTTTTCGCCATGGAAATAGAGCAGCCGCGCACCGCCGTATACCTGGTCTGTTTCGTCAACGGTGATGGTGTTATGCACCAGGGAGTGATGCGACCACTTGGCCCGCTTGGGCCAGTTCGGCAACCCATTCTGCTTCGTCGTGTCCGTGTTGTAAGTACTGCCTTCATCGACTCCGAGATACTCGCCCATCCCATAAAAGATGATGCCAAGCTTGTCATGATGGGAGTGCGTGACAGCCGGAGGACGGTGGTCGATAGCCAGATAGAGGGCGTCGACTCCTGTGCCTTCCCGAAGGATTGTCATTCCAAAGTGAGTGAAACTCATACTTCCGTATCCATGCAACTCCTCGTCGATGCGACCTGCCGGAAAACCGGAGTCACCCCGGTTGGGTATTCGACCGTCGGGCATGCGAAGGAAGTTCATCAGAGTTTTTGCCTTTTCCAGCCGCCCGAATTTCAGGTCAACATTCAGCCCCGAATTCAGAATCGCTTCCACCTGGTTGAGAACCGGGACGATGGCTGCGTTGTGGTAACCGGGTGAGACGCTTTCCGGTGTGGCGCCATCTTCATCCACGACTGAATTAATCTTGGCCTCGAGCCCGTGAGACCCAAACAGGGATTGCGCGACAAGGTTGGGATCGCCGATGGTTGCACCAAGGTTGAACAGCGACTCATTGATCGCGTCCTGCATGTTCGTCATACCCGGATTGATTTTCATCATCTCCATCGCGGCGGGCATTAAGAAGCCGTCAAGGATCTTTTCTTTATCTACGGTGGTAAACGCTCCTGAATCCCATACCAAATCGAGCGCACGAGTCATGGGCGTCATTACGACTGTGCCAAGCACATAAGTAGCATTGCCGGGACAGAGGTAGCTTGAAGCTTCCGTCAACGGCATTCGCATGGGATATTTGTGATAGCCTTCTGCATACGCGAGAAAGATTTCTCTTACCTTCCTGGCGTATCGGATGTCTCTGGTGGACTGATAGGCCATGCCAAGTTGCTTGGCGGCCTCAAACATGTGCCTGTGGAACAGGCCACCCGTCAGACTTGTAGCCTCTTGCACCTTCCCGCACGTATCGCACTTAAGGCGATCGAAGCCACTGAACGTCTGGCCCTGGTGCCCGTCCTCGCAACGCCCTTTGGAATTGAGCGTTGATTGCCCCATCCACACACACGGCCCCTTCGGAAGCCGCACATTCTCAAATTCCTTCAGGAGTCCTTCGGAGTGCTGGCCGGCCTTGACCTCTTTCACAGTAAAAGGATGCCTTACCGGAGGGAATGGCGCGGCGGTCAGAATCTCCCTTCGCTGGATCAACTTCTCATTGTCATTGGGAATTATCTCGATGACCTGGGTCTCGACTTCAAGAGCTTTCAATCCGACCACAGGCCGGAAGGAAGCAGTAAAAACGGCCTTCTCCCCAGGTAGAAGGGATGCTCCCACAGGCTTGAGCGTTCCCATGAATTTGCGCACGCTCTCTCCTGAAAAACGAACCTTCACATCGGCCTTCCCGTTCGAGGCATTCTCAACTTCGAATTCTTTTTCATAAAAGATCTGGCCGCCGTCCCACTTGATCCGAAGCGGCCGGACCGGTTCTAACCAGTCATACCCGACCCGGATTGGATCTTTCACCAGCCGAAGGTGATCGACCAGAATGCCTGAGTTTCCCTTGCCGGGAGTAAAGACAAGTGAAAGTGCAGGCCGAGAATTGTTGAGCATTTCGGGGGATCCACCCGGCCATTCGCAGAGGTGTAAATCGCACGAATACTCCATCCATTTGCCGGCCGGAGTCGATTCATCGTATTTGGCCCAGCGGGGCACACCGCTGAATTCGCCCGGTTGAGGAAAGCCTAAGGTGACCAATCCGAATTCAGTAACATGGCCATCAAGGATCTTCACGTTCATTACAAGCCGGTCATATTTCCCGACCTCGATGCCCTGAAATGCCGTAGCTTTGAGACGCGCATACCCGGCCCCAGAAAAATTCAGCGAGCCCTTCCCCTCAACAGAATCTGCCGAGGCAGCAAGCACGATAGCCTGGCTCTCCCAATTATCGACACTATCCATCGAGTCCAACAGGAGGACCGGCTCATTGGCCAGAATTCCACTCATAAGCAGGGCGAAAATCATGTCTTGGTGTCACGAGTAGCTGTGATTTAAAGACCGCCGCGCCATCGTGTCTGCGATCTTCAGAAAGTCAAGATATGAAAGAAACCAGGATTGGAAGGAATAGATGCACTCCGCTCTCACCTCGCTCTGAGTAATGAGTGAGGTGGGGAGTTCTGGCAAACAGAAACTGATAGGCACTTGCGGTCGTCTATGACGAAATCACCAGACATATCGGGAGGTACCGATGAGCGTTCAATCCGACCGCCTCTTGGAACAAAGGCCCGTCGTTTGTGGCGGAAGGTCAAAGAGCTGAACCAGAGTTACGGGAATTGATCTCTGAAACTCTATACTAATGAAGACGCTTTGAGATACGCCCTGATAAGCGGACCGAGGGCGCGTGGACTCGACGTCTTATCCGCGCTTGAAGCAGATATGGTAAGCTCAACCGATGAAGACCAATTGGCGTTCTCAACGGCTTCTGAACGGTCAATTTTTACGTATAACGTGGGCGATTCCTGCCTGCCGCATACCAGATACTTTTGCTCCGGAAATCAGCACGCGGCATCATTGTTTGCAATCGCTTGACTCTCGGTGTGGGTGAGTAAATCAGGAAACTGGCGGGACCGGAAGATGAATTTTGAGATATGGGCGACGTTGCAATCATGGTCCATTATCATCCTGACGCAGGCTGGCTTCAGGACCGCCATCCACGCTGGCCTGCATTAACAATCCAACGTTACCAGAACCTCGCTCCACTCTAAGGACGTTCAAATGCATCTTCTCAGAACAAGCATCCTTGCAGCTATTGCAGTCTCCCTCGCCACCACTCCTCTTTCCGCTCAGAAACTTGAACTCAACAAAGGCGACCACATCTGCTATGTCGGAAATACCCTCGCCGACCGCATGCAGCATGATGGCTGGCTGGAGACGCTGATCCAATCTCGTTTCCCTGATAAGGAACTTGTTTTCCGCAATCTTGGATTCTCCGCCGATGAAGTAAACAACATGCCCCGGTCGGACGGATTCGGCTCACACGACGATCACCTCAAACGCTGTAAGGCCGACGTCATTTTCGCATTTTTCGGTTACAACGAAGCCACGAATGGCGTCGAGCAATCCATCAGCTTCAAGCAGAACCTTCAGAATTACATCGATGCTCGATTGAACCATAAATACAACGAAAAGAACGCACCGCGAATCGTCCTCTTCTCCCCCATCGCTCACGAAAACCTTAACGACCACAATCTGCCGGACGGCACGGAAAGCAATTCACGATTGAAGGTATACACCACCGCGATGGCTGAGGTGGCGGCTAAGAACAATCTGCCTTTCGTCGACCTCTATACACCGACACAAAAGCTTTATGAGAGCGCCAAGAATCCACTGACGCTGAACGGCATTCACCTGCTGGAGCATGGAAATCGTGCGGTTGCCGAAGTCATCGAAAGGTCACTCTTTGAAAGCGGGGGCCTGACCAGCGACGAATCCCTTCAAAGAATCAGAGGCGCAGTGCTCGAGAAGAATCTGCACTGGTTCAACCGATACCGCTCCACCGATGGCAACGACGTGCATGGCAGCCGCTCAGGCCTTCGGTTCATCGAAAAGCAATCCAATTTTGAAGTGCTGCAGCGCGAGATGGAAATTCGAGACATCATGACCGCCAACCGTGACAAGGCCATCTGGGCCGTCGCCAAGGGCGGAACTGCAAAGCCAGACGACAGCAACACACCTCCCCAACTGGTGGTAAAACCTAATAGAACGGGCCCCGGCCCCGATGGCAATTTCATCTTCCACAGCGGTGAAGAGGCTATAAGCAAGATGAAGGTCGCTGAGGGGATGACGATCAATCTGTTCGCGTCCGAAAAAGAATTCCCCCGGCTCATCAATCCAGTACAGATGTCTGTCGATCCTCAAGGACGGGTCTGGGCAGCCGCCTGGACAACCTATCCGCTCTGGAGGCCCGACCTGCCACTCAATGACTGCCTTCTGATTCTGCCGGATGAAAACCGTGATGGGAAGGCTGACAAGTGCATCGTGTTTGCTGATGGCCTCCACAACCCTACCGGCTTTGAGTTCTGGAACGGCGGTGTGCTCGTCGCTAACGCGCCCAATATTCTCTTCCTGAAAGATACGGACGGCGACGGTAAAGCGGACGTGAAAATGGTCTACCTCAGCGGAATCGATTCCGCAGATACGCATCACACTTCGAATAATTTCGCTCTGAGCCCCGGCGGCGATTTCTTTTTTGCCGAAGGTGTCTTTCATTCCACAACCGTCGAGTCGCCCTGGGGAAAACCATATCGGATGCGTGCTTCTCACATGATGAAATTCAATCCACGCGCACACACGGTCAACAGGCATTTCGGTATCGGGCCGAACCCACATGGCGACGAATTTGATCGCTGGGGCAATCATTTCGCCAGCGATGGCACCGGTGGTACGGGCTATTACATTTCCTACCCTGGCGAAGGCGCCATGGGCCAACTGTATCAAAAGTCTTATCGTCCCGTGCCGGCCATCGGCATCCTGGACAGCAGTCACTTCCCTGAGGCCAATCGCGGCAATCTTCTCATATGCAATGCCATCGGTTTTCAAGGCGTAGCTCAATACAAATTCAACTACGAGGGCGCAGTCATCAAGGCCGACCAGGTTGATACACTCATGGTTTCGTCCGATACGAATTTCCGACCCACAGATGTGGTCGTCGGCGAGGACGGGGCACTCTACATCAGCGACTGGCAGAACCCGCTCATCGGGCACATGCAGCATAACATTCGTGATCCGCACCGGGACCACGAGCATGGGCGGGTCTATCGAGTCACCGTAAATGGCCGGGAACTCCTGCCAGCGGTCAAGATTGCCGGCGAGCCGATCGGAAAATTGCTGGACGTCCTCAAGCACCCTGATAACGGACCTCGGCACCGAGCCCGTATTGAACTCAGCGCGCACAACAGCAAGGCCGTTACAGACGCTGCAACAAGTTGGGCAAAGACATTCGATCCGAAGAAGCAAGAAGACGGACATCACCTCCTCGAGGCTCTCTGGCTTCACCAGCAACATCGAATAGTTAATGAAGATTTACTCAAGACAGTCATGACCTGTGCCGAACCTCGCGCCCGGGCAGCGGCGACCAGAGTACTACGCGACTGGGCAGGCAAGGTCAAGAGTTGGGAAGAATTGCTCATGCTCGCGGCGAAGGATGAGGAGGCCGTTGTTCGATCCGAGGCCGCAGTCGCCGCCGCATGGTTTGAGGGTGTTGGCGCCGCGGAAGCAGTATTTGAGATTGCATCACGCCCGGCAGACCCGCAGCTTTCACACAATATCGAGATCACACGCAAGAAACTTAACGTCGATCAACTGATCGATGACGCGCTGACAAAGAAAGCCACGCTGTCACCTGCTGCCCGGACCTACGCTCTTGCCAAGGCCAGCAACGGCACTCTTCTCAAAATGGAACGAGCGGAAGATGTCTGCCGTGCCATCCTCGGTCGTGAAGGCGTTTCTGATCGCGATCGCAGCGAAGTGCTCGAACAACTTTCGGCACTCACCAGGAAGGGTTCTGGCAAGCTCCTGCTTGAACTCATCGGCGCCAATGCCGAGGGCAGCCAATCCGTCTTTTCCGAATTGGCCCGGATGCTTTATGCGCTGCCAAAAGAACAGCTCGATTCCATCAATGGTGACTTGAACCAGTTTGCATCAAACGAAGGTAATCCCGGGTTGAGATCGGCAGCATTGGCCGCACTGGTTCAATCCGGCGAGGCCGGTGATTCAGTGTTCAAGAAAGCGGCCACCAGCCGCAAGGGTGTCATTTCATTTTTGGCTGCCATACCTCTGATTCCCGATGCAAAGAACCGCAGCGCGCTCTATCCACAAGTCAAACCCCTTCTCGACGGACTTCCCAAGGAACTCGCAGACAAGGATGGCGACTCAGGCGGATTTGCCCGCTTCGTCCGCATTGAACTGCCCCGAAATGGCACGCTCACTCTCGCCGAAGTTCAGATTTTTGGTGACGGAACAAACGTCGCTCTTAAAAAGAAAGCCACACAGTCCAGCCGCGCGGACAACGCATCCAAAGCCATCGATGGGGGCACAAGCGGCGTTTACAACCATGGCACCGCAACGCACACCAACGAGAACGAGAACAACCCTTTTTGGGAGGTAGATCTCCTTGGTGAATACCCCGTCGACAAAATCGTGGTCTGGAACCGTATCGACTGCTGTTGGGACCGTCTGAACGACTTCACCCTCAGCATCTTCGACGGCAATCGCGAACCGTTGTTCATACAGGAGAAAAATCCTGCCCCACAGCCCAAAGATCCCAAGATCGAGATCAAGGTCACCATCAGAGGCCAGATATCACGGGCAGCAGCGCTTACGCTGCAACACATTCCCGGCCACGAAAAGGAAATCTTTGGTGATATGGTTCATTTGATTGCCTCGAGTGAGAACGGTGACATCGGAATTAACAATATCCTCGCCATGAACCAGAAGATGTGGCCACCAGACCAAATTGAGCCACTTGGCGACGCGCTCACTACATTCATTCCGGAAACACCACTGACCAAACGTGATTCACCCGCGTTCAAATCCAGCCTCAGTCTCGCACACGCTATCCGCCCGATGCTGCCGGAGGCAAAAGGCGAGGCACTTCTTAACGCTCTTTCCGACCTCAGCCTCCAGGTCGTCCGCCTCGAGACCGTCCCGGAAAAGATGCTCTACGACAAGAAGACGTTCACCGTCACCGCAGGCAAACCGGTGAAAATCATCTTCTCAAATCCGGACAAGATGCCGCACAATTTCCTCATTGTGAACCCGGGCACTTCACAAAAGATCGGCATCCTTGCTGCTCAGCTCGGGGAAAAGGGATTCGAGCAGCAGTGGCGTCCCGAAAGCCCGGACATCCTTCACGGAACGACGATGGTAAATCCAGGCGAATCCGCCACAGTCAGCTTCACCGCGCCGACCAAGCCCGGGGATTACGAATACGTCTGCACATTCCCTGGCCACTGGATTCTGATGCGTGGGGTGATGAAGGTGGTGAAGTAGAAGGGGCCGTTACGAACTTGAGGCTACCTGCCGGCGGCAGCGACCGAGATACAGATGCTCCTTCGTAGCTCCGGCCCCCTCGCCCGAATGAATTCTCTACGAGCCTTCGGTTCGCTTACGCCGCCCAGGAGAGCGTCGCACGAGTTCCTCGGGAAGCATCGTCAAGTGAGTGGGGAACCGGGCAGAGCTTCATTCCAGGTCCTCTTGAATTCCTCTTCAACATTCTGTTCGTCAGCACACCTGACGAGGTATTCAAGATCCAGGTCATCTGAATTGGCCAGAATGAGTGCCACCGTGTCAGCCTGATCGATGATTCTTCCGGCGAGCAGTTTCAATAAGATCAGATCCTCGCAGGACACCACCTGCAACTCGATATTTTCGACCGTCACCGAGATGCAGCGCTCAAGCACATCTGAATAAAATTCCGACCGGGCAATGAGAACATCCACCTGGATCTCCAAGTATGTTTCCCTAGGTTCATACAGCACCTGAACCACATCGACACCGTCCAGTTTTGTTACCGCCGGCTTTCTTTTGAATCTGGCTCCAGCGCTTACCAGAGCAGCCAGGAGTTCCTCGATCCTTGATTCATCAATCGCTATCAGAATGTCTACATCGTGAGTTGAACGGGGATGATTCCACACCGAAAGCGACAACCCTCCCGTTACCGCCATTGGCAGTCCCATCACTTCAAGGGCAGACCAAATCTCATCCAAAGCCTTAAGGAGTGGACTGGATATTTCTGACATGATCGCCCTCTTCCAAATTGTAAAGATCCTTGTCCCGTTGATTCATCCGCTTTCGGTACCACTCTCTGAACGCCTCGTCCAGATCACCCTCAGGCCCAATTTTATGTCGAAGGCCGGCAAGCAGGAATTTGTGGCTGGTATCCATCAGATCGCGCCAAATGGCCACCCTTTGCTCAATCGTCAGGGCTTTCGGCATCTGGGGGGATAAGTTGAAAAGTTGATTATCGTTCATGACGAATATTCTATCGGCCAAGTGTCGCACGGCATTTCTGGCCTCTCTCCGCCATCAGCTCAATCCAGATCATGCGTGGACATGTCCGGCCGCTCCCACCAGTGATCTTTACCTTCAGTCTTGAGAAGATGTTCGTAGGGATCACCCGTGAAGACCACGGTATTTGTCGGCGTTTCTTCAAGCCTCACCGTCGTGCAACGCAGGACAGGACAATTGGCCTCGAGAAATGCATTGCACTTGGCTTTGTAGAGCGCACACAACATTTCGGTCGTTGGGTCACCGGGCGTTACGATGATCCGCCAGCTTTGCCCATGTTCACGGGCCCATATGAGTAATGGATCTTTATCACTCAACTGAAACCCGTGGTCGATGTGGTCATCAATCCATTCATGCCAGGCGCCTTTTGCACTGGCGAAATCGGTGATCATATTCGTCGAGTGATCGAGTGAAACTTCGTCAACCGCAGCGAGACTCACGGTAACAAATTCGTTGTGCCCATGCGGGGTGGCGCATTTAGGACTCAAGCCACTGATGAGTCGGTGCGCCATGGAATATCGGCGGGTAAATACGAGTTCAATCATTTTGAATTAGTAAGGTTAGTCTGTGACAAGGATCAAGGGGCGTTTGGATCTGAACACCTGCCCTTCTAGGATAACGGGAACGCAGGAATCAGCCCGCTATTCGATCCCCACCTTTCCCCTTCACAAGTATCAGCAGCATGAGCGCAGAATTCTATCGAACCGGTCTTGTCGGCTGCGGTAGCCGCGGACGGCATTTCTTTGATTCGTATTTCAAACAGTGTGAGCGCGCCGGGATAGTCGCAGTTGCAGACGTTGTTGAAGAAAACCTGACATATTTCCGTGAGGCTGGGGTTGAGACTTTTTCTTCGGCAGGCGAAATGGTGGCGCATTCCAATCTGGATCTTGTTCTGGTCATTGTGAATCCGGCCTGGCACGCGTCGGTCATGCGTGAAATGTTTGAGAAGGAGGTGCCTCTTAAAGGGATCTATCTTGAGAAACCGATGACCACTCACCTGGGCGAAGCCGATGAAATAGTTGAGGTCTGTGAAAGGCGGGGAATCAAGCTGGTCGTGGGACACCAGCTCCGCTATACGCCGGGCTGGAGCGATCCGAGGCATCTGATCGATACCGGTGCGATTGGAAAGGTTCACTTCATGCGAGCAGTGCGACACGGCCCCCCGATCCTCACCCATCACACACACCAGACGAATCTGATGATGTATTACTTGAATGACGATCCCATCCTGTGGGTGCTCGGTCAGATTCATCGTAAGCAGGATCACAAGAGCGAGGGCATCAATGCAGAGGAACAGGCATTGGGATTCCTGCAATTTCAAAGCGGAACCGTTGGCATCATCGAAGCAGGCAAATACGAGCCGGCCGCACCGGGACAGATCTTTATCGCTGGAGAAGCAGGCGACATCCGAGTTCTTGGTGGCAAAACGTCCTACCGAAATGAAAAGACAGGTGGGGCATGGCTGGCGTTCTCTCAGACTGACTATCCGGATATCTTCAACGATTGGATCGCCTGGATTGAGGGCGGCCCTGAACATCGTTGCAGCTATCGTAACGGGCACGCCACACTTGAAGCGTTGCTCGCCATCTACGAATCAAGCCGGAGCCGACAGCGCATTGACTTGCCCATGAAAGAGCGAGGAAATGCGCTGGAAGAAATGATCAGAGCAGGCGACTTAATGACCTGTCAGATGTAAAACCCTGAGAACTTACGGTGCTCGATGAATGGACGACGAAACGATCAAAAAATCTGAAGCGCAGACGAAACCGAACCCGGTGGACGAGAATACTGACCATCGCACTGACTCTTTATACCGCCGGTCACTGCTTTGGGTAGTAGCGGTCCTGTTGATGTTCATCGCTGTGATTTATCAGCGAAAGACAGGCCCGACTTACCCGAAGCGCGGCACGCTGTATCTTCAGGGGCAGTCTTACCGCTACAGACTGATCCGCAGTGAATGGACCTCTGCGGATGCCCGCGCGGCAGTGCCAGTGCCGACAGGAATGACGGGCCAAGTCCTGTATAAGCGTTTCAAGACCAAGGATAAATTTATGGCCCTCATGATGGAGCGTGATGAGGAGAAAGGCGAGTTGTTTGCCATGCTTCCGAAGCAGCCGGCTGCGGGAAAGCTGGAATATTACGTGCAGCTTTCAACAAAAACCGGGGAAATCCGCATCCCCTCCTCTCCAGAAGAAAACATCATCATCCGATTCAAAGATCCCGTCCCAGATTTCATCTTGTGGCCTCACGTGGTAATGATGTTCTTCAGTGTGCTTGTCGGCATGCGGGCGGGCCTTGGCGCGATTTTCGCTCCCCTGACGATGAGGCGATGGGTTTGGATTGCGCTCGGTGGGATGACGCTCGGTGGAATGACTCTCGGCCCGATCGTTCAGAAATATGCCTTCGGTGAGTACTGGACAGGCTTCCCCTTCGGAGGCGATCTCACGGACAACAAAATGCTTGTAATGTGGCTCGCCTGGCTTCTGGCCGCGGGCGTCATCGGATTCAAAAGGAAAAAGAAGGAAGCCGTCTCAAGAAGTATCGTTGTGGTGGCCGCAGTCATCATGGTCACCGTATATCTCATCCCGCACAGCATGCGCGGCAGCGAGCTTGATTACAGTAAGGTGGATAGCGGTGTGAACCCGACCGATGCGATTAAGACAGGCAAATAAAGAATGAAAGCAACTGTTCATCGCCGAATCTTTCTTACTTTTAGACTTGCTTTATATCTTCCCTTTCTGCTCTTCTTTGTGGCATGTGAAGGTAGCGGCGTGGAATGGAGATTCCCGCAGAGAATGGCCCGGAACAGATGAGAAAACCGAAGAACGGGAAGATAAAAAGCAAGGATAAAAGTAAGAGCCTGCCCCCCTGAAAATTTACGAATGAAACACCTTTACAGAACGACCCTCCTCGCGTCGCTGCTGTTGACAGGCTGTCTGCCCATCGACGTCGTAGATTTTGGCGCTTATGACTTCCAGAATGGCCTTGCACCCGCAAAGCGAGGCAAACGCTGGGGATACATTGATAAAAAGGGTGATTGGACGATACGGCCGCGATTCAATCGGGCATGGGCGTTTTCCGATGGCCGGGCGCTGGTGCTTGATAATGGCAAAAAGGCCTATATCGATTCCGGTGGAAAAGTGATTTTCAGCCCACGGGCAGTGATGGCCCTGCACTTTTCAGATGGCCTTGTCCCCTATTCGGTTCGGCGTTTAGGTAGAGGGCGAAATCCACTTTGGGGGTATCTGGATAAGCAGGGGAAAAAAGTCATCCAACCGATTTATAATGAAGCTTCACCCTTTTCAGAAGGGCTCGCGCGCGTCAACAAAGAAGGTGTTTATCAATTTATTAACAAAGATGGCAAGGCTGTTTTCACGAGCGTTCACGACGAAATCTGGAGTTTTCGAGATGGTCGTGCGCGATTCTACCAGGATGGCAATTACGGATTTGTAGATACCAATGGTAAAGAGTCCATTTCCCCAAAGTTCGTGAGCGCTCTGGATTTTTCTGAAGGACGGTCCGCAGTTGCGGAACTCATCGTAGATAAAGATAAAGGTATGAAACGGCGATACTCTTTCATTGACACCAGCGGCAAGGTTGTGCTGAATACCGATGCGGATGAACTTGCTGGCTTTTCAGAGGAACTGGCCAGGTTTCGGGAAGGTGAAAAGTGGGGCTACATGGATCGGGAGGGGAAGGTGATCATCAAGCCCGGATTCGTCTTTTCTGCGGACTTCCAGAATGGCCGAGCCCTGTTTCTTAGAGACGGGCTTTACGGATTTATCGACCGGGAGGGCAAGGAGGTCATTCCACCGAAATTTACCCTGGCCAGAGGATTCTCAGATGGTGCCGCCTTCGTACGCCTAAACACAGAATCCATGTACATTGATTTGGAAGGGAATCTCTTCGAAGCGCGGTAATCGGATAAGGCTTCCTAGCTATCCTCGAAATCTGGCTCCTCAAAATCTGAGACTTCCAACTCTCGGTCCAAGCTGTACTCCTCGTTAAACCATCGCCCTAGATCAACGAGCTTGCACTTGCGACTGCAGAAGGGGAAATAGGGCGCGTCGGTGAAGCGCTTGAAGCAGATTTCACGACTACATATAGGGCAGTCAACAACGTTCGGAGCAGAATCTTTCATGAACTGAGCTGAATAGAACAGCGTGAATCGAGGCGGACAACCGCTGGAGATATAAGGCACGCCCAACCCCTATTTTTTCGCAGGCTTTGCCTTGGCCTTCTTTCCTGAGTCTGCTTTCTTGCCTGGCTCGGATTTATTTGAATCTGATTTCGTGTCTGATGAATCTGATTTCGTGTCTGATGAGTCTGATTTCGTGGCTGATGAATCTGATTTTGTGTCTGATGAATCGGACTTCGTTTCTGATGAATCTGATTTGGAATCGCTGGGACTCGATTCCGAGGAAGATTTTTCAGCGTTGGCTCGGTCTGTGTATTCCTTGCTGCGGTAGTCGGTGATGTAAAAACCGGAACCTTTAAAAATCAGACCAGCGCCGGCGCCGATGAGACGCTTTACCTTACCACCGCACTCAGGACACTTGCGGAGGGGGCTTGCGGTAATGGACTGGAAGGCTTCAAATGCGTGGCCGCATTCCTCATTCTTACATTCATAATCGTAAGTTGGCATCTTCAGTTTCCTTATTCTTTGATTTTGCTTTGTGCTGCCTATTCGGAGTCGGGTCGCTTGGAAACCATCACTTGGGATGGCCTCAAGATTCTGTCACCCATTCTGTAGCCTTTTCTAACTTCAGCCAGAATTGTAAGGTCTGGCAAATCAGGACTGTTTACGGTCGAGACCGCTTCATGCAGATTGGGATCAAACTGTTGGTCCTGAGTGAGAATGTTCTCGATATTGAATCGCTGCAGGACAGATTGAAAGGTGGTACGGACCATCGTGATTCCCTGAACAAGTGCATCCACTTCCTTACTGGACTCCGCTGACTGGATCGCCAGGTCTAGCTGGTCGAGAGCCAGAAACATTTCCTGACAGATATCCTCAATACCCTGTTGGCGGAAGGTTGCCCTGTCGCGCTGGGTACGGCGATGAAGATTCTGGTAATCCGCGCGAGCGCGCTGAAATTCATTCAAGTAGTCATCCCGCTCGGCCGCCTTCTGTCGGAGTTCCATGAGTTCTTCAGGTGTTGCGGGCGTTTCGTCTTCCATTTCAGAAGGGTCACCTTCGGCCCGGTCTGCTTCTTCAGCGACTAATGCTTCTTCCGAAGAATCGCGGACCTGGTCTTCCTGGTCTGATGCTTCCTGAGCTGTTGGGGTATCCGTTGTATCCATAACTTGATCAACTTTCTTCAGGAGCGAAATAATCTTTTACTTTGTCCAGAAAACTTTTTCGTTCGGGGGCAACGTTCGTCTTTTCAATCTCTGCAAGTTGGCGGAGGAGTTCTTCCTGTTCGTGAGTCAACTTCTTTGGAACCTCTACGATAATCCGAACAAGTTGGTCACCGCGTCCATAAGAGTTCAATCTGGGAACGCCCTCTCCTTTGATCTGAAGGATGTCCCCACTTTGCGTCCCTCTAGGGACGTCGAGTTGATGCGTGATCCCTTTGAGACCAGGAACTTCGAGCTCCGTACCGAGAGCAGCCTGAGGGTATGAAATGGGCACATCTATGAGTACATGGTCACCATGTCTCTGAAAAAAAGTATGCTCCCGAACCGAGATAAAACAGTAAAGATCGCCTGCGCGTCCGTTCACGCCGACTTCGCCCTGACCGGAAATCCTTAATCTTGTTCCGTCTTCGATACCCGCAGGTATGCCGACTTCGATCTTGCGACGTTTGGGGGCCAACCCTGCCCCTTCGCATCGGATGCATGGGTCTTTAATATATTCGCCAGTTCCCTGGCACGCAGGGCAAGTCGTTTGGATCTGGAAGATAGCCTGAACCTGGCGAACTCTTCCCACCCCGCCGCAGGTGCTGCATTTCCTTGGCCTTGTTCCTGCCTTACAGCCGGAACCTTCACAGGTGTCGCATGGTTCACGGCGAGTGATTTCAACGGTCTTCTTAACGCCGAATACGGCCTCTTCAAATTCGATGGCGACCTCCATCCTGAGGCTGGCCCCACGGCCGCCCCCTCCTCCGCTGCCAAACAGATCTCCGAAGATGCTTCCTCCGCCGAAGATGTCACCAAACGCTGAGAAAATATCACTGATATCGTGAAAACCGCTGGAGTTTCCCCTCAATCCCTCATGCCCGTACTGGTCGTATCGCGGCCGCTTTTCAGAATCACTGAGAACTTCGTATGCCTCCGCAGCCTCCTTAAAGCTTTCCTCAGCTTCAGCATCACCCGGATTCCGGTCCGGGTGGTACTTCATCGCGAGTTTGCGATAAGAAGACTTAATTTCGCTTTCTGAGGCGTCTCGGCTGACTCCCAGGACTTCGTAAAAATCTCGCTTATCCGCCATATGAATTCATCATTCCCATATCGCTGGATTAGGGTTCCGAGAAGTTTTTCTGATTTTCTTCCAACCACTTGAAGATGGGTACAATCCCGTCGTTACGCTCTTCCACTGTGCCCATGGGGTTAAAAAGGAAACCACTATCGGCAGGCCGATATTGATTCAATCCGCTGATAGCGGCGGCTCGTACATCAGCGTCGCCGTCCAAAACCATATAGTAGAGGAACCGAACGACTCGTTTTTGCTTTATCCCGCCAAGGGCTTCGCAGAGGGCTATCTTTACGCCAGAGAACGATCTCCTTGCCTGCGGAACCCAATCCCATTGCTTGACTTCTTTTTGAACGTATTTCGCCCATGCGATTTCTGAGGGGCGTCTCTTTTCGGCAGCAGCATGAATGTCATGCTTGGGCGGAGCGCTAGCCCTGCCTTCAAGCATACCCATGGCCGCTTCCCGTACTGGTTCGGCTTCATCAAGCAAGGCCGTGAAGAGAGTAAAGAGAACTTCGGGGGCATCAGATCCAGCGAGTGTTTTGCACACCTGTTGCCGTACTTCAGGCACCGGACAGTTAAAGAATTGAACCTGATCTGTCGGCTTCCAATCCAACTTTTCGCCCCGTACCCACTCATACCAACGGCTGATTGGGGACCAGCTTTCGCTGCTTTCTGGCTGAGCGTGAGGGTCGTATCCTTTTGGGTCACCGGTATGAACGACCAGTGCCTGGATTGCCGCCTGCCTGACGAGAACGCTTGGATCAAAGAGGCCCTGAAATTGCACTGCTAATACCTGCTTTGTCTTTGCTCCTTTCAACGCGTCGCATACAGCTTCCCTCAATCGGGGACTCTGACTTTGCGAATATTTCACCAGAATATCATCCCCGCTACGTTCCGTACCTATGGCCATGATGGCTAGGGTCTGAAGAGATTCCTTAACCTCATCCTCTTCGAGGACCGTTGAAAGGATTTCTACCATTTTCTGATTGCTGAGATGAGCAAATACTTTGGTCACCCAGTATCGGGTAACGAAATGTTCATCCTTATTGGAAACCAGGTCAGCAAGTATTTGGAAGCTGTCGTCGGGCAGCTTGATTTTTTTGGTACCAGAGGCTACCGCCGCTTCTACAATCACTGTATGCATAACGGTAAGGAGACGAAGACGAATCTGAACATCTTCAGCTTTACTAACTTCTTGAACGAGATATCTCAGAGTTGGCGCCCCCGCCTGTCGGACTGTTCCAATGCTTTCTCGGGAGGATAGCACACCCCTATCGAGATCGCTGAATTCGCTGACCAGGTTTTGTACCATCGCTTTAGGATCACCCTCAGCAAAGAGGAGTGTCCCGCAAAGCAGGAGGGATGAATGTGTCTTCAGACGATGTCTGAGGTGGGGAAAGTTCATCTGGGAGCTGGGCTGCGCTGTCCGAAAATGTGGTGTAGTAACTATTTACGCCTTGGGCGGCGAAACATATCAAAACCCATGTACGGTGTCAAAGGGCACCTGAAACGACCACAAGAAATACACTTTCCACTGTCTTTCTCCTTCGCAAACGAAAACTGCCAAGCCTGTCGGATGACAAACTCGGCAGTTTTTTTTCTCAATCGTTTCGGGCTCAGTGAGTCGAGCCGGTTACCGGCTCATCATCTTCGTTCTTGGTGACCAGAGTTTCTGTTGTAAGAAAGAGGCCACCGATGCTGACGGCATTCTGCAAGGCTGCCCGGAGCACCTTTGCCGGGTCGATGATGCCGGCTTTGAACATATCAACATATTCACCGGTCCTTCCATCAAATCCCCACCCCTGCTCCTGCTCTCTGGTGAGCTCGACAACGACAGAGGCGTCATGACCTGTGTTTTCGGCAATCTGGCGAATCGGCGATTCGAGCGCTTTAGCCACAATGTCAACTCCAATTTTTTCATCACCTTTGACGCTCTTACGAACCTGATCAGCCGAACTGACAAGGGCGAGTGCAGTAACGCCGCCTCCAGCAATCACGCCTTCTTCGATCGCGGCCTTGGTTGCATTTAATGCGTCCTCAACGCGTGCCTTGCGTTCTTTCATTTCGATTTCGGTGGAAGCGCCAACATTGATGACGGCGATGCCGCCGGTTATGCGGGCGAGACGTTCCTGAAGCTTTTCGCGATCGTAGTCTGATGTCGTCGCTTCGATTTGCTGACGGATCTGGTTGGCTCGGGAATCCAGGTCAGCCTTCTTACCTTTGCCGCTGACGATCGTGGTGTTGTCTTTGTCAATATGGACTCGCGTGGCACTACCGAGGTCGTTGAGAGTCAGACTTTCGAGCTTAATCCCGAGGTCCTCTGAAATTACTCTCGCACCAGTTAGTACGGCTAAGTCGCCAAGCATTGCTTTACGACGATCTCCAAAACCGGGGGCTTTCACGGCACAGCAGCGGAAAGTACCGCGAAGTTTGTTTACCACCAGACCAGCCAGGGCCTCGCCATCGACATCTTCGGCAATGATGAGGAGCGGCTTACCCTGTTGAACCACCTTCTCCAACAGAGGCACGAGTTCCATAAGATTGGAGACTTTCTTTTCGTGGATCAGGATGTAGGGCTCTTCCAACTCGACATCCATCGATTCGGGCCGAGTGATGAAGTAAGGAGAGATGTATCCCTTGTCGAAACGCATGCCCTTGACCACATCCAGTGTGCTTACGATGCTGTCACCTTCCTCTACTGTGACCACTCCGTCTTTCCCGACCTTTTCCATGGCTTCGGCCAGCATGTCGCCAACTTCGGTATCCCCATTAGCTGCAATTGTGCCGACCTGGGCGATCTGCTTCTTACCCTTCACCTTCTGGCTGATTTTACCCAACTGATCCACAACTGCGTTAAGAGCCTTCTCCATACCACGCCGAATGGCCATCGGATCGGCACCCGCAGCAACATGCTTCATTCCTGCGTTAACGATTGCCTCGGCCAGAACTGTGGCAGTCGTCGTTCCGTCACCGGCAACGTCATTTGTCTTTGAGGCAACTTCATTCACGAGCTTTGCGCCCATGTTTTCGAATGGGTCGGGGAGTTCGACTTCTTTGGAAACAGTAACGCCGTCTTTAGTGATGACCGGCGCGCCGTAGCTCTTTTCGAGCACAACAAGACGGCCGGTAGGACCGAGGGTCACCTTGACTGCACCGGCAAGCTTGGCCATTCCGGCCTGAATCTTGCGACGGGCATCTTCGCTGAAAAACAACTGTTTGGCTGGCATATTACAAATCTCCTGTTCTTTGGGGGCCCGGCGATGCCGGAGGCCTGGATTTATTCAACGATGGCAAGGATATCGCTCTCACGAATGACCTTCAGTTCTTCGCCGTTTAATTTGATCTCGTCACCCGAGTATTTACTAAATATCACTATGTCTCCAACCGCGACCTGGAGGGGAATACGTACGCCCTCGTCAGAAAGCCGGCCACTGCCGACTGCGATAATTTCAGCCTGCTGAGGCTTTTCCTTTGCTGAATCGGGCAGGACAATCCCACCTGCGGTCTTGCTTTCAGCTTCGATCTGCTTAATGAGAACTCTGTCATCTAATGGTTCGACTTTGGCCATGATTATGCTCCTCTACTGGTAAATTTAGTGGGCAAGAAGAAAACGATAGCTTGAAAAATGCCTACATCATTCCATCCATTCCACCCATTCCACCCATTCCACCCATTCCACCCATTCCACCCATTCCACCCATTCCACCCATTCCATCCATGTCATCATGGTCGTGCTGATGATCGTCACCCTTCTCTACGGGAATTTCACTGATCATACAGCCTGTGGTAAGAAGGATGGTCGCAACACTAGTGGCATTTTCGAGGGCGACACGGACAACCTTGGTCGGGTCAATGACACCGGCCTCGTACAAATCTTCGTAAGTATCGGTCAAAGCGTTGTAGCCGAATCCGCCTTCTCCGTTCAATACCTTGTGAACGACGATAGATCCATCAGCACCCGCATTGGCTGCTATGGAACGAATCGGCGCCTGAAGCGCTTTCTTAAGTACGGTCGCACCGAGAGCCTGGTCACCCTTGAGCTTTAGCTGATCGATAACCTGAGAGGCTCGAAGCAGGGCGACACCCCCACCGGGAAGGATGCCCTCCTGGATTGCAGCACGAGTGGCGTGAAGAGCGTCTTCGATACGCGCTTTCTTTTCTTTCATGTCGGCTTCGGTGGCAGCTCCGACGTTAACCTGAGCGACACCACCGGAAAGCTTGGCGAGGCGTTCCTGCAGTTTTTCGCGATCATACTCGGAGGTAGTAATATCTATTTCATCACGGATGGAACGAATCCGGCCGGCAAGAACTTTACCGTCGCCTGCACCATCGACGAGGACTGTGGTATCCGAATTGATAATGACTCGCCTGGCCTGGCCGAGGTCCTCAAGCTGGATGGTCTGGATATTGAATCCGCTGTCCTTGAGAATCGCGTTCGCTCCGGTAAGGATGGCGATGTCACCGAGCATGGCTTTACGGCGATCCCCGTACCCAGGGGCTTTGACTGCGGCGCAATCGATGACTCCCCGAAGCTTGTTCACGACCAGCACAGCCAGAGCTTCTTTTTCGACATCTTCGGCAATGATAAGCAGAGGCCGTTTGGCCTTGGCGATCATCTCCAGCAGAGGGATGATATCCTGAATATTCGAAATCTTTTCCTCATGGACCAGGATGTAACAATTGCTGAATTCGCACTTCATGGTGTCTGGGTCAGTCACGAAATGAGGCGAGAGATAACCACGGTCGAATTGCATTCCTTCGACGACCTCGACATTGGTATCGATGCTCTTGCTCTCTTCGACGGTAATGACGCCATCGGTGCCGACTTTGTCCATGGCTTCAGCGAGCATCTTGCCGATTTCATTGTCGTTGTTAGAGGCAATGGCACCGACATTTGAGATTTCTTTCTTGCCGTTTACGTCGCGTTTCATCTTTTGGATCTCTTCAGCCACGGCTTCCGCGGCTTTGCGCACCCCCCGGACAAGTTGCATGGAATCCGCACCGGCGGTAACGAGCTTCAGCCCTTCCATAAAGATGGCCTCTGCAAGCACGGTCGCGGTAGTGGTCCCATCACCGGCGACATCGCTGGTCTTGGAAGCAGCCTGTTTGACCAACTGCACGGCCATGTTCTGGAAAGAATCACTAAGCTCGATCTCTTCCGCTACGGTGACACCGTCTTTGGTGACGTTGGGGCTGCCCCAGCCCTTATCAAGAATAGCATTGCGGCCTTTAGGGCCGAGGGTGCTCTTGACTGCCTTTGCCAGGATGGTCACACCCGTCTTGATGGATTCGAATGCCTCGGCGTCGTAACCAAGTTGCTTGGCCATAACTCTCCTCCGTTTTGATGCTCCGAAGCCCGCATGGCTTCAAGTGCGAGATTATTGAACGAAAACTTTGATTATTTTATCCGGCATCTACCGGGCCGAAAACCCTCAGACACTTCCTCTGCCCAATTGGCCGAAGCTTCCGTTGTTATCAAAACATGTGCCAAGTCAATTAAAGCATCTTGCTCACTCCTAAGCGTTGGCTGGGTAAGCGCTTAAAATTGTCGAACGGTGCCTTGACGACGCCGCTGGCTGTCATACTGGCAGTAAGCTGCTGCCAAACCGGGTCGCCTGATGATAAAGAGAAGGGAACCATCGCGATTACAGAGGGCCAAGCAATAAGAGTAAGAGTCTTCTTCTAATCTGTACTACTATCCGTACGAACCTTGTTTTCTATACAAGTTTTTCATGCGGCCATCTCCATAAGTCGTTGTGTTTCAGCGGCTGACGCAGCCAGAATGGCGGTCGCGGCCTGCTGGCCTTTGGGGGTGAGGACGTAGCGTGTGGTGCGGGGCACTTTCTTGATCAGACCGTGGGCGCGAAGCAGGCCCAGGCGGCGGGTGACACGGCCGCTGAGCCGGCGCAATGAATCGGGGTCGGCGCCGTCGCCCGCTTGCGGATAAAGCCACGCGCGCAGGTCGCGATTGCGGAAGCCGTTGATGGTGTTCTCGCCGCGGGCGATGAAGCGGAGCGTTTCGAAGTCCTCGGTAGCCCAAGGATTGAGAGCGCGGAAACGGCGGCCTTTACTCTTGACCGGACCGCACAGGTCGCCAACGAGCTGCTTGAGTGTCCCGGTCACCGCGGCCGAGGCCAGATGATCGCCGTAACGCGCGTTGCACGCCTGGCTGACTTGGGCGCGGCGGTGCAGGTCGCTGACGCCCTTGCGCATCTTCTGCGCTCTCTGTGGTTCACTAAACGCCCTACTCCAAAGTCACGCAGGGAGGGCTTGGGGTTGGCCCCCGGATTGGTAATCGTATCTGGCTTGCCAGTGTCTATAAGCCTGCCGTTGACTGATTCTTTCCTTGTTTCCACCTGCCTTCCGCCCCATCGCACGCCCGCGTCGCGTCGACTGGCCTCATACCTGGTTTCATGTGCTCTCCCGCGGCAACGAACGCCGCCCCAACTTCGAAGATTAAGACGACTATGAGAAATTCCTTGAACTACCCGGGGAGGCGGCCGGAACGGTTTGGGATTGGTTTCTGGAGCTTCGTCCTCATGGGGAGCCATTACCATCTGTCCAGCGACAATTAGAATTGCCGGTCAACGACAATTACTTTTGCCGGTCGGTGATGCCATCTTCGGCGGCTGCTTCTTTACATCCACTGGAATCCGCTGCGAACCAAGGATGAACTGAGCGGCCGGATGCTCCCTGTACGAGGAGGAGAGAGACCCATGAGAGACGTGTTGATCTTTCTGATCTGGCGGCAGGGAAGTTATCCTCTGGAAAAATTGGCAAGCCGTTCGGGGTGGGCCATTCGAGCGTGGTGCATTATCGGAAGTGGGGACAGGCGTATTTAGCAGGGAGCAAAAAACTCTGGAAGAAACTCGGGATCACAGAAGTGTAAGCCAAGCAAAGTAGTACCAATTCAGGGGCCGGCCCCACAGGGACCGGCGATAAGGTGAAGACCCAGTAATCAAGTACAAGCATGTTGGGAAAGGTTGAATGGCTTCGATTTGTGCTACGCTGGGCAAATTCGGCAATCAACAAATAAACTATGAACGTCAATCTTCCCGAATTTCTCAGCCAAGACGAACACGGCCTGGTTCTCCTTACAGGCCACAGAATCGCCCTCGATGACGTCCTGTATTGTTACAACGAAGGATTCAGCGCCGAGATGATTTTGGGACAGTTTCCAACTCTGAGTCTCGCACAGATACACAATGTGATCGCATTCTATCTTGAGAATCAGGGCCAAGTGGAGGCTTACCTGGAAGAGGAAACAGCGAAGATAGAGAAAGAGAGAGCCCAATCTCAAGGCGGCTCAAAGCTTCTCGAACTCCGTAAAAGGATGCAGGCTATGCATCAAGCAGAAGTTTCTTAAAAATGGCCCTGCTTTACCTTCTGGATGAAAATCTGCGTGGGTTGTTGTGGATGGCAGTTCAACGTCATAATTCGCAGGAAGAAAACTCAATCGATGTTGTCCGAGTGGGTGATTTCCCCGACCTTCCGCTTGGAGCCGATGACCCCGAGATCTTACTTTGGGCTGAACGGGAGGGTCGGGTGCTGGTAACAATTGATCGCAGCACAATGTCAATCCATCCCGCAGCGCACTTGGCCGACGGCCATTCATGTCCAGGAGTCTTTTCCTTACGGCGAACCCTATCGATTGCTGCGACGTTGGATTTCATAGGTCTCGCAGCTCATGCGAGCGAGCCTGGCGAATGGGCTGACCGAATTCAGTACATACCTTAGTTCAAACCGTCACTACAACCTTTCTCTTGGTCACTCCCATCTTCGCTTCATCGCCGCCAGCACCCTTTTGTGTTTCCGTCTAAGCATACGTTGACAAGACGGGCCAATCACCTTCACCTAGCGTACGCGCGTAGCCCGGAAGCGCTGCGATGAATTCCCCACCCCATTCCTGCATTTCGAATAATTGCCCGTGAAAATTTTCAATCACACTAGCAGGATCGTGTTCGCTTTCGTCAGCCTCGCATACGCGGACGATTGGCCGGCCTACCGGCACGACATCCGTCGAAGTGGCGTCACGGAAGAGGAACTCAATTTTCCGCTCAACGAAAAGTGGTCATTCGAAAACCTCCGGCCTCCCTCCCCTGCCTGGGACGAGCCTGGAGTTGAGATGAACCGGCTGGATTTCGATTACGCCCTCCAGCCGGTAGTGTCGGACGGACTCGTATTCTTCGGTTCTTCCACCGACGATACGGTGAGAGCAATCGAGACAATGTCCGGCAAGGTACGCTGGAGATTCACGACCAACGGCCCGGTGCGGTTTGCGCCCCAAATTGACGACGGTCGCTGTCACTTCGCTTCGGATGACGGCCTCGCCTACTGCCTGGATGCAAAGTCAGGCACACTTCTGTGGTCGTTCCGTACCGCATTTGATTCAAGACAGATTTCAGGGAACAGCCGAATCATCTCCCGCTGGCCATGCCGCGCTGGTATTCTTGTGGATCGCGGCGTCGTGTATGTGACGGCAGGCATGTGGCCATCAGAGGGGATTCTTGTTTATGCGTTGGATGCAAAGACCGGAAAAGAGATTTGGTGCAATGACACCTCAGGCGGCAAGTTCATGCTCTATCCACACGGGGGATCGCTGGCGATTGGTGGGGTGGCACCGCAGGGATACCTGCTCGCTTCTGACGACAAGCTTCTAGTGCCAACTGGGCGTTCGGTGCCAGCGGCGTTCGATCGTCAGACGGGGCGCCTGCATTACTATCGCATCGGGGAAAACCGGGCCAACGGCGGCTGGCGGGCGATTATTGCCGGCGAATCCTTCTACAGCGGGGCCCACGGAGCAAAATGGCAGATGTCCGGTAAATGGGAGAAATTCGGGCCGCGACCTGGTGATGGAATGCGGTCGTTCAACCTCGCCACTGGTAATGCGAAGGATGAGTTTCCCGAGCGTCACTTCGTTGTCGACGATGGGAAGGTAATCTACGCCGCCGGCAACGGTACTGTAGAAGCCATACAGAACGGTAAAACATTGTGGCAAGCGAGCCATCCTCGTGTGTTCTCGTTTGTCCGTGCCGGAAATGTCCTGCTGGTTGGCGGAACCGATACAGTTTCTGCACTCAATCTGTCGGATGGGTCACTTGCCTGGAAAGAAGCCGCAGATGGAGAAGTTCGAGGCATCGCCGTCGCTGGTGGGGACGTATTCACCTCGACTCATAAGGGCGTCATTTCTTGCTTTCGAACCGGTGTGGCAACCAAGGCTGTGGAGGAGATCTCGAAATCGGAGGAAACAGAATCCAAACTGCCGAAGGAGGCGCTGGATTGCTTCACCGGAATCAATCTGACGCGGATGACTCGCGGTTACGCATTGGTGACAGGCTCAACTCCATTGCCGGTGGAGGATGCGGTAATCAAACAAACGGGCCTCAATGTTGTGAGGCTGTATTTGGAGAAATCCGATGTGGAAACATCCAGGCAGCGTTTTCTGAACAGCAACCTGTACGGCACCCGCATCTCCGTGCGCCATCTCGAGAATTCCGCCGAACTTTCTTTGCCGGACTTTTTTGCAAACCTGGTCGTCGTTGCCGGGAACAGTCTAGAGCTGTCTGCCGACCTTTACCGTGTGCTCAGACCGTGCGGAGGGGTGATGTGTTTTACCGGCTCATCACTCCCGCAACAGGAACAATTCATTCGAGAGGCGAAGATACCGGATTCAGAAGTCAGGAAGGACGAGCGTGGTTACATCATCACCCGCGGCAAGCTCCCTGGCGCTCTAGATTGGGACTCTGAAGCAGCGAACGACCAACGCTTGAAGTGGCCTCTCGAACTCGCCTGGTTCGGGGGCCCCGGACCAGCCTGGATGGCAAACCGGCATCAGGCATTCATGCCCGCCGTTGCCAACGGCCGTTATTTCGCCGTGGGCAATCATCACTTGATGGCTGTGGATGCCTACAACGGGCTCGACCTCTGGGTGAAGGAGATCAACAGTCTGGCGTTCAACCTTGGACAACTGACCGCCGACGATGAAACCGTCTATGTGTTCCTTCAGGGCAGTTGCCTTGCTCTTGACGCGCAGACCGGGGCGACCAGGAAGGTGTTCATCAAAGAGGGCATCCCCGGCGAAGGGCAAGCTCCCTGGAAAGACCTGCCACCACATGCTCTGAAGTCCAGGGGCATGCCCGAAGCCTCTTCGGCGGGGAAGCGCGAACATCCACTGACCGGCAAGCGGGCCGCCAAAGCTTACCAGCGGGCGTATGGCTGCGGCAGTGTCATATCATCAGCGGGCATGCATTTTTTCCGCTCCGCTACACTGGGGATGTACGACCTGGAAGATGACAGCGGCCTGCGAAATTTTTCAGGAGTGCGGCCCGCGTGCGCCATGAGCATGATACCCGCGCTCGGGCTGCTCATTGCAAATGAAGGAAGCGGCGGCTGCGTCTGTTCATACAACTTCCAGACTTCGCTGGCCCTTTCGCCGGCAAGGGTTTCTCGCCAGGAAGACTGGGCTGTCTTCTTCGATGAGCCGGCCAAGAGCATTCTTGGGCATGTGGCCCTGAATCTTGGCGCTCCGGGAGACCGCCGCGATGAAAATCGTTCTCTCTGGCTGGGGATGCCTCGTCCGACGACCGGCATGCAGATCCCCTGTGAGATCGGATTCGACGAAAACCTCGGCTTTGATCGAATCAATGCGGACAGAAATCCAATCGAAGGAACGACTCGCCCCTGGCTTTATACCAGCGCGGTCTATGGCCTTCGTCGATTGGTCCTGAATCTTGAAAACTTCGCCCCCATCGTTGCTTTGAAAGCTGCAATTGCACCCGCAGTCGACGGCAAACTCGATGACAAATGTTGGGACAACCAATTCCCGCTGCAAGTGAACGATGAAAAATCAAAAGTCTTCCTTCGGTATGATAAGGACCACCTGTATCTGGCATACAGACGACCAGCGGAAGTAGATCGCCGCGGCAACGTCGAGAAATGGAAAGACGATATTCGAGAGAACGATGCTGAGATCTGGCAGGATCACTCCTGCGAAGTAGCCATCTCCGACGCCCGCAAACAGAAGGTGGTTCATCTTGGAATGTCCGCCGGCGCCGCAAGTTATGACGGGCTCTGGTCGCATACAGATCTCTTCCCTGCCTACGACATCCCCCGGCTTACAGACATTTCCATTGATGGCAACGATGACGACTGGCAGGGCCGCGGCCTCCATGTAATGCATTTCACTGACCCCAAGGGTAATGCACGCATGCCGGAAAATCTTGACCCATCCCTGTTCATTGGATGGAGTGACCTCGGCCTGCTCCTCTATCTCAAAGTTCGGGACAACGCTGTCGTCGAATATCCCGCACAGGCATCCATGTGGTCGAAGGATTCCATAGAACTCTTCATGTCAGAAAACCGTGAATCCCAAAACCGTTTTCACCTTTGCATCGGCCCCGGAGCGGACGGCAAGCAACCGGAAGCCCGTGCCTATTTCTGGGATCGCCGGGTGGACAAGTCAGGCGCCCCACTCTCGGTTGCAGTAAACGGAAAACGCACGCCGGACGGCTACGCGGTGGAACTGATGTTGCCCTGGAGCAACCTTCGCATTCGTCCGGAACTCGGTGGAGAAACCGCGCTGCAGGTCATGGTCAATGATTCAGACCAGAACAAACCGGACTCTCGTGATTGGTTTCGAGTGGCCTGGCATCCTGATGGTCATACCGGTTTCAAGCCGCATGCCCTGCAGCGGCTCCTTCTGACAAACAAGACCAGTCCTCCAGTGATGATGCAGCGGGCCCCAAAGCCCGACAAGGCCGGGCTTGTCCGCACCAGCCCGCCCGTCATCACACCAACGATTAACGTCCCCCGTCTTGATGGCATCGATATCGATGGCAACATCAATGATTGGGAAGGACGCGGATTCCATCAGGCGTCGCTTGCCGCCCAGGATGGAACCATGAAAACCTCCAGCTCTGACTTTGATCCTTCGTTTCGCCTCGGCTGGAATAAAAAGGGCCTGCTGTTGGCCGGCCTCATTGTTGATCAAAACCTCATTGCCGATCCGGATGCGGAAAAACTCTGGCGTAAAGATTCGGTGGAAATCTTTATGTCGGAGGAAGTCGGTTCCAAAGAATCGTTCCAACTGACAATAGCGCCACCTTCGGAAAAGGATGCGAAACCTGAAGTCTTTCTCGAAGACCATCGCTACAAAGCTAAATCGTCCCACCCTCTCAAAGCACAGGTCTTCGGCAGACGCACTGAAGGAGGCTACTCCCTAGAGATCCTTATTCCGTGGCAAAACCTGAACATTGACCCGAACGAGGGCAAAGAGTTTGGACTTCAAGCGTTCTTCAATGACTCAGACAATACCGATGCCTATCCTGGTGACTGGTTTCGTGTAGCCTGGTATCCGGTTGGGCACGCGGGCTGGAACCCATTGGCCTACCATCGACTACGGCTGTCTGAAATGCCTTCCGATTCTCTCGGATTCGAACGTGGCGAACGGGTTAACGACGATAGGGTCCTGGCCACAAAACTCCCTTGGCTAATACCAGGAGCGATCATGGGGAAAACCGGTGAAGACAGTCAATGGAATGCACCGTGGCAAGGGGCCGTTCAGGCGAACCAGAATGCGTTTGTGTGTGAGCTGGCCATTCCATGGAAGACGCTCTCAGAAGCCGGCCTCGACACCGGCCAATTGCTTCTCGATTTCAGTCATCGAGGCCGCATCACTGAACGGCCGTCCTGGAGCTTTGTCCCTTTCGAGATGCGTGAGACCGCGCAGCGCCCACCACAGCCATACACTGTCCGGCTTCACTTCGCTGAGCTGAACAATGTGAAACCGGGCGAACGCGTGTTTGACGTAAAACTACAGGGCACGCCCGTGCTCCAAACATTTGACGTGGTCTTAGAGTCTGGGCGAAAACGGACAGCTCTGGTCCGAGAATTCACTGGCATCATGGCCGGAAATCAGATCGAACTTGAATGTGTCTCTGGGGCAAAGACGCAAACATGGGAATCCGCGCCAATCTTGAACGGTTTTGAAGTGATTCCTGAATGACGCGGGGCTTGCCGGTGATGCCGGTATAAAATAACATTCGAACATCATGGCTCACGTAACTGGTACATTTCGAGACGGCACAGTGGTGCTCAATGAATCGGTCGATTGGCCCGATGACACTGTTGTACAGGTAACCGTACAAGATGAGGCAGAGGATGTATGCCTGGATGGAACCCCCTGGCCAAAGACGCTGGAAGAGATCCAAGAATGGCTCGCATGGTTCGATTCCGGTGAGCCCCTGTTCTCCGAAGAGGAATACGAACGCTTCGAGGCAGGACGCCGAGAGGAAAAAGAGCTGCAAAAAGTGTTGGCACAGTCTGAAATGAACAAACTCAGCAAACTTATGGATTCATGAGGTATCTGGGTTAGATATCGAGGATTGGTCAGTCTGATCCTTTCAATTGCTGCACCACCGCCTGCATACCTTCTCGCAGGATCTTTGAATCCGAACCGGCGATGAAGAGGTCAGCTCCGGCCTCCCGAGTGGCCTCAAACAATGGCCCTTCGCCCGCGAAGATTCCTGCTACCAGGCCCATTGCCTTTGCCTTTCGGATGCAACTGACTGCATTCTCTATCAAGCGGGGATTATCGAATTGAGCCTGAATCCCCATATCTGACGAGAGATCGCCCGGGCCGATGAAAATACCGTCGAGCCCCTCGACAGCCAGGATATCGTCGATATTGCTGACGGCCTCGACAGTTTCAATCTGCGGAATGAGCCAGGTCTCGGCATTGACTCGTTCCATCCAGTTGTCGCCATCGACTCCAAATCGTAACCCTCGGCTGCCGCGATTAAAGCCTCGTCGACCCACAGGCGAAAACTTACCGTACGCCACGGTCTCGCGTGCTGTGTCCGCATCATTCACCATAGGCACGACAATGATCTGGCCGCCGATTTCGAGCGCATGAAGAATGTGCTCGCGACGGTAACCGCTGGTGCGGACGAGCGGGATCATGTCGTGGGCCTCGGCGGCAATGACCATACGCTCGGCACCGTCCAGGGTAGACGAAGCATGTTCCATATCGATCCAGACCACGTCGAATCCGCACAATCCCGCCAACTCCACCACTCTTGTGCTACCCGTAATCACGGAACAAGCGTAGAGCTTTTTGCTGTTACCCTTTTCATCTTTGAAAATGTTCTTGAACATGTCTAGCACTTCCCCATTCCACGCAATCCTTCGAAGCTTCTCCTGCACACGTCGAAGCCGAGGCCATCCTTGCCGCCCTCCTCAACGATATACCACTCGGTCTCGTTTTCCTCCTCACAGAGACGGAAGGTTTCGGCCCAGTCCGCATCCCCTCCACCGATGACTGCGCCCTCCGGCCCGCCGTATTCCTTGAGGTGCATGCTGCGGACGCGGCCTGGAAACTTTTTCATGATGGCAACAGGATCCCCGCCACCGCCGGCACAGTTACCATTGTCCATCTGCATGACGACATCATCATTGGTGCTGCTGAACAGTATGTCCCAGGCAGTCTGATCGCCGTGAGTAACAAAATCGAACGGATGCGCGTGATACCCGGTTTGCATTCGCTCTTTTTTAAGCTTTTCCGCGGTGTCATTGAGGATGCCGGCCAATTCAGCCACGCCTCCCGGGGTGCTCATGCGCTGACTGTCGCCGGCGATGATGAGGAACTTGTTGCCAAGCGTCTTGTTCAGCTCAACAGTCCGGGCGAGGTTGTCTCCCTGCAACGCTTGCGTAGCTATATGCATCCCGCAGCATCTGAGGCCCGCATCGTCAAACAGTTGGCGCAGTTCGCTCGCGCCGTGTCCCATCCATTCAACTGCTTCGCCGCGGTAACCCCACGGCTCAGCACCGACATA
>JAQBXN010000186.1 GCA_027625095.1 Planctomycetota bacterium | reverse complement strand
TTGGTACCCACCAGAGGTGTTCCACCTGCGGCGGCAACAATTACTGATCGCTCACGCGGTTCCCACATGACATGAGCCGCAAAGATGTCGAACAGCCCAATGGAACCATCCGCGAGGACTCCCTGTTCCCGGCCATGCCAGGTAAGAGAAAGATTTGATATCAAAGATTTCGGTAATGCAAGAGCGCCATTAAATCCGGTATCGATTACCGCATTAACAGGATGAATGTTTCCACTCGAATCTCTCATCGAGAAGTTGATTCCTGCCTCACCCCTCTCATTGACGCGACCGCTTATCATTCCAGGTTGCCCAGGGCATTGGGCCCAAAGTTATGAACGCCCTGATGCCCAACTCTTACAAACCAGGTCTGAGCGTCCGGGCGACGGACCAGGAGAGCTTCCGATGCTTCCAAGACATCTTCTGCTACAGCAAAATCGCCACTCTCGATGTCTATCGCAACTATTTTGCCCTGGTCAGCAATTTGATCGATCTTGGGTAGGATGCCCTGCTCGTATAATTCGTTACCTCGCCTGGCATGTTCTTGTATTGAGTATTTGGGCTCACGTGTGATCACGAGCAATCTCCTGTTTTCGAATGAAAGTGATTGTACTCCATAGTGACCATCCGTGAAATCGAGCAGCAGTACGGTTTCTCGACTTCGAATCAGAACTTTGAGACCTCTTGCACGTCAAGGTGAGATTTCCGATTGGATTTCGAACCCTTTCCGAAGCTATATCATTAGGTTGATTGACTGGACTATTGGCTATTGAAGATCGTCCACAATGTCTGATTCTCCCAGGTGAATCCCCTGTCACCTGATTCTGAATGGCCCCCTGAAAGCTCTCCCCTGGTTCCTCCAACGGCCTCAGGCCGACGTGAAGTTTCATGCAACCATTTGATTACCATCCAAGCACCCGAGTGATCTACGGCGAAAACTCCGTAGACCGCCTTGGTGAGATTGTCCGCGAGTTGGGCGGGACCCGAGTGCTTCTGGTTTCAGACCCTGGGATTGTGAAAGCCGGCCACTCCAATCGTGGTGTCGTGTCCCTTCGTAATGCCGGGCTTGAAGTTTCGGTCTTCAATCAGGTGCAGGAAAACCCGTCCACCCTGAACGTCATTGCGGGCCGCCAGTTCGCCACCGATCATGAGATTGATTTCATCGTCGGCCTTGGTGGCGGCAGCTCGATGGATTGCGCCAAGGGAATCAATTTCCTCGTCTCGAACGGCGGCGAGATGAAAGACTACTGGGGCGTCGGCAGGGCCACGAAGCCGATGCTGCCACTTATCGCCATACCCACTACGGCAGGGACTGGCAGCGAGGCGCAATCTTTCGCATTGATCACCGATCCTGAAACCCACCGCAAAATGGCCTGCGGCGATAAGAAGGCTGCATGCAAGGTCGCTATCCTGGATCCCACCCTTACCGTTACTCAGCCAAGGGAAGTTACCGCGGATACGGGCATCGATGCAATTGCACATGCGTTGGAAACATTCGTGACTAAACGACGGAATCCGATGTCGCTGATGTTCTCACGTGAATCCTGGAAGCACCTGTATCCCAACCTTCAAAAGGTTTTGAATGATCCGAAAGATATCGAGGCAAGAGGCCACATGCAGGTGGGCGCCAATCTGGCAGGAGCAGCCATCGAGAACAGTATGCTTGGCGCGACTCACGCGGCAGCGAATCCTTTGACCGCCACTTACGGAATCACCCACGGAATTGCCGTCGGGCTGATGTTGCCTCACGTCATTCGGTTCAACGGAGCGGCAGTGAATGTAGAGTACTCTCAACTGACGCGGCTGATGGGTGAGCAAACTGCTGACGGCACCGAATGTCTCGCACAGTGTGTGACAGGGCTTCGAAGGATCTGTGGGTTGCCCTCCTGCCTGCAGGATGCGGGCGTAGAGGAATCCCGATTGCCGGAGCTTGCCGAGGCGGCAACCCAGGAGTGGACGGGCACATTTAATCCACGCCCTTTGAATAAAAGTGACTTTCTCGGCATCTATCAGGCTGCCTTTAACGGAAGGAGCTGAGCGATGACTGAGAGAAATAGCAGACAGGTATTCGCATCGGTTAGTCCCAAAAGGACGCCGACGAGCAGCCCCAGGACTTATCCTTGGGTTCCTGGATTTATCTGGAAAAACAGCCCGGGAGGGGCGACGGCAGTGACCAGCTCCGCAGTTTCCTTCGCCCCTTCGTCGCTTAGTATCCGTTGCTATAAATCCGAGGCTGATGCCTGGGGCTGCTCGACGGCATCCCTTCGGGACGTTCTTCTTTCAATCTTTTTTCTTTCGTCCATCACCACCCTCTCCGCCGAATCCCACGACTGGCCGCAATTCCGCGGCAACCCGAATCTCTCGGGGGTGGCCGAGGCTATGCCTGAGAAGGTTGTTCAGCTCTGGGAATACGATGCTGCGGCTGCCATCGAATCCTCCGCCGCCATCGTAGGCGACAAGGTATACATCGGCTCGCTCGATGGCACTCTGCACTGCATAGATCTCAGAGCCGGCAAGGCTGTCTGGACGACAAAAATCAAGGACGCGGGGTTCAAAGCTTCGCCGGGCGTGAAGGACGGCACGATTTATATCGGCGACGACTTCGGAAAGTTCCATGCCTTCAAGGATTCGGACGGGAAAGAGATTTGGAATTTTGAAACTGAGGGTGAGATTATTTCCTCCGCCAATTTTCTGGGTGACTCCATTCTGTTCGGCTCTTACGACGCCTTTCTATACTGCCTGAATGCTGAGGGCGGTAAACTCAGATGGAAGCTCGAATCCGACGGACGCGTTCATGCCACACCGGCCATCAGCGCGGAAAAGACCTTCATTGCTGGATGTGATGGCATGCTCCGGGTCATCGAGGTGAAGGATGGCAAGGAAGTCGGCAAGGTCGAACTTGGCGCTTATTCGGGCTGCTCGCCGGCGCTGGAGGGCTCGAAGGCTTATGTGGGTACTTTTGGAAATTCGGTACTGGGTATCGATTGGAAAGAGGGGAAAAAGATTTGGGAGTTCGCGGATCAAGACCGCGGCTTCCCTTTCATTTCGTCCGCTGCCATCTCGAACGGAAAGGTTGTCATCGGCGGCCGTGACAAACGCATCCACTGTTTTGATGCGACGTCAGGAAAGGTTCTCTGGCAATTCGAGACAAAGGCGCGCGTGGAATCGTCTCCTGTCATAGCAGGCGACCATGTATGGTGCGGGTCGGAGGATGGCAACCTCTATCGAATCAACTTGAATACCGGAAAGGAAATCTGGAAATTCGAATCCGGCTCGACAATTACAGCGTCTCCTTCGATTGCCCACGGCAAACTGGTGATCGGAAACGGTGACGGAGTGATTTATTGTTTCGGAGCCAAATAGTTCTGTTGAGGAGATTGTTCTCCGGTAAAGAAAACTGTGCTGCAACAAGACCCTGAAAACGAACTGAACCCCGAACTTGTGTCGAGCGAAGAACTGCTATGGTCAGGTAGACCAAGGCAAGGAGTATTTCTTCGAGGTACCGATGCTCTCATGATTCCCTTCAGTCTTCTTTGGGGAGGGTTCGCGATATTCTGGGAAGTGGGGGTCATCTCTTCCGGAGCACCTTTCTTCTTCTGCCTGTTCGGTGTGCCATTTGTCTTGGTCGGTCTTTACATCATGATCGGACGTTTCTTTTTTGATGCACAACAGAGAGCCAGAACCTTTTATGGGGTCTCCTACAAACGAATTATTATTGTCTCCGGAGTGTTCTCCAGGACAATCAAGAGTCTTAGCCTGAAGACCTTGTCGGACATTATTCTTACTGAGAAAAGTGACCGTTCGGGTGTGATTGCTTTTGGTCCCACCAACCCGTTCGTTTGGATGTATGGGGGAATAGCCTGGCCTGGAATGGGACAGCATCAATCGCCATGTTTTGACGGAATCCTTGATGCAAAGGGCGTGTATGAAACCATCCGGAGAGCACAGGAAACGAATTCAAACGGGTAACAGAACGACTACCGATGTGCTGACATGAGAGTCATTGATTGTTCCACTCGTCTCGATATTCCACACATGACCCGGTTCCGTCCGCCGTCTCTGACCTGTAACGCTCGACACCTTCGGTCCTTTGGTGAGGCTTGAATTTCAACTCTGAAGCCGGAGAATCATTCCATGAAAATCGAATTATCTGAACTACACCGCTTGGCAGAAGACCTGCTTTCCCTTCCGCCTCCCTCTCGCGCTTATCTTGCCGATAGGCTTGTGGACAGCATCGATCAATACGCTGAACCGGAGATTGAGGCCGCCTGGCGGTCTGAAGTGGAACGTAGGCTTGAAGAATACGAAGAAGGTAAGGTAGAGGGTATCTCATCGGAAGAGGTTTTCCGCCAAGCCCGAAAGAGACTGGATGAAGCCCGTAAAATATCATCCTGAGGCTCGGACGGAGACCATTGAATCAACTTTGTTCTACGACAGCAGACAAACAGGGCTAGGTGACAGGTTTCTCTCTGCCGTTAAGGATGCAGAGTTCTTCGTGCAATCGAACCCGGAGGCCGGTTCTCCATCAGAGGAGCAAACGCGCATGCATCGCATCAAGAAGTTTCCCTTCGCCTTGGTTTATCGAGAATATTCCGATCACATCTTTGTGATTGCTGTTGCGCATCTCAGTCGCAGGCCGCGATACTGGCTTGAGCGAGCGTAAGGAAGTCCAACAAATCGCTCACAGTCAACGAAAGGAACACATGTCAGACGAAACCGAAGTCGGCAATTACTTCATCTCGAATTACCCGCCCTTCTCTTTTTGGGACCAGGATCACGTGGACGAAGCCCGGGCTGCGCTCAATCGCCCGAATCCGGATACGCCGCTTGGCCTCTACCTTCACATTCCGTTTTGCCGAAAACGCTGCAAGTTCTGTTACTTCCGCGTTTATACCGATAAGAACGCCAACGAAGTCGATGTCTATCTCGACGCCCTCGCCCGCGAAATTGAGCTCTACAGCGAGCAGCCGGTCTTTGAAGGCCGCCAGTTTCGTTTCGTTTATTTCGGCGGCGGGACGCCCTCATATCTGAGCTCGAAACAACTCCGCAGCCTCATAGATCGCTTGCGAAAGAGCATCTCCTGGGATGAAGCGGAAGAGGTCACTTTCGAATGCGAGCCGGGAACCTTGAAGGAACACAAGGTTAAGGCCCTGCGCGATATCGGTGTCACCCGCCTCAGCCTGGGTATCGAAAATTTCAATGACAAGATCCTCGAGGAAAATGGCCGCGCCCATTTGTCCCCCGAAGTTTTCAAGGCATACGACTGGATTAAGTCGGCCGGCTTCAAATCTGTAAATATCGACCTCATCTCCGGCATGGTTGGTGAGACCTGGGACAACTGGAAGGACTGCGTGCGCAAAGTCATCGATATGGATCCTGACAGCGTGACCATCTACCAGATGGAATTGCCTTACAACACAATCTTCAGCCGCGCCATTCTTCGGGAGGGGCAGGGATCACCAGTCGCCACCTGGAAAACCAAACGCGAGTGGGTCGATTACGCGTTCAAGGAACTCGAAGCGGTAGGCTACAAAGTGTCCAGTGCGTACACGATGGTGAAAGAGGGAACCAGCTTCGTCTACCGTGACGGACTCTGGCATGGGGCAGATCTCGCCGGCACCGGCGTCGCTTCATTCGGACATCTTGGTAACGTGCATTATCAGAACGTGGATACGTTCGAAGAATACGTGAAGCTCCTCCAGGAAGACGTCATCCCCATCAACCGGGCGCTGCCGGTCACCAGTGACCAGCGTCTCATCCGCGAGCTCATCCTGCAAACCAAGGTCGGCCACTTGAATGCAGATTATTTCCGCCGGAAATTCGACAAGGACATCTTCGAGATTTTTGGCCCCGTCTATGCAAAATACGAGCAGGAAAATCTATTGAAAAGGGAAGGCGATAACATCCTCCTCACCCGCGAAGGGCTGCTGCGAGTGGACAGCCTGCTCCCTGAGTTCTTCCAGGCGGAACACCGGGACGCTCGCTACACGTGAGGCGCGCTCGAGGGTGTCCAAGCCTTTCGACGGACTACTCAGGATTGGAATTGACCGGTCTGAGTGCAAGTAAACTTTGAAACTCGAATCGCACCAAATGACAGGCGAATCATGGAAGGTGCGCCGAGTTCAGAAAAGCGATGACAAGAGGTGAAGAAAGAGAAGCTGTTACTGGGATCCATCATTCCAATCCCCCCTACTCGTGCCTCAACGCCTCGATCGGGTCCATATTCGCCGCGCGCCACGCAGGATAGATCCCAAATACCACGCCCGTCGCTGCGCTGATGCCGAAGGACAGAACCAGCGATTCCGTGGTCACCACTGTACGCATTTCGGCATACTTTGTGACCATGTGCGGGATGATGATTCCGAGCCCAATGCCGAGTAAGCCACCGAAGCCGGCAAGCACGATTGTCTCGACCAGAAACTGGACTGTAATATCTCGCTTACGTGCACCGAGGGCCCGGCGGATGCCAATTTCTCGGGTCCTCTCCGTGACCGTGGCCAGCATGATGTTCATGATTCCGATGCCTCCGACAAGAAGTGAAATACCGGCAATAGAGCCCAGCACGATGTTGAATATACGCTTCGTTTCTTCGGCCTGCTGGAGGAGCTCCAGCGGCACCAACAGCTTGAAATCTTTTCGAGTGTGTTTCTTTTCCAGAATCGCTTCGATCGATTTAGAGACTGCCAAGACCTTGGATACATCTTTCACCCTGACGTTGATTTGCTGGAGCTGTATCTGCTCGATATTGGTGCTACCCGAACTGAGTTCCATGATGACTTCGCCGAACCTGTAGTACGCAGTTGTCAGCGGGATATAAACGTCTTTATCGAGAGCCGTGCTGCCACCACTCGGGCCTAACCGCGGTAACAGGACACCGACCACACGGTAATACTCGTTGCCAACCTTGACGTCATTCCCAACAGGTTCGTAAAAGCCAAAGAGTTTGTTCGCTACCGCGTCACCAAGGATGCAGATATTCGCCGTTTTATTCTGATCCACCACTGTAACAAACCGGCCTTTCGACACTCCCCAATCCATCAGCTCGAGGTATTCGGGGACAGTACCGATCACTCGTGCGTCAATAGATTTATTCCTGTATCGCACATCCTTTCGCACATCCCGCATAGGTGTAACGAGGTCGATTTCGTCGATGGTCTTCTGGATGGCGATGACATCCGAAAACTTCAGCCCATATTCAACCAGCCTCGATTTAGCTTCACTCGCTCCAGCATCCAGCGGTTTGACAGCCTCGATAATGATGTTGTTCGTACCGAGTAACCGAATACGTTCCTGGGCTTCCTGGCTGGCCCCCTCGCCGATGCTCAACATGGCAATCACGGAACAAACACCAAACACGATCCCAAGCACAGTCAGTGCCGAGCGCATCTTATGGAGCAAGAGACTCTTAACGCCGAGTTTGATGATTTGGATTAGCCAAAACATGGTGGATCAGGTAACGGTGAAACATCACACTCTCTCATCTTTCTGAACTTCTCCATCGCTTAACCAGATGATTCTTTGCGTCTGGCGCGCAACGCTTTCGTCGTGTGTTACTGTGATGATTGTCTTGCCCTCTTCATGAAGGTTCTGCAGTATCGCCAATATCTCTTCACCTGTGGTTGAATCCAGATTACCTGTAGGCTCGTCGGCAAGAATGACGAGCGGCTCATTCACAAGCGCACGGGCAATCGCTACACGCTGCTGCTGGCCACCGGAAAGTTCCATTGGGCGATGATTGAGGCGGTGCGACAGCCCAACAAGATCGGCTAACGCTGCGCTCCTGCTGCGGCGGGCCTTCCACGGAATCCCCTGGTAAAAGAGCGGGACTTCAATGTTTTCAAGCACCGTAAGCTGCGGGATTAAATTGTAGGATTGAAAGATGAAGCCCAAGCTGATCGAGCGCACTGCTGACAGTTCATCGTCGTTCATCTGTGAAACATCCTCACCGCCCAGGAAATATTGTCCCGAGGTAGGGCGATCCAGGCAGCCGAGTAAATTGAGAAGGGTCGATTTGCCCGATCCGGATTGGCCCATGATAGAGCAGTATTCGCCACGCTCGATGGAGATGGAGACACCTCTCAGCGCCTGCACTACGACAGACCCCATCTGGTAAGTTTTTCGAAGGTCTTTAAATTCCGCTATTGCCATTGAAACTGTGCAAGCAGCCTATGAGGGCCCGCCATTCCGAGTGGGCTTGTCTTTTGTGTCCGCCTTTTTATCGCCAAAATCTCTTTTCTTCTTCGTTGGATCCGATTCTTTCCCGGCGGGCTCTGAGCTTGTTTCAGACGGACTATCCGGCTTACTTTCCTGAATTATTCGGGCCTTGCGGCGGGCTTTGGCCGTCGCAAAGGTCGCGGCCTTTTTCGCCTTTATTTCTTCGAAACCTACCTTTACCAGGTCGTCAATACGATCAGGGGGAGACAACAACACTTGCTCGCCTTCCTCGAGGCCCTCTACGTGCACGAACGTTTCATTGGCAAGCCCGACTTCTACGGCACGCAACTGGACGACATCTCTATCAAGGACGTAGCAGCATTCCAGACCTTGGTAGAGCCCTACCGCCTGAACCGGCACACGAATGACGTCCTTTTTCTCTGCCACGATTATCTCAGCCATGGCAGATAGTCCCGGCCGCATTCCCGCCAGATCCTCGTCGATGACCACCTGCGTGAGGTAAACCTTGAGATCAGGGTTGAGCCACGAAACCTGGCTGTCCGGCAATGGGGCAACCTGTCGGACGGTACCGTGGAATACCTGGCCGGAGATAGCATCGACCGACACCTTGGCCTTTTGTCCTGATCTCACCATATCGATGGCAGATTCATGCACCTTCACATCCATACGCATCACACTCATGTCCGGCAGCGTAATCAGCATTTGCCGCTCCCGAACCATGGCGCCCTCCTCCACCGGAGGAGAGGAATTGTACCGACTATTTGATTTGTAATAAACGACCAGACCGGGGGCGGGCGCATAGATCTTGCACTTGGACATCTGATCCCTGTAGCTGGTCTCTTTATCTTTTTGTAATTTCAGTGTTGCCTGTTTAGCGATCAGGAGGGCCTCTTTCTGCAGTAGATTGGCCCGCCCCTTCTGCAGAACTCGCAACAGTTCGCTCTTTGCTTCCGTAACCTTGGATTTCTTTTCCTTCAGTGTCATTGGCTGGCCGTACACTTCGAGTATGTGCAGCGCCGCCTGAGCCTTATCCATGGCAAGCTGGGCCTTTTTTACGGACAGCTCATCAGCCTCGAGTTCGGTACGGGTGACGAAACCCTCGCCTTCGAGCTTTGCCGTCCACTTTGCCCGGTCTTTGGCCCGCTTCAGCTCTTCTTCAGCAATCGTGATATCTGATTTCGCATTCCGCTGTGACTGAGGGAAATCGCCTTCTTCATATTTGAGCAGTTCAGCTTCAGCGAGTTCAATCTTCAACTGGGCGGCCTCGGTCTCGGTCTGATTCTGCTGCTTCTGAATCGCCACATTTTCCCGCGCCTCGGTGAGATCCGCTTCAGCGATTTTGACCGTGATTTCCTGCTGTGTCAGATCTGCCAGTAAGCTGGACGAGTCCAACTCCACGAGGAGCTCGCCCTTCTCGACCTTATGGCCTTCAGGTATAAGGTAGATAATCCGGGCTTGGCCAGTTACTTCCGATTCAACCGATATCTGGTTATCCGCCATGATAGAACCGCGCTCCCGCACGGTCACCGTCAAGTTTCCTCTGGATACCTGATGAACCAATCGAACGGTTCTCGGCGCCTTCTCCTTGGACTGCGAAAAGTGTTGATACAGTCTCCGCAAATCATCCTGATATCTATGCCCTCCGAATCCCAAGCCGGCCAACACCAGGAGCGTTACCAGCCAGCCCATGTTTGATTTTCGCCGCCGCTTTGTTAGTGGTGGGTCTTCCGTTGACAATTCAATTTGTCCGCGAGTTCCAAGCATCGGAGGAAACTGCTTGCTAAGCAGTTGGCTAGTCTATCCTTTGCATGGTTCACCGCCATGATAGGCACTGTATCGCAAGCACAGCGACCTCCGGCGGCACGATGTTCAGCATCCTCCCAGATGAACAATATCGTTCGTTCAGCATTCCGCTGAAAAACGGAGCTGCCTTCTACAGTCACCCCTATAGCAAAGAATGCTTTAGCAGCGCTCTCGACCGGATTGAACACCACATCTATTTCCTCGGGGAAATACCGGATGACCGATTTTAGTCCTGCTGCCCCCGCCCGCCGCCGGGCTTGCTGTATCCTCGACCCGCTGATTACTCAACATGATTCATGAGAATGGAAAGAGCAACCTCGTGTGCGAATCTGTAATTATCCAACCCTGCAGGATCAGTTATTATCCTTTGAATCGTTAGACCTAGCCGGATCTTCCCCACGAGAGAATGTATGAGTTTCAGAATTGACGAAACACTTCACTGGACGGACCACTACGTCGAACACGGAATCGCAGTGATTCGCGGTGCCGTCGATGACACCTTCTGTGAACGAGCTCTGAAAGAGGTCAGCAACCTTATCGGGGCCGACATCTCGAGTCCCGAGGACCTTGCAGAAAAACTCAATGGTAAATCACACGTGCCTTATAACCCCGGTACGGCAAACATGCAGGTCCTGCCGGAAATCTACGATCAGCCGGGAATACGGTCCATGATTGATACGATGTTCGGCGATGCGGGGGCGTGGAACGGTGAAAGGTCGTTTCAGTTGTTCGTCAGTCCTTTCGATCCGGAGGCCGAACCGAAGCTCTCAGGGCAGGGGCATATCGACTTCGTCAAGTGTCCGATCCCTGCGTTAGGCAGCGGCTTTATGTTCCAAGTCTCACTGGTTCGGAGCGAACCGTTCAGTGGTAACATCACCATCTATCCCGGCACACACAAGATCGTTCAGAAACTCGTCATAGATGATCCCGAATGGCGTTACCCGACCAACATGGACATGGTCCCGGTTGTCGAGCCGTATGAATTCGTCGCCGAGCCGGGCGACGTGATGCTCTTCCACCACCTCGTGCTGCACGACGGCAATGCAAACCACGCCGCGAATCGTTCCCCGCGCGTCGTCATCCACGCCCAGGCTCTGCATCGGCACTGGTTGCCGCAATCGTACGGAGACCTGACAAATTGCTCACCGTGGGAGCGAAGCCTTTCCCAGAACGGCGAGTGGCGTCCGCCCTGGAACGAGCAGAAGCGCATTGAAGATTTCCGTGCTCAGAGAAAAAAGTGATTAGTTCTACAGCGCTAGTTTTTCTCATAACTACCCTGTAAGGAGAGGCATATGACCCGCGATGGCGTCTGGGAGTGGGGGAGTTCTGGAGTTCTGGAGTGTTGGGGGGCCGTCAACTA
>JAQBXN010000185.1 GCA_027625095.1 Planctomycetota bacterium | reverse complement strand
AGCCGAAGGCTCGCAGGAAAAACCACTCCGGCCTGGAGGCCAGAGCTACGATAGTCCGTCGCTCTGAAAAGTTGACACTTCTGTTAAGTTTTGAGCAGTTGTAGACGACTAGCAGTCCAAGGCGGATGAGTTTTGACGGATTTCTGACGGGTCGGCCCGCTTTCGTAGGATGGCCGTTCTCGGCCGTCCCTTGCCCGGAAGCTCAAGACGGGCGAGAACGCCCATCCTACATTGCCAATACTAAATCCGTAAAATCACCTTCGTCTTGGTCCACTAGTCAGGGGTGGTAGAACCGGAGTTGGAGTAACGGCTTTAGCCGGGTTAAGCCGTTACTCCAACCCCGGTTTCCGAGTCGCCGGAATTACCCTCTGAATAGTTGCGTGAAATTAAAGATGAAGACTTGAAACCACCCACTTACTTCCTGAAATTCCGCTCATCCTTCGGCTGCTTGCCGATCAAGCTGGATGGTTGTTGCCTTATCTGCTCCGCAAAGTCGCGCAAATCTACGGAAGCGGCTTTCAGATTGTCCAGCAGCCTCGCCACCGTTGGTGTCTTCGACACCACGACTGAGCTCAACGATTCAGCCAGTTTGTTGATATTCTCCGATGCCTCTCGGATGCCGGACAACGTCTTCTCGATGTTGCCCGAAGCACCTGCAACGATCTTGTTCGTGTTCTCAAGAATGGTATTAGCGTGTTCGACGACTGTTTTTGACTTCTCAGCCAGTTCGGTGGCCGCGGTGCCGGTGGATTTGATCACACTGGTCACTTCGTCAAGTTTGGTTTCACCGTTTTTCAGAAGAGTTGTGGCCTGATTTAGAGTGGCCTGTGCGTCCTTTGTTAACGCGGCGAGGTGACTCTCGCCGGACTTCAGGGTGGAGCGTGCCTGAGACAGCGTCTGTGTTGTCTCTTCACTCAGCAGGGCCAGTTTATCCTCGCCTGTCTTTGCTGTTGACCGTACCTGAACGAGCGTCTTCCTCACTTCCTGCTCCAACTCGCCGAGTGTCTTTTCAAGCTGCGATAGTGTCTTCTTGCCGGCCGTTCCCAGAGAGTCGGCGGAGGACACAAGTTTGTCCGTTGATTCGCTGACCTTTCCGGCGGTCTGGCGGAACTGTTTGATCGTCGCTGTGGCCTCTTCGATCGTTTTTTCCTCCTTCACTTTCGCCAGCACGTCCTTGAGGTGGGCGGCGACTTCGCCAGTCTCTTTCGCCAGCTTTTGCACGTGTGCACGATTTTCCGTGACGGTGGCTTCGACGGTTTTCATGGACACCTCGAACGAACGCATCGCCGACCGGGCGCTCTCGGTCACTTCCTTCAGGCTACTGGAAGCTATCGAAACGTCACCGAGCAGCTCGGCTACCTTTGTACGATTCTCTTTATTCAACAAATCCTTAATCTGATTAAGGATTTCGTTTACCGTCGTATCCATACGAATGAGCCGCAGTTCCAGATTGTCGAGGATGGTGTCTTTAATCGGTATCGGCTTCGATGGATCGTGAACCTCCTTGCCCTTGCCACCGCTCAGCTCGACGTAAAGGGTACCCGTTATGTACGAAACATATTTGATGGAGACCCTGGTATCATCCAGAAGGGTCAGTTCATTCGCCGGGGCTGTGATTTTCAGCAAAACTTTTACTTTGGACTTGTCTTCAGGGCTGAAGCCAATCCCTGATACCACGCCGATGGGAACGCCGTTGAAGGCCACCTTTGAGCCTTTCTCAAGCCCGAAGATGGAGTTATCGAAAAGGAAGTAATACTGCCGATACTCCTCTAGGCTCGAGTAGTACTTCAGAGAAATGAGTGCGCTCACCAGCAGCGCCAGCGTGAACACAACGAATGCGCCGGCTCTAATCTTTTCCTGTCGACTAACCATAATGGCTCGGAAGGGATCGCCGTTACGAAAAGGCGAAGCATAGGTCAAAGCCCATGACGTTCAATCCGAGGCCGAGCATTGCGGCGATGAAATTGCATAGGTGGCTTTCCAGCAAAACCTCACCAAATACTTCCAGAATAGAGTCAGTTGGAACTGAGCCCGGAATTGTGGATTCTAGTGCCCTGCTCATCCCGTAAAATAGATCCATTAACAGCAGTTAAACAAATATGAAACAAGCATATACGTCACTTTCGTTGTTTGCATTGGTCCTGTCGGGATGCAGCCAGACCCGTGATCCGGGCCCTGCATCAGCAACAACCCAGTCACCAAACCCACCGATTAAATCGAGTCAAACTGGGGACGCGGAGCCTTCCACCAGACCAGAACAGCCTCAATTCAATGGAACACCGGTAAAAATTACCGTTTACGACCCCGGCCGCGGCGATTCAAACAATGCCGTACGAAACGCTCGCGCAGCATTTGAAACAGTCGAAAGGCTGGCCAGTTCGCGGTCACCTTACTACGAGCTTGCTAGATCCAAAGACAACCCGGGTGTCCTCACTGTTTCAGCCGAGACCCTTAAGGTGGTGGAGCGCGCAGTGTTCTGGACTCAACGTTCCGGCGGTGCTTTCAACTGCGTGAAAAATGGCAAACCGGAAGACGTGAAGATCGGATTTTCTCAACGACAGGTGGAGCTCAAACCCGGCTGCGAATTGGATATCAGTGGTCTTGTCATTGGAGCGGCTGTGGACGCAGCGATCGACCAGTTGAAAGAGGCACGAATCAAATGTGCGGAGATCGAGGCAGGCCCCGTGCGCTACTTGATGGGGAAGAAAGAAGGTGCTGGCGGGTCCGAGAAGCTCCTTGTGGAGATTGAACATCCGAGGCGCCAGGGGAAGGAGCTTGGCAGTCTCGGCACGACGGATAATGCCATCGTTCACCTTGCAGACTCTGGCAGCTACAAAGGCCCTGAAGTTGATCCCCGCGATGGCAGCCCGGTGAGCGGTACCATCTCCGTGTACGCTTTGGCCAGACATGCAGTAGATGCCCAGGCCCTGGCTCTCACCTTGTTCGTGATGGGCCCGGGTGGTGGCCGCAACCTGATCGAACGGGTGCCAACCAGCGAAGCGCTCATATTTTCAAGCTTACCTGACAATCCGAAGGAAATGCACACCATGATCACCCGCGGCATGCAGTCAGAGATGAAGTGGAAGGTAAAACCACGAGCCGGAAATTGAATGGCTGACCACTCAAGTCGGGGCAGGCATCCAAGCTAATAAATCGTATTCTTCTGACTCTGAACTTGCTGATAGCTTAAAGCGGCCTTCGGCCTCAAGCACCGAAAGGACCGCGAATGAAGGGGCCCGCAGATATGAGAATCAAAACATCCGCGTCCCTCTTCATCCATGGTTAAAAAGATCTCCACCGCACGCGGGTAAGTGACAACTTCAAACTCTAAGACTGATTTCGAAATCATGATCAGGAAAAACGAGATCCGAAGCGCAATAAATACGAACCCCGCGATGACTCGTCGCGAGATGCTCACTCACTCCGGTATGGGCTTTGGTCTGGTGGGCCTGGCCGGCGTGATGAACAGAGAGGGCATGCTGGCAACTACCCAGGATCGGCCGGACGGGCTTTCAGTTCAGTCCTCGCGCTTCGTGCCAAAGGCGAAACGGGTGATTCATATCTTCCTCAATGGTGGTCCTTCACAGATTGACACCTTTGATCCCAAGCCCGAGTTGGAAAAATGGACGGGCGAGCCGTTACCAGGCTCCATCTCACAAGAAAAGACCGGCTCCCTGATGCCCTCTTGTTTCAAGTTTCAGAAGTATGGGAAGAGTGGAATCGACATCAGCGAACTTTTTGCCGATCTCGGAGAGCACGCGGACGACCTTTGCATCCTCCGGGGCATGCACACCACAAACCAGAATCATGAGCAGATGATCCTCTTGATGAACACCGGCTCAGCCAGTCTCATTCGCCCGAGCGTGGGCTCATGGTTGACCTATGGCCTCGGCTCTTTGAATGAAAACCTGCCAGGCTACATTGCGTTGTGCCAGGGCGGTTTCCCGTGGGCAGATTCGGACAGTTGGCGTTCAGCATTCTTGCCCGGCTCCCACCAGGGAACGTTCGTTGATGTTGGCCACAAAGAGATGAACAAACTTAACTCTCACCCGGAAAACAAACATGATGCACGCATCCGCTCCTACGAGACAGGCTATCGAATGCAGGTAGAGGCAACCGATGCGTTCGATGTCGAGAAAGAGCCGAAGTCCGTTCTCGACATGTACGGGGATACGACGTTCGGCCGGAAGTTCATCATGGCCCGCCGTCTGGTCGAACGCGGCGTTCGGTATGTCCAGGTTTTCCACTCCAGAGGAGGGCCGTGGGATCATCATCAGAATATCGAAACCGGTATTCGAGCAAAGGCGAAAGAATGCTCCGGCGCCATTGCCGCACTGCTCAAAGATCTCAAAGCTCGCGGGCTGCTCGAGGACACGCTGGTCATCTGCGGCGGCGAATTTGGTCGTACGCCGTTTGTCGAACTGCGGAAAGGTAATAACTCTAGCGCCAAGTGGGGCCGCGACCATAACAACCTCGGCTTCAGTATTTGGCTGGCAGGCGGCGGCGTAAAAGGAGGCCATATCCACGGTAAGACCGATGAATTTGGTTACGCATCCATCGACGGCCGCGTCCACGTGCACGATCTGCACGCCACCATCCTACACCTGCTCGGACTCGATCACGAGAGGCTGACATACCGCTACTCCGGCCGTGACTTCCGCCTGACCAATGTGCAAGGCAATGTGGTGAAAGAGATCCTCGCGTAATGCTCACAGAAAAAGAAAAATGGCTGTTTGATCTCCATGGATTCCTCCATCTAAAGAAAGTCATCTCTCCCGAGGATGTGGCACGGATGGTCGAGCTCTGCGATCAGTGGCATGCCTTGCCGGACGATCAGCTCCCGCCACCACTGCACACATACAAAGACAGCCATACAAAGTCCTCCGCGGCACGGGCCATCGACCATCCTGAATATGCGGACGAGGTCTTTCAGCGTGCGATCCTGAATCTTGAAATCATGCGAGTTATCCTTGCGCTGACGGACAATTGTCCCAAGAGCCTTCTGGTGGCTTTGACAAAGAACACCAGCCAATCCGATGACATCTCATTTCACGGGGGCGTGAGCGGCGGCATCCGAAATCCGGCCAATGATTACCAGGCCGCAGACGGACGCGTCTTCGCTACTTTTCTGAATGCCGCCGTGTCGCTGGTGGATGTCCCAGAAGGCACTGGCTTTGTCTGCATTCCGGGGAGTCATAAATCCGAATTCAAGAAACCGGAAGATGTGGATATCTACGACGACCCACCAACAGTCTTCAACGTCTGCCCCAAGGCCGGCGACGTGGTGATCTTCACCGAAGCACTCTGTCACGGTGGCCGAAAATGGACTCATGACGAACCTCGGCGAACGCTCTTCATGCGCTACAGCACTGCCTACGCCTCCTGGTCTCCGACAGCCGGCCCCCTTGAAAATCACAGGGACAAGATTTCAGATGAAATTTATGAATTGAAACAGAATGCAGGTTTTCAGCAGAGGAAGAGGGTGGTTCAACGGCTCCTGAAAGAGTTAGGCGAAGCCTGAACAGCATGTCAATACTCATACCTATTTTGCTGATCTACTCGCAGCCAAGTTTGATGGCTGAACAATCCTGGAAGGTCTCGTATAGAGATTTCGCCGGAAAATCGGATGGTGAAAACCCAAGTCAGTTTGTGGCTTCAATTGATGCCCTTGAAGGCTATTCCGCATCGTTAATCAACGACGCTGTAAATGCCGATTGGAAAGTGCCACCAAAGAATGTGGCACCAGAGGAATGGCTTCGACTGGTAAAAGTAAAGATTGGCGCGCAGTGTGACTTTTTTGCATTCACCTTTGATGACAGCAGTGGAACGGTTGCTTATGCAGGGCATCGTCCGTCCAAGGTTCGAATCGTGCTGTATTGGTTCAGCGTCCCCCCCGGCCGCGCTCAGCTCCCGCAGAACGCCATCCGGGAATGTGCGACGGATTTTCTGTTCAGAGGCGATCTTGAGCCGCTAAGACGAACGCGTGTTCAGGTGAAAATAGAGCCTTGGCTGAAAGGAACGGAATCAGAGGGCGGTGAGGACAACCTGCTCGGGGGGAATGCGTCAACAGAACAATTGAAGATTGCACCCATGGAGGCGATCGCATATGGAGCCGCGTTCAAGGCGGGCTGGCAGCCGACTTCAACCGCGCAGACAGATCGAGTCACCATCGAAATCCGTCAGGACTTTTCTGTTTTCTTCTCGATTCGTGTCCGGTTGGTTACTGGTGAAAAAGAAACAGAGGTCATTAAGAAACGGATTCCGTACGAACAGCTTTATCCCAACCTGGTTCGTCTGTTCATGCAGCTTCGTGAGGATGCCTCCTTTACTGCCTTTGGATTTCTTGAATCACACGAGGCCAGAATGATCGGTTGGCACGACGGCATGGCGCTGGTTTCTGAGGGTACGACATCCCGGGTCATGGTACCCGCGACGGGCAAAAAACTATGGGAGACCGCACCGTCCCTTAAGCCCGTTGAGTATGAAATTCTCGCCGACCAGATCATACGCAGGGGCCAGAATGACTCTCTGATTGACTGGATGACGGGGGAGGCAACGCCATCAAAGACCGAGGAAAAGTCTTCGAAGGTGAATGAGAACAACCCGAAACGCCTGACAACTGAGCCGCTCGTTGGGGGCCCAGAGCTCGGGGACGGCGTTCTCGTCACAGTGACCAAAGAAAATCGGATTACGCTTCAAAATTGTGCCTCTGGCGACTTGCTCAAAACCATTACATGGCCCACTTGGATCCTGGCTTTCAAAATCGTACCTGTCGAGAAGCCACTCCTCGCTATCCTGGATCTCAGAAATCGAGTCACTTTTTTGAGCTTGTCGGACCTCTCGGTGCTCAAAGAGCACTCCTTCGCCACCAAGCTGCTGCCGAAACTTTGGTACTCACCCAAAGTCCCAACCAATTGGCAGCCCCCCCGCGAAAAGGATGAAGATGATTTTGAAAGTCTCGTTGACGGACAGGAATCCATGTCGGCCGTCCTGTGTCACGACGATGAAGGGTTTGTATACATGCTGTCCCCGCCGGACTGAAATTGCTGAAAATGTCTCGAAGAAATATCTCAAATTTAAATGAACCACACAGCTCTCCGGCATGGCTTCTACTTCTGGAACGCATTTGTCATCCTTTGCTTTTCATTATTGCCGCAGCCACCTGTTTGCCCTGCCATGCCCAGTTCGATCTGACCGATGACAGCAAGGAAGATCTCGACGGTTTCGAAGAGGCCCTCGCGAAAGAAGACAGCGACATCGAGCTCATCCGGTTCAGCCACCTTAGCGAAGTCTTTCGCTGGCCAGGCGTTCAGCCACAGGGGACGTTGGACAAGGACAAGAAATACAACTGGAAGGTCGTGGAGCAGGGGATCTCCCCGCGCCGGACTCTCGTCTCGCCGCTTTCTCCTGAACCCATTCAGACCAACATCGCCATCCCGGAGAACAGGAGCTACCGAATCTGGCTGTGCTATGTGGCCGAGCCCGGCAAAAAACATCCAGTGACCCTGACCCTGGCCGGGGCCAATCAGGGGAAGCACACGTTTGGCAGCATCGCGCTCGAATCAAGTGCAGGCGCCGTCATCGAAAAACAACATCCCATTCGGTTTGAAGAGGAGGCGCACCGCATCGCGCCACCGACGACTCCCATCGCAGTCTGGGAGTTTTTCGACACCGCAATGAAGACTGGCAACACCACTTTCACACTTTCATCCCTGAACCCCCAGACAAAAGTCGACGCTATTTTCGTCTGCGCGAGCAAGACGTTCAGTCCAAGCAAATCCCCTGTCCTCGGTGAAGGGAATCTTTACAGGACCTTCTGCCGGCTTCGCGTTCTGAAGTCTCCATACTCTGTCACCGGAACTAATCTCACCTACCACTGGCGACGCAGTCTCAAAGGAAATACTGAACCACTTTGGTATAGCAGTCTCGGTTCGCGTGATAAAAAGGGATTCGTGAACAAGGACGGCCAGAAAGATCTATCAGCAGGTGAATGGACACGCTGGGTGGACATTACCGAAGACATCACTGAGGGCCCCTGGGCGAGGGGAGGCGGGCCGTGGGCCACCGGTTTTCTGAGCTTTGGTACAGTGAACAAGGGAGAGGCCGAGGTCCAATTCGCATGGCATCCTCACGAGAGCGCGGTGCTGAAGACCATCAAGCCAGGCATTGCCGCCCACCGGGCCGTATGCATGGTTACGCTCGACAACGCGGCCGCGGCCCCCGTTGCAGAAGAGGCGAAGCCAGGGGTCTGGGGAATGCGGCAACCGGAAGTCCTCAGCCGAATAGAGACGGCAATGGAGGTCCATAAGCGACACTTCCAATGGGCAGATGAAGCCGTCGCCAGCCTCAATCTCAGGCACAACATAACCCCTCGCTACCTGAATCTCTTTTCTCCCTGCGGTCCGGCTCCGGCCGCGAGAGAAGCTTCGCTGAAGATGCTGGCCAAGCTTGGGCTCAACGCTTTTTACGGATACCAGGAGGACGACATTGCACTGGCCAGTGAGCTCAAGTTCGAGCCTCACGCGTTCATCGGCGCCAATGACTCTCAGTATCTCTGCAACACTCACGATCCACTTGACCCCGTTGCCGAGAAGAACTTTCAGGCCTCGCTTCAGAACATTTTCAAACAACTTTTTCCAAGCCCGGCGAATCCGCATCCAGTGACCCTCAAAATGGGCGATGAGATCGGGGCAGTCGGGGCTTCATCGGTCAACAGTCTTGCCACCTGCCGCCGTGCCTTCCACGATTACCTCAAGACGCATCTGAAAGTCATCGGCAAAGGCCCGGAATACTTTGGCGTGGAAAAAGTGGAGGAACTTCAGTTCCAGCCCGATTTGCCTGACAGCCCGGGTGTGTATGAACGCCGGGTTTATTACCACAGTTCCCGGTTCAAGTTTGTGCTGACTGCCATGTATTACGGGCAGATCACCCGAGCCGCGGAGCGTGTCTTTCCGAAGGTCTACACCTACTGCAACTTTTCACCGCATCCGCCGATGTTCGGGCAGCAGATGAATCACTCCGACTGGTTCGCGCTCACTCGCGAGGGGGGCGCAAACATGGCCTGGGGCGAAGGCTGGGCAAGCGGAGGCGGTTGGGGTTTTGTTGGACACGAAGTCGTGAGCTATTACGCCGCCTGGGTCGAGTGCGCCGCACGCAAAAAAAACCTCCCTGCCGGTTTCTATATCGTCGGCACGATGGGTGGTGCGGATAAGAAAATGTTCTCGCTCATCAATCGAGGTGTGTTCAATCTGGAGCTCTACGCCTGGGGGCCGCAATATATCGGCGCAGAAGGTTCAAACTTCTGGAGCGAGAGCCCGCATACTTACTCCGAAATCGCCCGCGGCACTTACGCTCTCGGCCCGGCGGATGAAATCATTGCCAAAGGCAAACGATGGCCGAGCAAGGTGGCCGTCCTCTACAACCGCAGTCACGAAATCTGGAACGGCGCCTATGGCGGCTTTCAAAGCGATCGCCTGCTGACATACATTGCCCTGACGCACGCCCACATTCCGGCTGACATCATTCTCGAAGAGGACCTGACTGCTGAAAATCTGGCCACCTACAAAGCGATCTATGTACAGGGATTCAATCTCAGCGAGAGACGCGCAGAGTCTCTGAAGAATTGGGTCTCCGAGGGCGGAGTCCTTATCGGAGTCGCCGGCACCGCCATGCGCGACGAATATGACACGCCCGCCCTTACTTCAGAGTCCCTCTTCGGTGCAAAGCAGGAACTTGCCGGAACTTCGGAAGGTGGCTGGCACCCGCAGTCCCTGCCAAGTCACAAACCCATGGATACTCTCAGCCTTAACTCATCAGAACTTACCCCTGAGATGATCGTCGACGTCATCGGCGTGCAATGCAGATTGACTCCCACGACTGGACATTCCATCGGTACCTTCAAGGACGGCAGTAGCGGGGCCGTCCTGCAAAAGCTGGGCAAAGGCCATACGCTGCTCTACGGAATCACGCCCGGTCACATCTACAAGGGCCCAACCGGTGGAAGCTCCCGGTATACGCTGGAGCGGCGTCCACTCATCACCATGCCTGCTGAAACTATCCTTGGGAAAAGCCGGGTCGAGTATTCCGAACCGCAGACCGAAGTTTGTCTTTTCGAGCACGAAAAAGGCATCGCCGTCACTCTGAGCAATTTCGGCTATTTCATCGAGCCTGAAGATCGTGAAACCAAACTGACAGTCCAGACCTCAAGGAAGATAAGCGAAGTGAATGCAAGCCTCGGCGGCCCCCTGGAATTTCGGCAGGAGGGCGAGGCCGTCTACGTCACTCTGAAGGCACCAAAGACAGTAGATGTGGTAATTTTGAAATGAGGCGGAGACTACTACCTCAAAGCCAGCGACATCACTTGGTACGCAAAATACTTCAAGATTTTCTATCAGCAGACCTGCGATGGGGCATCGACGGTCGCCCGTGATTACAAAATCATAACCCCGCCAATGTGCGCCTGGCGCCTCCTCGCGGATAAAGACAAAGAAGGCGAATCGGCCGGCTGGTCAAAGATGGTTGGCCCCAGCGGCCACACGTTGCGGTACCGCAAAATTAGGAACCTAGGAGGCTGTCATGAGGAAAGATTTCTGGCTTAGGCGGATTCATTGGATTGTCGGCATCGCAATGTTGATCGCGGCAGGAGATCCCGGGGGAGCGAACGGTCTCGTCATCGCAATGGCAGCATTCTTCATATCATGCACTCTGGTCCGGGTCGGTAATCACCTGGCCGAATCGGTAGTGTCGCTGTCCAGTGAGAGCGAGCGATAGTTTCGCAGGCAGCGCCTGCGCGCCGATAGGGAAGTTTCAAACCATAACCCAAAAAATGCAACGAACTGAAACGACGGTGGGATTTGAATTTCCGTAAAGCTACAATCTTCGTGCTGTTCATTGAGCTTGGCAGGAGCCGTTTCAGTGGCTGATTTTTGACCTTATGCTCCGGCAATTTCGACGAAACTGTACAATCACCTATGACCCATGCCTCGGAAGATACGACAGTTAATCAGAGACCTGAAGCAGGCTGGTTTTGAAGATCGAGGGGGAAAGGGAAACCATAGGAATTATTCGCATCCGAACGTCGAAAAACCGGTTACAATATCGGGAAATCCAGGTGATGATGCCAGGGACTACCAAGAAAAAGCCGTAAAGCTTGCAATCGAGGAATCGAAACAATGAAAGAGAGCGCGCGTTACACAAAGATTGTCGAGTGGTCTGAAATAGACCATTGCTACGTTGGGAGTTGCCCCGGTTTGCTGTACGGGGGATGTCATGGTGCTGACGAGGTCGAGGTTTTCTCCGAACTCTGCGAAATTGTAGAAGAGACGATTGACCTCTATCACAAAAATGGGAAACCGCTCCCTCCCCCAACGAGTGGCAAAGACTATGCAAACAAGATGCTCTCCATCGCATAACAAGTCGCTCCACCGAACGCCCGGGCGGTTTAGGAGCTTCTTTGAAAATGCCGGAAACCACAGAATTCCCTGAAAACTTTTGAAACGACAGAACGGTTGCCTTTTGACCCAC
>JAQBXN010000184.1 GCA_027625095.1 Planctomycetota bacterium | reverse complement strand
CCGCAACTGACGCGGCCTGATCCGATGTGGTTCGAGACTTCCGGGGTCCAGGTCGAGCATCGTTGAAAGCAGCACTGGCAGAGCCAGTGGCACACCCGGTCAGTCATGTTCGCCAGTGCCACCCCGCCGCAATCCGGCTATTTCGTTGCGGGAGACTTGCCGGCCCGAATCAGCAGGCCCTGCTGGGATCCCATGGTCTTCGTTTCATCGCCAAGCACCTGCCTGACGTGCGTGTGATAGTTCTGGATGAAGGTCTTGTAGACGGCGGAAAGCGCGGAGTTGTCCACGCTGAAAAGCGGCGTTTCCGGCCCGGGCGAACCGAACACCGGATAGATGAAGCCGCCAAGCAGTTCCGTGCGCGCGCCGTTCACGCTCCGCACAACCGTCCACGTACCCTCGGTCTTCATACCCAGGACCCACAGATCCGCCCCATCGTTGACAACGAGGCCGTTATCCGCCCGGGCGCCATGGATGGCCTCGGGGTTGAACTGTCGCGCCCACACTTTCTGTCCGGGCACGAAGGAGGCATTCATCGTACAGTTCTCGATGAAGACGTCGCCCGCACCGGGCAACGCCTTGTAGTTGCCGGCGCAGTTCTTCAGCACCAGCGTCCGCCCCGAGGCGTGCTCGAATTGCAGGTCTGCGCTGCCGTACTGATGGTACCACGTGAAAACGTCTTCGATGATCAGGGGAGGATCGCTGCGCTTGCCCTCGATGCGGAAGGCGACCGGAATCCGCCCGCCCTCGATGCTGATCTGCTGGTGCTGCGCGTTCAACCAGCGGACCGAGCTGGGGATGACCACGGTGCGTTCGATCTTGTAGCGGTTCTGGATGGGGCCCTTTTCCGGTTTGTTCTCGATGGCCCGAAATGGCGCCTTGTTGTTCTCGGGGAAGCAGACAACGGGCTTCCCGCTCTGCATCGCCTCGTGGAGGGACTCCGGATTGAAGGTCTTCGCCAGGGCCCACTGCCGGACGTCCCGGTTTTCGTAAGTCGGCGTCTCGCGCACCGGCAGCCCGAGCGAGGCGGCGGGGGCGCCGCCGAGGCTGGCCGCGGAGGTGGCGAACTCGGCCACGGGCGACGCGGCGTCTTTTCCGCGATTGCGGATCGCCTTGCCATAGCCGCCGGCTTTGAGGCCCCTCGCGTACAGTGCGCCGTCGCCGGTCACGGCCGCCTGCCCGCCGGCCTCCGCCGCCGCGCAGGAGACGTCGGCCTGGTCCAGGACGACCAAAGCCTCGCCGCCCATGGAAACCGCGGGTACGGGCCCCCGCTGCCGGCTCTTGAGATGACGAATGAAGACGCTGTTGGCGTCCGTCTGCACGCCGACCTGCCGCTGGTCGGCCACGCTCACGTTCTCGAAGGTCACGCTGTACTGGATCTGCGCGACCTTGATGCCGATGTCGAAGCCCTCGACCGTGATGTTCTTGACGAGGAGAGGCCCCGGCCAGCCGGCGAGCATGGAGAGTCCGTAGCGACCGGCCTTGCCGGGATCGCTGGAGCGGATGATCACATTGCGCACCGCGCCCACGTTGCTGGACGCGAAATCCAGGCCGATGGCGCCGGGATTTCCCGATCCGACGTCGAAGGCGATGTCCCGCACATAGCAGTTGAACATCGTGTTGTTAGCCTTGTGCTGCCACGCCACCGCCATGACCGGCTTCGGATTGCCCGGGTCGGCGAACCCCGCGGCGTTGTCCTTGAGTCTGATCGTTGCGTCCTGTGCGCCGGCCCCGCGCACGGTGAAGTACTGCGCCCGCGGCCACAGCACGCTGTCGCTCACGACGTAGGTCCCCTTTGGGAAAAAAAGCGTCTTCTGCGCGAATTGGGAGCCGCACAGGTCGGCCACAGCCCGCCGCAGCGCTTCCGTGTCGTCGGTCTTCCCGTCGCCCACGGCGCCGTAATCCTTCACGCTCGTCCAGCCCGCCGCGTTGGTTTTCGCCGCAGTCGTGGCCGTCTGCGCCAAGACCATCGTCCCACCTGTAATCATCGCCATCACCAGCATTGTCTTTATGAATCGCATTGTGTTCTCCCACTGTTAACTGATTACTGTTCACTGTCCACTGCCCACTACCCACTGCCCACTGCCCACTGCTTACTGCTTCCCCCCGGCCCTCAGCAGACCCCAGTTCTGCCACTGGGCCTGCGGGTGACGGAACTCCTGCCCGCCGAACTGCGCCAGTACCGGCGCCTTCCACCAGCCGTTGTTAAAGCACACCTCCCGGTAGGCGCCCACCGAAAGCGAAGCGTCCTTCACTTGGAAGAACGGCGTGTCGTCCTTGGCGCCATGGGTGTTGTAGTTGTGTACGCCCAGCACCTCCGTGCGCCCGCCGTTCAGCGTCTGGACCTTGGTGCTGAACGCTTCGGTCTTGAGACCGAGAACCCACAACCGGCCGCCGTCGTTGCGGGTGTTGACCTTCAGCGCCGCCGGTCCGCCCTCGGTGTTCCATTGCCGCATCCATACGGTCGAGCCCGGTTCCTGGTAGAGATGCCCGCACGCGTTGCTGACAAAAGCTTTGGCGTTGCGGCCCACCAGGATCGTGGCGTGCATGTCGCGAAACACCGCCGTGCGGGTCGGCGAGCGCGCCTCGACGGCATAGCCGGCACCCGGCGCAAAGACCTTGAGGTGCTCGATGACGACGATTTTGGCGCCGACGGGATCGTCATCGACCACAAGGCGGCCGGCCATGTTCGCGGGGTAGTTCGTGGCGGCGCAGGAGCCGCCGCCGATGATGCGCACGAAGCCGAAACCCATGACCCGATTGACAGACCCATGGATGCGGACGGCCTTCTTCAGAAAATACCAGTTCGGGTCGCCGCGCTTTCCGCCCAGCAGGTAGACCGTTGACGCCCCGCGCGCCGCGGCGGCGTCAATGGCCTTCTGCAGGGGCTCGGAGAGGTCCTGCTCCTGGGCCGCCCCGAAATCGTTGGCACAGACCCACTGGTTCGTGTCGGTTGGATAAGGAATGACCGGCTCGAGTTCAGGTTGCATGCCCAGAGGAGATTCCGGCGAGTTCGGGCCAAGCGCATGGACCGATCCGACGGTCAAGCCGGCCACGTCCGGGCCCGCCGCCAGCACCTTGCCGTCCTTGTCCACAACGGCGGAAGAATAGCCGGAGACATGGAGGCGTTGGGCGTGCAGCACACTGCCGGCGACCTTGACCGCCGGACCGTTGGTTGCCGGGTGCTCGAACAGCGAGTCCACCAGCGCGACGATGGCCCATTCGCGGCACTCCACGGCCAGCGGCGCGCCGATCACGCGCAGACGTTCCACCGCCAGTGTCTGGCCATCCACCCTCAGTCCCACCTCACGGGCGTTCCGAACGGTGATGTCCGACAGCGTCTGGCTGTTGATCATATGCTTGGCGCGGATACCCACCGCAAAGCCGTCGATCTCCACGTTCTGAATCAGGCAGGGGCCGTTCTGATCGTGCGAGCCCAGATCCAGGCCGATCGCGCCGTTGCCTCGGATCAGCACATCGCGCATGACCCCGGTATTGTTGCTGTAGTACTTGATTCCGATCGCGCCGGGGTTGTTGCCGGTGTCAATGGTCAGGTTGACGATCGTCCGGTCGAAGAAGTCCGCGTTCATGCGCGCGCCGTCGGGCCTCGAAACGCCGCGGATCGCTTCCCTGGGCTTTGCCGGATCGCCATAGCCTTCGGCCCCGTCGTCCAGGCGGATGATCGTGCGGTCCCGTTCCTCGCCCCAGATCCAGGGGCCGACCATCGACCCTTCGCCGCCCTTGTCGTTCGGCCGGAACACCAACGGCCGCGTGATCCGGTAGGTGCCGGCGGGCAGGTAGATGGAGCGGGTATGGTCCTGGGCGGTGGTACTGCGCTCGATGGCCGCTTGAAGGGCTTCCGTATCGTCCGCCACGCCGTCGCCCTTGGCCCCGAGGTCCCGCTTCACATCCAGCACCGCGCGCGGATCAGCGGGGAAAACAATCCGCCCCAGGCGTTGGACGCCGGATGGCGATGCCGCCGCTGTTGTCGGCATGCCGTCACCCCAGCCCTTCGGCGCGCACAAGGCAGTTGCCAGCAATAGGCCGACGGTTCCCGGCATGATCGAATTCCTTCCTCTTCTTCGGCCACTGCTCGTCATTATTGCCCTCTCCACATGCAATCTCATAATCCTTCCAGCATAAGTACTCATAGCGTCCTCCATTTAGACTAACAACCATCATGTCGACACATGCAATCTCATAATCCTCGATCCCGCTGCGCGGTCACTGCGAATTCGTTGATGTCCAAACCTCGAAGGATGTCCAGTACTGCAACGAGATGTTTCGCCGGACATTTTTCGTCGGCCTTGATAACAACTGTCCTGAGTGCGCCTTCAGTCTTTGCTTTGGCGAGCTGTTCATAGAGTCGGGTTTCAGATGCAACGAATTTCTTATCCAATGCGAATTCACCACTCGCATTGATTTCTACGACAAGTGAATCCTTTAAAGTGCGAACCGATGCCCGGGTGGCCTTGGGCAGGCTGATCGGAAAGAAGGTGTCCGCGGCAAAAGTGGTCGTAATGATGAAGAAGAGCAGAAGCATGAAGATGACATCGATCAACGGGGTGAGGTCCGGACGATCATCCTGCTCCTGAACTCGCTGGGTCAGTTTTTTCTTAGCTTTCATTCTTCGCGTCCCCCTCTTTCTTCTCTGGGCCTTTCTCCTCGTTGCCCCCATCAGGCTGTTTGCTCTGCGCCTCTGCATGAAGGTAGGCATAACGAATCTCATCTATCGACGCTTCAGCGAATTCCGCGTATCGGCGAATGCACGAATCAAAATAGCGGCCGCAGACGATGCCGGGAACGGCGATCATGATTCCGAATATAGTGGTGAACAGGGCGGTCATGATGCCCTTCGCCATTAATTGTTTATCGGGGTCGAGCGAGACGCTGATCTGATCGAAGACCATCACCATCCCGATGACAGTTCCGAGCAATCCGAGTAAAGGAGAGATGACGGAAATGGTGGTGATCCCCTGAAGGTTGCGGCTGAGCGGCTTGAACGCGAGGGCCGTCGCGTTGGTCAGCGCCTCTTCCAAATCGACCCCCCCGAGCAGAAACTCGTGAAGCCCTTTTGACCAGGCTTTGCCCACCATCGTGTCCGACTTTGAGGATGCAGTTTCCGCGTCCTCCATTTTCTGTTCCCCCGCGAGTTTCGTAAGGGTCTCCGCCAGGGACGAATCGAGAACCTTGCTCGCCTTGAGTGCGTTGAAGCGTTCAAAGATGAGCGTCAGCAGGGCGAGCGAACAGAGCCAGAGCGGAAGCATCGGGAGGGAGTAGAGCTCCTCGATGTTGCTGGTTAGTACGCCGCCTTCGCGTGCTTCTTCCGCGAAGGCCGTTGACAGAACGCAGAGCGTCATGAGGAGAGCGGGCATGATGAGCGATTTAGAATTCATTTGCTTCTATGATGGTGCTGAAGGTGATGGCAATCAGGTGACACCTGCTTGTAGACAATTGCTCAAGAGCTGGCACGAGTTTGTGGTCTGCTCACTCCGTGAGCAGGTCTTGGGACTCACAGGGTGAGTCCACCACCATGGGTTAGTACTCCTGCGATTCTCAATTCTTCGATATCTGAAATACGGGCAGGCCGATTTCCATCTCGGCCTCCACTCTTCGATCCGGCTCTCCGTAGGCGCTGCGAGCATCTTTGTAGAAGAGTTGGATCTTCTGGCCCCCACGGACATTCAATGTATTGGACTTGTTGGGCAGGTAATGGGGCTGGGTCTGAAACGAGCCGCGAAAAATCCCTGTATCAGAACCAGTTTCCCGAAGGATGACATACATGGATGACGCGCTGCCTTTGAGCCGGACGGATGCGAGCACATGCTCTCGCGTTTCTCCGTTGGTATTCATGTCTGCATCAGTCACTTCGATTCCGATTGGTTCGCCGGGAACGACTGCCCTGGTAAACGAGCTCGCTCCCTTTGCATCCACGAATCTGGAATTGGCATCTGTGCCGAGGAGCAGCACGTCACCCCATGTGTCAGGTCGATTGTAGCCACCCGTCTTGGTGTTCTTCGAGAGCGACCACTGTTGCGACCGGGCGTAATCAAAGCCTCGATTGATGGAAAAATTCATGGCTACATACATGCCGGCCTTCACCTTTGGATTGGCGAGGGCTTTGATGCTGATGAATCCCTCCACGGTGTACCCGCCGTCGTGAATCCGGCCCCGGCATTTGCCGAGGGCCGTATTGATTTCAGGACTTGCCTCAAGGCGATACGCGTGCATCAGGATTCCTCGGAAGCCCCTGCCTATCTCGGAAAAAGACGCTTCCGGATTGCCGTTAAAACCGAAGGGCATCAAGGTGAACTGTTGGGAGAAAGGATGCGATTGCATCGAGGCCTTGCGCAGGTTGTCGACATCCAGCCAGACCTCGAACAGGTCGCCCTCGTAAACTCTGCCCTTAGGCAGATCGACCTTTGTTCGATTCGGAACTCGATAGCAGAAGTAGAAGCCGTTCCTTGACCAACGCATGAAAATCGGGAGTCCGTCAGTCAAACGTTCATCATTAAATGACCATTGCATAGGCATCGGGTGTCGAAGCTCACCCCAGTCGCCGAGGTCGCCATCGACGGTAAGTGGGTTCTGCTGATACTCGGCCGCACCAAACGCCAGATAGTTGTATTGCGGTTTAGGAACCTGGCGGCGGAGTCCGTCGGTATTCGATTTGGAACTTGTCGCCAGGCTGTCAGGCGACTCGACAAAGACCAGGGCCGCGCGCTCCGTCGGCATCGTTACGGGATTTGCGGCGACTCCGGTGACCGGTACGCCGTGTCCATAATCCGCATCGATGGGGGCGAGTCCTTCCTTTCGGACTTTCTTGAACTCTCTGAACAGTTTGTAGACCTCTCTGTTTTCTTTGGCGTGCGCGTTGAAACCCAATCTACTCCTGCCGGCGAACGAATACCCGATTCCGACGGGCTCACTGGCGCTGGCGACTTTGCCGTCTCCCGGGCCGGCACCTTCCCCCAGAGGTTGGCCCTGCGTGCCTCCGCTTTTTCCAGTGAGCTTGCTTGCTCCTTCGTCAAGACCCTCGGATTTCCCATCACCATCATCGGTCAACTTTGCAGCGCCTTCACCGAGTACCGCTTCCTGGGTGTCCCCTTCTCCGGCAGTCTCTGCAGCGCCTTCGCCGAGCGCTGCTTTGGAAGATTCGCCTTCTCCGGCTTCAGCTTCGGCGATGCCCTCGGCCTTTTGAAGGCCTTTTTCACTGCTTTCTGATTGGTCAGAGGGTTCGCCCTGGGTGAGTTGGAAAGAGCCGTCACTTGCCGATGCGATTTGACGTCCTTCTGCCGCGTTTTTTGAAATCTGGCTCAGCTTTCCTTTCAAGTCGCTCAACTTGGATACTCTCGAACGACCGTCCGCAGACAACGCGGATTGCCGAGTCGTCGCACGTTCAGAACCTTTGGACACGCTTTCCGCTGCGCTGGCCTGCGCCTTGGAGGCAACTGCCTGAGCCGCGCTTTCGACCGCCTTTGCTGCCTGCTCTTCGCCGAGCGCACTCTCGAGCCTCGCTTTGGTTTGCTCTGCCGCATCCTCAGCCCCCTGCGATTTCTTGTCTGCACTGAAAGATGCCTCGGCAGGCTTGGCCGCCACCGAAGGGTTGACTTTACTCTTGCCGGACATCTCCTGGTTGAGCGCCTCGATGATCTCCTTTTCTACTTTGGTCGAGAACTTGTCCTCCTCCCAGCCGACCTGGCTCAGTTCTCCCTTAACCTTGTCCGTGATCTGTTTCGCCACCTTTGGGACGGCCTTGTCTCGCACTTCATTTTCGATCGTTTGCCGAACTTGTTCCTTGACCTTGTTCAGAGCCATGGATGCGGTGTCCTTCTGAGCCGAATCCAGATTTCGACTGAGTCTCTCCTTGCTCAGAGTTTTGGCAAGCTCGCCGAGGGTGTCCTGGACTGCCTTCTTGAGCTCCTGGTCAATGACCTCGCCGGTTCGTTTTTCCAGCTCGGTTTCGATTCGCTGTTTTAGTGCCGGCGCCACTTCGTCCCGGACGTATCGGCGCACCTCAGCAAGGATGGCCTCCTTACGCATCTCGGTAAGATCGAGGTCTAATTCATCAAGCGATTTCTTCAGGACTTCTTCTTCCACCTTCCCAATCTCGTCCTGGGTCAGCTCGGAGACCTGTTTCTCCTCCAACGCCTGTTCAAAGTTCTCCTCGACGATCTCGTCAATCTCTTCGACCAGTTGGTCTTCATCCTCGGGCTCGAGCTCGTCTTCGACAATCTCTTCGAGTCGCTCCTTGAGCTTGTCCAGGAGCTCCTCTTCAGCCAGCTCCTCCTGTTCTTTTAAATTCAATTCCTCTTCCGCCTTCCGCTGAGCCTCCAACTCCGCAGTTATCTTCTGCTCCTGCTCCTGAATCTTCTTCGTCTGCGTGCGGCCGACCGAAATCAGCAGAGCAAGGATGATCGCATGAACGACCAGCGATTTGAGCGAGTGTGGGAAGAGTGAGGGACTGGATTTCATTCTGCTGTTTTGGGACGGCATGAATTAGAGGTCTGAACGATTTTAATTTAGACCCGAGCGGTAAAGGGGAAGGTGGTAGTGCTTGAGCTGTTTGCGTGATAGATGACGTGTCTCGTTGCCCTTTGTTTCGTTGACGATGTTCGTGAATGGCAAGTTCCAGTGATAAAAGCCGAAGGTGAATGAAGCATCGGAATCAATGACCGTGAACATCGGCGGGTCACAACATATTTCTTGCTCTTGTCCAATTCCCTTGGAAAGTAGATGGTCGTCTTGCCTTCCTTCGCCGCGAGATCGATGGCCTGCTGCAGGGAACGTCCGTCAGGGGATACATCGACCCTGACCCACTTGTTCATGTCTGTCTCCCACGGGATTTCCGGCGTTTCCTCGATGGGCAACCGCAGCGATTTTTTCGGGCCATCGAAAAGGGATTGCGCCATGCCTTCGTACCATTCATCGATATCGCCATCGATGGTCTTTCCTTCAGAAGTCCTGACCGTGTGCCCGTATCCTGAGGCTCGGATGTCCCGCAAGAACATCCTCGGAACCTCATTGATGATGGCAGTCGCTGCAGGATCGCCGCCGGTCAACTCGGCCTCGATGAGAGTCATGTGACCATGCTCAGCCGCGTTGTCAAACCCCGTTGCATTGTCCTTGAGCTTGATGATTGAGCCGGACTCGCTTTGCCCCTGGATGTGCAGGAAGCGATCCCTGCTGTGTGGCTTTCCGCCGACGTGCACGCGGTCGCTTAACAGATAGACGCCGTTGGGAAAATACAGGGTGACATTCTTTCCCTTGAGATCGTCGATGGCTCTCTGAAAAGCGGCGGTGTTGTCCGTCTTGCCATCGCCAACAAAACGGTAAGGCGTTTTCGTGACGTCGACGTGACCCGCGTCGTCAGGGAAGGTGGTGCCTTCGGCGTGGAGGAAACCAACAAGCGACAGGAAGAGAACAAGGGTAGTGGATTGACGGACGTGTATGAAAAGTTCACTCATCTGATTGGACATGAAGCAAGTTTCTGGGGATCTGCGTGAGGCCATGCAGTCAGTGGAACCTAGAAGGCCGATGTAGGAGGGACGCAGAACTCAGACTGTTCAAGTGTGCAGGGGATCACGACGTACGGAGGATTCTTTTCCGGCTGCCTGATCTTTGCCTGGATCATTGCGGCGGCTTGAAGACCTACCTGATACCACGGAAGGATCATGGTAGCGATGGGCATGCCTTTTATGGCGTCATTAGAGAATGTTACGACGCTCAGTTCGTCCGGCAGCTTCAGACCTGAACTGGCTGCGGCCATGACCGTGGCCAGAGCTTCGCCTTCGCTGTAGGTGACAACCGCGGTAGGCCGATGTTCAGCAGAGAGGAATGCTTTCGAGAACTCGATCCGATCTTCGGCCGGCACTCCCTTCTCACAATAGATCGCCCGCTCTGGAAGACCTGCAGCAACCATCGCACTTTTGTAACCCTCATACCGATCTGTGCGGCTGAAGTGTTCGGGCGAATCAAACCCGGAGATGTAGTCGAGGTACGCTATGCGCCGATGTCCAAGATTCAGGAGTCGCTCGGTTGCTTCGCGCCCGCCGCCGAAATCATCCGGGCGCACCCCGTCAGTTTCACGCTTTACATTGAGCCAGACATTGGGCAGACCTGATCGGCCAGCAAGGGATTCCATTCGCTGCGGAATACGGAAATGGAAGTTGATGATGAGGCCATCAAGCATCAGTTCGCGAAACACGCGCGGCGTCTCCCCACCGGAGAGTTCCTCGTCCGTAATTTTAGTCAGTAGGAGATTCTGTCCATTCTCTGCCAGACCATCGTAGATACCATGAATGAGCGGGGTCGGAAGATAACTCCTGGAGCTTTCGGTCTGACTCAACAACAGGCCAACGTGATTGAAGCGGCCCGCCTGGATCGCTCTCGCCGACGCGTTGGGTCTATACCTCAGTCTGCGTGCACAGGCTTTGATCTTCTCAGAGGTCTGCTCGCTGATGCGGTCTTTCTTGTTATTAAGTACGCAGCTCACCGTCCGCACGGAAAAACCGGTTCGCTCCGCGATGTCGTTAAGTGTCACGGACATGACGTATCATTGTGGGAGGCAGGCATAGCGGTAGACTATATGCTAAAGTAAACGTTTACTCAAGGCTGTATAGCTATTGCGCCCTTCGGCTCTTGGCAGGCAATCCAATCAGCGATAGCTGCCACAACCGCCACCAGTCCATCTATCAGATCATGTCAACCATCAGGCCTAAACTGCAGAATTGCCCCGAAGGCAGAGTCCACATTTCATTCATATGGGTATTCGCTGGTTTCCTGGCGTGGCAGGCTTCTTCAATCTCCGAAGAGGGCGGCCAGGTCTTACCTCCAGACACTGAATACGTCACGGTAAGCAACGAAGGTCATCTGCAGCTCGACGGCCAGCGCGTCCGCTATTGGGGCGTGATCGGATCGTTTCCGAATCACCCGAAGTTTGAAGAGGCAGACTCCGACGCCCAGCGGAAGGCCCGCGTGACGCAGTCGCAGGCCGAGACGAATACGATCGTGCAGCGGTTTGAAGACCTTGGTTTCAACTTCTGTCGCTACTGGCGCGGGTTTCGAGAACCAACCGATTACGTCAAGGGCGATGGATCGCGGGCAGATGTGATCGATTACTTCTTCGCCAAGATGAAGGAGCGCGGTTTCAAGATCTGGCTGGCCGCGACCAATGACGTTGGCGATGCCATGCCGGACGACGTGAACATCATCGATGAACCGGAATCAGCCGAAGCGTGGAGGTCGGCTGTGGCCGGCGTGACGCAGACGAAGGCCTGGCGTCTGCGCAACAACGTGGCGCGGGCATGGGATGCCCGACTCGAAGCGCTGGCACTTTCCCGCATGAAGAATGTGGCCACCCACTTCAACAAGTACACCGGTCTACGCTGGTGCGACGATCCACTCATTGCCGTCTGGGAACTCTCGAACGAAGAGTGGTGGATGCGCTGGATGGTCGGCGGCCAATGGCAGAAACTGCCGAAGTTCTTCAAGAACCAGTTGGTCGAACGCTGGAACTCCTTTCTCAAAGTGAAGTATGGATCAGACACTGCGCTGCGTGCTGCTTGGAAGGGCCTGCTGCCCGGC
>JAQBXN010000044.1 GCA_027625095.1 Planctomycetota bacterium | reverse complement strand
TTTTCTTCGGTGAGGTATTCGCCGGACTTGCCGATCACAATGGCAAGTTCTGGCTCAAAATGAAACCAGGAAACATCAGCAGGCGGCAGTATAACAGTAGAGCGATGGCCCATGACTCCGGTGTTCGATTTGAGGAAGGCATTAAACATCCCTCGTACCGGCTTTTGGGGCTCAAGATAGTTTCCCGCAAGGCACACTAACTGACCGGGCCGCGGCATGGGCGAACAAAACGTCACGTCATCCATGGGCTGGAATGTGCCTTGTGCGGCAGCCGCTTCAATCTTTGGCCGGAATTCGTCCCATTCCGTGATAACGATCTCCATCATGCGTTGCGGGCTGTGGAAAGACGTTCCTTCAAGTGCGGACATCACATCCACGATTTGATCATCACGCAGGACGCCAAGTTGAAAGTCGTTGAAAAGTGCAAGTTTCATATTCGCTCCCTATGGAAGAGTGAGTGCTGAGAAGAGTTCTATGTGGGACAGGCGTCCCGCCTGTCATAACAGCCTGGATGGGTGTACCAAAATCAAGTTCTCTGTTTCATACCTTTGACGGCGGCAGAATACATCTGGACGGATGATTGTCATCCTGCACGAGTCATTCGGTCTCATCTCGAGAATTGACTGCTTCCCGCCAGACTCGGAGACAGTCGATTGGATAATCGGTCAGCAGGACATCTGGGCCAGCACCAAGAATATCGTGCCAGTTCCTGGGTTCGTGTTTCAACATGCACTGGCCGCTCGAATAAATCCTCTTTCCTGCCTCATGCGCTTGCTCAGCTAATTTTGCACTGAAGACAAAACGGCCGTAGACCCAATCCGAAAACTGGTCGTCCACCGCGGCATGCCATTCTTCTTCGGTGTTGGCAATGCAGGCGGCGGGGAAGTTTTCATCCGCCTTCTTGAATCTTTTCCGTAGGTCGTGATCTGTGATCATTGGCCCGATACCAACAACGCTCTCTCGCATTTCATATTTATTCAGGAGTCGGCAGACCTCGAACTCAATGCCCTGGTCAACTTCTTTCACGTCAAGCGCAAGCGAGAAAGGAATTCGAGCGTGTTCACGAGCCAGTTGGAGCGTCTCTTCAAAAGTCATGACCTTCTGGCCGATAAACTCTTCACCGAACCAGCGCCCAGCCTCAGCCGCCTTGATTTCTTCAAGGGTCAGTTCGCCTGGCGGACCACTCTTGTCAGTCGTGCGATCAATGGTTCGGTCATGAACCACAACAAGCTGACGGTCTTTCGTGAACTGGAGATCGATCTCTAAGCCGAATCCCATACTGAGTGCTGCAATGTGGGCGGGTACTGTGTTCTCCGGGGCGAATTCGGCCATTCCACGGTGAGCATGAATGATTGGAAATTTCATAAGGTTAGATTCGGCGGCTGCTTTCGGGTTGGAAGTCAGAGACGCCTATGAAACAGGCATTATCGAATATCGTGCTTCTCTTGCTCTGCCAAGGCTCTGTCATCCAATTCCCAAGGTTGAATTCTCGGTCATCTACAGGCTCATCGAGAGTGCGATAGCGTGGGTTTCTTGTCCAATGCACCTTGCCTCTCAAGAGAGTCTTCAGTTGGTGGTGAAGAAGATCTGTCGGCTGTTAGCGAGGAAATGGTTAGACCGACCCCAGCCAGCTTGCCGGTTTGTGAAGAATATCTATGGTCGCCGTCCAAACAGAAGAACCTTATGCAAAGGCTTTTCCAGCCCCATAGCCTCGAAATCTGGCCCACATGCCAGCAAGCTGGCTGGGTCAAGAGTCTATTCGACTTCACCCCTCAAACAGTGTGAGCACCCGAGGTGCGTCTCATCCTGCCAAAGCGAAACAGCCTTACTCGTTCTCTTCCTTCCATTCTTCCAGCCAGGCCATCTGAATGGCCTCCAGAAGTCCTTCATTCGATTGCCGGGGATCATCCTCGAATCCATCCAGCTCGGTCACCCATTTGTGAAGGTCAGTGAAGCGGACCTCAAGGGGATTGGTGTCCGGAAATTTTTCAAACAGCTCGATGCCGATGTCTTCAGCGTTGTCCCAGGCGAGTTTCATGGTGAGTAATGAGGAACGAGTAAAGAGCAATGAGTAATAAGTAATGGATGGTGAGTATGATCTAAAATGGCGGCCTTCCGATGCGACACTTATTTATTACGCCAGACACACTATTTCTTTCTGCAGTGGCAGCGTCGTAATCATTGGGCCATCGGACCCAATAAAGACATCAATCTCGGTGCGGACGCCGAACTCGCCCGCTAAATAGATGCCCGGTTCGATGCTGAAGCCAACTCCCTTTACCAGCCGTCGTGTATCGTGGGTTTCGTAGTTATCGATGTTCGCTCCGTTACCGTGATCCTGGATACCGATGCTGTGTCCTGTCCTGTGAAAGAAGAAGTCACCGTACCCGGCAATGTCGATAACCTTGCGAACAGCGTCATCTACTTCGTAGCCGGCCGGTGTCCTCCCCTTGGAGCAAACCGTTCGCAGGAACTGAATGCCGCGGTCTCTGGCGTCACAGACGATTTTGAACAACTCCCGGTGTCGATCTTTCGGCTTCGACGATAGGCAGGCCATCCAGGTAATATCTGCATAAACCGCCCCTGGAGTATCAAGTTTTCCCCAGAGGTCGAGCAGTAATAGATCGCCTTTCTCGACATTCTGGCTCTGCCCTTCGGTCGGCAGATAATGCGGGTCAGCCGTGCGTGCCTTTACAGCAACGATCGGCGGACAGTGGGTGACGAGATCGTTTTCCTCGAACATCTTCATCATCTCCGTCTGAACCTGGTATTCCGTGGTAGGCTTTCCATTGCCAATGCGTTTACGGACAAATTCAAAAGTTCTGTCCTTGATGTCCAGGAGGATTTCCGCTGCTCTCAAATGGGTCGTGTGCTGCTCAGAGGACCACCGTGCTTCATAAAGCTGAACAAGCTCCGCGGAAGAGACTATTTCAAGATTAAGACCGCGAATTAACTCAAGTGTGCCCGCATCGACACGCGAGATGTACGGGATTTCACCTCCGGGCGAATACTCCACAGCAATGGGCCCCGCGCCCCCGGAGATCTGTGCCACCTGCCTTACCAGTTCCTGCCAGCGGCCATAGGTGAAATGTTCACCCTCAGCCCCTTCGAAGGCAGAAGATTCAATGGCATGATACAGCCAGCGTTGAGCCCCATTCTTGGGAATGAAACAGAACCATCTTCGAGTGACGTTTGACATGTCGCGTGCTGCGACTGTTCGAGCGATGGGATTCGATCCCTGGAAGTCATAAAGCAGCCAGCCGGCCAAACCGAGGCTGGACAGGTGATTTTGGATTTCTGAGAGTCGCATGAGAAATATCGTAGCAGCAAGCAGCCTGCTTGCTGTCTGATTGCCTGCCAGTTGGCGGCAGCTTGAATTTACGAGCTATTTGGGGATGGATTCGAATGCACCGGCTTCTGTCAGCCCTTTCAAAATACGCTGATCATCATAAGTATAAAGCCGCTGCAGTCCCTTGAGTTCGGCCCTGATATGTTCGTTCAGAGATGAAGGCGACCCTTTCATATATCGTGGCTGGTAGTGCGTCAAAATCAGATTTCCAGAGCGAAGCCGATGGTCGGCGATAAACGCTCCGGTGAGTGCGTCGTCATATTTCCAGGGCCGAACCAGGTCTTGTACTTGGAGTTTCCAGTCCTCATATTCTTCTTTGTAGTCATTCATTTTCCGTACATACCAGATTCCAGGCAGGGAGCGTGCGTCGGCGAGCTCAGGCTTCAAGTGTTCGGCGGGGATCTGGGATGCGCCCCAATGCCACGGAACTGATTTCTGATGGATACGGTTCGGAAGATTTGGCTGATAAAGACGAAACGGGAAATAGGTGAAATGCGTGCTGTGGACCACCCATTCGCCTTTCTCCAAATGAGTTGAGATGTAGTCAGCAGCCTTTCGAGAGCCGTTAGTGATGTAACGCAAATCGGCCGAAAGAGTAAAGGAATAAACATTGAGTCCACAGAAAACAACGACTGCCAAAACCTGTGAATGCCGCGACTTGATCTGTGCGATGCCCAGCCCCGCAAGCATGTAAAATCCCGGTGAGTAAATGATCATGGTTCGGATGGTAAAGAGCCCAATTGATAACAGCGAAAAGAGAAAAATGAGCACGACCGGGCAGAGAAACCATAGCAAGAAAAACTTCTGACCGCTGAGCCAGCCAAGCAAGCCTTCCTTCCCAGTGCAGATTTGGCGAGCGCCAACCAATGACAGTCCCAGGAAGAGTATGGAGCAGAAATTCTGCAGCGAGGTGAAATCCCAATTCTTGATTCTCCCGGCGGTGAGAACCTGAAAGTAAGTCACGAATTGTCCAACATCTGCGCCGGATGCGTGCCACGCATTCGCCCGAGCGTTCTGGATCTGCTCGGGCGCAAGCAAAATCAGTGGTGACGTGAGCACGCCGATGAGGCCCAGAGTGGTAGCAACTTCCTTCCATCGCTCCCTCGCATTCTTGAGGCTGACCCACTCCCGCACCACAAAAAGAAGCAAAACGAAATCGAAGAAGTAGGTGGTGTACGCGGCTACTACGGAAGCAGCAATAAAGTAGATCCGATGCGTCAGATCCGCTCGATCCACATGCTTCAGATAAGCATGAACGGCCACCACAGTCACAAACAGATCCAGGCTGTATGAACGGCAGAAATGTGCCGAAGAAATGGGAAACGACGCGCAAGCCATCAGCAGGGCCGAAATGCGGGCAGACTTTTCCTCAAACCGGCTGCGCGCTGCCAGATAAAACAATCCGGTCGCCAATGCAGAAAACAGCAGTGAGGGAATGCGCAGATAGTGAGTTCCACTGCCGCCAAGCAACCAGAGTTTCAGAAAAAAGTAACGAAGCGGAGGTCTCATCTCGGAGCGGCGAATGCGTTCCATTGTTTCGCCCCAAGTGCCCTCACTGATGAATACTTCGTTCGCCTCGTCTTGCCAGATGTCGACGCGGGTGAAATGGATACATCGTAATCCAAGTGACAGCGCGCAGACCAGCAGGAAGAAGGCAATGGGTGTTTTCAGCCAGCCCGGCATTGAACAGGTCTGTGGTGGGAGTGACGTTGATGCTGAGTCAAATCAAACCCGCAGACGCGCGTCTCGACAAACCGAAAACTCCAGGTGTACTCGCTCCGCCGTAACCGCAACTTGCCGCTCAGCGACGATATTGCATCGTGGTGCTGGCGCTCCGCCACGGCCTAAACTCGTCGCTCAGCGACCAGACATTCTTGGTTAAGGCCCCACTCCCAGTTACGCCAGAAAGTTCACCGAACGGAAGATCCCACTGAGAACCGGTCCAGGGCTTAATAAAGAGGCGATGTTGTTCCTGATGCTTGCGGGAAAGATGAATGAAGGTGAATTCGCAAGAGACAGCCCGCTGCGCAGGCCGTTAGTCACATCCCGCGCAGAAACACTGCCAACGATTGGCAGGGATAGAAAAGGAACTGCCGACGATTGCGGTTGTGGTGTTACCGGAGTCGGAAACGCTGGTGTCAAGAGGTCGAAGACATTTGTTTCGAGCGACACCGGTGAGATCGGCGTTTCTAAGGCGGCCACTACTGATGGCGGTGCGACTGGAACCTCGGAGGCCGGTTGAACGATTCCCTGCTGAACGCCTGCCAATAGACCGCCATTGCCGACATTCAATGTCGTGGAGACCGGTTGATCCGTATCCAGGTTGGTTGGCGCTGTCACATTCAGGATTGTGTCCGCATTCAGGGTTGTATTCTGGTTCGACCCCTGTGACACTGAGTTCCCGGCCCGGCTTGGATTGCCTTCAAAGTCTACACCTTGGGCGAATCCATACTGGTTGACTCCCTGGTCTTGAAAAAAAGCACCGCCGATCCTGGCAAACTTGGGGCCGGCCAATTCGATGGAAGTCGTTTGTGGCTCACCGTTTACGAAATTGGCTGCCCCGGTCGGTGCAGTGACATCGATATCTTTGAAATTCGTCGCCGAAGCACTTCTGTCCTGGTCGGCCTGCTGGACAAGGTCGTTCTGTGTGTCAGCCCCGCTGAATGACCTTGCAATCTGCCCTATATTCTGGCTCTGATTACCCGTACGGAAGACATCTGAGCCGATACCTGTATTTATCGGTTGCAGCGGCAGGGCAAAAGCGTTGAAGTTTGGCAGGAAGCCGATATTTGAAAAAGCCATGGGCAACAGGCAAGGTCAGAACGAGATATGTCAGATTCATTATTCGTAAACTCACGTAAATCTTTAGGAAATGGGCTGTTGATTTACATGACAGGAGACGCCTGATCCCTGTGCACGCGCTTGCAGCCGGAGGTGGTTCTTCCACGAACTTGAGGACAAAATATGTCAGATCTGGAATTTGATATTCACTTTGATGAGCAGGAATTCTCGGGAGTGATCCCCGTCTTTCCGCTGCCGGAAGTGGTCCTGTTTCCGAATATGCTCTTGCCTCTTCACATCTTCGAGCCGCGCTATCGAGAGATGGTACGGGATGCCATGGCTGGTGAAAAACTTATCGGGATGGCGAAGCTGCAGCCGGGATGGGAGAACGAATACTATGGTGAACCTCCGATCCATGAACGTATCGGAATGGGCAAAATTGTCAGGTGCGAAGAGTTGGCTGACGGAAGGTTCAACATCCTCCTGCTCGGATTACACCGCGTCGAAATAGTTGAGGAATTTCCTGCCGACCCGTATCGCAGGGCCAGAGTCATCCTTCTCGAATCAGAGTCGGGCGACGCAGATGCCCTGAACCCAATGCGGCAGGAACTGGAATTGAAATACTCGCAACTGACCAAAATTATCGGAAGCCAACCAGCCATAGACAGCGTCCTCGAAAATCAGAATCTTCCGTTGGGATTGGTAACCGACGCCCTCATGTCCTCTTTACGGATTGACCCGGAGATAAGACAGGAACTTCTGGAAGAACTCGATGTGATCGAACGCACGAGCAAACTTCTTGAATGGATTAACCTTCAGCTCCGAGCACTTCAGTTCTATGAAAAGCTGGATGAATTCGATTCCGGCGACCCTCGCCTGAATTAGTCTTGCGCTGATTTCGTTCTTGCCCGCAGTCACCCACGGCATATACTTCGCCGCATTCTTACATGCCTGTCAGAGTCACGTTCATGGCAAATGAAAAGCAATCGACGAGAAACACCATCCTGAACTTGGTCAAGAAGAACGGCGAGATGACGATCAAGCAACTCAGTGATGTGCTTGGGATTACCTCGATGGGCGTTCGGCAGCACTTGGAATCACTGGAGAAAGAGGAACTGATACAGTGCCGCATGGAGCGGCAGAAAGTAGGCCGTCCGGTTCAAATATTCAGTCTCACGGAATCGGCCAACAAACGTTTCCCATCGGGCTACGAGCCGCTCGTCCTTGGACTGCTCCAGGACTTGGAAGCATTGGACGGGCCGGAAAAAGTCCATCAGTTGCTCCACATGCGGAAAGAGGGATTGGCAAAGGAATACAGGGCAAAGATGCTGAACGCGGATGATGATGATCGCTTCGCCATCCTGGCACAGATGCGCGATTTGGATGGCTACATGTGCGAAGCACTCAAAGGTGAAGACGGCAAACTCTGCATCGTCGAGCATCATTGCCCGATATCAGAAGTGGCTAGAAAATTCCCTGAAATCTGTTCCATCGAGCACGCACTTTTTGAAGAGGCGCTCGACACGCGGCTGCAGCGGCATGAGCACATCATGAACGGCGACAAGTGCTGCAAATACATTGAGGAAGAGTAGGGGACTTCCTTTTAAACTTTTGAACTGCGCGCAATCTCACAGCAGGTAAGAGAGACAACCGATAAGTTTCTGAACGGCCATGTCTTGTCTCTGATCCCTCCGTTTCCTCCTGTTTAAATTCCTGGCTGGTTCTGCCACGCGGCGCAGGAGCGAGGACAGTATTTATTTCACAAAAGGAAAAAGCCGCGCCTTCTCCTCATCCGTCATCGTTGCCCCATATTCACACGGCTCGAAGGCTTCAACGTACTGCACTGCAGCCCCGCGCTTTTCACCAAAATCCCGCTTGAGTTCAGCTCGATAGAGATTGGCCAGTTCGGCGAAGCCAGGTTTCCAGGTTTCCCCGAGCCAGGCCCGCCGCTCTTGGTCACTTTTCGGAACTTGATCCTCATTCCCGCGGTTGTAAGGCAACCACTCGTAGAACTGCGATTTGTGGCAATGCATCATGTCCACTTTTTTTTCGATAACCGAATCGATGTCGACAACCACCTTTGCTTGAAAAGGCCGTGGCACCTGAAAACGATCAGACAGATAGACAATCACTGGGCTCTTCCGTAAGTGCGGCGTCAACGGACAGACGCCTGGTACTGTTACCGCGTAGGAAGCATCCTGAACCAGTTGCGACGTGTAACGATGATCCGGGTGGTAATCACATGGGCGGTGGGTAGCGACCATGTCCGGCTTGTATCCACGGATCATTTCTATGATTCGTTTCCGGTAGGGGAGTGACGGTTCGAGTTCATTGCTCTGAATATCCATCACGACATATTCGATACCAATAGTTGCCGCCGAATTGGCCGCCTCCTGTGCCCGAATTCTTGCGAGTTCGACACCGCCGATTTCATGGTGGCCGGTATTGCCGTTCGTTACGCTCACGAAGCGTACCTGGTGTCCCCCCTGGGCATAGAGCGCGGCCGTGCCGCCAAAATTGATTTCAGGATCGTCAGGGTGTGCACCAAAAACAAGAATTTTCAAAGGTGTCGACATTGGGCTTTCCTCGTTGGCCTTTAGATGAAAACTGAAGTTGTGGTAAGTTATCTTCCTTTGCCGGTACCTTACTAAGGGGTAGGGTTTTCTTCACCTGATAGTGTCCAACTGATGCAACCATGCTGTGTGAAAAAGTTGGCTGACTCAAAAGGCGTTTCGCTGACCGAGATCATGGTCGTGACCGCGATTATTCTGGTTATGGCCAGCATTGGAACGGGTGTTTACATCAAGGCGAAATCCAATTCAGATGTGGCCGCCTGCATCGGCAATTTGCGCAATCTGTCGCAGGCCATTCAGCTCTACTTTGTGGAAAGCAGGCGCCTGCCCTCTGACATGATTCCGATCAGGGCAGGGCTGGGCAAGTACGGAGTGACCATGTCCTCTATGCTCTGCCCGGCTGACCGGCGCCCCAAAGCGGCTGACAGCTATTCCCGATCCTTCATCGGCCGAAAGAATGATGAAGATGACGACCGCCTGATTGCCACCTGCGGAAGGCATATGGGTGGCGATAAAGCCACCTTGCTCCTCATGAACGGCACTACCCCGGTCTCCAAAATCCGAAACGTCACTTACACCGTGAGCAGCGGCAGCCGGCCATTGTCGCAGGGCGTGGCCTTTGGAGAAGGGACGCTGAACACCGACGAGGGCAGCGAAATCATATTGTCAGATTTGTCCAAACTACCGGAGGTGCCCGCTCCCGGCATAAAACCCGATTCGCCCTTTCTAGTGGCATCCTATTGGGAAGCCCCTTTCTGGAAAATGATCCTGTATCTCCCCGCCAATCACACGGGCAAATTTGCCATAAAAGCGACTGAATGGACCAAGATTGAGATCATCACCGATATGATGAAGGCGGACTTCTTCAAAGGAGAAGGCTCTGTAGAACTGTTGATGGAATCCTCAGAAATAAGGGCCAGGGTCCACAATCTCGAAGGGGAGGTCTCCTTTCATGAAATCAGAACAAACCGGTCTGACAGCCTGAGTTCCGGAGCTGCCAGGTCCACGAGTATCAACGTGACTTTTCTTGAGACCTACCTCGAAGAAATTGTGATCGCGGTCGAGAACGAAAATACATATCTGGATGAGACTGTGACGATTCCAGTGACAACCTCTGCGCCGACAACAACGATCCCAACTACAACGATTCCGCTGATTCCGCCAATTCCGCCAATCCCACCGCCACCCGCTCCTCCACCTCTCTGAAGCGCTTGAACACAGAGCACAGCCAACAAACGCTGCATACAAAATCATTCAGCGTCCAGCCAATCCGGGAGATTCCTGGGTGCGCCGGCCAAGCGATGGATCCGTAGCCCAAGCCCACGGAAATATGCCGCCAAGTAAGGCCCGCAAAAGCGGGTCTGGACAAATCCGGCTGACCTATGGGAATCTAGGTTTTTCAGCGGAATAAAAAATAGATCTGACCCCAGCCCCTCTTTATAGGCTTCACTTAGCGGGGCATTTGTGGTGGAGGCGGCGGGCCACTGACAGCCAAAACTGTGTCATTCGCAAAGCATTGCAAAACAACGAGTTAAGAAATCACGGTTTTTTGGATTCTTCCGAAAGTCAACGAAAACGGCCCCCAAAGTCAACGGATCAACGCCAGAAACTGCACCGGGACACGGGTTCGATGCTAATCGCCTCCAACCCGTGTTTCGATACATCGAAAACAACAGGTTGTACACCAGTTCTCCGGCCTCTGGCAAAGCTCAAGAAAGGCGGGGGCGGGAAGGTGACTCATTCCCCCTCAACCGCCAACTCCAACTTGCCCCTATACCCCGCCAACGCCTTCGCCGCTCCATCCGACATGAAGCGCAACGATTCCATCGAGATCGACTTCCCTTCGTGCTGGCTCAATGCCTCAGCTACTTCGACGGGCAGATGGAGCAGCCCATCGAGAATTAAATCGCCACGGTGCCCGCACAGACCGAGGGCCGTTGCGACTGAGATCGCCGTGATGCCGTTGAGGACCAGCAAGCCGGGGAAGGCACTCAACTCGGCGGCGACATTGGGGGTGAGGTCCGTCAATCCGCTTAGTGAAAGGACCGATCCTCGATATTCGGCAATGGCGGCGGCGACTTCCGGTGACATTTCTTCCAGACCACAGAGGCTGAGGAAGCCGCCTTTGAATCGGGCGAGCCGTCGTGCCGCTTCTGGTGAAAGGAAACGCAGGGAGTCGAGATAAAGCGGGTCGAGACCGCTCTGAGCAACAACGGAAGCAGCTTCATCGGTGATCCCGTCAAACGTCAGCAAATCGAACCCGACGAATGAAAGAATTTTGTTGGCGGGGTTCTCGTCGAAGAACGCCAGAAGCTCGATTGCGAATTGGGCGTCAAGAATGTTTGTCGGATATTGCACGGGAAAGTCCTCCCGCACAATATCCGAAGTCGGAGTTTACTTTCACTTTGGCCGTGGAACTCAGAGTGAAACACGCCGCCTTTTATCGGCAGGTTGGGCTTCTGGTCGGGCACTGGTAAAATCAGCAAGAGTTGCGTCTTCACGGTGGGGACGGACGCAGACCTCAACGAGCTTGCCCAGACGAAGGAAGACTTGCAGCCGATGGACTGGATGACGTGGTACAACTCGCTCGCCAAGCCGTCATGGACGCCTTCCCCCGCCATCATCGGGCTGATTTGGACGATCCTCTACCCGGTGATCGTCGTGAGTTTCGGGTTCGTGTTCGTGATGGCATTTCGGGGTAAGGTCGGCTGGATGATCGCAGTGCCCTTCGCCATTAACCTAGTGGCGAACATCTTGTTCATGCCGTTCTTTTCGGGACTGAGAAACGTGCCACTGTCGGCGGCGGACATCGTGATCGTGTGGGCGACGATCATCTGGTGCGTGATCGCCATTTGGCCGCACTACCGCTGGGTGGCTTTTGCTCAAGGCCCGTATTTCATCTGGGTGTCGATTGCCACGGTGCTGCAACTGTCGATCACGGCCATGAATTGGGGAAGGCCATGATCCGCCTCGGCCTCTGCTGTCTGTTTCGGGACCAGCCCATCAAGTTCGTTACGACGACGGCGACATCCATCGGCAAGATGAAGCGACCCGACGCCTTGGCAAAACTCAGCCGTCTCTGTTTGGCAAATGCCGACGCCCTGCTCGCCGCTCTTCAGTTTTGTGCCGACAACGGCATTGGCTGCTTCCGGGTGAACAGCCAAATTCTTCCTATCAAGACGCATCCAACCTGCGGATACTCCGTGGGCGATTTGCCCGATGGCGACGAGATCATTCACTGCTTCAAAGAGTGCGGCAAGTTCGTGAAGAAGCATAAGCTGCGAACCTGCTTTCACCCCGATCAGTTCGTCGTGATGAACTCACCCCGACTCGACGTGGTGGAGAAGTCCGTGCAGGAGCTTGAATACCAAGCGGAAGTGGCCGAGTGGATCGGAGCCGATGTCATCAACATTCACGGCGGCGGGGCATACGGCGACAAACCAAAGGCACTCGCTGATTTCGCCCGTAACCTTGACCGGCTTTCATCGAGAGTCCGAAGCCGATTGACCGTCGAAAACGACGACAAGACGTACACACCCGCCGATCTGTTGCCGATCTGCAAAGCCACGGGCATCCCGCTGGTTTACGACGTGCATCATCACCGCTGTAATCCCGATGGCCTGAGCGTCGAACAAGCCACCAAGAAGGCTGTGGCGACATGGAACCGGGAGCCGATGTTTCATCTTTCCAGTCCGATTGAAGGTTGGGACGGCCCGAAGCCCGAACGACACCACGACTTCATCGATCTGAAAGACTTCCCTGATTATTGGCGGCGAAAGAACATCACCGTCGAAGTCGAAGCCAAAGCCAAGGAAGTGGCGGTGGGGAAGTTGCGGCAAGAATTAGCCGCAGGTCGATCAATGGCCCCACTAAATAGAAACGTGCCCTAAAGATACTCCGTGGCGGCGGACAGCTTCGTAGATTCCGTCCCACAATTTCTGTCGGGCCATCAGGCAACTCACGGCTGTCTCTTCAGCAACTTTCCACAAGGACTCGTCCGAGCCACAAAGCGACTGTACGAGCCGAGTCGCCATCGGGCCATGCTCGTCACCATCCAAGCCAATGTGGCGTTCAAGATAATGCTTAAAGTCATCCAGTTGCCCACCAGCCTGCGTATTCAACTCATCCACGATGCGTTGAAACACGTCTGGCAGCAAATCTTCCCGACCATAGGTGAAGGCTGAAGCAACTGCACACAGGTTGCCAGTCTCGATAATCTCGAAGGTTTGCTCAACAAACCGACGAGCAGCTTCGGGGACTGCTGGTGATGCAAGGGCTGTCAGCACTGGAACGCCCCGGCGAAGATCACTGAGGAATCCATCAATGCCAGCGGTGTTGGCCCCGCATTGTTTCATCGAGCGATGATAAAGCTCGAAATGGCTGGCGAACCCGCCTCGGCCATCATCGTCGGATTCCTCGGCAAGCACGATCTCGTTGATGAAGCGGCACGCCTGCGGATCAGCGGGGACCACCCACGGCACTTCGACGCAGCAGAGTCGTCGTTGCAGCACCTTGAGCAACGACATGAAATCCCACACAGCGAAGACGTGGTGTTCCATGAAAAGTCGCAACACATCAAGGCGATCCATTTCGCCGTAGATGCGGTGGTTGAGCAGAGCCTCCCTCAACGGGTTCAGTTGTTCTTCAATTCTGGGTCTGTGGAGCAAGTCGATTCTCTTTCCTGAAACTCAAATCGCCAACCTGCAAGGGCCGTGGGTGCGTGAACACAGATCATCAATTCCCGAACCGCAGGAAGCGTGATTCCTTAACATCGAAAAAAGACCGACTTCGTGAATCAGGGCTTCGGCGGGGGGTTTCCCTTGCCATTCGGATGGCTTCCTTCACGCCCAGCGGTCGGATCGAGAAGACATCCAGAGCTTTTTTGTCACGGACCACAGTTGGATTCTTCAATCCTTCGATGAGATGTCGCCCGACCTCGAAACTGGCAGGCGTCACGAGAGCCAGCCAGAGTCCCGAAAGGTACGGCGTCAGCACCGGGACGAAAATCAGCCACCGCCGTAGCCCTTGCTGACGTGCATATTCTCGAATCAAGTCACCGTAGGTTACGACATCGGGACTGCCAATCTCGAAGATTCGGCTTTCACCTTTGTGTAGGTCTTTCGCAGCGAGCAGATAATCCAAAACGTCTTGGATGGCGATGGGCTGGGTGGGCGTGGTGAGCCAGCGAGGACAGATCATAACCGGCAAGCGATCCGTCAACGATTTCATCAACTGGTAGGACAGACTGCCCGCCCCGACGACCATCCCCGCACGAAACTCGATGGTTTCGACCCCCGACTCCCGCAGGATTTCACCAACCTCATGGCGACTTCGCAGATGTGGTGACAATTCTGGATCGGCATCGTCACCAAGACCGCCAAGGTAGATGATCCGCTGCACACCCGCTCGTTTTGCCGCATCAGCGAAGTTATTCGCCGCCTGCCGATCTTCCTTCTCAAAGTCGTGCGATCCCGACATGAGATGCACGAGGTAATAGGCGGTGTGGACGCCTTTCAACGCCTCATTCAGCGAGGGAGCATCCAAAACATCGCCCCGAACGATCTCCGTGGATTCTTTGACCAGAGGCCGCAGTTTGTCCGGGTTGCGGGCCAAACACCGCAAAATGACGGGCTGCTGTTCGAGCAACGGGATCAGCCGACCGCCAACGTAACCGGAGGCTCCCGTCAGCAGAACTGTCGGTGCAGTAGGCACTTCGGAGCTTTCTGGCTCTGATGGCGGCATGTTGCTCGCTCGAACTCCCTGTTACGAAACGGTTTGCCCTGCGGGTAGTATCACAAAAGGTTATTCTACCGTTTCTCGAACCGGGGAACAAATGCGGGCCTGGGGTCAGACCCCCATTTGCCATGAGGGGGGCCGGTCACCATGTGGAGTGAGTTTTATTCCCGATTTCAAGGAACTTGTCGTGGCACGGCCCCGTCGATTCGACCTTCCTCATACGATCTATCATGTACTCTCAAGAGGCAATGAGAGACAGGCCATTTTTCAGAATGATGCAGACCACCAGAAGTTTCTGGAACTTCTGCGCTTCTTTCCCCACCGGTTTGGTATCGATGTCTTGAGCTATGTGCTTATGGGGAATCATTACCATCTCATCCTGAAGAACGGGGAGGGGAAACTGTCGCAAGGCATGCAGTGGCTGGGAACTTCCTATACCAGTTACTTCAACTGGAAGTGGGGCCGGAGCGGTCACCTCTTCCAGGGACGCTTCAAGAGCTTCATCGTCGATGAGGAATCGTATCTCCGACAACTCATTCTCTATGTTATGGCAATTGAACCTGTTCCAAGTATCGGGCCTCCAGTCACCGGATTGGAATGTCCCAGTGATGACCGGGTTCTTGTACGGATCTCTTACGACGAATCGTCAGAGTCTCCGTCTCTTATAATTTCGATGTGAATCTTGCCATCGTCGCCTACTTTTCCTGGAACTCCAACCCCGTAGATACGTGCTTTGATTTCAGCACGTCTCTCGGGAGAAATATAGGGCTTATTCCACGGAAGCGCGTCACTTAGTCGTTTAATGAATTTTCGAAACATGTGAGAATGCAGGTCAGGCGAATGGAGTAGACTTTTGCGTATCATCCGCCGTCCATCACTCCAGGTATACGCCATGACCGGCCACGAACAGTACATCCACGAAATTGAAATCTACGGCTTCACCATCGTCGAGGCCGTCCTCTCTTCCGAAGAAGCTCAGGAAATGCGTCATGCGCTGATCGTCTGCGCCGAGCAACACGCCGCAGAATCCCTGCATCGTGGAACTGCCAGCCATGTTGCTAATCTTCCGACGCTCGACCCCATCTTTTTCAAGTGTCTCGACCACTCGAAAATCCTTCCGCTGCTTGAACACTTCCTGGGACACAGTCTCATCCTCGGCAGTCTCAACAGCCGCATCCTCCGGCCGGGAGATGGAGTCCAGGGCCTGCACAGCGATATTCCGTGCCACATGCTCAACATGGCCAGCCCGGTAATGATGAACACCGTCTGGATGCTGGATGACTTTACTGCGTCTAATGGCGCTACCCGGGTCGTCCCCGGCTCCCACAAGAGCGGGCTCGCCGAGCCGCCAGAGGGCTTCGAGGTAAAACATATTGTTCAGGCCATCGCCCCTGCCGGGAGCGTCATTATCTTCAACGGCCAGTGCTGGCACGGCGGATCAGCCAATACCAGCGACCACAACCGCCACGCGCTTTTCGGCCACTATCGCAAGAGTATGCTGATGTTCCAGGTGGACCCGCACGACAAATTTCCCAAAGAGTGGTTCGAGCAATTGAATCCCCGCCAACGAGAACTGTTACGGATGACGAAAGGTCTCAGAGAGCCGCACGCGGCAGACGCGCATTTGCGATGATTGCGCGCTCACCACAGCGATATCTGTCGCTACTTTTCTGTTAAATCGAAAGTTATTTCTTCCGATTTAGTTGTTGAAAATCGATCTCACCCCATCGCCCTCTTCCTTCACGGTTCGGGGGATTTCATGCCGGTAATCCTATCCGCTATCATCGCCATATTCTGCTACTCGAACTGTTCACGAAAATGTGGAAACTCCCGGCGCTCTGGCTTCTATTCATGTCGATTCAAGTTGGTGCCGAAAATGATGGTCTCTGGTTGAGTGCTCGCAAAGATTCGAGCAACAGGGCGTGCGCAGACGTACCGGGCCGGATGCTTCGAACTCCGCGTGAGGTGTGGAAGATGGATACCGGCGGCGAGATTCGTTTTGCTCGAAACGTCTCCGTGGACGGCAAAAAGTCTCTGCTGGTGCAGTCAGGCACTCACCTGGAACTGAAGCGATGGACCGGCGAACCGCTCTGGAAGCAGGGCCGGCTGGGCCTGACTGAGGTCATGCGCGTGGACGATTTCGATGCTGACGGCAAGGACGAAATCTTTCTGCGAACCGGCGACAGGACAGTCATGCTCCTTGACCTGGCGACGGGTGAAAAGCTCTGGACGTGGCACACGGACCTGTCAACGCAAGTCAACGGCCGTGCTTTCTATCGCACGGATTCCGGACTCCGATTCATTACGTTTCCCAGCTACTCGCTGGACGGGTACTGCTTTGATTTTTCAAGCGGAAGCACGAAGCCCCGGCTGCTCTGGCAGCGGAATTACAAGGGCAAGTACGGCGCCGGCTTCGGCCCCAGCATCGTGCTCAAAGATATGGACGGCGATGGCAGGGACGACATCGTTCTCAGCGGCAAGGAACCGAGCGTTTACCACGCGGTGCTCGATGCTGAATCCGGCGACATCAAGTTCGACGCCAACATCGACCTCGGCGGCTGGGGCCGACCCTACGGTTTCCTCGCTGCCCGCGACCTCGATCAGAACGGCGTGCCTGACGTCGTCATGATTTCCTGCCAGGTCGAGGAATACCTCTCGGTCACTCGCAACACCGGCTCTGGACTTGAGAAGGTCTGGGGCCAGTTTATTGAGAAGGATTGGCCCACGGACAATAAAGAATTGCGCCCCCAGATCACCTCGCTGGCGGACCTGCAGGGGAATGGAAAAGTCGAACTCGTTGTGGGTCTCTGGGACCAAGAACGGTGGCAGACGCTTGTCATTGATCCCCTGAAAGGATTCTCCGCGCGGCGGGGGGATCTTGAGGGCTGTTATTTCTGGGGCTGCCATGACATCAATGGCGATGGCCGGCCGGAGATCATTGTCACCACTGAGGAGAAGCGGCGAACATCACGATCCACAACGATCCGTGCCATCGATGGCAAGACCTTGGAGCCTGTCGCTGAGTTGAAGGACGCCGCGGTTTTTACATCCACGGATTCTCCCCTGTCGCCCGATCTTTACTTTATGGCTCTTCGCCGCAGTGTAGTGTCCCTGAGGACGGCGGGCGGAGTGGCCGGCATCCTGGTTCGCTGTTTCGAGGGCGACCGTGAAGCAGGGACATTCCTCTGGGGCGGTAAGAACTCAGATATCGAGACGCGTCCCCTCGCGGGGCCAGGCTTCGTGCGAGCCGACATTCATAAAAATGAACTGCTGCTGGCCACCGCGTTTGGAGAGGTGCAACGATTTGATTCCGATTTGAAAACAGACGGCCAACCACTCGCCTGTCACGGCCGGATTAGCCGTCCGTTTGTCTGGTCCGCCGGCGGCAACCGTGAACTGGTCGTCGAGCTTGCAGGGAATGTGGTCGCTCTGGGCGCTCCGGACCTTGGGACAGCAGGGGGCCTGAACCGGCAACGGAAATTGGAGGGAAGCCTGCCGGAGCTTCACATCGACTCACGCGGGACGAACCGTCTTGCCGTCGCGGATACGAGTGATCCTGACAAGCCATCGGTTCTCATTTACGAAGGCACGACAAATGAGCAGACAAAGCCAGTCAGGATTGCACTGCCGTTTCCTGTCTACTCCTCGGTCGGCCTGTTGGCGTTCAGTGATGCCGGATTCCGACTTCTCATCACGATGCAGACGGGGGTGCATACCATGGCGCTGGCGTGTTACGACAGCGATGGCCGGCTGCTCTGGGAAGACCATTCGAGCGGCGCTCATCCCAACCGGCCGGCCGCCGGGGATCTCGATGGCGACGGCCGCTCGGAAGTCATCGCTGATGACCACGGTAAGCTGCAAATTTACGATTCCGAAGGCAAAGTCATCGCCACCCAAAAGGGCTGGCCGCCAGCTTATAACCTGCCCATCATTGGCCCCTTCGGCCCCAAGGGAGAGACACTCACACTCCGTTCAAGTGGCATAGGCGGCCTGGCTCTGGTGGACGCCGCCGCCCGCGAGATTTGGCGAACGAAAGGCCCGCTCTCGCGTTATTGGAAATCCCTCGGCGCCATGGGACAGACCGATGGTTCAGGTAAATGGATGTACGGCATTCTTGCCGAAGACGGACAGTTCGAGTGCCTCGACACCTCCACGGGCAAGCTGCGCTGGTCGGTCGATCTGAGTTGCCCGCCCAATGAGACTTCAATCGTCGCCGGAGATGTAACTGGCAGCGGCAGACATGAATTCCTCGTTGGCCTGTCGGACGGCCGCCTGGTTTTGCTCGGTGAGCGAGAGAGCCAGGGAGCCATCATCTGGCAGAAGCAGTTCGGCTCCGCCGTTGCCAATCCTGTCCTCTGCGACATCGACGGCAATGGCTACGCCGAAATCATCCTGAGCACAGCCGACGGCTGCGTCCGCATCCTGAAGGAGCAGTAAAGATTTCCTCTGTAACTTCTGCGCGCTGTGCGTGTACTACCGTAGCCGCGTCGTAATGACGTAATGACGAACAGGCGACCCCGTTCGGTGGGCGCTTGAGATACCAGCCCGCTGTCGAAATCCAAGTGCCAGCAAGCTTACGTATTACGTATTACGTATTACACGGTTACAGTTGAGTTTCTTGTTTTCTTTGAAAGATTTTGGCTTCCCCATTCGTTGTTTCCTTGAATTCGTTGGAAGCATTTCTCTTCCCTTTGGTTGCGGCCAAGGCTACCGTAGGAATTGAAGTAGCTACCGTTCGCCCACGCCCCCTTACCTCGATCTAATTCGGCGTCTTGACAGCGGTTCTCTAAAATGCCATGAATCGCAGCGTGGACTCCGTCCGAACAAGTGGTTGCAGGCGCTAGACAGCCCGAACCGGGTGCAACGTATCCTTTACTTAGAAATCACTCCTTAAACCCATGGACATAGTAGAAACGTTTGAACGCGATGGTTATTTGCTCATCAACGGAGGCATTCACAACACCCTGCTTGAACAGATGCGAGAGGGCATGAAGCCTTTGTTCGCCTGGCGCGAACAGCACGAGAAAGTCGTGTCACGGCACCAGACCATCCTGCAACCAGAATTCTGTCACCGCAGCTTTATGGAGTTTCTGAACCTCGAATCCATCAACCAAGTCGCCGAATCCATCCTGGGTCCGGAAATGATCACCGCCGGGCTTGCAGTCCTTTTCGGCACTCGCGAACCACAACTGTGTCCCTGGCATCGTGACTTTCATGACGGGAAGGCCGAAACACCCGATCTCCTGAAACCTGAGAACGGGAGACTCTCCATCCAATTCAACGGCGCCGTCTACGACGACCCATCGCTTTGGGTCGTTCCCGGCAGCCATCGACGTCCCACAACCGCCGCTGAACGAGAATACACTGGTGAGCCAAGAGGGGGCGGCTCAGATCCGTTTGATGAAACCGACCGTACCATGCGAGAGGTCCTGTCTGGCATGCCAGCCGCGATCCACGTCAACCTGAAGGCTGGTGACTGCCTTCTGTACAATCCCATGCTCTGGCATGCTGCTGAATACCGACCTGAGTGGAAGCGTGCCACCATGCACGGCGGATGGAAACGGAAAGAAGGCCCAGACCGTTTTGCTGCAATGCGATGGGGATTCAACCATAACCCCTGGCTATTCGGCGACCTATCGTACCTGGGCGATCCAGGCCCCTACTTCGGCCCTCAACTGGAGCGTTACCGCCAGTCCGTTGCCAACCACTTTCCGGATTTCGTCGAAAACGCGCTACGGAGTGATCCGACGCCAAGCCAATAGTGTCGCACAACCACTTGCGACAAATAACTGCTGGCATGCTTGCAGCGCTGATACACAGGGAAACTTGGCCCTCGCCTTCTGCTGTGAGGGGCGCGATAGACAAGGAAGTTGCCGTAGGCTTGCGTGACAATGACGCCAGCGCCATCGGATCAGGTCTATTTTTTTTGCGTTTTAAAATTATCTAAAACATAAAACCGGATCTGACCCCAAATCTTCTCCGTTAGCATGAAAGGAAGAAGCAAAATGTACAGAACAGGTCTAACCGCAATAACAATTCTCCTTTTGTCACAAATCTGTATTGGCGGAGAACCGAAGATGGCAGATCCATTCACGCTTGATGGATTGCGTTATATCAAGGCGCGCCATGAGAAAGAAGGCGTTGCTGTTTTCAACAACAATGGAGTTCGTGGTCCTGGACTCACGCTCTCATTCTTTGGAAAACTGAACGCGAGAGTTCTTGACGCATACAACCTCAATGTCGCCAAGGTTGTTCTTTCTGATGGCACCAAGCTTCCCTTGGAGAAAGTAAGAACGAAGTCATCCGCCTCAAACCACAAGGACGGATGGGGCATTGCTCTCGGCTCAGATCGTCAGAGCGTGGGAGTACAGGTCGATCTCGATGTATCTAGGATCGTGGATTTCCAGATGATATCTGGAACTTTCATGATTTCGGCACCTTCCGGTTCGGAGATTATCAAAACGGCTTTGCTGGAAGACAAACCGGAAAGCTCGGATGCGAAGTCCGGGGTTACCGTCGAGATGTGCATGAATTGGGGGAGCGGCAGATACTTTCTTCTCAAGGTTCCCAATGCCGAGAAGGTTCAAGGAGTTAGTGTTTTTGATGATAAAGGGAATGAGTTTGAACAAACTTCGCCGTTTCAGAGTATTTCTCACAACCAGTTGAAGTTATTCGTCAAGAAGCCAAAGGACAGTTCTTTTCGACTTAGGCTTGACACATCAAAAGACGTGAAGGAGGAAGTCGTTTCTTTTACTATAGGGCCGCTTGTGCTTGATAAATGAATCATACTATCAACGCCATGCACACGGACGGGAATTCCGCTGCGCGTCATTCCTGCCGGTGATGGCTGACGTTAAGCGCCTGTAATTCCTGAATGCGCACGGTCTGGCCATGCTTGATTTCGATGGGAAGCACGCCGAAATCGCCTTCCATCACCAGAGCGATTTCCCCGCCCGCCGCAGTACGATAGTGGAAGGCCTCGAAGTCAGTACCACGCCCGCTCAACTCGCGCAGAATCTCCTCGATGACCAGCCTTCCCACGACCGGCCCCTAGCCGGATGACCTGCTCTTTAGCCACATTTTTCTTCAACCCCGAAGGTGGTTGTTTCTTACAGCCCAGGGTTGGGAGGCTTTGCGACCAACCCTGGGTTTTTGAGGGTTCTGACTTCAACGCCGAAGGTGTTGTTTCCATAGACAAATGGCTGCGGCGCCAGAACATATGGACACAACCCCGTTGGGGTTGAAGATCTCCTCGCTTCCGTACCCAGGGTTGCTCGAAGACTCGCGAACCCTGGGCTGGAGGCAAGAACACCGTTGGTGTTCAAGAATCAGAAATGTGGGTAAAGGGCAGGCCGGATGACCCAGGAGTGCGTTGATGTCGGGGATACGCAGGAAGTGCAGAAGCCTGGCGGTATCGCTTTGGGGAGCTTGAGCGGACTCCAGACGTAAGCCGGGAGCCTGCGCCAGACAAAGGTGCCATGGGCGATCTCCGCGTAGTCGCGCGCGGTCGGTTGCGAGACGGCAAGGCCGCGGACGATGTCAAAGTAGTTGAGAATCGTTCCGGAAAGGCCGCCCAGCATATGTAGAAACTGGCGAAAGGGGGCGTGGTCAAGTCCCGGGAACAACCGTGCGACGTCCCGCTGCAGATAGGTCCGGACATAGTTCTCTCGGCACGTTTTGCGGAACTGTGCACTGGTTTTCAGCCAAGGTTCGGGATACCCGCCCTGGATCCAATACTGATGAATCCGGGGAACAGGGAGGGAAGAACCTGCGACTCGTCAATGGCGACCTGCCGCGGATTCAAGCGCAGGAACAGGTCCGGATCACGCGAGCTCACTTAATAGTCGCTTTGTCGCTCGAGATCGAGTTGCTGCCAGGGAGGTCCCAAGCTATCCAGCAAGGTGGTCGCTGAGAACACTGACTTGAATTCCAGGGCCTTTCACAGAATCTCGCCGGTTGAATTACCTTGGCACGTCCCCCGCGCTACGATCTGCCTTATGCCTCCTAACGCGGCCTTTGGCCGCAACCAAACCTGGGAACGGAGGCGTCTCGCCTCCGCACGGAAGCGAGACGCTTCCGCTCCCAAGAAAGTTCTCCGCGTCACGCGGAGAGGTTACAAAGTGAGACTCTAGAATTTTCCGGGACTGCGCCCGGTAAAATGGGCTCCTTTGAGGGAGGAGTTTGTCGGGGCCCAGGTGGGTAGACCGCGCGGAGCGGGGCGCGCCAGCGGGCGCATCAGCTCCAGTGCAGCGACACTGGCGGAATCTCCGGTTACTTCGCTGGTCTCACCGGATAAGCTGTAGCTCAAATCAGCAGAGCATGTTTCTCTTACCAACAGTATTCGGCGCTATCTCTTGTGATGATTAAACACAACTCCTTCCTTCAGCTTTCCATTCTCCTGCTGTTGCTGTCGGCATCAGGCGGACGGGCTTTCGATTCGCCGGGGGGGCAGGCGACGATTCCGCCCCATGACCGGCCATGGATCGAGACGAAGAAGCCGGGCCTCGATACGGTCGTCCTCTGGAAGTTTCGGTCAAAGGGTGAAGAGGAATCTCTGGAGGAAGATGCGCTTGAGGAGGACCTCTTTGAAGAAGAAGTCGCGGACGAATCGAAGGACGAAATGGATGTCGCGCAACTTCCTGGGGCCCGTGATGCACTTGTGCCCCGGCTGAAGGGCGGAACGCAGATTGGCAAGTCCGGGCGATTTGGCGGCGGGCTGGTGATGGATGGAGCGGGGCGGGCGAGAGCGGAAGATCTGAACTTGAAGGGCATCCTGCTCGGCGACAAGGGGCTCACGGTCGACCTTTGGGTTCGCCCTGACGGCGACCCGGCGCCGGGCAAACCTGAACGTATCCTTTCCATCCCAACGGCGGACGGCAATGATGCGCTTGGCCTGACGTGGGACTCGGGGGGACGTATCACTGTCGTCTGGCGTGGGGAGAAGAAGTTCCTGCATTCAGCGGTCTGTCTTCCTGGCCACTGGTTTCATCTTGCGCTGACTCTTACGAGCACTGGCGCATTGGCAGGCGTCAATCTTGATCTTCAGATGGTCTGGACGAGTCTCCGGCTGGATGTGAATGGACTTTCGTTCAAAGCTGACCGCCCGGAGTGGCTCAACGGGGAAAGTGACGACCCGGTGATCGCACGGAGACGATGTTTCGGCAAGACGGTGGGATCGAGCATTGCCGTTGGCGAATGCATCGGCGCCTCTGGCTTTCGCGGGACGGTCGACGAGGTGCGGCTACGCAGGCGGGCGCGCTACTTTTATTCGTGGGATCTCGGCTGGCAGGAGGCGGCCAGGAACGAATCTCCGCTCCCTCTGGGCGGCGAGTTTTTCAAGTCGGGCAGGGTCGTCACCCACTTCGGGTTCGACGGCAGTCTCAAGCCCGAAGCCTTTGCTGGCTTTGGCCTGGAGGGCATCGACTCGGCCGACAAGAGCCATTTCGTTCCCGGCCTGAAGGGGCAGGCCCTCGACCTGAGCCACATCGATAAGACAAATTTCGCGATGCGCGGATACAGCACCGTGCCAGAGACTGGGACGATGGAGTTCTGGCTGCGCCCCAAGGACTGGCACAACTTCTACCAGGGCGAATATCACGGCACGGACGTCAAGTATCAGTGGCTGATGACCCTCATTGCTGAAAAGGCTTTATACAATTCTGCCACCAAGAACATTGAAGTCTTCCAAGGGCGCTCCGGGCAGGTGGGCAAGGTGCAGTGGGACAAAATTCATCCGGGCACGTGGACGCACGTGCTCTTCTCCATCAACCAGGGCGGCTCTACCGTTTACGTCAACGGCCGGAAGCAAAAACTCTGGCAGGCAGGGCTCGTTACGAGAGGACATCCTCATTCCCGCGACGCGCATAAACTATGGCTCGAACGCACCGGCGGAAATGAGGATGGTTCTTATCGACTCAAGTTCGTGCCGTCGGCCACCCTAATAGATGAGTTCAGCGTTTATTCCTGGCCAATGGATGCGGACGAAGCCTGGAACGCCTACGCGCGCTGGCTACCCCAGGATCGTGTGTCGATGCAACCGCTGCCCGCTTTTGGTCTCACCTTCGATTATTTCGCGCACTCGTGGAGCATGAAGGAACGGCTGGTCGTGAAGCTCGCCTGCCTTGCGGTCAAGGGTGTCAAACCCTCTACGGCCGATCTTGAAATTTACAAACCGGACGGCCAGCCTCTTCACTTGGAAAAAGGGCTGACGCTCGACGAGACCGGTTCGGCGACGGTCACCGTCACCCAGCCGCTGGACTTCGGTTCTTATCAGGTAAAGGTGCGTTCGTACGGCAAAGCCGGTGACGTGCTCAAGGAGAAGGAGGAGACATGGAAACGTGAGCGTCCGGCGTGGATTGGAAACACGCTCGGCAAGGAGCGAACGGTACCCAGGCCGTGGTTGCCCATTGCGGTGAACGGAACGGAACTGCGAGTTTCGGGGCGCGTGATCACGCTTGGAGAAAACGGGCTGCCGCAGCAAATCAAAACACTCGGTCGCGAAGTTCTGGCGGGGCCGGTAACGATGTCGTGGCAGATGGAAGAAAGCACAGGCCAGCCCGGTATCTCCGGCCTCAACTTCACCGAAAAGACAGAAGACCGTGTCGCCTGGCAGACCGCCATGACCGGCGCTGGTCTTAAAGCCAATCTCTCTGCCTGGATGGAGTTTGACGGCCTCATCTACACCACCATCGAACTCCGGGCTGAGAACGGCAAGGCCGAGATAAAGAAACTGACGGTGGATGTTCCCATCAGGAAGGATGCGGCCACTCAGTTTATTGCTAATGGCGGAGGTGGTAATTTCCGTGCGGGTGTCATCTACAATGAGATTCCAACCGGAAATTGGAATTGGAACAGCGCTACCCAACCTTACCCCGCATTCGAACGTGCACTGCGGGGTGGCAACTACCTCCCGCAGGTCTGGATCGGCAACGACGATATGGGCCTTAACTTCTGCGGCGAGAACGACTCCGGCTGGACGGTCGACGACAAGCTCCCGGCCCAGGAAGTAATGAGTGACGCGAGGTCGACGATCTACCGAATGAACATCATATCCAAACGGGTGACAGTCGATGGAACCGGAAGGCGGTTTCATTTCATCCTGCTGCCCACACCAGCCAAACCTGAGCCTGATGGCTGGCGTCGTGACCTCAATGTTGGCGGCGTCAACTTTGCGACCGTCGACACTTTCGGCGGATTCGACATGAAGACCGATCCTCGTGACCCGCTGCCAAACGACAGCTTTCTCCTGGAACCGCGCAGTTGGGAATATGCCGCTGAGATGTCCAATCAGTGCCGCGCGAAGGGCGGCCAAACCATCCTCTACACCGATGCTTCCTGGCCTGGCCTCGGCCCCAACTTCCAGGACTGGAGGCATGACCTCTGGGCCGGAGCAGGCCGTATCGCCTGGACTCCTGAATATGAGGATTACTTTGTCTGGGCAATCAATGAATACCTTCAACGCGGCCTCATCGACGGCATCTACATCGACGATGTCTCCGTCGGCCGAACACTTTCTCTGGCTTCGACGGCTTACGAATTTTCGGGTAGCGAGAGCGGGCGACGGCAGGGCTTCACAGTGATGGGGCAGCGGCGAGCGTTGCTGCGACTGTGGCGTCTCTTTCAAGCGAAAGGGATGGAGCCCAAAATCTGGCTGCACATGACCTACTGTTATGAACTACCCATGTTCAGTTTCGCCAAATATCTGCTCAACGGCGAAATCTTCAGCGGCATCACACCCTGGGGGAAGCGCGACGTCATGGACTGCTGGAGTCCCACGGCCTTGCGAATCCTCGGCGGCTCGCCCAAGTGGGGGATAGGTATGGAATTCAAAAGCATCCTTGACTCCCTCAACACCGTCCCTCTTCCCCGCGTGGCGGAAGCCACCTATCCTCATGCACGAGCGCAGACCGCTGCCTTTGTGACCAGCGATGCCGGCCTCGGCCAGGGTCTGGCCAACAGCCTCGTCCAGAAGCTCATGCCCACCGGATTTTTCAGTCCTGAGATCAAAGTCACTCCGTGGTGGAAGGTGTCGAGCCTGCTCGAACTCAAGTCCCCTGAAGGTTCCAAGGTTACCGCTGCGGTTTATTCACTTCCGGATCGCGCCTTCATCTTCATTTCCAACCACGACCACAAAGTTCATGAGGTGACTCTCAACATCAAGCCGGAAACACTTTTCCCAGGCAAAACCGAGATCGCCTGGCGCGACCTCGATCCCGGACTCAAGCCGCCTGCATCGAGCGTCGCCAGTAAAGAGGACATCGCCCAGGTATCGAACCCCCAGGAAGGTGTTGGCTCACTCGAACAGAAAGAAGAGGTAACCGAAGAAACCCTCCTCAATGAGTTGGAAGGCACCACCCAGGAAGACCGCGAGTTGGCCGGCCTCAAGCTGCGGACGGAAAACAGCACCAGTACGGTCATTGTGCGCGCGAGGGACTACCGGGTCCTTGAAGCAAGGCCTGCACGCTAGAGGCATGTTCAAGAAGTCAGACTGTAATTTTCCAACAAGGTAGAGGTGACGGTTTACTCGTAGGACGGAGTTAAGTTGCGGGGTCAAGAAGCTTGCACCTTTGCCTCGAAGGGGCTCAACACTTCCGCCCAGGGCAACGCACTGCTCTTTGCCCACACTTTCAATTCTTGAACGCCAAAGGTGTTCTTTCTTCCAGCCCAGGGTTCGCGAGTCTTCGAGCAACCCCGGGACCCAAGTACAACACGGTTCCAACCCCAACGGGGTTGTTTTTATAAAATGATGAATGGCCACCATTCAGGAATGGAAACAACACCTTCGACGTTGATATACATACGGTTCGAATACCAGGGTTGGTCGCAAAGCCTCCCAACCCTTGACTATAAGAATCAACCGCCTTCGGGGTTGAAGAAAATGTTGGCAAAGAGCAGGGCCACGCCCTGGGCTACTGTGTCTTGGCCTTTCAGGCCGGGAATCGGCTTGTGTAGACCTTTTGCGAATGAATCTGGCGGCTCGTGGCTACGCGGGGAAGCCACGGTCATCGTGCGCGGAAGGGACTATCGAATTCTTACATCTTTGGCTTATCAGCCTCTCTCACGATGGCGCCGTCGTCATCGCTTAAGACCAGCATCGAGAATCGGCTTACCTGGTCGATGAGATTGGTATTCAGCGAAGTGAAATCGAAACGCCCGCGGAGGTCAGTGTACCCGTCTTTGTAGAAACGATGCTCGCCGTCGTTGAGTTGGGCGTAGACTTTGACGTACACACCCTTGAGTGGTTTACCTGTCTCCTGGTGGGCGATTTTCAGGTGGCCGTAGTTTTCGATGATCTGAAGCGCGATCGAGTTTGAGAAATAGGGCAGGGACTTGCGAATGCCTCCAGCCTGGACCTCGACCATGACATTCTGATTGTGAAATTCCTTAGGCAGGTCGAACGACAGCATCGTTTTACCTTCGGGAAGCTTAAACGTCTGGGTCGCATTCGGCCGGATGTAGGCGAAATGCCCGGCGTGCTGCTGGACGAATGGGTTCTTTGAAAAAAGGAGTTCGACGTCCATGCGGTAGAAATTCACCAGGCAGTCTTTGACGTTCTGGTAGTTCAGGTTCACCTTGCGAGCCTCGACGGTGAAGTCAAAGCCCGGCTCGGTGGCGGCGAGTTTGGTCTGCTGCTGCGAGCGATCTTCGTCGTCGCGAATCTTTGGGCCTTCGCCCTTGATTTCGTCGGTGTGGTCTTTGATTTCTGCGAAACGGTTACGCCACCGATCGACCGGGTGGCTGGCGTATTTGCGGGAGATTGCAGCCGCGTCATCCAGCTTGCCCTGATGCATTGCGAGGTATGCCTGGAGGTAGTCGTACTGCAGGTCCTCTTCCACCTCTACACGATTGACGCGTGCAAACGTTTCAGTGGCTTCTTCGACTCTGTCCTGCAGGAGCAGGTAGTAGCTGACCGCGAGCAGGTCGTTGTCGTCCTGTTTCGGGCTGTAAGTCAGGGTTTTCATAAGACGCTGATACTGCTGGAAAAAGCTGCTGTTCAGGATCTTCCGCTCGCCCCCGAGCTGGTGCGCCCGTGCATTGACGAGAGGTTTGTATTCGAGGTGCTCGTAGGTCTTGCGCTCGACCGGATCAAAGGTTACCAGTTCGCAATCGATGGTGCCTCCGGTCTGCTGCACGAACTGGTTGTTGTACTTCAGATATTCCCGGATCGTGTTGACGTCATTGTGCGAGACGCCGAAAGACCAGAGCGTGTTGTTGTAGGCGAGGCGATCCTTGAGCAGATCAATCGTCTGGGTAAAGAATGCTTTGTCGCGCATGCGGAAGGCGATGTCGTCGAGATTGATCCGGTTCAGATTGTTTTCGCTCAGGTACTTAATGACCTCGTCATTCGAGCTGTTCTGGGAAATGAACTCCCACGACGCGGTGTCCTGCTTCGTCGGCTCTCGTACCACCTTCATCGTGCGATCCTGGCCACGGGCAATGAGGGCCTCGTTCTTGGCCACATGCACGGGGAAGAGCAGATAATCGCCGGGAGCGGGGAAGTAGAAGTGGTAATCAAAAGTGCGCGTGGAATACGGCTGCAACTCCCAGTGAAAACTCCGGGTGTAAAAGCCGTTCATCACCGGCACGGAGCCGTGCGGGATTTGCAGAAGGATGTCGAGCTTCTGCCGTGAAGAGGTCGGGTTGGTGATGACAATCTGGCAGCCGTAGACCGTGTGGATGAGAAACTCTTCAGTCACGTATTTATCGAGACGTTCGTTATTCACGTGGCGGTAACGGTCGCTATTCTCAAAGAAATTCTGGCTGACAAGAATCGGCGTCTTTTCTTCGGCCTCTTTCGCTTCGAGAATCTCTTTGTGGAAGACAACGGAGGGGTTTCCACCGATCAGATTCATCTCCGGGCCATCGAACGTGACCTTGTGTTCCTTGCTCTCGAACGGCAGATCGAGCACGGACAGCGCAAACATCATCTCAGTGAAGTTGCTGGTCACCTGCGGGAACTGCGTTGAGAGGAATTCACCCTCACCCTTGAAGGCAGCGTAGTCGTTCCAGAATCCGTTCACCTTGACGAGGTCGGCGGTCTGCTGGTGGATGGTGAGTTTGTAGTAATTGTTCTCTGCCCACTCGCTGGTCTTCTCGAGTTTGCGATAAAACTGGCGAGCCTGGCTGCGACCCTTTTCTTCCGACCTGTAGAAGGCTGCGTCGGCATCGCCTTCGCCTTCTGCGTCAGCCTTTTGGGCCCTCTCTCTCAGTGCGAGGCTGTCTTTTGCCTTCTTGGCCGCGGGCGCGGCAGCCATTTCTTTCCTGTCAGCGAGTTGCGCATTCGCCGCCCGGAGGTTTTCGTTCTTATCGGCGCCATCCCTCGCGATAGCCAGCGCGGGGGCATCCATTGGGGGGAGCGCTGCTCCCGGTAAGGCTGCTTTCAGTAACATCTCTCTGCTCGCCGAGACAAATCCATACTTGTCACCGGTTTCAAAGGCGCTGCCCTTGATGGCGGTCTCAAAGAGCTGATTAAAACGCTCTACATCCGGTGGTGTCATATCGAAATTCTCTTTGACGTGACGTGCCAGAGATGCCTGACGTTTGCGAAGGGTCTGTCCCAGCAGGATACGCTCGACCATGTTGAGTTGGGAGAATTTCCATGCGTCAAGGTATGCGTCGAGATTTTCTCCGACCAGCCAGCGGTCGAGGAATGTCTTGTCCTTCTTGTTTTTCAGGAACGGCTGAATGACCTTCTTGAAAAAATCAGGATCTCTCTTGTAGATGAAGAAGTTGAGCTCATGACATGCGTATTTGGAATAATTTTCCTGTTTTTCCTCAGGCTTGAGATGCGGCCAGTTGTTGATGAACAGGAACTCCCGCAGCGTGCTGTTGCCGCTCAGCGTGCTGAGGAGTGAATACACCTTTGGCAGGCTGTCATAGATCTCGAACTTGGAGGTCGTGATATCCTTGAGGACGAATTTCTCTCCGGTTTTCAGGGTGGAGACTTTCTTCTGTTCGGTAAAAGGTTTCTTCGGATCGAAGCCACGGGAAAGGCGAAGGTCCGCGAATTTCGGTGCATCCTGTTTCAAGGCGAGTTCGCGGAATACAGTGTTCTCCGGATCAACTGCATAGATGCGCAGATGCTGCCGATCGCCAAGCTCCTTGCGATCAATGCTGACGATTCCCTTCTCCGGCCTGAGGTTGGTTAAGAAGAGCGCCGGCTCGCCGACGAAATCAAGGTTGGTGAAACTGGTGGTGCTGTCGCCCACGCCATTGCCCCGGCCTTCACCCTTCCCGTTCTGGAGGAGAAGTTGTCGCATCTGTTGTTCTGGCTCGCGCTTCCATTGCTCGCCCTGCTGTGCCAGTTGTTCGCCTGTATCTGTCGTCCGTACGCTCCACGGATTCAAGAGAATCTCGGGTCTTGGCAACATGTTGCCGGGGAATTTCTTCGCATATTTTCGTTCGATGATATAGCGAAACTCATCCCCGATTTTGCGGCCCGATACATACTGGGAAGGCGCTCGCATGATGCTGCCATAACGGGCCTCAGGGGCGCTGACGCTGGCGAACGACTGGTAGGCGCCGAATTCAGGTACGAAGCGGGTAGCGCTTACATGCACGCGGGTAAATTTGGATGCATTTGTCAAGCTCACCCGAATCAGATCGTCGCGGGCTTCGATGCCGGTGATCTGGAGCGGCTTGCGGTCATTCACTTCAAGAGCGCGCACCTGGGATAGAAGCCAGTCGTTTTCTTCAATTCCCGCGGCCACGCGGAGGCCGATGCTCAGGTTCGGCTCCTTGATGTATAGCTCGTAATCACCAGGCGGCAGACCGCCGATCTGGAGGAAGCCGTCCTTGAGCCCGAGCTTGGAAAACCATCGGCTGTGGTAAGTGTTGCCACGCTTTTGTAACAGCGAGAATTCATCCGCAATTTTTGCGTCCGCGCTTCCCATGAACGGCACAGAAATCGGCGTCTCAGCTTTTGAGTGAATGGTGGACGGATACGTCCTCGTGGCCGTCAGTGGGTAGCAGGTCTTGATGGTGCCCTGTCCGCCGCGGGCCTGCACATAGTGAATGTCCGGGAGCGGCCCAAGGAAAACCGAGCCACTGACATCGGTCTGCAGAACCGTATTCACCGGGTTTGTGAAATGTTTGGGCTTGAAAGTCAGGTAGACCGGCTGATCTGCCCGGGGCTCGCCAGATTTACCGAGCACTCGCACGTGGTAGTTGCCGTCAACGAGTGTGAAATGGAGGTCTTCGACTTTGTCCGTCGAATCGATCTGGTTGAGGGTGTAGAGGGCGCGGACAGCCTTGTCATCTTTCCGATTGCCACTGAGGTTTTTTACCTTCGCTTTCAACGTGAAGGAGAGCTGTGTGAGTTCGTCCGGTACCTGGAATTCATAGATCGACTCGCGATCTTCAAAAAGTTTGAAGTCATGAATGTCCTTCTTTGTACTGACGTTTTGCCGATCCACGGATTCGATCTCGAGCGTCACCTCCTCGAGGATAGAGAGCGAAACAGGCCGGCCGTTGGCGTAAAGCGCGGGGCGGACGATGACCTTGGTGTTTTTGCGTTTCACGAGCGACTCTCGATCCACGTGGATGCCTGCCACGAGCACGTATTGCTCGGCCTGGTGGTTGAACGAGTCCAGGATGGAAAACCGTTCGGCCGCCTTTGCCTTGGGGCCGCCCGCGCTGAGAATGATGGCCTGCCGCCCGGGGCTATTGGTGAAGGGAACATTGATGGCACCGTCTTCATCGGCCCAGTAATCGTGACCGGAAAGCCAGATGCTAGCCTCCTTGAGTACCTTGTTGTCGTCATCAAGCACCTTGAAACTGTGGCCCGCGCTGGTGGTCGTCTCAATGTAGTTCAGGCGGCCCTTACGGATAACGGCACGCGAACTCTTACCGTTTCCAATGAACTCGACCACGAATAAGCCGCGATTCTTCAAGGATGGAAATTCGAAGTTTCGGGCCACGCGACGCAGCTCAATCTCATCGTATTTGTGAACCTTCTCTTCGTTTGCGACCAGTCCGTCGAGGTCGATGTCCGTGCCAATTTCCTGGCCCTGATCCCGGTAATAATTGTATGGGTTGAGCTCGTAGACTTTGACAATGAGGGAACTCACATTCTTGATATAGAGCGCGAGTGAGACCTTTTCGTCGGCGCGGAAAAGATTCTTGTTGGTGGGCGGGAATTCGATATCCACTCGTTCCTTCAAAGCCTGGTAACGAGCCGGCGGGAGCATGGAATACCACTGTTCCATATCGCCGATACCGTTGAGGATCTTCGTGGTGGCAAATGCCTCCTTGAGGTAGTCCTCTCTGAAGTAGATCTCGAATTCCTTGGTGTCGGGTGCTTGGACCAGAAAGCGGTCCAGATAACGCCCGACAAGCTGCTCGTCATCGCTGATGGGAGGCAGCCAGGTTATGGACTGGTAATTCGCATGAAGGTTGACGCGATCGCGTCGGTTCTCCTCGAGATTGAGATATTCGGGCCGGATATAGTGCACCGGCCTTGGCAGCTTGAGGTATTCGACGAAACGCTGCTTGTCGTAATTGCCGAGCGATTCATCGAACACCAGGCGCTGGTAGAGGATGTTGGCCTTAAGCGAATTCTGTGAGGGCGGCAACTTACCGACGAAATTCCAAAGCCGCAGGAGGTACGCACCTCTGGTCTCTTCATCGTGGGTCCAGTCCTCGTCAGGACCAGGCTGGAGCTTGGTCATGACAGCGTTGATGTAGTTGGCGTTGTTCATCAGAGCCGGATTCAGGCGGCCCAGCTCTTCCAGTTGCTCCAAAAGCATGTTGACATGAATACCATGCGAACCAAATCCGCGACTGTGCTGGTATTTGAGATCGGCATCGACAAGTGCGACCAGGTTGTCATAGTCCGGCCGCCTCAGCCTTCGCAACAGGTCTCGTCTTATATCTGCGTTGAGGTCTGCCGTGACCAGAAAGTCGAGCGCGCTTTCTTCGAATCCGGCAAGATTATTTTGATGCCGCCGGAAGGCGTCCTTGGTGAGTCGTGCCCGGCTGATGAGATTCTGATCAAACACCGAAGGCATCTTTGCAGCCTGTCCCTGCATCACCCGTTTCTGCTGGTCGAATCGCAGTCCAAGCCGCTGTTTGATGAAATCGAGAGTCTTCGTTGAATCCTTGTCGTATTGGAGCAACGCCTGCCGGTTGCGAATCTCCTCCACGCGTCCAGTGTATTGATACCGTTTGATCCATTGGGCAAGCAGCGCTTCCACCTCATCAAACTTGCTCTGATGCTGCAGGTGCAGGCAGTGGTAGTAGTAGTAATCCTCGGTGCCAGGAATGAGCTGTTTGAGCGGCTCGGAGCGGTCGCGGGCGAGCGCGAACTTCTCGATGAAGCCGATGTCATTCGCCTGAATTTGGAGAGAAGGAAGGAGGAAAAGGACGGTCGCCGCACATTGCGCAATAAGCGTCTTGCGGTTCATATCAGCCTCGATATTTGGAGTGGGGAATCGTTGGGTTCTTTCGCAGGTGCTACGAATACCAGATCCGGCCAGCGATGGCCATTTCATTCAGACGGATTGGGGGAGAACTGGTTACACGAACGGCCGGGCGTGTTGGGCGTTGGGGGTATGCCGAGAGCGGTAGTGCGTAATCGCCTCGCCGGGCATAATACTCGGCGCTTCTGGTGCAGTCTCACTGCAAGAAGAGATCGTCGAGGTCCGGGGCCGATCCAAAGCTGTTGAGCGCTTCGGAGTACCGGTAATAGACCTCCAGGCAGAGCGCCCCGAGGGCGGTTGTGTAAACGCGACTTGCCTTTTCCCCGTGACGGTCGCCCTTGGGATCCCAACTGCCGGCGTGGTCGCCCTCACGAGACTGATTGTCAAGAAGGGCATCACGGATACGGCGATTCCACCAGATGCGATATTCTCCGCCCATGTTGTGCATGGAGTAGGTGGCGTAATACCAGTGATAAAAATCTTTGCGCTGCCAGGAAGGAGCTTGCGATTTTGTCTGATCGGCACCCTTGACAAGCAGATGCGACTTCACGCCGACTCCGCTGAACTGGCGTACGACCATTCCGGCCGCGGTCATGGAGGGATTGCCGTTGTAGCGTTGGGTGGGAGTAAAGGTGTACCCGACCGAACCATTAGAATCCTGGCCTGCGCCCATGTCGGTCAGGCTATCTACATACGAGACGCCGCGCGAATAGACGCTGTGATCGAATTTGATTTGCGCGAGCTTGGCCGTTTTCAGTGCCTGCATTGCCCAGCCACTGACAGACATATCACTGTCGCCACTGTTGGCTGAATAGCGCCAGCCGCCGTCCGGATTGACACCCTTCTCCAGGTATTCGACGGCCTTGCGGGCGGCAATGCCGATACGTTCGTCCCTGGCCCGGCCATATGCTTCACAGAGGGCAATGGTGGTAATGGAATGGGAGTAGATATTCGTGTCGATGGCACCATTCTTTTTGTTCTGCTGCTGTAACAGCCACTCGATGCCTTTGAGAACATTTCGGCGATACTCGCCGCGGCGCGTGGTGTGACCGCCGCCCATGAGTGCCAGCAGTGCCAGGCCGGAGACTCCGCTTTCAACGCCGGCGCCGCCATCGTTCTTACTGGGATCCCAATGCCCGTCAGGTTCTTGATGCATGGCCAGCCAGTGGAGTGAGGCGTCAACAGCCGAGCGTGCTTCTACGCCACCAAAGCGGGTCATTGCACGGAAGAATTCTCCGGTGCCGAACAGATTTACATTTGCCGGTCCGAGCTTGCCGATGGCAGGCACGTCCTGAACCCCGAAGGCTTTGGGAAGAGTCTTGAGCGTGCGGCTTGGTCTCGGCGCACGGTTGATGGTAAAGAGCTTCGGTTTGTTGCGCGGTGTTGGCTTTTCATACTTGAAGATGTCTGCGGGCGTCGACGCATCAGCGGCGATGGGTGTCAGCGCAAAAGAGGTGGTTTCAGATATCTCAGTGATTTCTTCCGGCGCATCGATATCAATCTCTGTCGAGGAAATATCAATCTCGGGCGTGTCGATTTCAATGTTGTCTGTCTGGATGACCTCTTGGGTGACTTCCACTTCCGTGGGTTGGACTGTTACCTGTATGTCGGGCGTTTCCTGGAGTTCCAGCTCTTGTGGCATTTCCTGGATCTGCTCCTGAATGATGTCTCGCTGAGGATCGTTGAGCTCGAACTTTTCGACCGCCGGCTCAGCGATCGTGAATTCGAACTCTTCCATTTTCTTTTTTGTGCTGGTGATTGCAGTCATCCGATAAAAGAATGCGCCCACACCGATGAGCACAAAAATCAAGAGCCCGTAAACCACAGCCCGCCAATTAATGATCTCCATCTCGGCCGGCTCGATCCAGCCACGTGCCATAACGGCCTGGCCAGCGGGCTCGAGACCGAATGGGGAAGAAAGCAAGTCCTCGGCGGGAGTTGGAATCGGTGTTACATCGGGTAGAGGTGATGCCGCGGTGTTCTCCTCGGGAGGAGAAGCCGATTCGGCAAGCGGCCTCGATTCTGACGGAGACTCCCAGCTGAGCGTGGAGACCACGACGTCCTGGGCTTTATCTTCAAGTTCAGCTTCTTCATCCTCGATTCCCGATTCGTCCTCTTCCGATACTTGTGACTCAGCGACAACCGGATCGTCCACTAACTCGGACTGATCTTTTGGGGCCGCTGGTGGCGCGGCGGAACTGGAGTCAGAAGGCTGTTCTTGGGACAGCGGGACGCCGATGTCCGGATGTGGTGGAGGTGAAACACTCTCGGAATGCGCTTCAGCTTCCTTTGATGTTTCGTCTGCGGTGCTCTCTACCTGGACAGGAGTCGTGACGGATGGAGCAGTTGAGGCCGTCGACTCAACGATGCGAGTAACTTCAGTCTGGGGTTCATCCTCTGGCAATCCATCTTTTTCGGGGATGACTGGCTTAGGTTTCCGGTATTGACGAATGCTTCGGGTCTTTTCCGTGAGGGGCTCCGCAGTCTCTGCAGTTGCTTCGCCCCCTGGTTGGTCCCGGGCAGAATTCGGACCTGGCGGTGCTGAGGAAACCGTTTCTGATTCCTTGGGTGCTACTCTTGGAGATTCACGGACCTCTTCCGGAGGTTTTATGGGTTTGGCAGCGACCTGAGGAATTGACTCTGCTTCTGGACTCGGCGCGGCTGGTTTTTCCTTCTTGGGGATTTTCAGGTCGAACCGCAGCTTGAGTGGGCCAAATTGAATGACGTCCCCCGGTTCAAGCAACATGGGTTCGGCCACCGGGAGCTTGCCGCCGTTCATCCCGGTGCCGTTCCTGCTGCCAAGGTCTTCAATGAAGTATTCGCCATCCACCAGAGTCACGACGCAATGATGCCTGCTGACGGCGGTATGCTTTACCTGGATCGCATTATCCGGTGTGCGGCCTAAGAACGCTTCGGCTCCGCTCCACTTGTAGATTTTCTTGTTTTGTTCGTCGATCAAGTAGGGCATAGCGGGTCAGACTCTTACTTTTGATCTTTGATTTCTTCGGTTTTCTTTTTTCTTCAAAGTCACGCTTTGCGGGAATTTTCGTTTCACCCCGTTGGCTTCGCTTGCCACAAGAAAGGAGAAGAAAGTGAAGACTAAAAGCAAGATTAAAAGTAAGAGAGAATCGGACTTTGATAGTTGCTGAAATAGAGGAACGAACCTACTGCCCATCGGCAATTTCAACAGTGGCTGAGACTTTCGAAACGCCGGCTTGGGCGCAACAGCTCATCACTGCGGCGATCTGCTCCCACTTCACACGGCGGTCTCCCCGTATGATCACGGCCTGATCATTGTTACGAATTTTAGCTCGGCTCAAGTTTACTGTAAGGGCTGGCAAGGACATCTGTTCGTTGTCCACATGATAGTAAGCTTTGTCGCCGGGAAGGTAGCGGACGTTTACGACAACGGGTCTCGCCGGTGGTTTCTTAACTTTCAGCTTGCGGCTCTGCACTGGCAGATTTATGGAGAGATCCTGCTCTAGCTTGATGAATGAGGTAGTCACGAGGAAGAAAATAATCAACAGGAATACGCAGTCGATCATTGGGTCGAGATTGACCCGCATTTCTTCATCGTCTTCGACGCCTTGGAACTTCATCCGCCTGGCCTCCCTGCTGCTGCCTTCCTGGCCTCGGCCTCCGCGGTTCGCGTCTTCAGATGGGCGAGTTCCTGAACGAACTCGGCCGCCAGGCCTTCGCAATCAGCGATTAGCAGAGTGAGCTTTTGATTGAAAACGAAGAAGGTGAACAAAGACGGTACGGCCACAGTAAGGCCGGCCGCAGTGGTCAGAAGGGCGATCTTGATACCGTCGGCCATGGCCTGGGATTTCGCTGCGCTGGCCGCGTCATCTGAAAGGCTGTCAAAGCAGACGATCATCCCGACCACTGTCCCGAGCAATCCCAGCAAGGGGGCTACTGCGGCGATGAAATTCAGGCCTTTAATCGGGGTACGCAACAGACTGATCTGGCGCATTGCCTCACTTTCTGTCCTGGCGCGAATGTCGTCCATGGTCGAGGTCTTGAAATTATTAACCATCGCCCTGCAGATGTTTGGAAACAAACCTTTTTCATTAAGGGCGAGTCCGGCAAATTTATCCAAATCTCCGGCGAGCACTGCGGCCCGGGCCTCCTCGACAAATTGTCTGGGGCACTGCTTCTTCCGGCGATAAACCCACAGGCTGTTGACGGCAATGATAAGCATTATCAGAAGCAGAAACGCGAGTGGGTACATGATCGGCCCGCCGTTGAAGAACCAGCCCAGCAATGACTGCCGACTCATTATGGTGGCAGGCCCGAGACCTGACACTCGACTCCATTTCTTGCTCGGATCAATTTTGCCGGCAATTCGCTGGACTCTGAATTCGCCGCCTGACGCGCCTTTGGCGCCTATCACTACAACCTTAAAAAAGGCGCCATTACTCTTATAGATATCACCCACTTCAAGAGAACTGACATCCGTCTCGGTGACCACGCCGAATTCCTTTTGGTCGCCTCGTTCCAGGGCTGCCATTTCGTCCTTGAAAGTGTCGTCTTCTGTTTCAAGGACGGAATCAAGATCGGGCTCAAATCCCTCGGCAGAGAGGCTGGCCCCACACAATCCAGCAGCGAATAAGGAGGCGGAAACAAACATGTATCTTTTCATAACCGGCAATTACCTTTGGAATTAAAACTCAGGCCTGGAATTCTGGAGAGCTTATCAGATGTGGCAACCTCACGGATTCAATTCCCTGATTGCAGGCTCTTGAATTTATGGGCAGACACCGCGTCGTCCTTCCACCAGTATTTCTGCTTTGAAGGTTCGCCGTCTTCGTCGAACTGTCTTTCTACCCCGTGGAATTCACCGTCTTTGACCTCGACTTCCCTCTGCAGAATGCCGCTGTCGTAATACTCTTTGACGACGCCCTGCATGACGCCCTTCTGGTATTCCACCATCCGACGCGGCTTTCCGGTAAGCGACCAGAATTCGGTCATCACGCCATGACGCTCTCCGCCCAGGTAATGGGTGGACTTGACCAGCCGACCGTTTACATCAAATTCCTGACTCTCGCCTTCCCGGCCCGCGGCGTCTAAAACGACCCCCAGCCTAAGTTTGCCGTTGTCATGAAAGAACTTTTTTGTGCCGATGACTTTGCCATGTTCCCATGGAATTTCGGCGGTAATGATCAACCCCTCCCGCGGAGCGTTGCGGCCAGTGAGATAGCGTTTCTCAATACCGTGTTTGACTCCTTTTTCATACGGAACGGTGCTGGAGATTTGGTAGCTGTCGTAATGAATCTCTTCCCCATCCGGCCGGCCCTCGGGATCGAGCGGCGTAAGGGCGAGCAGGATGCCGAGTACTTTCTGTTCATCGTCTGACCACCTCTGCGAGAGAAAGGGACGATAACTGTACCCCTTTGGCAGAGCTTTCTGAAAGTCAGCAATATGCCGCTGGGCGAATCCCTCCAGCCGGTTGATCAAATCTGCCTGGGAGAAATCTTCGGCGAGTAATGGAGTAATGAGTAATGAAGTAATGAGTAATGAGTAATGAGTAATAGGAGAGAGCTTCATGGGGACTGAATTCAAGAGGTGTGATTCAAACTCAAGGAGACCGGGTTGCCGCTCTTACTCATTACTTTTCAAAACACATCCATCTGGGTGACTCGCAGGACCTCGTCCACGGTCGTTTGCCCTCTTTTCACTTTTTCTGCGCCGTCCATTCGCAGAGTACGCATGCCGCAGCTTACGGCCTGGCGTTTGATCATGCTCGCGCCGGTTCGATGCATGATCTGGTCGCGGACGGCGTCATCGACCATGAGCAGCTCGTAGAGCCCGGTGCGGCCGAAGTAACCGGTGCCGCGGCAGGTGTCGCAACCGGCCCCAACCATGACTTCGCCGTTTGGCAGCTCGTCCATTTTCAGACCGATCGAATCCAGATTTTCCTTGTCGACGAGTGTCCCGGTCTTGCAGTGGGGACAGATGACCCTGACCAGCCGTTGCGCCATCACGGCGATTACTGATGAGGAAACCAGATACGGCTCGACGCCTATGTCCAGCAGCCTGGTTGTCGCGCTGGGAGCATCGTTTGTATGCAGGGTGCTGAAGACGAGATGGCCGGTGAGGGCGCATTGGATGGCAACGGACGCGGTATCTCGATCGCGTATCTCTCCGACCATCATGACGTCCGGATCCTGGCGAAGCACAGAGCGTAAACCTTCGGCGAAGGTCAATCCCTTTTTTTCATTGACCTGCATCTGGCTGATCCCGGAGAGTTGATACTCGATGGGGTCTTCGATGGTGATGATGTTCTTTTCCTTGGTATTGATCCTGTCCAGCGCCGCGTACAGGGTGGTCGTCTTTCCGCTGCCCGTCGGGCCGGTGACCAGCATGATCCCGTGGTTGAAACGGATCAGGGTGCCGAGCTTTTCCAGGTGTTTCTCATCCAGCCCGATTTCTTCCAGCCGGAACAGGCCTGAGCTTTTGTCCAGGAAACGCAGGACGATGCGCTCGCCGTGAGAGGTCGGAATGGATGAGATGCGAAGGTCAAGCTCGTGTCCCGCCACTCTGACGGTGGCGCGGCCATCTTGTGGGAATCGCCGTTCGGCGATATCCATCCGACCCATGACTTTTATGCGCGAGACGAGCGCGTCATGCACTTTTCTGGGGAGGACCTGGTAGTCATCGAGGAGACCATCGATACGGTAACGAACCACGACTTTTTCCTCGTAAGGCTGAATGTGGACGTCGCTGGCTCGATTGCGGTTGGCCTGGCTGAGGATGGTGTTCACCAGCTTGATGACTGGCGCTTTGTTGGCGATATCGAGGAGATCTTCCGTTTCGCTGATCTCGGCGGAAAGACGGCTGATGTCCTCCTCCCGAATCTCTTCGACCATCTGGCCCACCTTCTCCGCGCCCTGGGGATACGTCTGATTAATGAGCTGGAGGATCTGAGGACGTGTGGCGAGAACCGTGTCGAATTCGACATTCAGCATGCGGCTGAGATCGTCGAGTGGATGCAGTTCCAACGGGGAGGAGGTGGCAACTTCCAGCCGGCCCCCACCGTTCATGAGTCCAACCAGAGCATTTTGTCGTGCGAACTGCAGCGGTACATGATTGAGGAACAGATGCGAGACCCGACGCGCTCCGAGGTCTTCGAAGAATTCCATCCCGAGTTTCTGTGCGTACTGTTGCAGTATCTCTGCCTCGGAGATCAGGCCCTCCTCGACAACCGTCTGTTCGAGAGTGCGGCCGGTTTCTTCAGCGAGGCTGCGGCAGAAATCCAGTTTTTCGGCCTGGATCACGCCGTGACCTACAAATTGCTCGAGGATGTTTTCAGATAAATCGGCCATGGTTCGTAATGAGTAAAAAGTTATGAGTAAGCTGAGGCGACAGAATGCTCATTTGGGTCTCACCGGCAGGAGGGACATCTTACTCAAAATCCTACTCGTAATCTTAGATCCTCTGCTTTCTCAATCTTCGCCCTCCTGTCCCGCATTTCTCACATAGTCAGCGTCAAGGAATTTGTGGCGACAGGCTGGTGGCAGCCTGTCGCCACCAGACTCATCCTGAATTGTTTGTGAGAAATTCTGGCTATCCTCGGCAATGAAAACGCAACCAGACGCGGCCTGTTTGGCCGGGTGGCCGAAAGGCAGCCTTGAGCCTTACTCTTTCTCCTTGTCCCGGTTGGCGTCCAGATAGTCCTTTACCGGGGCTTCCAGGCCTTTGTCATATTTCTTGCGCTCGTCTTTCTTCCAAAGCTTCCAGCCCCGGCTTTTTTCCTGTTCCTTCATGAATTCATCCATTTGGTCCTTCTTTTCCTCTGAGAGTTTCCGGTAGTCTTCGAATGACTCGTCTTTGAGAATCGTGGTGGTCACAAAGACATAAAGACGGGTGGATACATTCTTCTTGCCCTTGGCTCTGAAGGCAGCACCCAACAACGGAATGTGCTGAAGGATGGGCACGCCGGTCTGGCTCCGTTCGACTCGATTGTTGCTGAGACCTCCTACGGCAACAGTTTTTCGATTGGGCACTGTGAGTGTGGCTTTGACCTGCCGGCTTACCTTGCGCGGCGGCAGATTTGGAGCAACGGGGTCGCCCTGAAAGGATTCCACCAGTTGATCAATTTCCAGCCGGAGGTAGCCCTCTTCTTCGTTTATGTTGGGTTTGATCTTGAGCTCAATCTTTGCTTCCTGAAAGTTACCAAACGAGGTGACGTCGGTGGTGGACTGAGTCGTGGTGAACGTGGCAACAGGAAACGAATCCTTGGCGGAAAAAGTGGCCTCTTCATTGTGGTCGGCGATTATCATTGGGGCCGCGAGCACACGGACGCCGACTTTTGCGTCAAGCGCTTTGAGCAGGAGAGGGATGTTACCGAAGGAGTCCTTGAACACACCGGCAACAATTCCGTTCCCAGGCAGAGGAATGCGGGCGTCGATGGTGCCGTCGTTGTTCGTATCCACCAGGCTGGAAAGACCAACACTGGTCGCTCCGAACAGCCTGGGCCTCCCGGTCGGTTTGTCCACAGTTGCGAGCTCCACTCCAAGGTTGAAATCATCGGTTACCGTCAGTTCAACGATGGCGGCTTCGATGAGCACCTTCGGTCTTCGGATGTCGAGTTGCTTAATCAAGTCTGCAATACGATCCAGGGTGATTCCGGGGGCTCGCACCACGATTACGCCGCCCTGGGCCACAATCTCGAGATCGGTAGGAGCACCAAGATCCACCTCTCCGGTTATGGCTGCCTGTTTGGCCGCTGCAGCCGCTGTCGCGGTCTGCGAGCTGGATGTGCCTTGTGCTTCGTTTGGTTTCAGGATCTGCAGTAACACCTTGGCCAGGTCTTCTGCTTCGGCATTTTTTACCGGGTATACCCGGACTACGGATTCGAGCTCTGGTAGATCGACATCGAGCTTCGTGATCAGGTTTTTGAAGACCGTTATCTCGTCAGGCGCCGCAGTGATCAGAAGGCCATTGGTGCGTGAGTCCGCGGACAACTGCACCGGGCCGAGCCCATTTTTGACCCCCGGCTTCATCCGCTCTTCTGTCATGGATTTCACGATCGGGAGCAGGTGCTGCGACACTTCTGTTGAAATTGCGTAATTGAGCTCGATGAATTCGCTGACCATCTTGATGCCCGGCTGGTCGATGCGATCAAGCAAGTCCTTCATGTCCTGGACTTCGTCTTCCAGGCCGGTGAGGATCAGGCCGTTAGTCTTTGAGACAGGGGCGACGGATGGAGGTGGTAAATTTTTGTTAATGAGGCCGGCGTTAGGCCTGGCTGCCTGGATATTCTTGGCGATGGCGACCAATTGTTTGGCGACGTCTACCGCGTCCGCGTATTTCAGTTCTCGATATTCCGAGAACACTTTGGGTGCGGGAGTGTCCGCGGCTTCAACCACGGCTGCGATCCGTTCTACATTTCGAGCGAACCCGGTAACGACCAGCATGTTGCTGTTCGGCAGGGGGATTATCTGCTCGTATTGCGGCTGAATCAGCCGGGTAAGCATGGCGCTGAGCGACGCTACTTCCGAATGCTCAAGGGTGAAGACCTGGGTGATCATCCGGTCCTGTCCCTTGAATGCCTTTACCTCCTCTGGACTGAAAACGCCGGTCTGCATGGTTTTCGCATTAGCCGCCGGTTCGACCCTGATGAAATCTTTGTATTCCACAAGGATGTAATTGTTCATCTGCAGAATGGTCTGAAGCAGTTCATACATAGCTTCAGGCTCCATCCGCTTGTCGGACAGCATGGCAACCTTCTTGCCTTTGATATCACTCGGGTTGTACACGAATCGTTTGTCCAGTACCTTGCTCACGTATTCCATAAGAATCTGGAGTTCAAGGTCTCCGCCCTGCCAGAGCAGGCCGTTCTTCGGTTCTTCAGCCGCCGCGGGCGAAAGCAACAAGATCGTTAGTGCAAGAGTAGCTGGGATGACACGCATGGTGGAAGTAATGAGTAATGAGTGAAACGTAAAACGTAAAACGTAATGCGAAATGAGTAAGCTCTGCTCGGAACCTTGTTCGCCGAGGATACTATTCTATCTTGCCGCCAAACTCCTGTTGAGCCGATGTTAGAGAGGGTCAACAATCCAGTCAATGAATCGGGAAGAGCGGAAGAACGGATTCGTTTTCGGCTCCCATTACGTATTACGTATTACGTATTACGTATTACTCATTACGCACTACTCATTACTCATTACGCACTACGATGATCCATCCCACGCCAATCCGTGTTCGTTACTCTGAAACCGATCAGATGGGTATTGCGCACCACACATCTTATGCGGCGTGGTTTGAGGTCGCGCGTATCGATTTTCTTGAAGCGGCCGGATCGAGCTACAAATCGATGGAGGAGCGGGGTTTTCTACTCGCGGTGATTGAGCTCAATATCCGTTACAGAAAGCCGGCACTATTCGATGAACGGCTCACTGTCCGTTCGTGGTTGAATTCTGTAAAGCCAGTGAAGGTGGCATTTCAATATGAAGTCGTGAACGAAGCCGGTGACCTGCTAACGGAGGGAACGACCGTACTCGGCTGTCTGAATCGAGAGGGGCGTCCGCAGGGCCTGCCAAAGGATGTGTTGGAGCTCTTGATGAAAGCGATGGAAGAATGATTTTTATTCCTGGCGTTTGAGAACAGCTACGAAGTTCAAGTTCGTAGTGACAGCTACTGTAGATACCCAAGAGACTTCAGTTTCTGGATCGTTTTTGCATCCAGTCGACCGCCCTTTGGCTTAACTCCGGCCGGTTTCTGCGGTAGGAATTTCTGGACATAAAAACCCGGCTTGGGAAACCATTCAGCCACTGTCCTGCTATCCCAACGACTGCTTGAGCCGCCAACCGGATTCCAGCGGAATGGCACGGTCGAAGGATTCTCTCCTGCAGGCAGGAAAACTGACTCGACCTTCCGCTCGTCATTCACCAGACAGTCGATTTCGATTTCCTTCGTGCTGTCGGCAATCTCGAGGTACATGAACTTGGGCTTCCCGTTTGTATAAGCAATCCAGTGAAGGCCACTGCCGTTTTCGGATGGCATGAAGTGATCCCGGCCAGCTTCAAAATCGATTGGAAGAAACAAGAGCAGACTGCCTGGAGGGGCTGTGATCCGGGCCTCGAACCGGCCTTCGCCTGTGGCCGTGATAAGTGCGAATCCGTTTTCCGCATTCCAATTGCTCATCATTGTCCGGAGGGCATCCTCCTGGGACGGACGATCTGTTTCATCTGGAAGCTCGTATACACTGTAGTGATCTGGAAAGCTCCATACCAGTTTCCGGTTACCCGCAAGGATCGAGCGGGAAAACTTTCCCTCAAGGACTCGTTTGGTCTCGGAAAGCACCGCTCTCTCCGGCATTGTCCGGCCCTGTGTGATTGGCTTCAGCGACATCCCTTCAAACTGGGAAGGCACTTGGACGCCGCACATTTCGAGGATGGTAGGGGCGACATCCATCAACATCACGGGCGTTTCGATTTCGTCGGGTTCGATTTTTTTCCCACTCATTATTAAGAGAGTTCGGATCTCTTCCTCGTAAAGCGTCGCTCCGTGAAGAGTCCAGCCATGTTCATCGAACGCCTCGCCATGATCCGAAAACACAACCACTAACGTGTTGTCCGGAACCACTTCAAACAAGCGTCCCAGTTCGGCATCAAGCCAGGCAATTTCGGCGTCGTAGGCGTCTATTACCGCACGCTTCTCCTGATCCGTCATGTCCTGAGCAGGAGTGCGTGATCGCCACATGATTTGCCGAGTCTCCGGGCCGGTAACTTTTACCCCAAAACGCTCTCGGTACTTATCTGGCGCCTGATAGGGCTCGTGGACGTCGAAGTAATGCAGGAAGAGGAAGAAGGGCGATTCGGAATTGGAATTTGTGGCGAGCCAGTCCATCGCATGTCTGGTGATGCTCTCGCAATTTCCCTCTGGAGTATCGACCTCGAATTCCTGCCAACTATTGAAGCCCCGGTCAAAACCCCAGTGCTTTTTCATCTGCCCGTTGTTGACGACCGCCGCGGTTTCATAGCCGGCCGCTTTCATTAGTTCAGGGAGCGTCTGCAAGCTGGCAGAAAGTACCTCATTGAGATCTTCCACACGATTGTGCGATGGAAGCATGGAAGTGAACAGAGACATGTGAGACGGCAAAGTCCACGGAGCCTGCGAGCGCGCTGTCTTGAAGACAACACCGGAGCGTGCCAGCCGATCCAGGTTGGGGCTTGTCTCTCGCGAGTAGCCATAACACCCAAGATGGTCGGGCCTCAAAGTATCCAATGAGATAAGAATCACATTGGGGTGGCTATTTTCAGCAGGGCGTTCGGATGGAGATGGGTCGTCAGAATTCGAGATTGGCTTTGGCCTGATGACAGATATCAGGCTGAAAACCAGGAATACAAGACCGACGATAATGATTCCGCGCTTCATACTCACTCTTTTGCGAAGGTGATCAGAGAATCCAGATTGCATCAGACCAGTTCAAGATGCAACAATCCAGCCATGCCCAACTCCACACAACTAGATAAGCAATACGTCTGGCATCCGTTCACTCAGATGCAGGATTGGATGCAGAATGATGTCCTGGTCATTGAGTCTGGCCACGGCGTGATGCTTCGAGATACCGAGGGCCGCGAATACATCGATGGGGTCTCATCCCTCTGGTGCAACGTCCACGGCCATCAACATCCCCGATTGAATCAGGCCATTCGAGATCAAGCGGCAAAGATCGCCCATTCAACGCTTCTGGGCCTCGGCAGCGAACCCGCGGCGAAACTGGCTGCGCGCCTGGTAGAAATCTTGCCAGAGGGCCTGACACACGTTTTCTATTCCGACAGTGGAGCGACCGCGTGCGAAGTCGCGATCAAGATGGCCTTCCAGTACTGGCAGCAGTGTTCACCCCCACACCCGTCGAAGACGAAATACGTTGCCCTTCCAAACGCCTATCACGGCGACACCCTCGGCGCAGTCAGTGTCGGAGGCGTCGAACTGTTTCACAAAATTTTCCGTCCTTTGCTTTTTGAAGCTTTGCGCGCTCCTTCTCCCTACGTGACGCCTCCAGCGGGTGTCAGTCCTGGCGAACACCTGAAAAAATGTGTCGATGGATTGGATGCCATTTTCAGGGAAAACGGTCATGAAATAGCGGCCATGATTTTAGAGCCTCTCGTGCAGGGCGCGGCTGGCATGTTGATGGCGCCGCCCGGGTACCTGAAGGCGGTGAGAGAACTTTGCACACGGTATGACATCCTGATGATCGTGGATGAAGTCGCGACCGGTTTTGGACGAACCGGTAAGATGTTCGCTTGCGAGCATGAGGGGATCACACCGGATCTCCTTGCTCTCGGAAAAGGGCTGACTGGCGGATATCTGCCGGTCGCGGCAACCGTCGCCAATGACAAAGTATTCTCAGCATTTCTCGGCGAGTATTCCGATTTCCGCACCTTTTTTCACGGACACACTTTCACCGGAAACGCGCTCGGATGTGCGGTAGGACTGGCCAGTCTGGATGTGTTTGAAGAGGAAAAAGTGCTCGAGAATCTGCGGCCAAAGATGTCGCTCCTGGGAAGGAGACTGCAGGAGGAATTCAAACCCCATCCGAACGTTGCGGAAATCAGGCAGTGCGGCTTCATAGGAGCTGTCGATCTGGTGAAAGGCAGGGAGCCGCGCGAGGAATTTCCCAGTGACCGTCAGATGGGTATGAAGGTCTGTGTCGCAGCCCGCAATCATGGCATCCTGATTCGTCCCCTCCGCAATACGCTCGTCATCATGCCTCCGCTCTCAATCAGCGAGGATGAACTCCATCGATTGCTGGATGGGATTCTTGTGGCGATGGCCGATACGCTGAGGTAGTTCGGCTCTGGTTGCCGAAGCCTGTCATGGAGTCGAACGGGATTAAATTCCTCGATCGCTGATTCAGATTTTCAGGTGTGCCGCCGCTCAAAATATAAGAACTCTGTCACGGAGGGTTTCCGCCACGAATCCCAAGACTTTTCGTTGGTTCAGACGCGATCCGCTTCATAGGCCGCGACGGCCAATGACAATGCAATCGCGAGTATGACAGAGAAGGTGAGCATTTGTCTGCTGCTATGAAATGTTGCAGTAATCAACCTGAACATAGGTTTGAGCAACTTCTGTTCCTTAAACAACTTATGATTAAAACTTTATGATTTCAAGACTGTAACCGTTTGCAATATAGTGTGTTAGCTGTTTTTCGCTTAAACGCCCGGCGCTTAACAACTTACTGTAATCATGTAATGTTACATTGTGAGCAGTAATGAAATGCTCTTGTGACGCCAGGCGCTCTGAACAGCCTGTTCAGTTGAAAACTTTCTCCAGACTTCACCATTGAACAGCTCTGGCACAGCGTTAGGCTTTGCATTCGGTAATCAGGCAGGATGCCCAACGATTAACGTATGATTTTTTTTGCACCAAACATTTGGCCAGTTCCCCCGTAACATTAGGTCGAGGAGGGATTGGAATGCCAAGGCTTAGAATGTCCGAAGAAACGTTTCCGTATTCGGCCGACTTTAACCAGGCTGTCAGCGAAATACCTGACATCGACCTGCTGCGTAAATGCAGAGAAGGAGATCGGCGATCTGCTGATGATGCGTTTGCCGTTCTTGTTTCCCGCTATGGGCCGCGGCTGTACCGCATGGCCTATCGGGTACTGGGTGACCGCTTTGAAGCCTGGGATATCTGTCAGGAGGCATTTGTCAGAGCCTTCACGTCGCTGGACAGGTTTGATGAAAGACTGTCCTTCTTCACCTGGCTTTACCGGATTGGGATGAATTTGACGATTGACCTTTTGCGTCGCCGAAAGGTGCGCAAGCATGTCGCGCTCGAAGATCCTGACAGATTCGATTCTTTACAGCCGCCGCCTGACAAGATCCTTGAGGATTCCGAGCAGGCGCAACAAGTGCAGGAGGTACTGGGAATGTTACCCGAGAAGTATCGGGTGATTCTTGTGATGAGGGATATGGAAGGATTTACGCCTCGCGAGATTTCCAAAATAGTCAAGGTACCTGCCTCCCTTGTGAGATGGCGGCTGCATCATGCCAGAAAACTTTTTAAAGAGCGTTGGCTTAAACGCAAAAACATATGAAGTGCAAGACAGTCTTAAAACAGCTTCCCCGATACGTTGACCGGGATCTCCCCCACGAACTCGAAACTGAAATTGGGCTGCATCTGCTGGATTGCGAACCGTGCCAGACAGAGATGAAGGCATTCAAGGAGTCCAGAGATGCTCTGATGGGTGTCGGCGGCCAGGGCCTTACCGCCCCGGCCCTTGAAGCGTTGCAGAAGAATGTCCGCAGCCGTATGCATCGCGAGCATATGCGGAACGGGGCCGCTCGCGCCCTCGAAAACAATCGGACATCATGGGCTTTCACTCTTACTACTGCCCTGGCTGCAGCCACCATACTTTGCGTCGCCGGTGTTTACCTGGCCTATCTCCAGAACTATGACGTGACGCAGCTCAGCGGAACTCCTGTTCCTGTCCCTGCAGGTACGATTCCAATCGGAAACGCTTTTTCAGGCGTTCCGGCGGGAATGGATGTGCCCGTGCGACATGATCTTGTTGAGACTTACTATTCCATTGAATCGGCCCGTTCAGTAAACGACACGATGAAAAAAGACGAAGAGGATCGTGATCCCAAAGCGATCAAGGAGCCTGAGCGAAAACGACGCCCCATCCGAGTCAAGCTGGTTAATTTCTAAAACCGGCTCCGTACATCCATGTCCAACCCAGCTTCATCTATTCCCTGGCTGCCGACTTTGTCAAGAGATGAGGCCCGTTCCACCAGCCACAGGGCCTCGTGGCTGATTACAGTTTGCATTTTCATATTCAGCAGTGCCCTGGCTGAGCAGGAAGCCGTAAAGAGCGTGATCGAACTGGCAAAACGAGCCAGGGACTCCGTCGTTACCCTGATCAGTGAACGCGAAGTTGCGATCCTCTCCGGCTTGCCAACAGACCTGCAGCGCAACTCAGCCCAATACGTGGCGGGTGATTTAAGAATACAGAACAAGCTGCAACGGACTTTGGCCTCCGGCATTGTTTTCGACGACGCAGGGCATGTGGTTACACTTGGCAGCGCCCTGGCTCCCGGCAGCCGCTACTACATCAAGCCCAGAGGGAAGCGACGCCGGGAGGTACAAATAATTGGCAGTGACTTCATCACCAACATTGCGGTTTACAAAGGCGACACAGCCGGACTGGTCCCCGTAGTTCTGGCCAGGAATAAACTTTCCGTCGGCCAAAATGTCCTGGCCATTGCGAATCCATTTGGTCTCGAAGGCTCTGTAACCTCGAGTCAAATTGCAGGGCTGGATCGCTTCATTGAGTCCAACCACCATGCTTACTCCGGATTGATCCAGTTGACCACACCGTTGAATCCGGGCGAGATGGGTGGCCTGCTGGTAAACCAAAATGGCGAGGCCGAAGGGATGCTGAGCTTCTCATACGGGGGGGAATCCTTGTCGCGTCAGCCGAACATCAGCTTTGCGATTCCCTTCACGAGGGTTGACCGCATTGCCAGACAGCTCATCGAAAACGGCAAACCAATTTACGGCTGGCTGGGTATAACCGTGAAGGAGCCCGCAGACGGCAATGGGGGAGCCCTGGTTCATTCCGTGCCGGATGCCGCATCACCGGTTAAAGACTCCATTCTGAAAGACGACCTGATCCTCAGAGTGGATGAACAGGAGATAACCCACCCCCTATGGCTACAGAGCCTGGTGCTTTCTTCCGTTCCCGGTACCGAGGTGGAGCTAACCCTGCTCCGCGGAGGGCAGGATGGACAACAGGAGATTAAGCAAAAGGTGATGCTGTTGAAGGCGCCGGACAACCCGCCACTGGTTCAAATCCTCGTGGAGCCGGTGTTCATTGGTGCAAGTCTCACGAGCATGACCGAAGAAATCCGCAGGACCCTCGGTTTCGGTCGAAGAGGGGGAGTGCTGATCACCGAAACCGTAAAAGACTCCCCTGCCTACAGGACTGGACTGCGGCCGGGGGATATCCTGATTGCACTGGCGGGAAAGCCGCTTACGAGTCACCAGCAATGTTTGCGTCTGCTCACAAGTGTCAGCAAGGGTTTTCACGTCGACTTCTATCGCGATGGACTATTCCATTCCGTGATGGTGGAGGGTGCACCCTCGATGCGGGCCTCCCGGGCTACCTATGAGAAGGTGGACTGAACGGTCGGCAATCCGGCGATTTCTCACAAACAATGGGCGTCGACTTACAGTGTGTCGGTATCCGGATTCGCAAGAATTCGGGTCTTAATGCCTCCATTGCCCGAAGTCTTGGGACTTCGGCTACGGTCTGTGAGAAATGCCTGCTATCTGGCGATTTCGGGCGATTCCAGATTCCTTACTTCAGTGGCCCGGGGGGTGAGAGCGTTTTGAGGGGGCTGGCCATTTACGATTCGAATGAAGTCGTCTGCAATGATGTCGGCGACCCTGATATTGGCATCACGAGTCCGGCCGGCGATGTGAGGCGTGTGAACCACGTTCGCTCGATTTCGTAGTGGGTCATCCACTGGCAAGGGTTCGACATCGTAGACATCGAAGGCCCCAATGAGTTCATTCGCCAGAATGCGCTCCCTCAATGCTGCCATATCGACCGAATGTGCGCGAGTGATGATGTTCACGAGCGCGCCCTTCCGCAGGCGGCCGATGCGTTCACGATTCAGAATGCCTTTCGAAGACGGGGTTGGCGGGATGGCTACAAAAACGATGTCTGCTGAATCCACCAGTGCGTCCAGGTCCACCTTCGAAACTTGCCATTGCGCAAGCAGTTCCTGCGGAAGATAGGGGTCGAAGCCGGCCACCTCGGCCCCCAGCGCCACGCACCACTGGGCAATGCGCCGGCCAATTTGCCCAAGACCCATGACCCCGACATTCTTTGTGCCGAGCTCACCGTTTACAAAATTTGAATTGTCACAAAACTGACTCGCCTCGTACACCCAGAGCGGCTCCCGTGCCGACATCCTGCAATGCCACTGAGGAATGCCACGCAACGCACACAGAGCAAGCGCAAACGCACACTCGGCGACCGATTGAGCCCAGCCACGCGTTGCATCGATAACAGCAATCCCGTGCTCTTGAAGCTGCTGTACATCGAGCCCGGTACCTGTGCTGGCGTTATCGAAGACACCTCCAATGACTCTTAAGTTCGGCAGGCGTTCGAGTTCTGTTGCCTTTAAACTGCCGGCGAAATTGGCTATCGCTGACACCCGATCTAATTCAAGTCCGGCCGAGAGTTCCCCCGGCGTGGTCGATTCATCGACGAGGACTTCGCCCTCAGACTGAAGTCTTTCCAAAAGACGTTCCGGAACAAAGGGCCAGTTAGATTCAAGATTACTGGAACGGCGAAACAGGAATTGATGAGACATGAGTTTTCAGTCAGGATGAAACAAGGTAAATCTGGTCCGCTACCAATTGCACCCGAAAAGGGGCCAGCGATAAAATAGCGGCTTCCTTCAACAGAAACTAACCATTCGATATGAGACAGATAATTACTCTCGTTTCCGTGCTGGCAATCCTGGCCCTGGTCTTCGCCGTCATTCTAAAGTCTGACCACGTCGATCCGACAAAGGCGAAGGCATGGCAGCAATTGAGCAGCAAACAGCGTCGAGTGCTCATTCAGCAGAATCTTCCACCCGGCTCGATTCTTGAGGAAGGCGTTCGGGTAAGGGAACGGAACGATGATTTTGGGGAACTTGACATGAAAGCTGAGGCCAAACCCATGGCCTGGAAAGATCTTTCCATTAAATGGAAACCCGGTTCAGAACTACCGGCGAGTGTGTATGACCTCCACGGCCAGTATGTAAAAATCAAAGGAGTCATCCTGTCTCTGAACGAGAAGGAGAAGTTTTCGGAATTTCTGTTCTTGCCTTCGTATTGGGCAGGTTATTTTCAGGATCTGGGATTTACTGGTTACATCCGCGCCGGCGTGCCGGATGGTACGGTGGAATTTACGGAAATGATCATCATCCTCCATGGACGCCTCTCGGTGGGTATGGAGACCATCGGAGGGAAGCCTTCAAGCGTTTACCGATTGGAAGTCACCTTCCTGGAAAAAGTGGATCCGTATTCACGGTAACGGTAACTCCAGGCGAACGGCACCGAATGCGATTTTTATCACCTTTGATCCCCGGCCGGCTCATCAAGCGATATAAGCGATTTCTTGCGGACATCGAGCTCGAAAATGGGGAAGTGATCACAGCTCACTGTGCCAACCCCGGCTCGATGTTGGGCTGCAACAGGTCAGGCTCGAAGGTGCTGCTGTCGAAGAGTGACAACCCCAAACGCAAACTGCAGTATTCGTGGGAATTGGTGAAAGTCGGCCGAAGCTGGGTTTGCGTCAATACCGCTCTCCCGAACAGGATTGTTCGTGAAGCCATCGAGGAGGGCAAAGTTTCAGAATTAAAGGGTTACGATACGCTCAAGCCGGAAGTCAAATATGGTGAAAACAGCCGGGTGGATCTGTTGCTTACTTTCGGTGACCAACTTTGCTATGTGGAAGTCAAAAATGTCACCCTGGCCGATGGGAATGTGGCTCAGTTTCCGGATTCGGTAACCACCCGCGGCGCAAAACATCTGCGGGAACTTGCCCGGATGGTCGAACAGGGGCATCGTGCTGTGATGTTCTTTCTGGTGAATCGCGGCGACTGCGACTGTGCAGAGCCTGCGGGTCATATCGATCCGGTCTATGCAGAGACCCTTGCTGAAGCGGCGGAGGGGGGCGTCGAAATCCTCGCTTATCGTGCAAGGGTAGGTAAAGCCGGAATCTCGGTGAAGGACCGGATCCCTTTTTGTCTCAAAACGACTCGAGTGCTTTGGTCACCGACTTATGGACCTCGATAATCTTGTCTAGGTTGGTGATCTTAAAGACATCTACAATGTTTTTCTTAGTCAGCACGATCTTCAATTGACCTCCTTCGGGCATCGCCTTTTTCAGGCTGACGAGTTTGCCCAGGGCCTCACTTGTCATGTATTCCACACCCCCAAAATCCAGTAACACGTTCCGTCCTTCAAACATGCTGACCGCCTGCTTCAGTTGGTCACCGAGGTCCGAACTCTGCTCATACTTTATGCGCGGGTTGAGAACTCGAATGATGAGGGCTTCACCGGTGTCTTCGGTTTCAAGCCGAACTGTTTCATCTGACATCTGTGAGGAAAACTCCTGTTGTTCTCTGGGATTACCAATTCCAGGCGAAGGATACGGACGAAGGCCCGATTTGCAAGCCCTTCAGTTTCTTGAAGCTGCGGGTCAGCAGCACGGATGCGGCGATGCCGGCAAACACCCCGTAGGCATCCTGTTCATCTTCAATACGGCTGGCTGCCACTCCAATCGCACCCAGACGCAGCGCGGTTCTGAGGGGCCCCTTCTGGACTTGGGAAGCCGCAACATCCGCGAGGGTGTATGCCCCCATGGCGATGGCAAATGGTTCACTCGCCTCCGAGGGCTCTACGTGATCTTCGTCGTGCAGGGCGACCGCTTTGACAGATGCGATGCCGATTCCTGCCCCCATCAGAGTATCGGAAAGCCAGTGGCCGTCGTGATAAATACGAGACATCGCGGTTAACGTGGCGACGGGATAAGTCACGTAGCCGAAGCCGTAATTCTCATCAATAGCTGTTGCCAGGGCGAAGGCGGAAGCGCTGTGGCCTGAGGGAAACGACCTCCCCTTTGAGGGATGATAGGTGGCTGGACTTTCGGATTTGCGCGGGCGCACACGATCCACAATCACGTTAATGGATTCTTTTGCAACGCCGGCGATCAGTCCGCCCTTCAACGCGATGTCGCCTTTGCCGATATCGTCCGCATACATGGCGGCAGTCGCACCAACATAGAGCTTCCAGTCGCCAAACACTCGGGCAATTTTAAACAGTCGTTCGTTGGCTTCCGTCTGGTGTGATTGCGCATACGCCCGAGTTTTGGCATCCAATTTTTCGATCGTATTCAGGGGCAAATCTTCGGCTGCACCCGAAGCAATCATGAGACTGGCACTAACAAGGATTATTCGCATCGGAGTAATTCCCCCGCCAACGGGTCGAAGGCGATGCAGGCTTGCAGCCCATCGCACTCCAGGCTTTCGACATTTACATTTTCAAGATGAGCTATCTGGGCAAGAACTCGTACTCCAGAGCATCGCTCAATAATTGTGGGATTCGTAGGGCAAGAGGCATCTTCCGCCTTTGTCGCAGCGTTGATCACGATCCCCGCGATTGGAATCTGGCGGGCCTGAAGCGCGTCGATGGAGAGCAGCGTGTGATTGATAGTGCCCAGCCCGGCTCGAGCTACGAGTAGAACAGGTAATCCAAGCTCAGCCGCGAAATCGATGATGTGGTATCGCTCTGTTATCGGTACCTTCAGGCCGCCGATTCCCTCTACAACCAGCCAGTCGTGAGCGGCCTTCATCCTCCTATGGGCGCCCCAGACGGCATCCATGTCGATCCTGGCCGCCTCCGCCTCCGCGGCTGCCAGAGGTGACATCGGGGCCTGCAGGAGTACCGGGCACTGGTCAGCAGTTTCTCTCTCCAGGCCGATGCATCTTGCAAGAAATCGGACATCAATGGAGAAAGGACCGTTCTCATCCTCAAGTGCTCCTGAGGCGAAAGGTTTCATGACACCGACATTCTTCCCACGACGCTGAACAGCCGCAGCGAGCCCGCCAGCAACGACCGTCTTACCTACTTCGGTATCGGTTGCTGTAATGAATATACCTTCAGTCTGCATGGCCACTTTAGAGTTGGATGTCTGGGTTCAAGGATGTGGGTATCCTCTGCCGCAGCAGATTTTACCTCGCTATTCAGTAATGCGTTATATCAACCTCATCAAGAATCTTGCCAACTGGCAAACCTACCTGGCGGTAAAATTCGGATTCAACAAAGAAGATCCGATTCTGCTAAGGACCCGAGCGGGCATCCGTTTCGAAGTGCCGCGCCGGCTGCTTCATACGTTCAAGGAAATCTTCATGGACGAGGATTATATGACCGGTCTCGGCAGGCCCGTGCCCGACGGAGCGACCATCATTGATGTCGGCGCTAATGCCGGTTATTTCAGCATGTTTGCCGCCTCCCGATTCAGGAATTCAAGAGTATTTTCGTTCGAACCGATCCCGGTAAATTTCGAACAGCTTCAAAAGAACATCTCGTTCAACAAGGACTCGCGGATCACGGGAATTCAGAAAGCCGTCTACAAAGAGTCCGGCGAGATATCGCTCAGTTACGATCCTTCGGACAGCTTTACCACCAGCGCCACAATCTTCGAGAAAGACCAGGAACCCGAATCCATTCAGGTGGCGACGACCTCTTTA
>JAQBXN010000183.1 GCA_027625095.1 Planctomycetota bacterium | reverse complement strand
CCGCCATTCTGCAGTATTCCAACACTCCAACACTCCGGCCCGTAGCGACGGAGAAAGTGGCCAAACCCACCCCTGCTAAAGCAAAATCTAGCGCTGTAGTATTAGGGTGACCTTTATCATCAGGCACGCAGGGCTTGTTGGCACGCGCGGTTTGCGTTCTTTGACTGGTCACATGGTTCCCAAGAAATTTCGGATGCCTCCTGGCCCGTGGGAAGATCTCTCGCTGGTGGTCCTCCTCTGCAACGAATTCGCCTGGGTCAATTGATTCGGCGTACACAAAAAAGGCTGCAAGCCTTTCGGCCTGCAGCCTCTGCCTTGTTGGCGATTGGATGTTATTTGGCTTCTTCCTTGTTTTTCTTGCCTTTGGTTTTGACCTTTTCGGGCGCTTTCTCTTTACCCTTTTTCGTTCCAGCCATTTTTTTGGAAATCTCATCCTTCTTGGCTATGAGTTCCTTCAATTCCGGATCCTTCTCTGCGATCTTTGCATAGAGAGCGTTTCGGGCTTCTTCGAGCTCTTTCTGCTTCTCACGGATCTTGTCATACTCTCCCTGATATTCGGGATTTTCCTTGATCAACTTCTGAGTTCTTGCAGATACCTTGCCGTTGACACTGCGCAATTCAGAGGACAGTTTCTTTCCTTCATCCTGATTGTCTCCTCCTTCTTCCGCGAAGGTCGGAACGGTCAATACAAACATCGCTGCGAGGCTGCTTATCAGTACACCAAACTTGTTCATATGAGACTCCTATCAAAATGGGTTAAACGACCCGTCACGCACGGGGTCGGCAAAGATACGTGGAGCAAGGAGCGTGTCAATGTGAATTTACATCCAAGCGGCATCCCACGAAAGAGTTACTTCTTCCCGGAATCCCTTCGCATCCGGATATAATCCTCCGCAATTTTCAGATCTTTCACCGCGTGGGAAGCAGGCGACAGCACGGGCCTCTCGCCACGGACTGCCTCCACAAACATCCTCGCTTGATCGGCGAAGCCCCAACCGGTGCCGACGAACGGATGCGACACTACTGGCCCAGTCTCACCCTCAGTCACGATCCGCACTTTCCCCTCCATCTGCTTATGCAACGGCGCTGCCAATGAGACCTGAGCCTCTGCCTTTGGGAAATAAACTGTAAACTCTTCCTCCCAACTGCTCTTGATCGTGCGATTGTTCATTTCCAGGTTAAGCGAAGCGCCAGATTCGGTTTGGCCGATCATCAGCCGGCCATTTTGAGAAACGTGAGTGAGCCTGTAATCCTCACCGGCAAGATGTCTAAGAAGATTCACTTGATGAATCCAGAAATTAATGAAACTGACATATTGGTTACCTTCCTCCCCGGTCATCCAGTCGGGCGGCGGCTCGGCGGTTTCGTTCTCGTAGACAGGGTATGATTCGCCCGAACTGATGGGAGGCTCATTTCCCCAGGTCCAATCGGTCATGGCCGCATGGCAGCGGATATAGTGCATGCCCCCGACATCTCCGGATTTTTTCCAGTTTTCAATCTGGGATTTCACATAGCGAGTGCCGGCATCGGAACGCTTCATGTAGCCCACGTAGTAGAGGAGCCCCTTTTCCTCCGCCAGTCGCGCCATCTCCGCTGCCTTGTCCGGGCGAACACAAATTGGCTTCTCGGTAAGCACATGTTTGCCTGCGTTCAAAATGTCCGGAATAACCGCGTGATGCAGATTGAAGTGCATGATGGCAACCACTGCATCGACTTCCGCATTGGCCAGAAGCTCTTTGTGGTTGGGATACACCTCGCCAATTCCGTAGCGGTCGGCAACTTTCCTGGCTAGTTCGGGGCGACCTTCGGCAAGCGCAACGAGTTCCACATCCTCGAGCTTTGCATAATTTGAGATATGGGCGAGTTGCCCCATGAAACCGCCGCCTACGAATCCGATTCTGACTTTCTTAGCCATGTCTTTAGCTCCTGGTTGAAATTCCAATGGCGCGCTTCTATCAAAGACCCTCACATTTCGTCAAAGCTGATCGAGGACAAATATGGAATCACAACCCAGTGGAATACTCATCCTGTGCACCGGCAACTCCTGCCGATCACAGATGGCCGAAGGAATCATTCGTCACCTCGCCCCCACTGGCACCCAGGTATTCAGTGCCGGAGTGGAACCCGCCGGATACGTACACGAATTCGCAATAAAGGTGATGAAGGAAATCGGCCGGGATATCTCCAGCCATCGATCCAAGAACGTCAGTGAAGTCCCCACAAAGTGTGTCGACCTTGTGCTCACCGTGTGCGGCCACGCCGAAGAGACCTGTCCCGCTTACCTGGACGAAGTGCGCCGCGTTCACTGGCCCCTTTCCGACCCCGCAAAGGCTGAAGGCACGGAAGAGGAGATCATGGACGTGTTTCGCAATACTCGTAACGACATCGAGAAGCGCTCGAAACATTTGTTAGGGATTGAGTGAGCAAGAGCGATAACCCGGTCTCGAATGCACCCCTCTGTACTCCCACTCTTCACGCCCTCGTAATCCAGCCCGGAAGTGTTTTACAGGTTCAGGTCAGGTCACCCGATTCTGAGATTTCCTCCGAACCTTCTGCGCGAAGCGCTTGTCATCTTTGGTTATTCCAATGGAAGGCAAACCGTTGCAACGAATAAGGAACAGGTTCGAAGTCCATCCGTTGGAGTTCTCCTGATTTGGTGGAGACCGGAGGCAGCGGGGAGAAAGTTACTTTGCTACTTCGTCCCCGTTCAGTGCGGCACGCTATGGCATCAATTAGACAGAACAATTTGGGCAGAATGATGAATCACCAAACAAACTCTCAGAGACACCTTCTCAATTCGTGCAATTTAAGGCTCTTGCTGGCGCTTTTTACTATTCTGCCCGAGATAACTCTGTCTTATTTCTACTGCTGAACAGTCAGGTTACTTCTTCGCATAGCACGTGTACGAATCTCGATCAGGACTTTAGGAGATGATGGAGAGGATGAAAGGTTAAGATGGAGGTTGAGTTGCGGCCAAAGGCTGCCGTAGGACAAAGACTTCGATGAAAAATCTCTACTGGGCCATTCAACCCAATTCGTACAAAATCAAAATTGACGGCCTGCCAGGATGCCTGCCAGGCTCAGGACAATCCCTGAGACGTATTCAACACTCTGAGAATCAAAAATGACGATCACCATCACTGACCAACATAGAAATCAATACCATTCACAAGGATATTTCACCCTGAAGAATGTCGTTCCACCCTCTCAGAGAGAGGCCCTTATTCAGGCGATCAAGGATTTGATGGAAAGATCCATCCAGACCGGCCAGCCGGAATTACGATGGATTAACAAGGACGAAAGGATTCCGGGTCGAATTGGAGGCATTCTCGAGCCCAGTCGCCTTCAACCCGGATTTGCAGATTCGCTCGCCAATGGACCATACTTTTCTGTTGCCGAGCAGATCCTGAAATCCCCCGCTCGTTACTGTGTCTGTGGAATCCTCGCCGGCGGTGGAGGTGAGAAATACATTCAGGGCTGGCATAGGGATACGGCTCCCATCGAGGGAGAACGGGAACTCGCAGTGCTGCAGAGAAACTATCGTCTTTACACTCAAATCAACGCTCCGCTTTATCCAGATCGGTTCTTGCAAATCGTTCCCGGCAGTCATCTCAGAAAGAGCAGCGAAGAAGAACTCGATGTGCTGCATAACAATCCGACGGGTGATTTGCCCGGCCAGATCACAGTTGAATTAGACCCTGGGGACGTCGTCTTCTATTACAACAATCTCTTCCATCGGGGTTACAACCCAGAAGGTGAATTGCGCTGGACAATGCACCACGGATTCATGGTGGCCAACGCCCCCATCTACGATGTGGAAGCAGGTCAAGACAGTTGGATAGGCCAGGAAGGTTACATCGAGTCTCTCCCGGAAGGCCTGCAGGTTTACGTGCAGAGGTACTTGGACAGGTGCGGCGATGGCCCGGCTCCGAAGATCAGGGAAATTCAGGATTGAGAATTAAGAGTCTCCTCTGCTGCCTTCTCCGCATGGCGCGGGATACATTGTCAAAGCTCATGGCCGACTGATTTGAAGAGTTCAGCAACATCAGTCTGCCCCTGATTGGTTTGCCCTTCTGGTTGCGGTCTTGACCGCGTTACGAAAAGTGCCTGTTTCTTTCACTTGCATCAGGGCTAGAATCCTTCTCGTTGCCGAATGCCTTGCCTCATACGCCACCAAATCTAAGGAACATTATGAATTCAGGAAGACTTCACCTGTGGACTGCCTTGGCCATTGGCTTTGCTCTTACGGTGATGCTGGACGGATACTCTCAACAGACCTATCGGCTTTACCAGGGGATAACTGCGTATGTGAACAATCCGGACGGCCGTGACTTTGACGTATCGCTGGACGTGCGAGATCTGAATCTGCATGCATCCGGGCCGCGCGAGTTGCTGGTGAAAATTTACGGCCCGGATGGCAGACCGGTCGTGCGTGAAGTGATTCCGGATGACGGGGCCTCTTCGCCTAATTTCACTGATCCCACCGGCGGATGGGATCATGAGCTCCAGTACTATGCCAACCTCTACGCCAAAGGGACCAAACCGACGATACGGTGGAGTGCATGGTCAGATCCGAACCGATTAAACACGCTGGTTGCACGACACTTCAAATATTCGATCAAAGGAGGCGGGAAGGGTGTTTATCGAGTTATGCTGGCCGGAGAACGTGACCATTTCGTCACACTGAAACTTGCACCGGATCTAAAGTACGGAGTCTCTGGCCATCACACCTGGATTCAAGGACACGGAGACCTGCTGAAGAAAAGCTATATCTACGTACCCAAAGATACCAGCGGTATTTTCTTCGCCATTGCCGAGCCGGATCTGCCGCGCTCGCGCACTTTTAAGTTGTCCGATCCCGACGGCAAGTTGCTGTTTGAAGGCCAGCCAACAGGCTCTTACAAGCAGGTCGATATAAAGATCCCCAAAGGAGAATACGAGGGCAAGCTGCTCACCCTCGAAGTGTCAGATGGTGGCAACGATTACCTGGTCAAAATCACACTCCAGCAGCCGCGCCAGGGCGCATTCGCTGATTACTGTGGGATGGGAAGCCTGGCGGTGTATGCCCCCGATCCGGAAACGGCCATGGCCATCAGGGGCGGCACGATCGTCGAAGATGACCTGGTTTTCTGGCATTTGTTTCAGGTGCGTTTTCACCGTTGGCTGAAGGAGCACCCCCTGGACGCGAACGACCAGGAGAAGGCTCTGCGACAGGAGCTTCAGGTTGTATTCGACAAATTCAGACTGATTGAAACGAGTGACGGTCGCGGCAGCGCAAGCTGGACTAACTGGGGTTACGCGTTCGGCTACTACGGCTGCAAAGTCTGGAAGCCGGCGTGGATGTTGATGAAGCGGGACGACGTGCCTGCCGACGTGAAGGACATCATGCGTGAAGGTCTGATCATGGGAGGTGACCGGTTGAGCGTTTCGGTGGGTATGGAGAGCGTCAACGGAAACGCCTTCTCGCAGATCAACGTCGCCCTCTGGTATTGCCATCGTGCCAGCAAAGATGCGTTGCAGAAAGAAATGTTCGAAAGATTTTGGGAAAGATGGTCGACCGGCACATGGGGGCCTGGTGCTGGTCTTTCGCCTTCGGGAGATTCGCAGGAACATTTCGCTCACGATGCGCATTACGGCTCGTATCTCATGGACAACTGGCGGCCGACCGAGAACCTCTGGCTCAAGGAAGGTGGCATCGTGGGCGACGCCACAGACGATCTGCGTTTCGCCAAAGTGCTCGAACGCTACAGAAATCTCTACTCCTATCTATACTGCCGTGAAATGAGTGGCGGGGCCGTCAACGCAAACCCGTGGTCGGCCCGGACACATTCACATTCTCATGCACAAAACAAGAACTGGGAAATGGGTGAGCACAAATGGAGGGGCGATCCCGGGCCCGACTTCACAGACAATGTGAATGGTGGCAACGAGTGGTTCGCCGCCCGGCGAAAGGGGTATTACGCCCTCACCTTCCACGGCCGGCTCGCACCTGAATGGATGTGCCGTTCCTTCCATGGCCAACTCGGTTTCAGCGGAGGCATCCTCTGTCAGGTCACCGTACCGGGCAAAGGCCCGGTCCTGGCATCCACCCTGCACGAGTCTTATGGCAAGGGCATGCACCCATCAGAATGGCGGAAATTTCACATCCACTCACTGATCTGCGAACGCTGGGACGATGCACCAGTAATAACCTCCATCAGCGAACACTTCGATGCCCGTCTCGAAGGAAACACCGTCACCAGTTCCGGGGAGGTCCGGGACGGCCATGTGAAAACCAGCCGCACCTACTCCTACGAGCCCGACCGCATAAAATGCAGCGTCCAGTTGGACCAATCCGATTTCGCCAGCGTGCTTTCTATCTGGAGTGGAGCACGGAAGTGGTCAGAAATGAAAACCGCCTACGAAATACTCCCCTACATGCCCAAGACACCGGACGGCAAGCTCACGGCGGTCACGGTCGATGATGCTCCCCTTACACCCGAAGGGGCCACCACCCAGACCGTACGCATTGATCGAGACGGATTCGGCGTGGACATCAAGCTCGACAAACCGCGGAAGGTAATGCTCGGGGAAAACAGCACGGTGATGATCGAACTCGCCGCAGGCGATAAGCCAACTCCAGCATCAAAGATTGGTGTAAATTACGAACTGATTCCGTTCGGCGCGCCTTGATTTGATTAGAGAATTACAGTGTGTCGGTAGCCGGGTTTGCAAGAATTCGGAGCTTGATGCCTCCAATGCCCCAAGCCTTGCGACTTCGGCTAAGGCTTGTGAGGAACGCGGGTAGAAGTGAAACCTTCATGCCTTCTCGTGAAACGCTGAGGCGATTACTCCAACCATAGCTAAAGAGCTCCCTCGAACGCGGATGACACCTGAACGGCGAGGTTCTCCTCCGCTTCAACGGCCTTTGGGAACAGGAGTTTGTTTTCCTTCGGGACGTGTTCATGCAGGTCGGTCTCCGAAATAGTTATTCGCTGCCCGAGTGTTTCCGTCGGAGATGAAAGCATCGGAGTCTGTTTTTTTACCGGACAAGATCCAGTTGTGATGTATCTCGGCAGCCTGTTCGGGCACGCCGCGGATGTTCACAACTACGTAGTGCGGATAGAAGGTATTGTGATGCACCTTCATCCATGAACCGGCGATCTTTGTCCCGTCTCGCCTGTCCCGGCCCCCATGCATATCGAACTGATGGTCTTGCCCGTATGGTTTGCCAGTAATGGGATGAGCGTGAGATTCCGTATATGGCAGCACGACGTTGTGACGTGCCTCGTATCCCGACCCCGGACACCCGCTGCAGGCAATGTGATGCTTGTTGTCCTGAAACAGGCTGAATTCGATGAGCGCTTCTGCACCTCTGTTCAATACGATTCCGTAACCGAGCCCCATCCGCTGACAGTGATGAATGAAGCAGTGATGAATGTGGTGGTCTTTACCATCTTGCAGATACACACCACCGTGACTCCATGCCGAAATCTCGCAATTGTCCACCTCAAGATTCGAAAAATCTGTTCTGATGCCGTCCGAGTTCGGAAACAGATAGAACTTTTGATTCCGCTCGTCAGGGCTCAATTCGCCCGGTCCGCTAAAGATCCGATGATGAAATTTCAGCCGACGCTCTGGATCGGGGCCGCGTACGCGGAAGCCGGTGATGCGCGCGGATGAGCCGATCACTTCGATCAACGGCTGTGTCTTGAAGGCGTTACTTATCAGGAGTGCCCCGGGGGAGCCTTCATGACCTCGATCACTCGCCAATGTGATCCCTTTCCTCAGATTCAACACAAGGGCTTCGGAATAGACCCACTCGGTACAGTCCAGTTCGATGTGCCCTGGGACAAAAACCGTCTCGCCCTCTTTCGCCTGATCGAGAGCGTCCAACAATTCTTCGATCGTGGTAGCCTGATGCTCGCCGCTGACCACGATCCCGTCATACCCATCTCCTCCGCCAATCGGCCCGGACGCATCTGGCTTTGCGCCGTAAGTCACACCGTCGTTCTCAATCCAAGTCGATTCCATTCTAAGACCTCGTTAGTTTTTCTTCAGAAGTTCAATTTACACTTTATCTCCGAAAGCCGCGAACCCCAAAACACCTCACCCGAACTCACATAGTGCAGGATGACTTGCTCGCCTTCCGAAGTGATCTGAAGCACTCGCAGGTGAGCTTGATCAAGGACGATGAGAGCGTTTGCTATCTGCCCCTGGCGAAAAACGTGGGCATCTTTGGCGATTGATCGTCTTCCTGCGGTCCGAACAGCCTCTTGGAGTTTGGAGGCAATAAGCCCGCAAAGACACCGAAGCGCGAGATTGTTTCGATGCCGAGACTTTAAACGTTCTCGAAAGTCCCGGGCCCTCGGTGACGATCGCTCCTACGGTGGCTTCTGCTTCATGTGTGAGCTTTGTTTTCCCTTTCTCTAATTGAGCTTTCCAAGGACGCCCTGGAATTCCTTTTCGTGAAAGGCACGAAGCGTTTCGGTGCGGACGTTGCCTTGCCCGCCAAGTGAGAGAAGAAGTGCGGTCGCAGTCTCTTCGTCCGGGGCATCAAAGATTACGGCGCCATCAAAGCTGCCGAGTGTCCAGTAAATCTGTCTTACCTTACCTCCGCTGGCCTTGACGGCCTTGCTGAACTTCCTGGCACGTCCCGGGGACGCTTGAATGTTCTGGATTCCCTGCTCAGTGAATTGAATGAGTGAGAGATACGTTGGCATATGGAGCTCCGATAAAAGTGGTGATTGCAGGATCATTCGGCCCCAAAACACCAGCCACTGGTCAAACTTTTGGCGAGGATCACACTGGCGGTGGATTCTTGATTCGGGGTAGCAACGATTTCGGCTTTCCTGGTTAAAGTTCCAAATTTACCGCATGGCATCCTTCGCAACTTTGGCCTCCCGGCTCAACGGATGAGATTGGCGAGACCAGTTCCGTGGGTCGAGGAATTTCAAGAATGGCTCGCTCGGCAGCAACAAAGGCGGCGAGCAACGAGGCCGCTGCACCAAGGAAGCAATCCGCCTCGTTAAGCAGTTCGCCTTCCTCCTGGATGCCGTCCACTTTTCTGCGCAGTGCAAAGGCGAAGGCCGGAGTCCACCAGGCGAGATGGTTGGTGACAAAATTGGTCTGGGCGCTCCGGCAGACCTGTGCGCTTTCCTCGAGACCCTCGCGAACTGCGTAAATCTCTTTCGCGATCAGCCAGGCCATGAATTCCAATTCGAGAGCAATGTGATCCTGGCGCTCCGGACGTGAACGGGAGGATTCGAGGCCAAAGGCCTTGTAAAAGCCACCGATGTCCGCAAGCGTCTGCATACGATAGACCGTCAGGGTCTGGGGACAGAATTCGGTCTCGAATGGCGGGCACTCTTTGGAGACCATGAGGCCGAAGGCACGGTCAAATTCTTCGAGAATCGTTCCTTTGTGCGCGCCGAGATGTTTTTGGACGGATGCCATGTCCAGGTATTGCGCCGGTAATTCTCCCGGCGCCAGTTCATCGATACTGGCCGAGGGATCCGTCTGCACCACTTCGCTCGCGGCTTGGACCAGTTTCAAAAACTCCGGAGCGGTCAACCGTTCCCAGGATCCATTCATGGGATCGGAAAACGCGAGCGACAGGAATTGATAGATGCTCTGTCGCGCATAATCGATGAGTAGAGGGTCATCGGCAGTTTGAAGCGATTTCGTTTCGGGCGTTGCGGCGGGACTTTCCATTTCAATCCTCTGGTATTTCTGTATGTGAAATGAGCTTTCGGAAGCCCCGGAGGGGCGGAAGTATGGTGCCTGGGGCGCAAGCCCCAGGATCGCGCTAAATGGAATTGACGTGTTGCTTCGGACGCTCGAACGTCGGCTCTTCGATGGTGATTCTTATGAACTCTTTTCCGATCTTGTTAAATCCGAGGACCGTGTCGTTGAAGATTTCCTGCGTCTTCTTTTTTCCAGAAGGGAGCGTTACTTCCACTTCCGCGACCTTCGGCCCCTTCTCGATCTTGTATTGAAAAATGACCTGCTGAGAAGCCCGAAAGAGCTGGAGGACGGCGAGCAGTTCGCGGTCAGGGCAACTGTACTGTTCGATGGCTTTCTCTACACCAGGCCCGAACATCTGGACGAGATACGGGCGCGGTACCCAGCGGGGCGGGATGTAGTAACCGTTGGGCTCGGTGCCGAACTGGGGATAAAGGGGCAGAGCTACCTGCCGGTCCCGAATCAGAAAGTGGAGCGGATTGTCCGGGACGTCTGCCCATTTACCGTCCGGGTTTTTCTTGATGAGTCCCTGGAGGCGGATCTTCCCGACGCAAGCGGTCATGCAGCGAGTTTCCAGCGGCGCGCCGTCGGGAGTCAGCAGAGCATCTTTTCCTTCGAGGCGCGGGAAGCAGGCGATGCACTTTTCGCTGATCCGGGTAGTGGGCCGATACATGGCTTTCTTGTAGGGGCAAGCCTCGACGCACTTGCGGTAACCGCGGCAACGCTCCTGGTCGATGAGGACCACCCCATCTTCAGGCCGCTTGTAAATGGCATTTCGCGGGCAGGCGGCGAGGCAGCCGGGGTAGGTGCAGTGGTTGCAGATTCTTTGCAGGTAGAAGAACCAGACCCGGTGCTCGGGCAGTTCAGCCGAATGGCTCCATTCGCCACGCTTCATGGTTTCGCCGGTGGCCGTCTCTTCATGGATGTTCGGGGCGGTCCATTCGTCGTCCGTTGGAAGGTAGCCGAGCGCACGTCTTGGACCGTCGATCGACTGGCTGCTGTTCGCGGCCTCAAAGATGGTCTTGCCTTTGAATTCTCCGAAGGGTTTCTCTTTGCCTTGATTCCTTGCGTCCCAAACCTGCTTGCCGGGGTTTTCCTTTTCCAGCATGTTCAAGAGCTTGGAATCCCAATTCTGCGGGTAGCCGCCGTACGGCTTGGATTCGACGTTGTTCCACCACATGTGCTCCTGCCCTTTGGAAAACGTCCAGGTGGATTTGCAGGCCATGGTGCACGTCTGGCAGGCGATGCAGCGATTGATGTTAAACACGAAGGCAAACTGCCATTCCGGATGCGCCTCTTCGTGAGGGTAATCCATCTTTCGTCCAAGTTGCCAGTTATAGACTTCGGACATTGTTAGTCTCCCTTCGTGATTGAGTTCGGACGTTTGACGGTGATCTGCACCAGCTCTGGTTCTCTCCTGGCCTCCACCGTGGTAAACCTGAAGACGCCACTGCGCTGGAGCACCGCGTCAATGCGTTCATGAATGGATTGTTCGCCGAAATGCCGGTTCAGGCCATAGGTCGCCTGGAAAAAGGGCAGGCTGAAGATTTCGGCAATCTGGCCGGCCGACTGCCCCATACGGGCGTATTCCTCGATGAGCGATTCAAGCATAACTTCCGGGTCGCCATAGACAGCATCGGCGTTGAGCTGCATCGGGTCGTCCTCTTCGACGGCGCGGTGCCGCGGATGCTTCTCCTCGATGAATTCCGGATCGAACTGGCTGAGATCGTTCTGGCTCATGGTTATTTCCTTCTAAAGGTTCAGGTGCGCTGCGTGCTTAGGACTTTGATCGAAATTAAGTTTCCAACTTCGGCCGAATGATATCCCTTTTAACTGTCCCGGAGGGACCCAGGCGAGTAGCCCCTGGTTTTAACCAGGGGTGAGATGACAAACCCGACTCCAGCCCCAAAGGGGCGAC
>JAQBXN010000043.1 GCA_027625095.1 Planctomycetota bacterium | reverse complement strand
TGAAGACTTCGATTCCGCCGCGAAAGGAATGGCCGAGGTCAAGAAGGAACAGGAAGTAGCATGATAGAAGTTGAAAGAATCCTGAATCCTGAATCGTGCCTCTGAAGCTCTAAACCATGGCTTTTATCCCGCAGGAAGATGAAGAATTTGAGATCATGATGACACCCATGATCGACTGCGTGTTCTTGTTGCTGGTTTATTTTCTGGTAGCTACCTCGTTCACCAAGATAGAGAAGGACATCACCATCACGCTGCCCGAGGCGAGCAAGTCCAGTGTCAAAGAATCTGAATCCAATGAGATTATTGTGAACGTACGCAAGAATGGTGTTTACGTGGTCAAGCAGCGACAGGTCGAGCTCAACATGATCGAAGACATGCTCAAGGAGGCGAAAGAAAAGCACGAAAAGCCGGTGGTTGTTATCCGAGGCGACGAGCACGCCCTGCACCTGGACGTCGTCAAGGTAATGAACTCATGTCTCAAGGCCGGCATCACCAACGTATCCGTCGCCACATTTCAGAAGGAGTGACGGATGCAGAGGAAAATAAAGTATGGGGGTATGAGAGCGCGAGAATGGAGTGTTGGAGTGCGGGAGCGTTGGAGTGGTGGAGTATTGGAGTATTGGCTCGTATTCCTGTTTGTCGCCTCATCTCTCGCCGCTGAGCAAAGGCTCTCCCTCAGCTACCTTCCTGCCGGCTCATACTCAGACCCATACGGCCTTACCTACCAGCTCATCGGCGATGAGAGTTCCGGGCTGAGTAGCGATAACATCCAGGCATTCTGGATTTCCGGAAACGAACCTGCTTCCCCTTCCGAAGAGGCCTTGGCGCCTTTTAGAGCTGGAACTTTCCTCCTGCACTCCGATCAAGGTCACTTCCTTCATATTCGCCGTGTTCCGGGCAATCCTGCAAAGCCAGACAGCAGACTGCTTCTTCGAATTCACTCCAAAGACGGTTTGCCCACATACCTTTATCCGAAATTGCCGGAGGACCTGAAGCAAAAACAGGTCGATGTCTTTCTGCTGATCGATAAGTCCCTCAGTATGAGGCGGAACGACAAGCTGCGCCTCCGGGTGGCCGCGGCTAAGGCATTTGCAGACTTGGCTCGTGGAGGTGGGCGCATCGGCCATATCGGAATCGTGGCCTTCAATCATGAGGCCGAACTGCTGTTGCCGCCCACCGACGTAAATTCGAAGCAACTCATCTTTGAGGCCGCGGACAAGATCCGGAATGGCGGCGAGACGGATCTTGACGGGGCAATCGAACTGGCCATGCAGGAATTCGACAAGCTGCCGGATTCTGAAAAGGTGGCCATTCTGCTCACTGATGGCAAGGACCAGCCGGGAGTCTACGAAAACGCACACCGCCTCTTCGCTGAAAAGAAGTGGCCGCTTCATGCCATCGGGCTTTCTAAGAATGCAGACCACGAAACGCTCCAGCGCATCGCCAGGGAGACCGGTGGAAACTATCACGACGCCCCGACCAGCGCGGAACTCCAGCGCATCTTTGGTGATATCTGTTTCTCGCTGCAGAACCGCACGCTCATTCGGCGGAACACTGTCCGATTCGAATCGGACCAGGAGTTCAAATCGACCTACCCCTTTGACGCGAGCCTTAAGAACGTCGCCCTTACGGTCAGAATGAAAGTGCCGGAAGACGACCAGAAGAACTTCACCGCACAGCAGACCATTTCGCCGCCGGAAGCGACTGCCGAAGAAATCCTCACCGCCAAAGGCGAAGGAGCCTGGCGCTATTTCGATCTCTGGAATCCCAAGCCAGGCGAATGGTCGCTGAAGAGTTCGGTGAGTAAATCAACCGAGGCAGAGATCGAGGCCACGGCCATTACCGACCTCAATCTCTGGCATTTTCCTCTTCCGCCAATTTTCGAGTGGGGCGAGCCGGTTTCGCTCTTTGCCGGACTCGCTGCCGGGAATGCAGCCTTTACCAGGGCGGACCTGATCGCAACGGTTCGCTTTCCGGATGGCACGGATAAGAAGTTCAAATACCAGGTTCAAGACTCGCTCTACGCATTGACACTCCCGGATCAGATTCCGACCGGCAATTACCAGGTGCATCTCCGAGCCACGGGCATGAATGGAGAGGGCGGCCCCTTCGAGCGTGAACTCCGCTTATCATTCAAAGTGCAGCAGACGAAGTCGCCACGGCTCTGGCTCAGCAAGCGCGATTTGGATTTTGGACAGCTTTACCCTGGAGAGAACAATCGAAAAGATTTCCAGGCGAAAGTGATTACTGCCGAGGATCTTAATCGGCATCCGATGAGGACCCTCGAGCTATTGTTAAAAACTCAGGGTGGAACTGCCTTTGGAAAAGGCGGAATCGAATTCGCCCCCCTGACCACCTCATCACGCGAGCTTACTACCCACCAGATTAGCCTCAGCGTTCTTCCTGAACAAGAACCCGGCGTATACGAAGGTTACCTCCTCCTCCAGCACAGCTTGTCCGCCGACAAGTTCGAACTGAAACCCGAGCCGGCGCGCATCGCGCTTCGTGTGGAAGTCATGCCTCAGACCCTCATCGTCGAACCGCAAAGCATCGATTTCAGGATCATGCAGACCGGTCAGACGAAGCGGGCTTCATTAAAGATGCATTTGGAACCAAGAGGAACGGTTCCACTGACGATTAAACTTGTAAGGGGTGACACACGTGTCGAGAATAAGGTGGAATTGCCTGCGGGTGTTGTGATGAGAACGGAAGTCCTTCTTCCGATTCAGCAACCGAGTTCCCTGGCCACGCAAGAGACAATACTCAGTCTTCCGCTCACAATCGGCCGCCACGCGTCCCCCGGCACTCGACGTTGGAATCTCCACATCAAAGCCGGCCGTAATGAGTCCGAAATTCCCATCCGTTTTGCCCTCCAGTGGCCGGAGCTCAATATCTTAGAAGAAGGCATCGACTTTGGTCGCGTCTTCTGTGGCCAGAGCGTCGAGCATGCCCTTACCTTTACCCACAACAGCATGCATTCCGAGATCGTCGAACTGGCCGGCCTCGACACCGATGCAGCCAGGCAGGCGCACCTTTCCGGGGAATCTAATTTCAGAATTGAAGCCGTCGGCGAAGAGGCGGAGCGTGCGACCCGGCAAATCAAACTGACCCTCGATCCGCCAGATGAGGCTGTACCGGGGGATTACACGGGAAAGCTCAAACTCATAACCTGGTTCGGCCAGACCGAAATTGTCTGGAGGGCCCACATCGACGTCGCCAAAGGCTTCTACGTTTCTAATCCGCTCGTCACCTTTGCGGATGTCCGGCCCGGCACTGAACGGACCGCCGAAATAACGGTCCGCTCAACCATTGCCAAAGAGCAAAATATCTCGTTGCGTGCACTGTTTTCACGCCTGCCTGAGGGCCTGTCTTTCGAGGCCAGTCCCAGCCGAATCAGCCTCGGCCCGAATCGCAGCGCTCGATTCACGGTCGCACTCAGGGCCGAAGAGAACGTGCCCGTGGGCTCATATTCAGAGTCGTTCCAACTACGAGGCCCGTACAACAGCGCGTCGCTCCAGGCTCGAGCGACGGTTGTGCCCAAGCGAGCCGAGGTCGTTGAGCGTCCATTCGAACTCACACTTATTGAGCAGGCGCCTGGCCCGCCCGCGCCCCCACCGCCGACCTTTGGGGTGTTCCCACCCTTTATTGATATATCAAGAATGTTTCCGGGCGATACCATGTTGATTGAGCTGGAAATCGAAGCCGATTTTGCTCAGCGGGTCACACTCTCCCACCCAATGATCGATACCTTGCAACTGGACCCGATCACGACAATCACCGAACTTGGCGACAACGACGCCCAGACTCAGCCCGTACTTATTCGTATCCCCCAGACGGCCGACAAGGGGCTGCATTTCACAGCGATCACATTCACCAACGGCGAACAGACGCAGACCGTCCCGGTAAGTGTCATGGTAGAAGCGCCCATCATCGAGCCCGAACCGGTGGCAGAGGTGGCCGTGGTCGCGCCCATTCTTTCTGCACCGCAACCGGCGAAGGTCATGCTGCCGAACTGGCTGCGAAATCTGCTCTGGCTTCTTCTCCTCCTGGTGGCTCTTGCCATCGTTGTCGCGGCATTGAGGTGGATTTTTTCCATCGATGTGCCGGAGATGACCAAGTTTTATCTTGCATCGGGCATCCTCCACGTAGTGCTGGCGCTCCTGGGCGCGGTCTATTACCTGGAAGAGAAGGTCATTGAGGTTGAACAGCCTCAGCGGCTCAGCGTGCAATTCGTTGAGAAACAGGAATCGACCCCGGAAACCGTCGTTGAGCAATCCGACCCCATCCCGAGCCTCGATCAGAAGCCCATCGAAGTTAAGAAAGAAGAAACTCAAACCGAACAGCAGCCACAAAAAACCCAGGAGACCAGCCAGGCCAGAACCGCAGCCGAAAACTCCGCTGAGACCCAGGCAGTCCAGGAAGTCGAGGTGGAGAAAAACACCGAGGAATCGCAAACCAAACTGGCTGATGCAGCTTCTGAATCTTCGAAAGCCAATTCCGCCGAGCAGGCGAAATTAAGCGAGCCGCAGATGCAGTTCGAAGTACGGCAGGCGAAGGACACCGAAACCGAGAAGCAGGCCGTGGAGGTCGAGGTTGAACGAGAAATCGAGAAGAGCGAGCGCGAGCGGGTCCGTGAGGAGACTAAACCCCAGGAAAAGGAGGCCGAAACGGTCACCCCTGAAAAGCAGGAACAGCCCGAAAAGACGGAGATCGCTGAAGCGGTGAGGCAGGAAAAGCCGGTCAATGAAACCAGGACGGTAGAGTCAGTCACAGCCGAATCGCAGCCCACGGAGCAGAAGACGGAGCAGGCCGAGACTAAAGAGCTCAAGACGGCAGAGGTCGAGGTCGCCCGTGCGAAAAGCGAATCGACGAAAGAAAAGTCCACCGTCGAGTCTCAGCCCAAAGAAACTGAGCCAAAAGAGGTCCAAGTCGAGAAGAGCCAATCCGAGCCGGCGGAAGTGCAGGTTGCCAGAGCTTCCTCGAATTCCGCTCCTGCAGAATCCGATCTGCAGAGTGAGTCGGTCAATGTAGAAGTTGTCAAAGCCACCCCGAAATCGGACGCCAGCAGGCGGGCCGAGGTCTCGCCGGAATCGGCAACACCAGCCAACAATGCCTCTGCCGAAACCCAGAAGGCCAAATCGGCCAATGCTCCAAAACAGAAGGAAATCACGGCAGCCGAGGTGAAGGTTGAAAAGACAGATTCCGCAAGCCAGGCCGATGTCAAAGAGGTTAAGGCAGGCAGGGCCAGTCCTGCCTCCATTTCGAAGACCACTGCTTCAGTTGAAGTTCAGACTCCGAAGGTAGAGACCAAGACCTCTGACGAACCTTCATTGACGCCTTCGACTGAAAGTGCCTCATCCGCCAGTCGTGAGGTTCAGTCGCCTTCTACCGATAAAAAGATCACCGACGCAGCAGAAAGCCCGGCCACTCCCAGTGAAGTCCAGATCACGAAAACCGCCGACCAGTCGGCGCCCTCATTATCTTCTGAGCAGACAGTCGCCATGGCCGGGTCGAAGAGCACAGCCAGTGCTGTTTCCGAATCCACCCCTGTTGAAACTCCTACAGTATCTCAGCCTACCAGAAGCGCTCCGGTCTCAGACATCAAGGAACAGGCTTCCGGAAGTATTGGTCAGGCCAGCCAGAGCCCTTCCAGCGACAGTCAAAAGCAGATTGCAGTGACAGAAACTGGGGCCCAAACTCCAGCCCAGTCAACAGGTTCGGTCAACATCGAGCAGACTTCTGAGCCGTCGCTTGCCACGTCCGAAGGCGGTGCAGACTCAGAGGTAAAGGCGTCAAAAGGCAATCCTGGGATAGCCGAATCAGCGACCTCATCTGAGATCAAGTCCGTTCAAAAATTAAACGTCATGAGTGGCGCACCTACAATAAATGTTGGTGAGGCATCGCAGGCTAAGAATATCAGCGCACCCGCCTCACAAGGACGCCAAACAGCGCAGACTTCCCATGGTGGAACGATAGCAGGAACAAACGTCGCTCCAACACAGCGCCCATCTTCGGGAACACCTGCTGGGTCAACTCTTGCATCCTCAAAATCGGGCGCCGGTGCTGAGGCTCAGGCTTCTCCGGCCGATGCCGAGCAGCCGGATACAGCCCATGGAATCGGTGCAATTGCCTTAAAGAAAGAGACTTCCGGAAATCCTGATTCGGGTTTGACCTCGGGCTTAACAATTGGTGGCAGCTTAAGCGGGGCTGAATCAGGGCGGACAAAGAAGGCCACTCAAGCCAATCCTTCAGGGTCAGGTGCCTCTTCGGCAAAGAGTACGACAGGAATTGAAAAAGCCGAGTTAGATGACGAAGCCCAATTGGCCAGCGGGGGCAGAGCGAGTGGAAGTGGACGCAGCCATTCGTCTAACAGTGCAGAAGAAACAACAGTAACTGGCGGCCCAGTTGCAAAATATGTTGGGGAAATTGGTTCAGTATCTGAACTTGATCATCAATCCGGAATCGCTACAATCACCCGTCTTACTGGCACAGGGAGCCAGTCGAAAACAACTAGAAATGCCCCAAGGGAATTGGCCGGAAAAAGCCGGCTGGCAAATTCGAGTGTCCTCGGCCCCACTCGGAATGACGCTCAGCCTGGTCTTTATCCGGCCATTTCTTCTTCTGGCGGAAAACGCGGCAGTTCCCCTGATATCGAAACAACAGCTATGGCAACTCCGGACTCACCCGGAGAAAGTCAACAGGTCACAGGCCAGATTGCCGGTGAGGATTCCGTTGGAATCAGTATTGGGGCAAGTGGCACCAGTTCAGGAATCAATCAAGCGGCCCCAGGCACCGGAAAGTCCAAGCTCAACAGGGGGCCTGAGCCTGGTGAGCGCTCAGCCGAAGTAAGTCTTGGAGATGACCGAAGCAGTGGAGGCGTTGTTCCCGGGCCGATCGGAACGGGTGACGGCGGTCGCGGCACAAGTGGTCTCGGCACAGGTTCCGGCGAAATTGAAGACATTCCAGGGGGCGGCTTTACTGTCATGGTTGCGAAGGCGAGCGGAGGGGGAGGAGGGCTTGCGCCTACAAAGGTTTCTTTCGGTGGTCACGGGACGGAAATGGATCGAGGAAAATTGAGAGGCAAGAGCCCAGCATCGAGGCAGGCGACGGTGCAGGTTGCGTCTTCGCGTCTGCCGCTTACCAGTGGGCCGATTGCAGAGTACGCACCCCGAATGCTCAACCAGGACGCGGTCGCCAATCTGCCGGCATTCAATCCTGTTCCCGGCCGCCAGATGACCGAATTCATCACCTACCTTGCCAGCTTTGGTGAATTTCATGGCCGCACCAAGTTCCGTGAGCGGCAAGTCGGAGCAATGAGTTTTCTAAAGGATGAAGTCGAACGCCGGCTCAGCTTTATCCTGAGGAGCAAGGTGGAAACAATCCCGTTTTCGAATCGCTCCAGACTGATGCATGCTCCCTGGCTCTTTATGACCGGTGAATTCAGTTTCGAATATTCTCAGACTGAGGCATCCAACCTGCGTGACTACCTCGAAGGCGGCGGCTGGCTATGGGTCGATGACTGCTCCGAAGAAACGGACAACACATTCGACCGCAGCTTCCATGAACAGATCCGGCTCGTGCTGCCTGACGCGGAGTATGGCGAACTTCCGATGGATCACCCGGTTTTTTCGTCCTGCTACCCTTTGCGGGAAGGTTACGAAGGCTACTCTATTCCCCCGGGAGACAAGTTCCGTGAGACCCGCCTGCACGCTTACTTCATCGACGGCCGGCCGGCGATCATCTACAGCCGCAACGATTATGGATGCGGTCTTGAGATCGATCCTAAAAAGGGCACGGCCGGCCAGCGTTCACAGACCGACCTGAGCCCCGAACAGATGCGCGAGGGGGCACTCCGGATGAGTATGAACCTGGTTTTCTATTTCCTTGGCGAGCGTGGCGTGCAGGTGGAGCGGACCAGAATCGTGGAAGAGGCGGAGGAGGAAATGCAGCGCCGAAAGACTTACGAGGAGAAATGGCGAAGCTTGTTCCTGAACGGCAAACTCGATGACATCGAGGATTTCGAAAAAGATACGGCCAAAGAATGGATCGCGAACGATTGGGAGAACACGGACGTCCCCGAACTCGCCATCATTGGTGCAGATGGCCGCAACAAGCTCGATGTAAAGTTTGAAAAGAATCACGACAAATCCACGTTTGAGCGGGATTTTGGCGAGGCCGAAAAGCTCGACCTCTCCGGGGCTCATGCCATCCTGATGGACGTCAATAATCAGAGCACCGCCATCGTCCGGCTCGCCCTCGCACTCAGTACGGGTGGGCAGGAATACATTTATCACGAATCGCCGCAGGTGGTGCTCAAGCCCGGCATGAACCGCAATGTTCTCTTTCGCCTGGGCAAGAATTTCAAGACCGCTCCTCTATGGGAATACAACCAGGAACTGCAAGGCGCCGGCGATGTACGAAAAATGACCTTTCTGATTTACGCTATCAAGCCCGGCCGGCTTATTTTCGACAACTTCCAGATCAGCACGGTAAAGAAGGAGGATTTGGTCAAGTGGCTGCAATCAGGCCTGCAAATTCAACAGAAAATTACAGACAATGTAAATGATCGTGAATAGCCACAAGTCCCGGCAAATTTTCACGTAGGCTTGCCATTCATAAGTAACAGCTTTAACCGGGATTGGAAGCTCTCAGAAAGAACCCGGCTAGAGCTGTTACTCCAGGTCAGCCAAACCAGGGCATCAACCATCCCAACCATCCCAACCATTCCAACCATGATTTGTCCTTTCATTCTTACTCTCCTGCTTTCTGCAACGGCCATCGCTGACGAAGCGACGGATACGTTCAATCTCGCCAACGGGATTTTTATTGTTGAAGACTACGAGACTGCCCTCGGCTACTACGACGAAGTCCTCAAGAAATTTCCAGACTTCAAGCACACAGAAGAAGTCCGATTCCGGAAGGCCGAGTGTCTGTATCGTCTGAAGAAATATGAGGCTGCGGCCAACGATTTTGAAACCGTCCTGGCCAGGAATGCGGATTTCAAGGAGGGGCAGACCGCCCGCTATCGCCTGGGTGAGATTTACTTAAACCAGTTGGAGAAATATGAAAAGGCCGCGGCGTCTTACGGCGAGCTGGCGCGTAAAGAACCGATGCACAAACTCGCAGACAGTTCCTGCTATTTTGAAGGTGAAGCATTCTTCAAACTGAAGGATTACGCGAAATCCACCGCGGCGTATGAAAAGCTCCTCGACAAGTATGGTGAGAGTGAATACGTCGCCGCAGCCACCTATTCACTCGGCTGGTCGCGTTTTCTGAGCGGCGACTTTGAAGGTGCAGTCAAGCACTTCGGCACGATCGTTTCCAGGTTCCCGAAGGAAGAGACCGTCGCTGAGTGTCACTACAAGATGGCCGAGGCACTTTTCAATTTGAAAAAATTCCAGGAAGCTCACGACGCCTACCTGATGGTGGTCGAAAAGTACAAATCAGAATACATTGACGATTCTTACCTTGGCCGCGCACGTTGCCTCTTCGAGTTGGACAAGAAGGAGGAAGCAGCAGCACTTTTCCTGGAGACGGCAGGCAAATTCCCCAAGACAGAAATCGCATCGGTATCTCTGTTCAACGGGGGCAGCAGTCTGTTCGGGCTTGAAAAATATGAAGCCGCTCTCGCCGCCTTTGAAAAGATGCTTAAAGATGAGGGCAGCGAGAAGCTCAACGGTCAGGCACAGTATTGGAAGGGGCGCTGCCTGCTCAAACTCGGCCGAGTTGCTGAAGCGGAAGCCGAATTTGCCACCGTGCTCAAAGAAAAGGGCGCTGACCAGGTGACCGCACTTTACAGTCTGGGCGATGCCCAATTCGCTGCTAAGGATTTTGGTCTTGCGGAAGAAAGCTACGGCAAGGTGGCCACTCAATTCCCCGATCACGAGCTGGCGGACGACGCCTCTTACTCACGCTGCCTGTGTCTTGAAAAGCTCGGCCGCCTGGATGACGGTCTGAAGAAGACCGCCGAGTTTTTGGCCAGTTTTGAAAAGAGCCCGCACGCACTGTCCGTTCGATTTCTTCAGGGTGAATTCCAATATCGTAAAGGCGAATACGCGGCAGCAGTTCCGGATTACAGGGCCGTTGCTGAAAAGGAAGGCGACCTGCAGGACGACGCACTTTACAAGCTTGGATGGTCACAACGTCTCGCGCAAAAACCTGACGAGGCCGCCACGACGTTCCTGAAGCTCTCCACCGAAATGAAAGATTCAAAGTTCGCGCCCGAAGCCCTCTACCTGATGGGCAAAATTGCGGACGAAAAGGATCAGACCCAGGTGGCGCTCCAGCATTTTGATCAGACCGCCACGCAGTACCCGAATTCCGAGTTTGCCGCCCGCTCAATGTTTGAAGCAGGCCTGGTTCATTATTCACGCAACCAATTCGAGAAGGCCGTTACCCGCCTTGAGAAATTCCTCGAAACTTACAAGGAAGGCGAGTTCGTCCCTCACGGTATCCTGCATCTTTCCGAGAGTTACTTCGAGTCCGGCAAGATCGACCAGTCGCTCAAAGGCTACGAGCGCCTGCTCAAAGAACATCCCCAGAGCACCGTAGCGCCCGCGGCTCGTTATGGCTATGCCTGGTGCCTGAGATCGCTCGGTAAACTCGATGAAGCAGCCAGGGAATTTGCCCGCACAACTAGCGATTATCCCAAGGACAACCTCGCGCCGGAGGGGCTCTACTGGGCTGGGCTCTGCCTCGAAGAATCGAAGAAATTTGAAGACTCGCTCAAGAGATTTCTGGAGCTGACCGCCAGCTATTCGGACAGCTCATTTGTTGAAGAGAGCCAATATCGTATCGCTGCCTGCCACTTGGGACTCAAACATTACGACCAGGCCCTTGAGCTGTTCGGTAAGTTCACCAAACAGTACAAAGATTCCGAGTGGCTCGACCGTGTTTGGTATGACGTCGGCTGGTGCCACCGTGAAAAGAAGGAACCGGACAAGATGAAGCTTGCTTTCGAAAAGGTAATCAGCGATTTCCCCAACTCCGAAATGCGAGCGGAGAGTTTCTTCGGTCTGGGTGAACTGGAGTACGACAATGAAAAATATAAGCCAGCGCAGGCGCTCTATCTCCAGGCCATCAAGGCCGGTAAGGAAGAAGTCCTGGGCCGCGCGGTCTATAAACTCGCCTGGACTCATACCCATCTGAAAGAACCCCTCGAAGCGGTTACCGCCTATCGCCGCATCATTGATGAACTTCCGAATTCCGAGTTTTATGGAGAGGCTTTCTATCGCCTGGGCCGCCTGTATCAGGAGGCCGGTTCACACGACCAGGCCGTCGACGCATTCGAAAAATGCCTCAAGAACACCGTTAAGGCCGACTTTAGAGAAGCCTCCACTTTCCAACTCGCCGAAGCCAATCGCGAGCTCAAAGAGTGGGGGCGCGCGCTTGGGCTCTACAACTCGGTGATCAAGGACTTCCCGAAAACGGAGGCCATCAATGAAGCCGTCTACGGCGCCGGTATCTGCTCCATGGAACTTGGCGCGATCAAGGATGCTGAAGACTCTTTCACCAGGGTCATCGAACAGACCGAAACCGTCACCGCGGCCCGCGCCGAACTCGGTCTGGGTGAAATCCTCATGCGTTCCGGCAAGTTCCCGGAAGCGGCCAAGCGATTCCTCAAGGTGAACTTCATTTACGGCTACCCTGAATGGAAACCCCTCGCCCTCAGCAAGGCTGCCCAATGCTGGGAAAAGGCCGAGGACCCCAGCAAGGCCAAGACCTTCTACACGCTCCTGGTCAAATCCTTCCCTGATTCGCCCCAGGCCGTGGAAGCCAAGGGAAAGATAGGAGAATAATGCGTGGTGCGGCTCAGAATTGCAGTTGCGATCATTCAGCGAGGGGACGAAGTCTTAATCGCGCGTCGCAGCCTTGATCAGCACCTGGGCGGATTGTGGGAGTTTCCAGGCGGCAAGATCGAAGATGGCGAGACCAATGAACAGGCGTTAGTTCGTGAGTGCCGGGAGGAACTCGGCTTAGAGATCAGTCCCACCTCGCTGTTTTACGAGCAGCAATTTGAGTATCCAGAACGCGGCGTTCACCTCTACTTTTATTTGTGCTGGAGTCAGGGGGGCCGCCCGAGGGCGATAGAATCCGATGAGGTACGCTGGATAAAAATTTGCGATCTAAATGACTACAATTTTCCTGAGGCGAACCAGAAGGTGCTCGAGTTGCTGATGGAGAACTGACTGCGTTACGGCGGACATTCTGAAATTCAGTCAGCCGCCTCCGGCTTTAGCTCATGCCTTTCTTCAAGAGTCCGAATTGAGTTTACCCAAATGGTAAATGAGGAAAGCTCATCGGGGTTGGAAGAATCGTTCAAGTCAGGCAGTCAGGTCTTTTAAAATAAAAAAAGCCCCTGCAAACGCAGAGGCTTCTTCTATTCGAAATCTGATTTTTCAGACCGCAGCGGCGGCCATATCGGTGTTGATCTTGACAAAACTTACCCATTCTTCCGGCAGGTCTTCTTCCGGGAAGATGGCGGTCACCGGGCATTCATCTACGCAAACGCCACAATCAATACATTCATCCGGATCGATGTAGAGCATATCCGGGAAACTGCCCTTCTTGTCATCATCAAGCTCATGGATGCAATCTACAGGGCAGACAGCAACACAGGCTGTGTCTTTGACGCCGACGCAGGGCTGGGCAATGTAATGGGACATCGTTCCCTCCTGTAAAAGAATAGTATTCTGTTGAGTTAATAAAGGGATGCCTTCCAAAAAGACGGGCGGACTATAGCAATTGGTCTTTAGGGTGTCAACACTCTCTGCAACAAATGCTTGGCGTGACATTTTTGTCTCAAAAAACCACGAAAATGCGCTGTTTCACAGCGAATAGACTTTGCTGAATCCCTTACTTAAACTGCCGATAAACACCCCATTAACTAAAGAGTCAGGAAACACTGGAATGAGTTATCTGATAACCGGCGCCTGCGGATGTATCGGCTCCTGGATCGTCAAACAACTGCTGGATGAGGGACAATCGATTATGGTCTTCGATCTTGAGAAGATCACCCATCGCATGGAACTTATCATGTCCCCAGAGCAGATCGCATCTGTCGAATTTGTGGCAGGTGATATTACGGATCTCACCGCTGTCAGAAATGCCATGTCCGAGAAAGGCGTTGACAGGGTCATCCATCTTGCAGCGCTTCAGGTACCGGCCTGCAAAGCAAATCCGATTCTCGGCCGCAAAGTCAATATCGAGGGCACTCGAAATATCTTCCAGGCCGCCTCAGACCTGAAGGATCAGATTAAGACGGTCGCATTCGCAAGCTCGGTTGCTGTCTACGGGCCGGAATCGGATTACGTGGGGGCTTACGGGCAGAATCCGGTCTTGCCGAACGATGCACTTCAGTCTCCTAGAACCGTATACGGTGAGACCAAGAAGCAAAGTGAACTCGAAGCAGTCGAATTCTCTGAAAAAGATGGCGTACCCCGTCTGGGGATTCGACCTTGGGCTGTCTATGGGCCGGGACGTGATTTCGGTCTGACTTCCGACCCCACCAAGGCTATGAAGGCCGCAGCCATCGGTCGCGAGTATGAAATCGGTTTTGGGCACCTGATCGACATGCAGTACGTGGCCGATATTGCGAACGCTTTCATTCAGCTCTCAAGACAGGACGACTTCGATGGTGCAAAGTCCTACAACATCAAAGGATGGTGGGTAACCGTTGAAGAAGTGATCAAAGCTATCGAAGAGGTTGCCCCGGAGACCAAAGGCACCATCACCAATACCAAATTGAAAATCGAAATCGCCACACGCACAGACGATTCAGAACTCCTGGCCGAAATACCTAATGTAACTATGACCCCGCTGAAGGATGGCGTAAAAGAGACGATCGACCTCTTCCGTAGTCTGCATGAGGCTGGTCGGCTTGACCTGAGCGACCTGGATGCTTGACGGAACTTGGAACTCCGCCAGTGAAGGTCTGTATTTGCTTAGCGTTCAGCCCGGCCGCTTCCCATTTTCATCAACGATCCAGTGTTCTGTGGAGAATTGTTTCACTTTGGATTCGTTGACGCTGATGCCGAGCCCTGGCTGCGTGGGGACGACGATTTCGCCGTTAATAACGTCCAGTGGCTCTTCAAGAAGCTGGTTCACCGGCCCGAACAGATCATATTGATGCTCTTGAATAAGGAAATTCGGAAGTGATGCAGCTACCTGGCAGGTTGCGGCCAAACCTACCCCGGTAAACAGCCCGAAGTGCAGTGCAACCTGCAGGTGATACGCATGCGCAATGTCAGCAATTTTTTTGGCCGCGGTGATACCGGTTCTCGGAACGTCCGGTTGAGCAATTCGGAGGGCGCCCTTTTGAATCCAAGGCATGAACTGCTGCACGCTACGGAGGTGCTCGCCGATCGCTACCGGGGTGGAAGTGGCGCGGGCAAGCAGGGCGTGGCCATCGATGTCGTCAGGATTCAGCGGCGCTTCCAGCCAGGCTGCCCGACCATTGTCGAGAATGTGTCCGAGCTGAATAGCGTCCTGCAGTGAGAACTTGCCAAGCAGGTCCAGCGCTAGAAACGCGTCCCGGCCTAAGACTTCACGCAGGACTTCGAATTCGTTTTGTACCTGGGTAAGCGATTTGCCAGTGAAAATCTTCACACCAGCGAAGCCCTCCTTAACACGATCCGCAGCGGCCTTGCATTGCTCTTCCCAGGTTGGTTGACGTAATCCGGAAACATAGGCTGGAAGTCGCGCCCGCATCGGGCCGCCCAGCAGCTCACTTATCGGGGCGCTGTAATGCCGGCCGCGCAGATCCCAGACAGCGATGTCCGAAGCGGCGATTGCATCCATCATGAAGCCGGAGGTGTGACCGCGGATATCCATCAAGTGAATGAGCCGCTCATAGATGGCTTCATGTGAGAGTGGGTTCTGGCCGATCAACGCCGGCCCAACCAGGTTGGCGAGAATGGACGCCGGCGTCTCAGGTACGAGTGGTGCCGAGCCTTCCCCCCAACCGACAAGGCCGCATTCGGTGGTCAGCTTCACGATGCACGATTCGGCCTTCCGGCTGTATGCGTGTGGCCACTGCGGCTCAATGTAATAGTCCGTGCCGGGCAGACGACCGGGTGTCTCCTGGTGGCCGCCGATGGAGTAGTGGTAGTCAATCTTAAGCGCGAAAATATCTACCTGAGCGATTTTCATATGAGAACGGTGAGCGGTTTTGATTAGACGGGCGAACGAAGCCCCGCAATACTGCCTATCGCTTTCATGATCAATTTGCTTCAGGCAAAGTTTTTTTTCAATCTCCATATTGATCCCCGTGCCACGCATAGACGCCCATGTCCACGTATTCACTAAAGAGAGCGCAGAGTTCCCACGTACCACCTCGGACTGGCTGCCGGCTGAAAGGGAGGAGCCTGTCGAAAAGTTGTTGGATTCCATGGAGACCAGCAACATTGATCAGGCGGGTCTGATTCAGATAGGCGGCAATCAGATCGAACAACACGCCTACCTTCTGCGATGCCTCAAGGAATATCCAGATCGTTTTCTTGGCATCGGTCTCATTCCGCCGGACTGTAAAGACCCTGCGGAACACATGAAACGGCTCACCGACGACACTGGAATTATCGGTTTCAGGCTCTCAGAGATTGGCGGCCCTCGCGACCCCTTCGCCAGAATGGATGTAAGGCAGTTTGAAACGTGGCCCATATGGAAATACGCGGCCGAGAATGACCTGGTCATCTGGCTGTACTGCTGTGCCCGTGATGCTTTTCAGATTCCGTGGATTCTTGAGGAACTTCCCCAGGTGCGTGTGGTCCTGAATCACATGGGGGTAACGCCCGGTAAGGGTAAATTCAGCATTGATGAATACGGCCGTCCCAGAGTTGAAATCGCCGGCTATACCATTGAAAAGCACACAACGTGGCGGCTTACGCCTTATGAAAATCTCTCTGTTAAACTCTCCGGCCAATACGCATTCAGCCGTGTGGAATATCCATACGACGACATCGCATCCTGGTCACGAACGCTCCTGTCCAGGTTCGGTGCCGACCGGCTGATGTGGGCCACCGATTTCCCGTGGATTCAAAAAGAGCCCGGTTACGACGCCCTCACTCAGATCATCCGCAAAAACATCCCCGACATAAGCGATAAAGAACACGATGCCATCATGGGCAATACGGCCAAGAAAATTATGAGATTTCCTTCTAAAAGGTAGTGCAGCGCTCTTCCTGGGCTTCTCCTCCAAATGAACAAGAATCTGATTCATCCTCTTCCGATATTTGCGCCCCTGTCCTGCGGCCGGGTGGATTACATGTCGCTGACAGGGATTCGAGACAGCCTTGACGCCGCTGCCGGACTGACAGAAGGAAGATTCGAGGCAAATTGAAAATCGTCCACATTATCACACGTATGATCCTTGGCGGAGCACAGGAGAACACATTGTTCACCTGCGAGGGGCAGCATCACGATTTGAATAACGAGGTTACTCTGATTACCGGGCCTGCGATCGGGCGCGAAGGCGAGCTCATCGAGCGGGCAAGGGAGTGCGGTTTCCGGGTGATTGTGATGGACGAGATGCGGCGCGAAATCAATCCCTGGTTGGAATTTCTCACGCTGCGATTGCTCACGCGTCATCTGCGGGAGTTGAAGCCGGACGTGGTGCATACGCATAGCTCCAAGGCTGGGATTCTGGGCAGGATGGCGGCACAGAAGGCGAAGGTGCCGGTGATCATCCACACGATCCACGGGCCCGCCTTTCATCCGAATCAGACATGGATCAAGAACGCTTTTTTCATCGCTCTTGAACGCTACGCCGCCAGGAAGAGCGATAAGATTTTATGTGTGGCGGACGCGATGTCTCAGCAGGCAATTGAAGCAGGCGTTGCTCCCGCCGACAGGTTTGTGACGGTCAGGAGCGGGATGGAGGTTGAACACTTTCGTGACTCTGCAAAGCACCGGGAAGGGATGCGCAAAAAACTGGGGTTTAAACAAGATGAAATCGTAGTCGGCAAGATTGCACGGCTGGCACACCTCAAGGGCTATGAATTTATGATTAAACTTGCCCAGAACCTCTGCCAGAAGTATCCGAACCTGAAATTCATGTTCGTTGGGGATGGCGCTCTTCATGATTCGCTTCAAAAGCAGGCGCGTGAGAGCGGAATCGGTGACAGAATCGTTTTCACAGGGTTGGTACCGGCGAATGAAATTCCGGCCTTCATCAGTGCGATGGACATCCTGGTTCATACATCGCTCCGTGAGGGACTGGCCCGCGTGCTGCCCCAGGCCCTTATTTCGGGGAAACCAGTGGTTTCATTTGATATAGACGGTGCGCGAGAGGTGTGTATTAATGACGAAACCGGGTTCCTCATACCGCCAATGGATCAAAGGGCGTTAGAGAAAGGTGTTGAGAATTTGATCCTGGATCCGGGCCTGAGAGCCCGGCTGGGTGTGAGAGGTCAGGAGCTGTTTTCCGAAGCGTTCAGCAAAGAAGTTATGGTCGCACAGATAAACGAGGTGTATCGACAATGTCTTGTCCTCAAGGCCCCGGAAGCCCTTATAAAAAAGGATGGACAATCTGAAGTGGCCCCGGTAAAGAAGGCGTAAACACAGGGAGAACTTTTATTGATAGCAATCCTTTCCGACATCCATGCCAATCTGGACGCGCTGCAGGCAGTTCTTGCGGATATTGACTCAAAGGGCATTGAAGAGATCTACAATCTTGGTGATGTGATCGACTATGGCCCGCAGCCTCAGGAGTGCCTTGATGTGGCGATGACGCGTTTTAAGGTGAGCATCCTCGGCAACCACGAAGAGGCGACCTTGAGCATCCCTATTGGGTTTAATCCGATCGCCCGCAAAACGGTTGAATGGACGAGAAATCAACTGAAGCCCGGCCCTTTCAGCGCTGGCAGGACCCGGTTGCGCTGGCGATTCATTCAGCAGCTTCCCCGCAGTTATGAGATGGATGACCTGCTGCTCGTTCACGGCTCTCCCCGTGATCCGACCATGGAATACATCATGAAAAGTGACACGGACGATCTTCTTGGCGAAGTGCCTGAGAAAATTGTTGAGAACCTGTCGCTCGTACGGCGCTTTGCTTTCTGTGGTCATTCGCATATGCCGGGCGTCGTAACCGGAGAGGGTGTCTTTTATACGCCCGAAGAAATCGACATGGCGTTCCCAACAGAGGCTTCGCCCAAGTTGCTGGTTAATGTTGGTTCCGTAGGCCAGCCAAGAGACAGGGATAGCCGTTCCTGCTACGTGACGCTCGATGACAAAGAGGTCCGCTATCACCGGGTGGAATATGACGTCCAGACCACGGTGGATAAAGTGCACGCAATTCCCGGGCTGGAGAACTTCTGCGGCGACCGGCTCCTGGAAGGCCGGTAAATCGACAACAAAGACCATTCGGGGATGCTGCTCCGACTTCAGTTGACCACCGCGGCGCTGGTGGCATCCGGTTTCCAGGCGGAAAGGCAAAACAAATACCTGAGACCATCCGCGTCTCTGGAGTTCACTCTCCGCACCTCAAAGTCGAAGGTTCATCTCTTGGATAAATGTCGACAAAAGAGACAAACCGCTGTTTATGAGCAGTTCGGGGCCATCTCTGACAAGGAGCCCAGCAAATGCTTGATCTGGCCAAAAGCCTGAGAAAAGAAGTCAAGTGCTTGGATTAGACGGACCGGCCCACACTTCTTGCCGGAACATCCTGAGTGAGCAATCAGGACGAATCTTGGCATGATCCTTCATCCCTCCCTTCAAAATCTCGAAATTTTTTGAAGGGAAGCTACTTCGCCCTATGTATTAAGGGCATGAGCATGGCAGCCAGGAAGTCCCACATGCCAGAAGACCTGCCGGAATCGGCCGCAAAGCACAAACCCGGAAACCCTGAGGATCTCTCCGAGTTAACCGACCAGGAACTCATGGTGCGAATCCGCATCGACGAGGAGTGTTTCCGGGAGCTTGTCGGCCGATATGAACGCTCCGTTTATCTGATGGCGTATGGCATGCTCAGAGCCCGCCATGATGCCGAAGAAGTCGCTCAGGAAGCATTCCTGGCAATTTACAAAAATGCTCATCTGTTTAAGACCTATCTGCCGTTTTCATCGTGGTTTTACACCATCGCCAGCAACCTCTGCAAGAATGTGCTGCGTTCCAGAAAACGAAAAAAACTCAGCCTCAGTATTGAAGGGGCGCCCGAACCTGAGGCAGATGATGACAATAATCCCCTGAAGGTACTGCAGGACAAATCCACCCGCGAACTGCTGAAAGAAGCATTAAATTTCCTCAGTCCAAAATACTCGATAGTCCTCATGCTTCGCTACGGCGAAGGCTGTTCCTACGAAGAAATTGGCGAACAACTGGGGCTGACTCTAAGCGCGGTGGATACCCGGCTTTACCGCGCCAAGAATCAGCTCAAATTCGCACTCAAGAGATTGGGTATAGAGAAATACCCATTTTAGTCCCATGAACTGCAAACAAATCGATCCCATCCTGAGCCGGCACGCTGACGGGGAAACCACCCGTTCCGAGGCCGGGGTCGTGCGCAAGCATCTGGCGCAATGCTCGCACTGCGAAGATCGCTTTCGAGAGCTCCAGACGGCCGGATTCATGCTCCAGCAATTCTATGATGATCTGGAAACTCCGGAATTCGTGGCCGACAAGATTCTGGAGCGAGCCCGGGAGGAGCTTTTCCAGCAGGCATGCAAACCCAGCATTTTCGACACCATCGCCCCGGTCTTCAGCCACCTATCGATTCACCGTCAGAAATGGTTGGCCTCAGTCGCCGCCCTGCTGCTGCTGGCGCTCTTGATTCAGTGGTACGCGATGCCTTCGGCCCAGACGCTCAGCGAAGGCCACATCTCATTCGTTAAAGGCCAGGTCACCCGGCAACTCCCGGGCGCGGATGTGTGGTCGCAGCTCAGCGGCTCCGGTTTTCTCCTGCCCGGCGGTGCCTTGAAAGTACTGGAGGGCGGTAAGGCCAGGGTGGACTTTATCGGCCAGGGCAGCATCCTGCTCAACGAAGGGGCAACCTTCGGACTGGAACACTCCTCTTTTGCCAACGGCCTGGTTGCCCGGCTAAATCAGGGCGAGGCATTTCTTGACCTTGCCAATTCCCCTTTCGGTTTTGTTCTTCGAACACCAGCCGGAAACATCTTTGGCAACAGGGCGGCAGCGAATGTGAAGATTATTTCTGAGGAAGCTCACGAAGTGTGGAGACAACGCTTCCAGCTTTTGCCAGCCGCTTACGCTGCTGCAAAAGTCAAGGTCGTCATCACAGCCAAGACAGGTTTGGTGAGAGTGCGCACGGAGCGCGGCGAAGCCTCCGTCTATGCCGGTATGCAGATGACTCTTAAACCGGGCGATGTGCCCGGCCAGAGCGTGCCTGCCAACATCGGCAAATCCATTGCGTGGACGAAAATCGAATTACAGATGGCCGCGGTCCAACGGGAGGTGAATGAAGAACCCGTCGAAGCTGCGTCCGAGCCAGAGAATACGGAGATAGCGAAGGCCTCCGAACTGACGCCTGAAGTGAAGCCAGCGATTGAAACAGGCCTGGACCCCCAAGAGGAACAGCCGACTTTTAATCTCTATCCCCCGGTCATCCTCCAGGCTCTGCCAGAAGTTGGCAAGGTGACCATCAAGTGGACCGATGACGGCGCGACCACTCGCAAGGTTGTCGGTTACGATATTTTCAGGATGACCGTAGACCCCGATTCACCGTCCGAAAAGGTCAATGTCGAGTTGATCCCCTCTCTCTTGTTTGAAGACGGGACGAAGGGCGGCGTTTACGTCGACACCTCGGTCAATGGTAATCAGAAATACGCTTACCACGTAAAGGCATTCGTATCGCTAGAAGGGGGAGTTCAGGAGGCCTCCGGCCGGTCTGGCTTGCTCGAGAGCTCAGCATCCGCGGTCAGAGAAGTCAAAGCCACCCAGGACTTTACAATCACCTTGACCGGCTGGTCGAGCCAGCCCCATGTCATGGCGCACATGCTGGTACAGAAGTGGCATGAAGCCCGATATATCGGCCACGTGTTCTCTGTTAAAGTGGGTGACTCGATTGGCAGCTCGTTGATGGTGTCCGTGCAGAGCGAAGAGGGGGTGGCGAGGCAGGAAGTCGATTTCACGACCGGATTCATCCTGGTCGATCTGAAGAAGGGACACCGCAGCGTGAAGGGAGGCAAGCTCCGTGAGAACGCCATGCCAGTCACTCTGCCCACCCTTACGGCCCTTCTCATGACCCCAGACGGCAGGGAGATCGAATGCTCCCGCCGGCCATAGAATAAATGAACGAAGCCCATCTATTAACCATCGCCCTCATGCTCTCTGGCATTCTCCATGCCCAGCCGGAAGCGCGAGACGCCAGGGTTCTGTTGGATCAGGTGTCCAAGGAAAAAGAAGTCGCCCGGCAGATGGCCATTGAGGAAATCAAGTCTCAGTGGAGCGTTGCCAAATCCCTTTCCGATGACGGCGTAGATGAGGCTGCCTTGAGGGCGCTGGAAAGCCTTTCGGCCACTCTGAAGGTGGCACCGATATCCAGTGAATTAGCCGCGGTCAGGCGAAGTGCTGAAGTAGAACTCCTCAAAATACGGGAACGTCTTGCCGCCCGTAAGACCACGATCGTGAAGCTGCAGGGGGTGCAGGCAGCCACCATCATTGAAGCCGAACGGAAGCAGGCAACGAGTGCGCAGGATGCCCAGGTTCGTGAACTCCTCGGCAGCGCCCAGCGTGCCTACGACAACCGAAACTACAAAGCGGCATCGAATTACAGCGAGCGTGTCCTCGCATTGAGTCCAGGCAATCGGCCTGCGGCCAGTATGAAAAGATTGGCCCTGCAGGAGAGCTACAGCGAACGTATCTCGCGCATGGAAAATTCTCGAAGCAGCTCGAGGACAGATGTTCTTACCGCAGCTCAGGAAGCCTCCATTGTCCCCAACCCAGGGCAGGTGATGAGTTATCCGGACGAGGCCCGCTGGCAACAGATTTCTGAACGGCGCAAAAAATACCGGCAGTCCAAGGTCATACCACCCGAGCCGTGGGAGGTGGAAATCAGCAACAGTCTCAAGCGCCCTCTGTCCTTCGAATTTGAGAATACGCCGCTCCAGGATGTTCTGGCCTTTATGCAGGAGGCCACACAAGTCAACATCATCATTGACCGCAGTGCGGTCGGCGATGCCAACGAGCCAATAACGCTTTCTGTCAGCAAAATGTCCGCCAAGGCAGTGCTTGACTGGGTGGTTCGTATGGTCGATCTTGAATACGCCTTTATGAACGAAGCCATTTTTGTGAGTAATAAAGAGCGCATCGCCAAGTTTCGCCCCATGCAGACCCACCTCTACGACCTGGACGAAATCCTCAACCTGCCTGGCGGCATGAGGGCTTTAGGGGCAAGCAAGCAGGAAGCCGCGGCAGACTGGGTGCGCTTCCTCAAGCAAGTGGTGGAGGCCAAGACCGGCAAGCCGACCACAGAGTTGGAATGAAGTTTCAGCGCCTGTCCTGTACAGTCCATGCGCCGCCATCTTCATCTGCGGTCACAAACGCCTTGGATGCCCGAAAGAATTGAATGCCCACTCCTGAGTCCCCCGGCCACTACACCAAACCGATTATTGAAGAAGGCGACGTGGTCGTCCTCTGGACGTCCGACAATCGCAGCCGGACTGTTCGTGTGCTGGCTAACCTCATTCACAAGACACATCTTGGCGATCTGGATCTCAATCAAATCATTGGTCAGCAGACTGGCTGCCGATTCGATTTGAAGAAGGGCTGGGGCCTGGCGCTCCCGCCGGCTCTCGAAGACCGCATACGAGTCGTTCGCCGTAACACGAATATCCTTTATCCGAAGGACATCGGGATGATCTTGATGAAGCTGGTCATTGGGCCTGGATCTAGAGTCATCGAAATCGGCACTGGCTCGGCCGCGATGACCAGTGCCCTGGCGTATGCGGTCTCGCCGGGTGGGACGGTCTACACTTTCGATGTGCGCGAGGACTATCTCAAACCTGCCGAAAAGAACTTCCGTCGCTCGGGCGTTATAGGCAATGTTGAGTTCGCCATCCGAGAACCGGCAACCCCGCTCCAATTGGAACCTGTCCATTCGATTGTGATGGACATCCCTGAGCCATGGACAGAAATCGAGGTCGTCACCGATGCACTGGTGAAAGGGGGCCGCCTGGTATCACTGAACCCGACCTATAACCAGATCGAAAAGATGGCGAAAGCGATGGCAGACACGGGCTACATCCTTATCGAATGTATGGAAACCATCTTCCGCCACATTGTGACAGTGGAAGGACGTGTGCGACCCTCGAAAATCCCAGTACCGCACACGGAATTCATGCTTTTCGGCGTGAAAAGCGGAGAGGAACTTTCTGAGGATACGGATCAGTATTACTCTCAACGGTAAGGGCGATCCAGCATCAACAGCAGCATACTTCCTATCTCGCCACGTACGTTGTCGAAGCTCGGCGCCCCACTTATTATCCCAAGAAGTTCATCTCTACTGCAGTTCCCTCAGTATGGCTAATTTGCCTCCGATTCCCGGGCATTGCCCCAAATGCGGGTATTACAACGAGTTCACAGCTCGTTTCTGCGCGCAGTGCGGGTCTGGTGTCACCAGCGACACACAACAGCCTGCCGGTCTCGAAGCGCCTGAGAATGACCCCATCGAGTTCACCGGTGAAACCACAGCGACCGTTCCCGTCGCCATCCCACCCGAGAGTGAGCCGAGCGTAGGGCTGAACACCGCTCTGAGCCAACTCGAGGATGCTGAAGACGAGTCCGCCGGCTTCGGGATTGAGACTACCAATCCGGCCACTCTCTGGCGGCAGCTTGATGAGATTCCGACTATTCAGTCCGCTCCTGCGGTACCGCCTGAACCGATTTTAGATGAAACTACCATTGGCCTGGAAATGGGCACGAGTGAGACGACAGAGGCTCAGGACTCGTTCACGGAAGCGACCACTGTACGGGTCAACAACCCCGCAATCATCGATGAGGAGGGCGTCGATTTCATGGAGGATTCCTCCGACACAGATACCATCAGCCCGCTTTGGGATACCGCCCAGACGCACTCCATCACTGAAGATCAGCTTCTGGATGAGAAGGTTCGGGAACCCAAGCCCCGGGGGCCGCTGGTGCCCGGCACTCATCAGGAGGCGATTCCAACTCTTAAGGACGACGAGGGGAAGGGCAGCCCCTGTGTGCTTTATATCCCCGGGGAGAATGGCAAATTTGAGACTTTCCGTCTGTCCAATGCTCCACGCCTGGCCGGCAAACACGAAAAGTGTGAACTTCTGATTAATGATCCGCTTGCGTCCCGTTTTCACGTCATGTTTCAGATGCTCGGAGACCGGCACTACGTCATCGATGTAAAGAGTCGCCTTGGCACGCTCCTCAATGGCGAATCGATCATGCAGGCCGCCCTTCGAGATGGCGATACTTTGCGCGTCGGAAAGACGTACTTGATCTATTTCGGCAGGAATGTTTCGCCTGAAGAAAAAATTGAATTGCGAGGGGCCGGAGACAGTTTTGTTCCGGTGGCCATGGAGTTTCCGCTGGCGGGAGAGCCCAGGCTGGCTTTTTTGAAGGGCCAGGAAATCTCCCTTTGCTTTCCAGGAGTGCCATGCGTGATTGGGGCTCATCAGGCATGCAGTTGCCGTCTGCATGGTAATGGGATTGCCCCTTTCCATGCGCAAATCCTCTGGACAAAAGGCGAGCCACACTTGCTAGACCTTGGCTCCGGTTTCGGTACTTTTTTGAATCGCGAATCCGTGGAACAGACACTCATCCGAAGCGGCGACGAAATCCAGCTTGGGGACCAGACCTTTACTGCTCGCTTTGTAAAGAATCCTCCGCCCATCCTGTTCGAAGTCTCGGAGACAGCTTCGAAAGTCAATTGTCTGTGGTTCACCTGTCTTCGCGGCCCGGACAAGGGATTGACGCAGATTCTTGCGTCCGGCGAAAAACCCTTGAACCTCGGCCGACATTCGAGCAATGATGTGGTGTTGACAGATTCTGAGGTGGCGGGCCGGCATGCCTCAGTCAGCAAAGAGGGCCACAAGGTGCTGGTGCAGGATTTGACCGGCAGAAAGCTGACTATCATCAACGGCTCTCCCAGCCCGGAAGGAAGGCTCGTCCCGGGTCAGCTCTTCAAAATTGGTCACGATATCTTTCTCGTACATTACGACATTTCGGCGAAGGTCTACCGATGAGCGTTAGGAGATGGCGTCCGCTGCTTTGCTTTTTCGCAGCGCTTCTTAATCTGTCAGATGCCGCCCCGGCTGATCTGAAAGCGGAACGGCTCTTCGAGGGTGTCCGTTACGGAGCCATTTCCCGCAGCGAGCCTCGGGCGATACGCATACATGTCGTGGAGCTCGATCTTGATGCCCAGGGAGTTCGCCTGCTGGTGACGCCTCCAAACCTGGAATCAAAGGGCGGTATGGATGAAGTGTTACTCCAGAAGACCTCGACCTTCGCCCAGACGCACAAACTGCAGGTGGCGATCAATGGTTCGTTCTTCATGCGTGGCGAAGGGTCTAAGAATGAAGGCGAGGCCGCGGGCGTGAATTTTTTTGCAGCTCATGATGGCCAGGTCTATTCACAGGGCGGCCCTAAAGACCAGGTCCTCTTTCGATGGTCAAAAAAACTTGGAATGGAGCTTTGGGTGGAAAAGGGAAAGGCCCCCTGGGAATACCACCCCGGCGACGGGCAGATGGCGCTCGGCATGGCTCGGTGGGCTCAACTGGTCCGGGACGGAGAGGTCATTGCCGGTAATGGAAAAGATCAACACCCGCGCACAGCCATCGGGCTCAGCAAAGATCAAATGAAGGCCTGGATGGTCGTTGTTGACGGACGGCAATGGGGGATCAGTGAAGGAATGACCCTGAGTGAACTGGCGGCCTTGATGAAAGAACTAGGGGCACATTCAGCCATCAATCTCGATGGCGGCGGCTCGACCACGATGGTGATTCAGCAGCCGGACGGACGGTACAAAGTCGTTAACCGGCCCTCGGATTATTTTCCCCTTTCCATGGAGCGGCCTTGTGGGACGCATATCGGTGTTTTTGCGGAAAAAAGGATGGAGGAGGACTGAGCAGGGCGGAGGCAGGAGACCGCTCCGCATCTCAGAACAACGCCAGAAAGCTCGCCACCAGCACCGGTTGCCGCTGGCCGCATTCGTCTTCCTTGAGGACGTTCTGCCCCTGTTTGGTCGGCATGGCGTCGCGATAAGATCGGCTGGATGTCATTGCGTCAGGGGAATCTGCCACGGCCATCAGGTGCGCATCCGACGGGATCTCATCATCGGCAATGCCGGCAGAATACCCGCCGCCGGTGAACTCTCGTGATGATGACGTACCGCCGGCAAGAGCCTTTGCGAAAATTTGGCTGCTGCCCCCGATTCGGAAGTGAGTTGTGCTGGCCTATAATGAGCCATGAATGTCCCCGACGAGTGTAATCCGGGTCACGAGACGCTGGAAGACGCCATCAGAAAGAGAAAAAAACATAGAGGAATTGAAACTTATGTCCGCTCCAATCCGTTTTACCGTCAAAGAGATTCGACCCGGTTTTATCAATGCATACACCCGGATCCCTTTTAAATATGGCAAGGTCACCCTTACCGCTGTGCCGCTTTATCATGTTGAGGTCACCCTTGAAAACGCGCAGGGGAAACGGGCCAGGGGCTACGCTGGCGACTGTTTTCCGCCGAAGTGGTTTGATAAGAATCCTGAGAAATCTTACCGGCAGGAAATTGAGGAGATGCTGGCCGTCTCTCTCTTTGCACAGAAAAAAGCTTTGGAAGTTGGAAAGGGAACGGCTTTCGAAATCCACCAGGCCATTTATCAGGGGACATTGGAATTCGGGCGATCAAAGTCCATGGTCGATCTGGCATCCGGATTTGGTCCTACGTTCACCGACCGGGCGATTGCGGATGCGGTCGGAAAACTGGCCAGCACCTCATTTCATGAGACATTGCAGGAGAACCTCCTTGGCGTGGACCTCGGGTGGTATTACCCTGAGCTCACAGGACTCCATCCAGAAGCCATAGTGCCGATAGCGCCTCTGGATTCCGTCTACATCAGGCATACGGTCGGCCTTGGCGATTACCTCCGTGACGCGGAGATTCCAGGCGACGATCTCCTCAACGACGGGCTTCCCCAATCGCTTGAAGCCGGCATCCGATTCTATGGGCTTACCTATTTCAAACTTAAAGTTTTCGGTGACGAAAAAAAGGACCTGGAAAGGCTGTCAAAGATCGTTGATGTGATCGAAAGCAACGTCCAGGGGGAATACCGCTGCACGCTCGATGGGAATGAAAACTTTGACAAGGCCGACGCATTCCTGGCTCTGGTGGAGCGGCTCCGCGCCGACAGCCGGTTCGATCGATTCTTCGAAAGCATAGTCTTCATCGAGCAGCCGATTCATCGACACGAAGCATTGTCGGAAGCTTCGGGCGATATCGTGCGTGAGTTAGGGAAGGTCAAGCCGGTGATCATCGACGAATCCGACCAGAACCCTCAATCATTTCTTTCCGCGCTCGACCTCGGCTATCGAGGAATCAGCCACAAAAACTGTAAAGGTTTCTACAAGTCGTTAGCGAATCTCGGCCTCATAAAGAAACGATCAACGGACGCGGTTCCACTGTTCCTCAGCGGGGAAGACCTTGCGACCCTTGCTATTCCCGCACTGCAGTCCGATCTGTGCGCGGTCGCCAGTCTTGGCATCACGCACCTTGAACGCAACGGTCATCATTATTTCCGCGGCCTGCGCCATCTGCCGCAGAGCGATTTTCAACTCGCCATCCAGCGTCATCCTGATCTTTACCGGGTCGATGGGGAGGAGGCGTTCCTAAATGTTCGAAATGGAAGGTTGGACATCGCGTCCTTGCAGTGCCCTGGTTTCGGTCTCGGCCTTGAGTTGAATATGAATGCGTTCACCCCCGCTGAAGAGTGGAAATTCGAGAGCCTTGGCCTGGACGAGGGATGAAGCCTTTGCCTTCTTCCGTTTTGAGGCAAGTATTATGGACTCTGATTCCTTCTCTCCCTGAATCCTGAATCTTGAAACACCTTCTTCTCATTCTTCCATTTCTCACCCCAATCTACCCGGATGACGCCGGTTACGTCACCGTAACGGCGACCGCCGCGCCGTTGATGCAGGGGGAGAAAGAGGTCCACCTGGCCAGGAAAGGGCTGAGCTTCGTCTGTACCTCTCGGGAAGGGAAGAATTTCAACATTTTGATCAAAGACTGGGCGAAGTCGCTCTCGTTGACGATACCCGCGGGTTGTGTGACCTTCAGTAATGACAAGCCGGATCGCACTGTCCGAAGTCTTCAGCAGCTTCGATTTATCTCGCCGATTACGGCCGAGATGCAGGCGTTTATCAGGGACAATCCGACCAATCTCTCCGGGGCAGCGCAATCTGCAGAGTCGGCTGACCCAATAGGAACTCCGAACAACCAGCCAGGCCCGGCTACTGTCTATCGAGGCGAGCTACCCGCAGGAATGACCAGGAAAGAAGGGCGGGTGTATTGGGAGCGTGATGGTGCTGAGATGGTTGCCGTTCCGTATGGCAAGTTCATTTTCGGCCGTGAGAAAGAGCCCCAGACTCTGGCACTTTTCTTTATCGATCGAACGGAAGTAACCAATGCGCGGTATTCGCGTTTTCTGGAAGTTACGAAACGAGAGCCTCCGCCTTATTGGAGCGGCACAAATCAGGTTCGATTTGGAAAGCCAGACCAGCCGGTGGTGGGTATTCGTTTTGGAGATGCGCAGGCATACGCCGAATGGTCCGGAAAGAGCCTCCCTACCGAGCCCCAATGGGAAAAAGCTGCACGAGGCCCTGACGGCAGTGTCTATCCGTGGGGGAATGCAGAGCCCCATGCGGGCGTGGCCAGCTTTGATGGCAACCCTCAAGTGGGTGCACCTGCAGCGGTCGGCACAAAGAGCCGCGGTCAAAGCATTTATGGTGTGTTCGATATGGCTGGAAATGTTTCTGAATGGGTTGATGGTTGGTTTGGGCCCGGCGAACAGTTTCGGGTTCTGAAGGGTGGCAGTTGGTATGATTCCGCGCGCTACCTTCGGTCATTCAGCCGTGAAGATAGACTCCCCGGAGACAGTGGAATCGCCTGGGGTTTTCGGTGTGTGCTGAATGTTCGGTGACTCTGGATTGCCTACTGGCTTCTCCGTCCATAAAATCCTTCGCCTTCCCACTTCCAGCAAAACAATAATGAGTTTAATCGGGGCCGGGGCCGAACCGCCCGTCATCTTTCTGATGCCTGATACCTCTCAGATAGAGAGATTCGCCGCTGAAGAATTGCAATCTTACCTCTATCGGATTACGGGCCAAAGTCTCACGATTGCCCATACCAAGCCTGAGAAGTCCTTTGTCTTTCTTGGAACACTCCAGGATCACATCGAAGTTCTGGGCGGATTCGAGATGGATGAGGAAGACTCGGTTCAATCGGAAGATGGTTTCTGGATGAAAATTGTTGATGGCCAGCTCTGCCTTATCGGCGTCGGGCCGGCAGGCGTCCTGGGCGCGGTTTACCTGCTCCTGGAGTTTCTCGGGGCCCGATGGTACGAGCCGGGCCCCAGCGGCGAATTCGTCCCCCGCCTCGCTGGCATTGACCTCGGCACCGCGGAACGACAGGCCGAGCCGATGCTCAAGAAAAGAGGGCTCGTAGATGTCACCTCCAGGGAAGGCATCGACTGGATGGGCAAGAATCGCCTCAATTACCTGCTCCTGCCATGCTCGTCATTCAAGAAGGTTGCAGCATGGCTCGGAGCGGAGACCGTCAAGCGCGCTATCCATGTGGAGATGCTCAGTACGCGCCTTATGGACTGGATTTACCCCGGTGATGAAACTCTCGAAGACCCTGCATGCCGAGCCACAATCAGCGGGGAGCCCTCAGGCCAATCCAAACATCTATGCGCTTCAAATGAGAAAGTTCGCGAATCGGTAGTAAACGGGATCAGGAATTTCCTTGGATCCCACCCCTACATCGACGGCATTACATTCGATCTGTTCAGTGATCTGAACCGGTGCGAATGCAAGACATGTAATCGAAACCGGTATCTTGACCGCCGTCAGGTGGGCCGGATCGGCGAAGACGGCAAATACAACGAGAAGGCAAGATGTTCATCTGATACCGCCTGGGAGTTTCTTGTTGATCTGGACGAAGATTTAAGAGAGGAGCACTCCGGTAAGACGTTTCGCATTCTCGCAGCGAAAGAAACGCTCTTTCCGCCGAAATCCGTCGAGATGCCCCAGCGGTCCGCCGCGGTTCTCAGGTTGGACGACCGATGTTTTCGCTATGTGCTCAACTCTTCTGAGTGCCTTCCCAACCACTGCCTTTGGGGGCCTGTAGATGAATGGGCCAAAGGCACTGTCGAGGATCTCATTGTTTACGACCATTTTGCCGGCACTGACGAATTCATGGGGATGATGTTTCCGACCGTGCGTCTGTTCTCCCGTGAACTTCTCATGCATTATGAGCTCGGTGTGGACGGCGTCGTTTCAAACGCCACCTGGAATGGCTCCGTTTTTAATGTTCTGAATCTGTGGGCCTTTGCGAAGCAGGCATGGACCGGCGAATCCACGGTGGACGCGGCTATGGACGATTTTTTCACTGGATATTTCGGCCCGGCGGCAAGTCGAATGCGCCGCTATTTTCGGGTCTGGTACTTTCGTTGGCTCGACTTCCGCGGCTACTTTATGGGCAAGAGTCTCGATATCGCCCGGCTGATGCGGCATGAAGATTTTGAAAGTGCCAGAAACTATCTCGAACGCGCCATCCGCACCGAAGACCTGTCCGAAACCATTCTCAAAAGACTCAGAAGAGAACTCCATTCCTACCAAATCTCAGTGCATATCTGGCGCTACTTCCAAAGTCTTCTCCGGTACCAGCATTTTCAACAGGCCGGTCTTGATACTCATCTTCAGGAGCAACTGGAAACAGTCAAAACTATGAAGAGAGAACTCCTCAGCTACGCGAAGACAAATGTCCCTGAACGTAAAGCGCAACTCGCTGAGGCCACAGAAAAATGGGCGGAATCCATGGCGAAGGTCTTCAAAGTGGACGGCTGATGCTGAATGCTTCAACACCTGTTCTTGATGCACATATGCACGTGGCTGGTCTCGGCTACGGAGGCACGGGATGTTTCGTCCATCCGAAGACGCTGAACTCACTCCCGTTCCATTTCCTGCGAACCTTTCTAGGCTTTACCCGCAAGGATACCTTCGAGCGGCTGGATGAACTGGTCTTGCAACGCATTCTTGATCTTATTCGCGAAGCGCCATCCATCACCCATGGACTCATCTTTGCCCACGATGCCATCATCGATAAAGATGGCACTCGCAATGAAGCCCTGACGCAGTTCTACGTCCCGAACGAGTACGTGCTGAAACTCGCCAGAGAACATGAGGAACTGTTGCCCGCGGTTTCGATTCATCCTCATCGCAAGGATGCCCTGGACAGACTTCACGAATGCATTGAAGCCGGTGCTTTAGCCTTGAAGTGGCTTCCCAACAGCCAGGGCATGGACCCCTCGGATAAGAACATCATTCCCCTCTACGATATTCTGGCCGAGCACCACATCCCGCTGATCTGCCACACCGGCGGCGAACATACCGTGCGCGTCCTTGACCATCGGCTGTCCGACCCCAGCCTGTTGCAGCTACCGCTTGAACGTGGCGTGACTGTGGTCTGTGCTCATTGCGCCACAAAGAGCGGATTTGTCGACAGGGATTACTTTGAAGTTTTCGTCGAAATGGCAAAGAAGTGGCCCAACTGTTACGGCGATACCAGCGCGTTGGCCACCCTCAATCGGGCTCGATATCTGCCCAGGATCGCAAAGATGGAAGAGTTGCATGAAAAGCTGATCCACGGAACGGATTTTCCAGTGCCGTCTTCCGCTCTGCCGTTAATGAGGCACTTCACCATGTCTGAGCTCAGTCGCTTGCAGCGAATCAAAAACTCGCTCGAAAGAGACATCCAGATAAAGCGGTCCCTGGGTCTGAGCGAAGTGGTTTTTGAGAACGCGGCGAAAGTGTTCAGCATCACCAGGCAATAGACATTTACTTGGGAATCTCTGCGAGTCGCGCTCGCGTGCCTTTTCGGATCTGACTGGAGGAAACTGAGAGAACGACGGCCGAACAAGAGCAAGAGACCAGGAATTCGCCGAGACCCGCTCAGAGGAATTCAATCATCGCTGACAGGACTGCCCCGGCAGATTCACTCGAACGCCAATCTACCAGCGCGTCGTACGGGGTCTTGTCACGATTGAGAATCCCGACCCAGGCGCCGGCATCCTTGGCAATGGCGCATAGATTTGCCGCGGGTTGCACCTGGAGTGAAGACCCGATCACCAGAAATGCGTCGCAGCTCTCACAGTTGACCACCGCATTCGTAAGAACATCTTCAGGCAGATGCTGGCCGAAAGAAATCGTCGCCGGTTTCATGATGCCGTTGCACGATTCGCAGAGCGGCACCTCTGTGCCAGCCTCCAGCCATTTCTGAATTTCGGCTCTTGGGTATCGCCGGCCGCATTCGAGACAGTCGACCCAGCGTTCCGTACCGTGCAGTTCGAATATGAGAGGTGTCGAGTTCCCGGCCGCTTCGTGCAGCCCATCTATGTTTTGCGTAATGAGCGCCTGCAGCATGCCGCGTTTTTCGAGTTCTACGATCGCTTTATGCCCGGCGTTGGGCGTTGCTGCCGCGAAATCAGCAAAGCCCTCCTTTTTGTAAATCCAGTAACGCTTGCGAGCGTCCTCTGAGGCGAGGAACTCGGAGTACATGACTGGCTTGTATTTGGTCCAGATACCTCCCGGGCTGCGGAAGTCCGGAATGCCGCTTTCAGTGCTGATTCCGGCGCCGGTGAAGATGACGATCTTGTCTGTCCCTCTGAATGCTTCGGCCAGTTGCTGAGCCTGTTCTTCGGTGGAAGGCATTCCTTACTTCTTCACCAGCAAGGTACCAAGCATCATGAGTCCGAGCAGTATTCCGATGGTGATGACCAGATTCCTGGCAAGAGACGACCGCGATTCACCGGCCACCGTCGGGCCAGCCATCTCTTCGTCCATAGGGGCCTCATCCAGCAATGATTCATCTTTTGGCATGAGTGGGTTGCCAAGGGTCAACGGGCCGCCTCCCTCAGTTCCAGATCCTTTGCTGAATGCCTCTTTCGCAAATGCGTATTGACGAACGGTGTTCTCGGATACAGAGCCTGGCTTTGACGTTCCCTGTTTCGTGATCAAGTCGCCGGCACCACTCAACGGCGGAAGGGCCCTGTCAACGACCACTGAGCCGGAGACTACGTTTTCCCAATCAACCGACAACAGCAGGTCTGTACCGGGATTCTGTTCCTTAACCTGGCAGGAGCACGCGCCGGTCAAGAACGCACATGCCTCGTAAATCGTATCGGAGTTGATGCCTTTGCCGATGTATGCATACAGCACGCGCCCGCGGCCAAAAATCGGAAATGCCATCGGCTGGCCCACGTGCTCGAACAGGTCACTTTCGGTCTTCATGAGCATATCAATGAAGATGGATTCAAGCGGGTCTTTACGCGAGATCCGAACAAGCGAGAATTCCAATTTGAGCGGTATCCCGGAACCGGCCTGCGAGTCAGCACCCGTCCCATCGGCAAAATCCAATTCATTCTGCGCGGGCAACTGGAGGACTTTCTTCAGCTCGACAAATTCTTCTTTAAACTTCTTCTCAGCGGCATCGTCTTTGGCCTTGTCGCCGCACTCAATGAGGACCCACACGCTCGAATCGCCCTTGAGAATGCGGTTTACCACCTCGCGGCGTGCCGGCGATTCTGATATTTTCTCGATGGCCTCTTTGCTCAAAGGGCCTGACCAGAGTGGCCCTGGAATCCGGCTCTGCGGGGGAAACATCACTACAAGCAGCGGCAACTGCTCATTCTTCTGTTCTTTGTAAATCTTCAACAGAACTTCATCTTCGAGCTTGTCTACATCAAGAGGTTCGATGTAAAGATTGCGAATGGGCGCATCGACCCCATCCGCTGTGTTCACCCACTCAATGATTTCTTTTGCCTTTACGTCCAGTTCCCCCTTGTAGAAAAGGAATGCCGGATACGGATCGGGCGACCATCGCTCCAGCGCATATCTGAATACCGGAACGTTACACGCAAACACGGAAGAGAACAGAGAGAGAACACAGAAGTGTATGGACAGTCTTGACATGTTTAGGCCTTTCACATTTTGTAGCTATTCAGCGTGTAAATCCGCTTCTGCCATCCCTGAATAGTTACCATACTTTAAAGATTCTGAAAGCGGGCAACTCCGGTTCGCGGGCACGCTTGCATAGTAAACGCTATCGCTCAGATTCCGCATGAGTAATGGTGGAGATTCAAACCTGAATATTCTGTTGACGACTTTTAAATGGCTGTGACCCACATGGTGATCGTGGCGGGCATCGCTGCCCGCAGGGATCGATAGCCAGTTGCGTTACACAGGCGGCCCGATAAGCCTGTCGCAGATTGAAAAGCGTTACCGGGATTATCAACTGAGGAGAGACCATTTTGCAGGCTTTTGTCACAGGTGGCACTGGTTTCCTTGGCTCAAATGTGGTGAGGAAACTCCTCGACAAGGGAGCAAGAGTGAAGGCCCTCTCCCGCGCCGGCAGCGATCTCAGCAACCTTGAAGGGCTGGATATCGAGCTCGTTCCGGGGGACCTGACCGATGCAGCGACCTGGCAGTCGGCACTTGAAGGCTGCGACGCCCTGTTTCACGTTGCGGCGGACTATCGGCTCTGGGTGCCCGATCCGGAACGGATGTTCGAAGTTAATGTCGAGGGAACAAGGCAAGTTCTCGAGGCCGCGATCGAGAAGGGCGTGGATAAGATTGTTTACACCTCCACAGTCGGCGCGTTGGCTTATCCGGTAGAGGGCGAAGTTTCGGACGAGGAATCAGAGCCTTCACGCGAGGACATGGTCGGCCCTTACAAGCAATCAAAATTCGAGGCCGAGCTGGTGGCCCGCAAACTCGCAGCTGACGGGCATCCGATTGTCATCGTACTGCCAAGCACCCCAATCGGGCCTGGCGACATCAAACCGACACCCACGGGCAAGGTCATCGTTGATTGCCTGAACGGAAAGATGCCCGGTTACGTAAACACCGGCCTGAATCTCATCGACGTTCGCGATTGTGCCGAGGGGCATCTGCTGGCTGCCGAGAAGGGCCAGCCCGGTGGCCGATACATCCTTGGCAACCGAAACATCACACTGAAAGACATGCTGGAAATCGTAAGCAGTTACGCCGGCATCAAGCCGCCCCGTTTTCAAATTCCGTATGTAATCGCCTATGCGTACGCGCTCTTTGATACGTTCGTTGCTGACTACATCACGAAGAAGCCACCGGTAGCATCGGTCGTCGGTGTGAAGCTCGCTTCGCATTACATGTACTTCGATGCATCCAAGGCGGTGAAGCAACTGGGCCTGCCACAAAATCCGCTGGAAGATGCGCTCCACGATGCGGTCGACTGGTTTCGGGAGAAGGGATACGTAAAGAAGAATGGTTGATGGTTGTTGGGGTGTGCCGGTCAGCATTCTTCCATCAACCATCAACCATTCTTCCCCCGTGTGCGAGAAAACAGTCGCGGGTTAGAATCGCCGCTCGCAACGGGAACTTCACTTTTAACTGAATCTAAATGCCTTTTGCTTCGGTTCCGGAAATACTGAAGGAGCTTCGAAGGGGTGGGACGGCCCTCCTCCTGGACCATAGGGAGCCTGACAGCCTGGGTGACATCATCTGTGCGGCGGAAAAGGTTTCAGCGAAGACACTCAATTTCATGGCCTCCGAAGCCAGGGGGCTTATCCGGCTGTCGCTGCCGGCCAAGTTATGTGAAGACCTGCAACTTGAAATTCAGGCGCGCAATCCAGATTTTCCGCTGCAGAAAGCGTTTACGGTATCCATTGATGCGAGAGGACTTTTGCACCCCGGCATCAGCGTTAAGAGCCGTGCGAAGACAATCCTGACAGCCATCGATACTGAATGTAAAGCATCCGATCTTGTGCGGCCCGGGCACGTGCTGCCTCTGCGGGCACGAACGGGTGGGGTGCTGATTCGTGCCGGCAAGACAGAGGGCAGCATGGACCTGGCGCGGCTGGCCGGCATGTGCCCCGCGGGTGTCATGTGCGAAGTGCTCGATACCAAAGGCGAGCAAATGCGGCTGAACCAGCTCAAACGATTCTCCAGCAAGCACAACCTCAAAATGTGCACCATTGCTGACATCATCGAATTCCGGCTGAGTCATGAAGAAATTATCGAGCGTCTCGAAGACGTCGAGATGCCGACTGACTACGGCAATTTCAGGCTGATCGCCTTTCGCAGCATGCAGGATCCCGAACCGCATATTGCGCTGTGCAAAGGAGGAGTTGGCGATCTGGATCGGTTTGGCAGAGTGATCCCAAGACCTGAACCGGTGCTGGTGCGCGTGCAGCCGGAATGCCTGCCTGGATGTGTGTTCGGCACGCAATTCTGCACGTGCGGAAAGTCACTCGCAAAGGCCCAGGAACGCATCGAAGAAGAGGGGAAAGGCGCCATCGTCCTGCTCAGGCGATACCCCGCCCGCGTCGAAGAAATGGTACATCCGCATGCCACCTCTTCGCGGTCCCCGGCGGTCCCGGCGGACCGCCGTGACTTTGGTCTCGGGTCGCAGATTCTGCATTCGCTCGGCCTTAATCAGCTTCGAGTGCTGACCAATTCCAGACAAAAGATATTTGGTATCGAAGGGTTCGGATTGTCCGTAGTCGAAAGACTCTCCCTCCGCTGAAACTATGGCCACTAAAATACAAATCTCTGAAATACCGGAACTGCTCACCGACCTGAAGAAGGGTAAACCGGTGGTATTGCTGGACAGCGAGGACCATGATTCCGCCGGCGATATCCTGATTGCAGCCGAGTGTATTTCCGCCCGGCAGATTAATTTCTTTATCAGAGAGACCGGCGGCTTGATTGGTTTAGCGCTTACCGCAGAAAAATGCGATCAGCTCCACCTGCTGCCTTCGTTTGACGATCCGGAAACCCAGGCCACTGCGATGACGATGACGATAGATGCACGCCGGTTTATAAAGTCCGGGCTCTCCGCGACAGATCGGTTAACGACTATAATGACCGCGCTCGAGGACAAGGCCAGCCCGACTGATTTCCGCAGGCCTGGACATGTGCACCCGCTCCGTGCCCGGCACGGTGGAGTGCTGGTCCGTGCCGGCACGACCGAGGCTTCTGTCGACCTGGTCCGCCTTTCAGGAATGAAACCCGCTGCCGTGATCTGTTCCATCATGGATGCGGACGGCGAGGTAGCCCAAATGAAGGATGTCCTGGCCTTTGCGCGGAAACATAAGCTCAAAGTCGGCACCATCACTGGCCTCATCGCCCACAGGGTCAAATATGAAGAGCTCATCCAGCGGATGACGAGTGAGGAGATCCAGAACGAACATGGCAACTTCCGGCTCATCTCCTATTACAGCCAACTCGACGACCAGGCCCATTACGTCCTCTGCAAGGGGGACGTGGGAAGGGCTCGCCGAAACGCCAGTGCCATAGATCGCCCCCTGCTGGCGCGCGTTCACTCGGAGTGCCTGACCGGCGACATGCTCCACTCCCGGCGCTGCGATTGTGGCCAGCAGTTTGCCAACGCTCTCAAGATGATCGAGGAGGAAGGCGAAGGTGTCCTGGTTTACCTTCGCCAGGAAGGTCGCGGCATCGGCCTCATCAACAAACTCCGCGCCTACAAACTTCAGGAACTCGGACGCGATACCGTGGAGGCAAATGAAGATCTCGGTTTCCCCGTTGACCGGCGCGATTACGGGATCGGATGGCAGATCCTCAAAGAACTCGGCGTCCGCAAGCTGCGATTGATCACCAACAACCCGGCGAAAATCTACGGCCTCGAAGCCTATGGGCTTGAAATCACCAAACGGGTCCAGATGCCGGTGACGCCTAACAATTCAAATCTACGCTACCTTGAGACGAAAAAGCAAAAGCTCGGACATCTCATCGAGTATTAGGGGGCTACGCCAGCCAGACCTTCAATCTTGATTTTGTGCGAATCGGGTTGAACGACCCTGCAAAGATTCTTCGACCTGATCTTCGCCTGTTTTGAGATCTGCCGGTTACGCAGAAAAGACAAAGACCAGGACGAAGAATATGGATGCTCAAAATCCAAATTGACGGCCTGTTGGTTCAGGAGCAGTAGAAGCAATGGCAGAATAGCGCCGGGTAAAAGCCCAGCCTGCCGGTTTCAGGCCGCATCCAGTATCCAGCTCCCGGCCTGACCATTTCTACAGCGCTAGTTTTTCTCATAACTGCCTTGAGACATATGACCAGCGATGGCGTCTGGGAGTGGTGGAGTTCTGGAGTGTTGGGGGGCCGTCAACTGCGGCGAGAGGCCGCCATTCTGCAGTATTCCAACACTCCAACACTCCAACACCCCGGCCCGTAGCGACGGAGAAAGGGGCCAACCACACCCCTGCTGAAGTAAAATCTAACGCTGTAGTATTATTTACTCTTCGCCTCCAAATCCAGCGCATCCTGAATCGCCTTCGAGGCGTATACCATCTGCCGGAGCGCGGCCAGGTTATGCTGGGTGATCATGGCGATGCTCCAGATCATCGGGTTTTCTCGCTTGGGGTCATATCTCTGGCAGTTTGCGGCCTGTCCACGGAAGACTTTGAGTGCGGTCGTGGCGTAGCTGATGTCGCCGGTCTGTTCGTAGAGCGCTGCGAGTGAATCGAGAAATTGGAAGGGCTTTCGCTCTTCTTTTGTGTCTGACATCTCCTTCCAGAGACGTTTGCAGTCCGCGTTAATCTGACTGTAGTACAGGGCCATCCTGACCCCATGGTCGCCGTCGAACCAGGCTTCGCGGTCCGGTTCACAAAGCTCTTTCCAGATGCGGTCGGCTTGTTCTTTGTAAAAGGGAATCTGTGTTTCGAGGAACATTCGCGCCAGGCCGGCCACCGGGTTCGAAATGTAGCGCCACGAACCGGAACGTTGCTCTGCCATAGCCCTGGCACACCGGACGGAGGCATCCCACGCAGGGCGATAGCCGGTGACGTGATACATTTCGAGGAACGGATCGAGCATCGTGTGTCCCCAGTCAGGCCCGCCAAGCCAGATGGATTCGTGGTGTCGCCGGCTGAGTCCCACACCTTGGGCCCAGACGGGATTCAGGCGAATGGTCGCGACCTCCATCAGGTGCCGGGTATTGGCTTCGGCGAACTTGTAATATTTGCGGTCACCGCTGCGCAGGAACGCCAGCCACGGTACGTGACAGACATCCTGCTCGTTCATGAGGTTCGCGTAGCGCCCGTAATCCGCCCATCGACGCTCGTCTTCACGATAAACGTTGGGCACCGTGCCATAATGCCATTCACCGTACCAGCCGTGCGCCTCGCCATTGATAATGTAGCTGTCGTAGGTCTCGCTGATGAGATTTTCGAGCTGGGTTGCCTTCCCCGGGTTATATGGCTGCAGGTGCATGAGGGCGCGCGTGGAGCAGAGGTAGCGCGGCGGGACGACTGCGATCACCGGCTCGTTATGGACCGAATCAAACTGCGGCAGGGGGATCGATCCGGCAGGGTCAATGACGAATTCGTGCGTGCGGGACAGGCCCACTGCGAGGGCTTCCGGCGACGAGCTTGAGGGAATCCAGCCATCCTCGCGTGGACGCCAATCCTGGGGCCCGGCCTTCTCAGGCCAATAGCTGAATGTGAGTGTGCCTTCCGTGGCATTCCCATCGATTTGCTTGGGGTAGAGCTGCCATAGATTCCGATGGTAGATGGCGGTCTTCTGATTATCGAACTCAAGGGAGACTGCCCCGGTGGATCGTATCCCTGAGACTTTGATTTTTCCCGCCTCACTGATGGACGCGGTATTTTCGCTGCCCTGATAGAGCGACATCATCTTCCCGCTCGTCACCTTGCCATCGAGTTCAATATGAAGTGTTCCGTTTTTGAATGCGGGTAAATGAAAGCGAATACCTGTGCTGGCAAGTTTGTCCGCCCATGGATTTCCCGCGTAGGTGAACGTGTGATAGAGCTTCCATGCCATGTGTCCTCGATAGAATTCCGCTCGCAGTTCCCCTCGCGCTATTGGCTCGGTTTTCCCTTCGGCGAAGTACCAGCCGACCACCTTGACCACTGCTCGGACGGGGCCGTTCTCTTCGATCGTGATTCCGGCATCTTCTCCGGAGAGCTTGAAGAAATACCTGTCGGTTTCCGTAGACCACCAGATATCCTCGGTGCCGAAGAGACCGAACAGCGCCCCTTCGCCTTTGGTGGGAATACTCATCTTCGTGCCGCCTTCGCCCGTATCGATTTGGATGGTGTCCCCCGTTTGTGCCGCCAACAGGCCCCAGTCCGGGCCGCCATCGATAATCTTTAACTGATAGAAGACATGGCCATTCGCAGGGACGTCGGCAGGGAATTCGATAAGTGTCCAGCGAACGCTCCCGTCGGGCCACGTGCCCATAAGGTCTGTCTGCGTGGTTACCGGTTTGCCCGCAGGCGAGTAAGCAACCAAACGCGTTCCGTTACTGATTTTGCCCTCAGGGAACGGAATGCCGAGACGAACCGGCCAGCCTGTGCGCTCGATGCCGGAGGCATCTTCAATGCCGACCGGAATCGGAAAAATTTCTTTTGGCAGCTCAATCGTTCGGAGCGCCGTTACAAACGGACGTTCTGTTTTCAGCAAATCGCTGGGGCCTTCCTTGCGACGCCTCTCCGAATAGGCTTTCAGCGCCGTGCCCCCTAGCCTTCGCTTTTCGATATAGCTGTGCATCGGCGTTGTTGCCCTCCCTTCGAACGCTTCGAGTACGAAGGTGTATAGCCCATCAGCAAGGCCTTCGAGGGGGAATTTCTCCTGCATGTCGATGCGCTTGTATTCGGCCGGGTTGATGGAGTAGCTCCAGCTCTGCTGCCGGGCGAGAACTCCCTGGCCATCGATCACACTTAACTGGTACCTGAGATTCATATTGCCTTCGAAAGAATCGAATGCATTCGCAAACAGGCGGAGACGCACTACGAGCGACTGATCGCCAGGAATACCCATCATCGCATCGACGATCCCCCAGTCGGCGATGGCAAATCGATCGCGGCGGCGATGACTGAAGAAAAAGCGATTCTGCTGGCTTGCTGTCCAGCCATTGTTGGGTTGGGGCACCATGGTGTGATCTCCGATCGTCTGCAGGTTGGGTCTCGTTCGGGCCACAAACTTTTTCGCACCGGCCTGATCGGGTTCGGAAAGAAAGTCCATGGTGAGGCTTTCATCCTTATCAGTGCTGGAAAACGGCTGGTACGTGCACTGGAGTTCGATCGACTTGCCGGGATCGACCATCACCGGGCGCGGAAACAGCTCCGCAGTGAACCAGCCACGGCGGGGATGAAATTGAAATTTGTAGTCCGTCCACGTCGAATTAATTACCACGTCGGACCGGCGGAACGTCATCCACAGTCCAACGCCAGTGTGTGCGTTCGCTGCCATCCAATAGCCGGGCACATCCATGAAATGCGCCTCCCAGCCGGCCCCGACGGGGATCTTGCGCATCTCGTCGGCGCCAGGCCCGGGGATCAGGACGAAGGAGTGCTTGGCATGAACGTCGTCGAGCACCATGTATGGATGCCATCGCAGCCAGATGGCTTTCGGCACTTCGGAAATGTTGGTGTGACGAATCAGCACCGTGAGCTGCGTGCTCTTGTCGTCCAGCCTCATCTCACGTTCGACGCGCAAGTGTGCCGCCTCACATGTGGCCAGGATGGATTGGTAGCCCGTGCCCTTCAGGAATTTCGTTTCATAAGGTTTTGCCCCCATCCAGTTCGAGGGAGGATCTGCCGGATGCAGGCGCGTGACATCCTTCCAGGCATAACCGGCCGCGCCTTTCTTTGTAGGTCCGGTCGCAAAATTTGTGTTGGTGCGTTTGTCCGTATATTCGGTGATGGCAGCGCCGGCATCCGGCCAGACCCCGATCCTGGCATGAGCGTTTTCGAGGACGAGGTAACGTTCGCCATCGATGGTCTGCTCACGGGTTTCGGTCTGGGCGAATGTGAGCGAGGCGAGAAGGCTCGCAAGGAAAAACAGACCCTGTGCGTGGCGTGCTATCCCGTGGCAGCTTTCTAAATCCCGTCGCGGAGCACCGGGGCCACGATATGAAAACAGTCTCATGATCGATCTCCTTCAAGATTCATGGGCCCACCGAAAAGTGTTTTTTCCTGATCGGTTTCTGCCGCCAGGTACGCATTTTTTTGGTAGGTGGAAACAGTCCATTGTTCGGGTGTGATGGGCACTGAAAAAAATCCAAAGATGGCAACGATGCGAGTGCCGGGCTCTGTTCGTGATGAACCGCGATGCCACAGCCTCTGATCCCAGATGATGGCATCCCCCTTATTGCAGACGAGGGGGTCTTCGCCCGCGCCATCGTAGGGCGAGATCTTCGCGTCACGGTGCGAGCGGGGGACAACATATGTCGGCCCTCGTTCGATGGTCATGTCTTCGAAATACATGTTCACATGCACCACCGTCGGCCGGGAGTATCCGAGAATGTTTGTCTTCCCTTCGTGGTCTGCATCCTTGTGCCAGTCGTGTACGAGCCGTTGGTCAGGATTCGCAGGTCTGACCACCCACGCTGGATGAAAAAGAACGGGATGCGGCTCGTTGTTCCAAGCCATGAAAGTGCCCTTCAAAATGTCGATAAGCCGCGGCCCTCTGGCCGGATGAACAAGAATCGGGTCATCGCTTTCGAGTTTGAGTGGCTGGCTCGGATGCTCGCCCTTTTCAATCAGAGACTCAATCTGCGCACGGAAGGCGTCCACCGAATCTCTTTGAAACACGGCAGGGACCACGGCAAAGCCTCTCTCACGGAACTTTGAAAGAATATTCCCGCGGGTGTTAGGGTGGAGGGAGTCTTCCGTGAATTTCAGTTCGGATTTAAGGAAGGGCATCTGGCATGTTTCGAGTGTGAGAATTTAACGGATCATTGGGACAGATGATGTGGAGTCAAACAACTGTGCCGAACGATTCCCAACCCGCGAAATGCAACCGTTTAGTCAATGTCTTGGGAGCACCCAATCTGCCCGGTGGTTTATAGATGCCAGAAACATTGTTTTGTCCTCGCTCCGCCAGGGCTTTGAAGGCTCCCGCGAAGCGTTGTGACCACGTAGCTTCTTGGGAGACAGGGAGGTCTGCTCCACGAATCGGACCTTTATGTCCCGTCCTGATAGACACGTTCGCCCAACTTAGACCGTACGTTACCATCCTTCTTTGCATCGAACTCACTTACCGCTCACCGAAACCGTGTCAGCATCTCCAGGGAAACAACCTTGACGCTTTTTAGAACCATCATGCCGTCAGCTCTCGCAATAGGGATCTTTTGCATCCAACCGACTTTCGCCGACGAAGCAGTGGAGCTGTCAAAGGCTGGTAAGAAGAACCTTGGTTGGAGCTTTGACAATGGCCAGGAGTTCCCGGGTGCTAAAGGCACCCTCACCGTCGATACCTTGCAGTCCCACAAGGGACGCCAGGACATCTTTGTGCCCTTGCCTGAAGTTGGGGAAGTAAAGCTCACCCGAATCGACGGTAGCACCGATCAATTCCATGCCTCGGACGCGGGCCTGACTCTGGGAATCTCTGCGGAGCCTCTGCTCCTCGAATACAAATCAAGCTCGAAAGAATTACCTTCGGAACTGAAGCCGCCTCTGATTAAGCTCAAGGATGTTCCTTCACCAGTAGCAAAGGGCGATGCTGCCTCGGTGACATTCAGCATGGCAGGCACGCAAATCGCCCACCTTCAAATTATCCCACCACCTTTCTGGAAGATAGAGACAACGACCACCGAAACCACCCTTACCTGCAAACTGACATGCCCGCCCTCCACCTGGTCGCGCGAAGGACGTCTCCTGGTAAGAATCAAGCAACAGGAGCAACCGCCCAGCGGTGAAATTTCGATACCTGTCCAAGTGATCTCCCGATAGACACCCCGGAAAGCGGCGATAATGCCGACATCCTCGTGTTCCAGCCACGGCGCATACACTGCCCAGCATGCACGGTCTCTGGCGTCAGTCGGATCGGACAGATCGGTCCGATTGGCACGATGCTGGCCGCCGCTCGTGGGGTGGCGCGTTCGGGCTGGCCGATGGGGCTCATGGCTTTGGTTTCCTATGATCGGTCGGATCGGTCGGATCGCTCTCCTCTTTCACGGGGCGGGTGCCTTTGCAGTCGGGGTAGGCGGTGCAGCCCCAGAACTTCGAGCCGGCGTTCTTGCCTTGCCTGGCCGTTCTCTGTCTCATGGGTTTTTCGCAGCGTGGGCAGGCTGGCGGTTCTCCCGACTGATCGGCCCGATCTCGATCCCTCTGGGCGAGTCGGGCGGCGGTCAATTGTTCGCGATAGCCGCCTTCCTCGATGATGGCCCGCTCCAGCGATGCGATCTGCTGGTCGAGCAGGTAGTTCGCCTGGTGGATCAGGCAGATTAGTGTGTTGGCGATGATGCCTGCATCCTCGTGTTCCAGCCAGGGCGCATACCGCCCCCAGCGCGCGCGGTCGCCGGCGCCAGTCGGATCGGTCGGATCGGTCGGATCAGATCGATACCGCCCGAGCTGTCGCACCTCACGAGCTTCGGGGTCGTTCTTCTGCCAGGCTCGCAGATTGCGTTGGCGTAGAAAATCTTCGTAGTCCAGAAGCAGTTCGTCCAGGCTGGCGCGGGCTACGTTGGTCAGGTGAAGTTCCGACTTGCCGCTGGTCGCGCCTGCGCGGCTTCCCTCGGCGATGTTCTGTCGTCCGCTGCGGGCGGCCTGGACCATCTGGTCATGGGTGCGGGAGCGCTTATTAACGAAGCGGTCACAGAAAGCGACGGTGCCGTCATAGATGAGGGTTGCCGTCTGGAAACTTCGCAGTTCCCGGTACCCGCCGCTCGGCCGCAGCCGCCGCGGGCGATGCATCTCTTCCCGATCCTCCGGATCGGACTGATCTGGCCGATCCGACCGATCCGTCTTTTCCGATGATTGTTTAGATTTCCGATTCATATCAGGCACATCTTAGCCTCATTAATTCCTGCATCATCCCTATGGCAGGCCTCCCAACAACTCCCTGGCCGTCTGGTGAGAATGCTCCCCTTCAGGCTTGTGGCATGACAAATATTCCACGCTACATTCGGCGGGGAAGATTTACCGCCCTTGCAAGACGGGCGTACCACTGGTTAAGAAAGAGTCTCCTATTAAAAAATTATTGATGACCGGTATCGTTGCCTTGGCAGGCATGTTGAACATGGGGCCAGCTTCGGCTGAGGGGAAGCGTGTCAAGGTCTATATTCTGGCCGGGCAATCGAACATGGAAGGGCAGGCAAAGGTCGAGACTTTCGACTACATCGGTGACGATCCTGCGACCGCGCCGATGCTCAAGGAAATGCGGGCAGCGGATGGCAGCCCGCGCGTGTGCGAAAACGTTTGGATCTCCTATCTCACGGGCAGCAAGGCCCCCGGCGAAGGCTTCGGCAAGCTGACTGTCGGCTATGGGTCACGTCAGAATCCGGCGGAGGACGGCGGTAAGATCGGTCCGGAGTTCACCTTCGGCATCTATATGGATAAGGCCATCGAAGAACCGATCCTGATCATCAAGACCGCCTGGGGTGGCAAGTCGCTGCACACCGATTTTCGATCTCCGAGTGCCGGGCCCTATCCATTCAGTGACAAACAGATCCAGAATTTTACCGACAGAAAGATAGACATTGAGAAGGCTAAGGCTGATAAGGCCGCGGCCACCGGCCGCTACTACCTGTTGATGATCGAACACGTGAAGCATGTGCTTGGCGATATCAAGCGGGTGTATCCGGATTACGACGAAAAGCAGGGCTACGAAATCTCCGGCTTTGCATGGTTCCAGGGTTGGAACGACATGGTGGACAGCGGTGTCTACCCGGATCGGGCAAAGCCGGGCGGGTACGATAAATACAGCGAGTGCATGGCCCACTTCATCCGGGACGTTCGCAAAGATCTTTCCGCTCCTGGCATGAAGTTTGTCATCGGCGTGATGGGCGTGGGTGGCCCGCTCGACCAATACGAAAACAAATATTACCAGGCCATTCACGGCAACTTCCGGGCAGCCATGGCAGCGCCGGCAGACATGCCGGAATTCAGGGGAAACGTGACAGCCGTCCAGACCGCTCCCTGCTGGGACATGACACTTGCTGAGATGGAAACCAAGTCCGGCAAGGTCGGGCAGATGGGCCAGTTTCTCCGAAGCAAGCATAAGGATCATGCCAACAGAGACGGCAACATGACTCCGGCAGAGCAGCAGGCATATCTGAAGAAGTACAGGGCGGAATTGATCACTCCCGAAGACGAAGCCCGATGGAAGCGGGGCGCTTCGAACGCCGGCTACCACTATCTGGGTTGCGCCAAGACCATGGCCCTGATCGGGAAGGCCTTCGCTGAATCAATGCTGGAGATGGAGAAGGGGAAGAACTGAGAGGGAACCTGAGGTCGGTTTCGCTGCGGTCGCAGGTGGCGGGCTGGTTGATGCAGGTCTCTAGCTTCTCACCGCTGATTTCAAGGACCAGGTCTGCAGTTTTCCGTGGAGATAAATAGCGTCAATATCTAGATCTGGATCTACAAGATTACCTTCTGCTACTGATGCGAAGCGTTGCCCGATAGCAGTCGCCAGTTCAGGATATCGAGGCATATTCGGGAAGATAAAATCTTTGGGGGGATCTCCTGCTGCAATTTCGACCAGTCTGTCAGCAGCCGCACCATACAGGTGATTCGCACTCAGGCGGTAACCTGTCTCGCCCCACACTGAAGGCAGATAACCCGAGCGTTCCACCTCATCCACCAAAGTCCGACATTCACTTATCAGTTCCTTGAATGTGCACTGTTTGCGTTCCGGATGGACGATGAGGTTCTTTCTTGGACCCAGGACATCATCCCGCGATAGTTCTTCCGGAAGACGGTCATGTTCAGCAAAATGTAACAGGGCCCGGCACATAAAGAGCAGTATCTCGGCCGGACAGAAGATGGGATGAAAGAGGATTCTCCTTTGTTGATGAATCTCTTCCGCGGCGGCAATGAGTTGGTCTCTCTGAATAGAAGCTGTCTGTTGACCAAACTGCTTTTTCAGATCGGTGGCAGTGATTGGGTTGAGCCTGGAATCTTTCCTGATGTATCTGCAGAGCCTCTGAAAATTACGCAGATTGGCCTCTACCTGCGCCTTCGTGTATTGAGCTGGATGCCCGAATCTTCCCCACTCTTCCTCCGGCAGATTCATGCCGTTCGGCGAAAAATAGGTATCGATAAACTGTGACAGCCTTACCCGCTGCGGGTGGTACATAATGCAGGTAAGAAATGTCTGGCCGGCTTCGAGGCACCGATTTATCCGATGGTCCAGACCGCGAAGTCGTTCTTCAAATGCCTCATCGTCATGATAGCTGCTGTCGAATCCGGAAATAAAACCCAGGAAGGGGTCGTTGTGTTCGGTGGGGCTGGTTGCAGGCAGCCCCATCCCACCCGCATACCAACTGATACCATAACGGGGAGGGGCGGCGGGATAGGCATAGACATAAGGCAAATCCAGGATACCGGCACAGCAGATTGCCTGGGGGGTGATAAAAACGTTGTGAGCGCTCAGCGCGGAACAGGGCTGTCCAAACACATCACTGATGATATTTACTCCTTCAGTTTCATCCGCCAGGGATAGTTCCAATCCTTCGTCCCAGCTCTTTCCCGCCACATACTCCGGAGAGGTTGGATGCCGCGCACTCCTCGTATGCAGGCCAACCTCGTGAGGCTTCAGGCTTTCGATGACATCTGTGCGCCCTCGCTCTTTCAGTTGTGCGGCTCTGTCACCGATGAAGAGGAATAAACCGGGAAGTTCCTCAGCGGACATAATGTCAGCGAGTTCCTTTATGCTGTCGTCGTTACCCAATTCCGGAGGACTGAATACATCCTCAGTATCGAAAGTCAGCAAGATATCGATCATGGACACTTTTCCTTAACTGAGGATTATGCTCGCGCGTCTAAGAGCAATCATGGACAGGCGGTAAGAATTCGTTGAGGTTCTTGCAGCAGGCTTCCCGGGCCTGCGAGATCCATGAGATGCACGGCTCTGCTGTCAGCGCCCGGGGTAACTCTGCTCAAGCCACGCTGGTGGCTTTCCCAAGCATACGGTCTCAGTCTGAGTAAGCGGCTTCTCGCAGTCCTCTGATGTAGCCAATGGCATAAAGTCGGCCGATTGAGGAGTACATCGGCACGTCATTGCGATCCCCTTCCATGGTGGGAACGTGGTCCGGGCGAAGGACGCCGTCGAAACGGATGTCACGGTATGCCTTCATGCAGGCCAGCATGTCGGTCTTGCCGTCTTCGTGAAAAGTTTCTTCGAACTTCTCGGGCGTCCCACGAACATCCCGGAAATGCACAAAGAAGATCTTCTTCTGCTCCCCAAAATGCCGAATGACATCCGGCAGAGCGTCGGTCATGAGCGTGAAGTTCCCCTGGCAGAGGGTGATGCCGTTCGCGGGACTGGGTACCAGGTCGAGCAGCTTCTGAAAGTTGTCCACATTGGACATGATGCGTGAGATGCCGCGGATGGGTGACAAAGGGGGATCGTCCGGGTGCATGGCGAGCTTTACCCCGGCTTCCTCTGCTACGGGCACAACACGCTCCAGGAAGTATTTGAGATTATCCCAGACCTTTTCTTCACTGACTACGCCGTACTGAGTCGGAGGTGCATTCTTCATGTCGCTGTGGTCGTAACCGGTAACCAGGGCGCCGCCTCGGGCTGGGATGGTAACCGAAGTTCTGAGTACGGTGACCCCTCCGCTCATCCATTCGTAACACCAGACCGGGATACCAAGCCGGCCCATGTTGCGAATGAGTTCGCATACGACTTCGATTTCTTCATCCCGGCCGGGCACTCCTGTCTTGGCCTTTTCCATGGGCGGGCGACTTTCGATGACGGCAAATTCAAATCCCAGATTTTCATAAGCTTTCTTGGCCGCCAGCAATGACATGTAACTCCAGGGCAATTGGTCCCCCGATTGATTGGGCTTCGGATGCAAGCCGATGCCTCCGACTGCGTGGTCGACGCCACATTGCTTTACGAGCTTGCTTAACGGACCCGGTTCAGGAGGTAGAACTTCAGCAATCTGAATCATGATAGAGTTTAACTTCTCAGAGGGTAAATCCGGTGACTCGAAGCCGGACTTGGAGTAAGTGATGTGCGTTCAGCGACGTGGTCTCCACTCTCAGCGGGAGTCTTGAGAGCCTTTACGGAGCGAGGTCACCACGATGAGGCTACTCCAATTTCTTTCTGCCACCACTGAACAATTTCGATTGAATTATCAGTCTTTCCGGCTGCGGGCAACAAGCTCTTGAATCTGTATCCGCACCAGCTCATTAGGCTCGGTAGCGAGGAGCTTTTCGGCGGCGCTCAGGCCCTGCTCGCGATTCATGTCGTAAATCTGCTCGACGGCAAAGGCGCGCTCGATGCCGAATACGCTCTGTGTGAGTGCATGAAGTTTCTTTTCGAGCTTCTGCTGAGCAGTTGTGTCTTTCGACCTGAGGATCGCCTCAGCGACTCGCGCCTTTACGATGATGCAGGCATGGTCCAGCAGGCTGACGAAAGAATTCAGCTCCTGTGGCGAGCGTTCCAATCTCCTCACCAGATAGGTCGTCAGGGAAAGAGCGTTCGATTGAACCGCCAGCCCTACGAGCTGCTCTAAATCCGCAGTGTTGAGGGAGTCCAGGTAATGCTCCGCAAGCCAGATCCGCTGGGCACAATAGTCCCGGAGCCGTTCCGCTTGCCGGATCGCAGAGGCTGGCTGGCCGTCCGTGATTCCCCAGGTGACGTAAAAGGAAAACCTTGGGAGATCGACCACGTCCTCTTCGTAAAAGGCGAGCAGCTTGCCCTTGGCATCTGCCTCACCTGCGAACGCAGCCCCGATAATGGCGGCACAGGCTACAGCCCGAATATTCTGATGATTGCCAAGCGAAATGATCGACGCATCGCTGCGATATCGGTTGATAAGGGCCAGAGATTTCGGGCCTGCAATCCGGCCGATTGCAGGCAGCAGCCATTCCTTGTCGACCGCATCGTTTCCTGCAAGACGTGTCAGGACGTTGGCGAGCTTTGGTCCTCCGAACAGGAGAGAAAGTCGGACCCCGAAATTAAGCACGTTGATATCCGAGGGCGAGAGCACAGCGCGCTCGGTACCCAGGAGTTTCACCAGGGCCCCTGCGATCTCCGATTGCTTGCCGTGCTTTGTAATCACGCTCGTGAGCTGCTCCAGCCTGTCCGGTGGAAACAGTCCGGGCTCGACCGACATCACTTCGATGAGCGTACCAAATCCGATCCGCTCTTTGAGAGCCTTGGCGACCGCGCCCTTAATGATTTTTTCTTTTTCGGCATCGTCTTCCGCAAGGTCGATGCTGTCCCGAAGCTCCGCATCGCCATCAATAAGATCATCCAGGTCTTGTCCTGAAGAAGGGCCGGACAACAGGATCATCAATAGGAAAACTCTCGGCTTCAAAGGACGGCACTCCGATCTTTGGTAGCTGCGACCGCGAGGCAGCCTCATGTAAATTGTAACTACTCCACAACAAACTCACTTGCTCTGACGACACCGGTCCCTGCATCACGCACACTGATTCGCCATTTGCCTTCGGGAGCGTTCAGGGCGACTGGGATCTCCAGGGTACATTGCCCGTTCTTTACAAGCATTCTCTTCTCATGGGCGGGCATCGGGTTTCCCGCAGGGTCGATGACTTTGAATAGAAGGACGTGCTGAACAGCCTTGACTCCTTCGGTATGGAGCCGGACATCAAATTTTAATAGCTCTCCTCTTTTGCTGCTCTCAGCGCCTTCGATGGTTATTTGCTCCAGGCGATAAGGAAGAGAAGCATAGAGCTGAGCAATGGACGGAGTGAGCAGTGCGCTGTGCGCGTCAGTCAGGCCGAGGTACTTGCCGGCGCGGGCATCGTAGAGGTGAGCCTTTCTTCGAAAGGTGATCTCGCATTGGGCTTGCTGTTCATCGGCAAGCATGCCGCCTTTGCCCCGCTGGACGAAACCGGTGTAGAAGGCACCGCCATCATTGAACACACCGAAATCAACGAGCAGCGTTTCTCCGGATACCTTCACGCCGAAGACTGGCTGGATGCCTGCCAGAGCAAGCAGATCTTCCGCCAGCAGTGAAGGCGCATTCCCAACATCGCCGGTGAGAGTATTCAGATTGAAATTGAGGTAGATACCCATGCCCTTGCCATAACGGTTGATCACCAGTGCCGGTATGTCTTGACTGATGACCAGAGCGCACTTGCCGCCCGCCAACTGCAAATGGGCGCCCCAGGTCTCCACCTTGAGCGGGCCTGATGTTGAGAGTCGTTTCAATGGAACAGGGCCGTCATTCAGCAATCTTACCGACAAGCCTTCTCCGGCCTTTGAAACTTCCTCCTTTGATTCGGTCAGGGCGCATCCAAAGAGCTCGCGGGCAAACGTGTCGTCCAGTTTGGTCCCGTGTTCATTGCGAGTGCCCACACCGTAGTCAGCGACCACTACGCCGCCGCGCTTAACGAAGTCCTTGATGCTCGTTCGCTCCTTCGACGACAAGCTGACGATCGCCGGCAGGAAGAGAAGCTTTATCGGCCTTTCTTCGAGCGCGCCCTGTTCGACCATGAGTTCCGAGACGTAGCGGCACTCCTCCTGCAGGGGCAGGCAAAGGCCGGCGAAGTCGCTTCGCTTGAGAGGCGCCAGGTTGAATTCCTTCATCTTGTTTTTCACCATGTCGCTGCGGAGTGATGTGTATTCCGCGGCCCGGCCTTCGTCTCTCTTGCAGTGCAGGAGGAGCTTGCCCATGCCCCGCTTCAGGTCATCCATCTCTTCTTTAAGCCAGACAAAGGCCATGTAGGGACGGCTCAAGTCGCCGTGGATTGCCGGGCTGCCCAGCTTGGCATACCAGAGGCACATCTTGTTCGTGCCACGCAGGAGGTGCCACCACGGCCATTGTCGGCATTGGGTCTCATGGTTTTCCACGAATCGATAACCGGGCGCATACCACGAACCAATCACCGAACCGGGCCGGGCGATAGAAACATCTCTTTCACTGACCCCGTAGTAATAAAACAGCCGGGACAGATGCATAAGCAGACTCCTGCCGGATCGACCGGAATGGCCGGCCATCAACCCGGGCATCGTGTCCTCACAGGCCATCTCGATGAAATTGCAGTATTCAGCAAAAACCCATTCGTTGAACCACTGGTAATCAATCCAACGTCCGAGTGCTTCTGCGCTGCTTCCATCATTCGTGAAGGGCACAACGCTCTGCCATGAATCAAAATCAGACTGCCATTCCAGATTGAGCTGCTCCAGGCTGCCATACTCTTGCCGCATCTTGCGTCGAAAGCGGAACAGGCAATGTTCCGATTCGCACATTCCATGGGTGCACTCATCGGCCATCATGTAGTGCCGGACCCCGAGCGGCCCGTAAGTTTTGTGGAGTTCACGAGCGTCAAGCAACGCCCGGAGCCGGGTGGCCGGATCAGAAAAGCAGGGCACGCGGACTTTCGGATCGGTCCGTGAAGAACTTGTAATCAGCGGCCCGACCGGGTGTGCCCAGGAGCCCAACCCGAAATTGAATTGATGCCGCATACCGGTCAGCGGCGCGGCGATGGCCGTATCGACGCCGAACTGATTCTTGAACATCTCGGCCAGACTGTCCGGCACAGGGGCCTCGACATCGAAATCCAACTCGGCAACACCGAGGTCCACGCCGACTGGCTTTCTAAAGTGGTCCAACTGATGCCCGTCAGATTCAAGGGAGATACGTAATTCCAGAAGCCTCGACAATGGAGTTCGCACGGGAACCGAAATGTTCAGCTCAGTGTTGTCCGGACGAAGAGAAACCCGTTGCGTAAAGACCTGCCGTCCAAATGAATCGACTGCTGAAAGCGAGAGCATCACTTCCTTCTTAGCGGCGAGAGAAGCTATGCCCTTCATGGCCACTTTCACCCGGACATCTTCACCTTCCTTGTAAAACTGCTTGTCGGCATCAATGGAGTGAATCTGGAGATCTGATTCGACCGAAAACCGTCTGGCTGCGAAATCGACCCCCTTTCCCTGTTCATCAAGAAGACGAAATTCGGCAACGAACCCGCCGCGACCGAGCGGTACGAGTTCCGCCAAAATCTTGTCACCTGAAGATTCAATCTCCTTCTCCAGCACGATTTCGTCGTAGGCACTTCTCAGTTGGATGTTCAGTTTGCCTTTCAAAGGCCTGGTGAGCTGAAGCTCTACCTGGCCGGGCTCGCCTGCGGCTGGAAAAGACAAGGCCATCTCTTTTATCGTTGATGCCGAGTCCCGTCCGGCAGCCCAGAGGAGGCTTTTCACCAAAAGCGCATAGTCATATTCGGCCGGGCGAATTCGAACCTCCGTTCCCTCAAGCGCGGGGACGCTGAACGCAACCGGAGGGTCGGGGGGGCGCGGCATGTCCTGAAGGATGAAATCCGATGGCAGATTGCGGCAAAACCACACCGCACGACCTTTACCGACTCGACGGGCAAGGAGGGCTTCCTCTGCCCCCTCTGTCTCAAATGGGAGAATGAGACCGGCCTGCATACGGAATGAATCATCCTCTTCACCAAAGGCATCCCATTCCTGCCGGGCGATCTCGAGGCTGAACTGCACGCCATGCTGTCCGAGAACCACGAGCCCCGCTCCCTGGCGAACGCGCCGAAGGAGCTGCCGGCGGAGCCGTGCCGGCAGGCTCTTCATGCCCACGACCGCCGGCCGGGAATGCACCAGTGATCCCAGATCCACTTCGCCATAAGAAAGCACGAATACCTCTTTCCTGAATAATTCCTGCTCGAAGATCTCCATCGCCCTTTGACCGATAAGAGTACGAACCCCCAGCGTCTCTTTGGTGCGGACCGGCCGGTCAAAAAACGCTGTGTAAGGCACGAAGGACCAGTCGACATCCATCCGCTGAACCATCTCAGGCAGCGTTCGCTTGAAGGATTTCCCCGCGGCCCATATCAGGCTGACGGATTCGCCGGAGCCTGGCTTGTGCCATGGAACGTGCGGCGTCTTCCCACTGGGATCCATCTGAAACAGCGGCGCCTTGTAACCAGCCAGACGCTGCAAGAGGGCTTCGCCGAAAACCCAGCGGAGAAAGTTCTCTCGATACACATCATGGTCGCCTAAAGAAACAGTGGTGAAGACGACGCGTCCCTTCCCGAAAACGCCCTCCTGCACCACAAACAAAGCCCCGCCGGTCTTCGCCGATCTGATGGGCGCCGTCTGGCCATTTCCCCAAAACTTCCAACTGTGCGATGCTGCATCGTCGGCCTGCTCCCGGAGCTCATATGGGAAATCGCAGAAAGATCGGAAATCGGCATAGGCAGGTACACCTGTTCCAGCGGTCATCTGAGCCTCTGTCGGCAGGGAGACACCATGTTCCTTCGACCAACGCATCACCTGTTCTGGCCACGCTGCCCCGGTGTCGTTGATCAGCAGAAGGGTGGCCCCCTCCGCCAGTCGCTTTTTCAGTTGTATTCCAAACTGCTGCGAATCGAATGAAGCAGCCGAGTCCGGGAACCGCATGACGATAAGTGCGAGGCCATCCGTTTCTATTTCGCCTGTAGGAATGTCATAGCCACCTCCGATATTACTGCCGCGTCCGATGGGCAAAATGCCGCTAAGAGCTGGGCCAATCGCAGGGGCGCCGTGATTGACTCTTCCCAGCGACAGACGGAGCCGATGTCTGGCGACGAGGGCGGCCTGTCTTACGGATGGATTGTCCGCCCCTATCCGGGAATCAATCAATGTCAATGCTTCAGCATCACCGCTCTCGCCCAACGCCAGTAACGCAAGGACTCGCTCCTGAGAGTTGCCACTGACTGCGATTTCTTTGAGGGGGCCTGTTGCTTCCAATTGAGCAGAGACTGCCCTTGCAGCCATCAGGGCTGTGACAGTCTTGGTCCCACCACCTGCGGTCAGTCGCGAGGCGACCTCCTTCAGGAGAACTTCATCCGGCCATTGGTAAAGGATGTCCAGCAGGACATGAAGAGCCTGATGTTCAAAGGTTGCTCCGAGCGGCTCCTTGAGAAGATCTTCGTCCTTGACTGTCGATTCAGCCCGCTTCACCAATTCCATAAGCAGTGCAAACAGCGCTGTGCTGTTCCGGCCGTGGTAGTGCTTCTCGAGTTCACGCACCCTGGCCAGCAGTTGCGCCGGCTCGGCCTCAGCAAGGGCAAGAACCGCCAATTCATCGGAGCCATCGAACGGCTGATCATTCGCCTCCGCGACGATGGGCACTATAGCAGCGAGATAGGTAAGAAGGACGAAGAGCAGCGATCTCAATATGGCCTCGAAGATTCAGGTCGGGATGGAGCGACGCTTCGATTCATCAGCGTTTCGTAGCGTATAGCCTGCCTGGAAAGCCTTCAGGGCTCAACCCCTGTTGAAATATTGGCGATCGCGGAAGTAGCCGTCTGAGTCCGACGAGCGTAAGCGGTAGAGGTCTGACTTCAATTCACCACCGCCTGGGCAAAGCAGCTTGCCACTACCTACAACCCGCAAGTCGCCTTTGGTGGTGCTTACTACCTCAAGGGCCGCGACATCACCTGGTACGCAAAATACTTCAAGATTTTCTATCAAGGGACCTATGACGGCGCGTCCAGGGTTGCCCGTGATTACAAAATCATTACCCCGCCAATGCGGGCCTGGCGCTTCCTCGCAGATAAAGAAAAGAAGGGTGAGGATGCCGGGTGGTTAAAGCCAGACTTTGATGACAGTCAGTGGAAAATCACTGACCCGGCGGTCGAAACCTGGTCCACCATCGGGCATCACTCCTACATGGGCTCGATGTGGTATCGCACCAGGGTGAACTTACCCGCAATCCCGGCAGACAAGAAAGTCTTCCTCTGGCTGGGAGCGACAGACGGCAGTGCAAAAGTATTTGTGAACGGGACTCATATCCCCTTCATCAACGCCCAGGAAGAGACCATGGACATCTTCAGCGGCTACTGTACCCCCGCACTCTTCGAGGTCTCACCCGCGATTCGCCGCAACGCAGAAAACCAGATCTCCATCCTGTGCGAACGGACCTTCGTCAACGAACTGGGAACCGGCGGATTGCTTGCCCCGGTAGTGATTTGCCGGGAACGGGATTGAAGGGCCTTGCGTCCCGGCCGTAGCATAGGCATCCTGCCTGTGCCGTTACCCGTACTGCTGGCGCTCCGCGCCAGCTCTTTCGTAGTTCAGCCTTCCAGGGTGAACCGTCAAACGCGAGTGACGATAGTCAGAATTATACGTCGCT
>JAQBXN010000042.1 GCA_027625095.1 Planctomycetota bacterium | reverse complement strand
GCAAGTGGTCATGAATAGCACCTGCTTATCGACCGCCCCGGCGGGCCTATCCCAATTGTCGCGGGTCTTCAAACGGTTGAGGAAGAGACCAAGGTTGGAGAAGTCTTCCTCCAAGGTGTCATTTCGCATGTCCGCCTTCTGGGGCTCACGGAACACCGCACTGCGTCCGAACGCCCATTCGCGGTAGATGCGCACCTTCTAATAATTTAGTGCCAGCCATGCCAGCTCAGGATAGGTTTCGGGGTCGCGCCGCTGTGCGAGGATGGAGCGGTCTGGCTCGATGGTGTCTTTGTCCAGTTTCCGCTGCCCCTCTTTGACGGTGTTTACCCAAGGCTGCCCATGCTGATATCGGTAGTAGAAATAGACTCCCGGTTCGTTGGCATCGCGTGGCTCGCTCTCTTCCACGCTCTCATCATCCAAAGAAAATGCCTGTGCCACCGGATGGAAGGCCATCGTGTGCCGAAGCGGTTTCTGCCCTTTGGGGTAACTGACGATCCACTCCACAGACGCTGGCTTCTTCGATTGGCCTTTCCATATCCATTCAGAAACGCCTCCTCCTTTTCGCGTTACGTCCCGGAACTCTTTCGGTGCCGAGCGCATCAGGCTAATGGCCTCAATGAGATTGGACTTGCCGCTGCCATTCGGGCCGATGAACAGGTTCAGCGGTTGGAGATCGATGCCAGCATTGTCAGGACCAAAGGAAAGAAAATTCCTTGGCGCCAAATGGCGGATCAGGATTGGATTTGTGGTTTCAGGCATGGTTCAAGATTCCTCGTATCTGGTTTCATCCAAAATATCTGCTTCGTCGAGCGCCTCGTCGGTGAATTGCGCGGTGGTGACAGGCAAGTCGGCGGGGACCCTGTGCACGTCAATCGATGTCTTCACTTCCCAGGCGTTGAATCAATTTGGCATCTTGGAGTTTCCGCTCTCACATGTTTCTCTGCCAATCGTAGATCGACAGCGGGTTGGCTGTTGGACGGGGCGGCAGCCCAAGATGGCCCTCCTACAATTGGATACTGCGAGCCGGAAAGATCCCGTCCTCAGCATCTTCGAACTTCTTAATCGTATTGAATTTCCATCGCAGTTGTCGCATAGGGTGAGATGTGAATTTCTGACCTTTACAGCAGGAGATGTATTCTATGTTTCCCACTGAAGCAAAAGTGGTAGTCATTGGTGGAGGAGTATTAGGAACGAGCGCCGCGTTTCAGTTGGCGGACGATGGGAATGAAGGTGTCGTCTTGCTCGACCGCGGCCCGATTGCGAGCGGCACCACTCCCTTTGCGGCCGGACAGACTGGCTACCTGACAAACAACAAGGCATGGCTGCCATTCACCGCGTGGTCGCTCGAGTATTTTGAAAATTTCGAAGAGCGTACGGGCTATCCGATTGATTTCCGACAGACCGGCAGTCTACGGCTGGCGTTGACCGAAAAGTATCTGCCAGACCTCGAGGCGCGCATTGAGGCGGGAAGGGAATACGGTGAAGAGTTCGAGATGATCTCTCCGGAAGAGGCCACAAAGCTCGCCCCCGGACTGGATGCCAGCAAGGCCAAGGGCATCCTGCTGGTCCCAAGAGATGGTCATGTAGATCCCAAGTCGGTAGCTGTAGCATTTGCTGCGGCTGCGAAGGACAGGGGGGTGAGCATTCATACCAACACGGCGGTACAGGATGTCGTACTGGTTGACGGCAAAGTAAAGGCTGTGAAGACGGACAAGGGAACCATTCAGACGGACTGGGTTGTGCTGGCCGCTGGCGCGTGGAACAGGCAGTTCGCTGGCAAAATCGGCGTGGATCTCATGACAGTTCCCGTGAGGCATCAGGCGTTCGTCACCGCGCCGTTGCCAAACGTTTCTCATGAACAACCGATTGTGCGTATTACTGAACCGCAGATCTATGTTCGGCATGAGGCCGGCGGCTTGCTGGTCGGAGGTTATGGATACCGTCCGCTGAGCTTCGATATGGACGACTTTCCGGATGACTTTGAAATCCCCGCGTTGGCATCCGACAAGATTTATATCGATCAGTTGCACCGGGCGGCCACGGAATTCTTCCCAGCCCTGAAGGACGCAGTCATCATCCAGGAACGCCGCGGCCTGCCGACCATCGCGCCGGATGCCAAGCTGGTGGTTTCAGAGATTCCTAATGCCGAGGGTCTGATCGTCGCTTCCGGGTGCATGGTCGGCGGCATTTCCAAGTCGCCGGGCGTCGGCCGCGTGATCGCGGATATCGTGGGAGGCAAAAAAAGCTCTCTGCCGGCTGAGACGCTCAGGGCAGATCGCTTCGGAGAAGAGTACGCTGACGACACCAGGCTACGTTCCAAGTGTGAGCAGGTCTACTCGACGTTGTATCTGGATGTGATTTGAGATTGTTGTGCCGCGGGCCCGCCACGACCGATCGCAGAAATTTTGTCGCGGAACGCCAAGACCAAGGGTATTACCCAAAATCCTTCAACGCCTGGTCTGCCATCTTCAGGATTTCCGGATCGTGCTCGGTCTTCTTGAGCTTTTCCAGTGCCGCTTTCGAGGACTCCAGCTTCAGTTGCCGAAGCGCGAAGATGGAATCCCTGATCATCTGCTTCGATTCCGCAGGGCCGAACCCTTTCCGCATCAGGCTCCGTCGGTCAAGACCGGCTTCGAGGATGGGTGCAGCTTCCGGCTGCATGAATAACGCGAGCGCTTTGGCGGCTTCCCATTGGATGTCCTGCCGCTCGCTTTTGAGCAGCTTTTTGATTTCCGGGATGGATTTTTCTGATTGAAGCCGTGCAAGTGCGGCGACCGCGTGCCTCATCACTCGGGCCTGTGAGGATTCATCAAAACCGGCGCTTTGGTTGTCGAAGGGCCAAGCACGGTTCCACCAGGCCCAGATGGTTTTCTGCGGCTTCGTCTGCTCCGGGGCCGCCAGGCTTTTGAGGTAATCCCGGTCGAGCATTCTTAAAAGCATCGGCTCAGCACGCAGGTCACCCACGCCCGCCAGAGCGAGGGCCGCATTCCAGCGAAGGTCGTCCGTGGGGTGTTCGAGGAACGGGACAACCCCTTCCAGCGACTCCTTATCCTTCAAAAGGCCGAGGGAGCAGATGGCCGTCCTCTGCTCGCCTTCGTCTTTGGATTCAAGAAATGGAGCTAGTGACTTGGCTCCCGCAGGATCGCCGTAGAGTCCAACAGCCAGCATCACATGGATGCGAGTCTCATCGGATTCATCCTCTAGCCCTTTCTGGAGGGCAGCCAGTGAGCGAGGATCTTTGAGGTTGGCCAGAGCCATCGCCAGGAATGAACGAAGTCGCGGGTCCTGGTTGCCGGAGAGTTCGAATGCTTTGGCAACCCTCCCGATGAAGACCGGGTCGGACGCCTCAGGAGGGTTTGCGGCAAGACGCCGGGTCAGTTCAAACGCGGCATGCCACGGTTTGTTGACACCTGCTCCGCTGACGGTCGCCAGCAATTCGTCGATACTCTTTTCCTTTTGTATGGCGGCAGAGTAGGCGAGGAATAGCCCGACGCCGATTACGACAATCGTCAGTGGTATCAGAAAGAATCGAGAGAAAAGGCCGCCGATGCCGAATTCACCGATTGTTGGAGGGGTGGGTGAATCCTTGGGGATGAGCTTTTCCTCAGCGCTTTCAGATTGATCCTCCATTACGCACCTTCTTCCGTAGACCTTATTTCTGCCATATCCGGACCCGCTGTTTCATTCCAACCTTTGAAATAACACGCCCCTGTCGTGAATCTTCAAGACCGCTATCAATCATTTGTATGAAATCCAATTCCCGCATGATTTCTTTGTAAGATGAGTCCTCTGGTTGCTCATCAATCACTTCTGTCATTTTTTCTTTAATTTAATTGATTCCATCTGGCCTTCCTTTGGCCATATGTACAAAGAATGAGAAATGTTAAATCTACATCTGAGATTCGCTACACCCGGCTACTTGGTGAGAAACAATTGCCTACCTTCGCAATTATGCCCAACCCGCACCCAAACTTCGTATTGCGAACAAGATACGGACTTCGTAATATTTTTCACAATGTGCGAAATTGCCATGAGGGAGTTCCTCCGAGCATTGCATCCCTAGACAAATCACCCTTGCGAACCAACCCTCCTGGAGGTTTATTTCATGCTCTCGGATTGCGGTAAGTCCTTATATTTCAAGCTTTCCGGCGGAATCTCGATGCCGGTTATCCTGCTTGCTGGCAGTGCTCTAATCCTGACGGGATGTGGCGGCAAAAAACACATTCCGCCTACTGCAAAACTCAAAGGCCACGAGGGGCCTGCAGAAGGATCAGAAGAAGAACCAGGCAAGTCACCAGATCCGCACGAAGCACCCAAGGAAGTTTCGTTCGCAGCGGATAACCTGGGTTCAGTGAAGGGCCGGGTTGTCCTTGACGGGACTCCTGAACCGAATCTTGAAATCGGAATGGGCGGCGACAAAGCCTGCGCGAATCACCCCACCCACGCAGGAAAGGCGCCAGCCAGTGATCGCGTCCTTGTAGGCCAGGGCGGCGGTCTGAAGTACTCTGTGGTTTTCCTTTATAAGCCGCCAACAGGGGCTCCCGCGAAGCCCGGCAAGGTCACCCTTGATCAGGATGGGTGCATGTATTCGCCGCATGTGGTTGCAGTTCAAACGGGGCAGCCTTTAGTGGTGACAAGCAGTGACGGGACGATACATAATGTGAATGGTCGGCCTGTTAAAAACGCTGGCTTCAATTTTGCCCAGTCTAAGGGCGACGTGAAAGAAATTACTTTCACTAAGGACGAAACTTTTTCAGTTAAATGTGACATCCACAGCTGGATGCTGGTCTGGATCGCAATTTTCGACCATCCATTCTTCGCCATCACGGATGAGAATGGGAACTTTGAGATTAAGGGAGTGCCGGCAGGTGAGTACGAAGTCCGCGCCTGGCACGAATATTATGGGAATACTGAGGTCAAGACGAAAGTCTTGAAACAAACGGGCGTGAAGGTGGCAGCCCAAACTGCAACAGAGTTGACCTTCACCTTCAAATCTAAGAAATAGCACTTCCGCAATCGTTCAGTTTCTGCTAAACGCCTGCGCGACCCAGGGGCGTCTCGAATCAGATCCTTTCAAATGAAGAAAAACTCTAAGAGTACTATAGTTTCGTTTACGGCCCTCATGGCAGTCGTCATCCTGTTGGTTCTTAAATTTGTTCCCTGGGATTTCGGCTGGTTTCCGGAGAATGTTAATTCCGCCAACTACGGCGAAGAGGTCGACCGACTTTACCGCACCATTTTTATTGTGGTAACGCTCGCCTTCTTCTTGACTGAGATCACCCTTCTCTTCTGCTGCGTTTTCTTCAGCAATCGGCCCGGGAGAAAGGCGGTTTACTCACATGGCAGCACCAAGGCAGAAATTTTCTGGTCCGTAATACCAGGCGTCATCCTCATCTGGCTTGCTCTGACCCAGAATAAGGCCTGGCAGCAGGCCAAGATAGATTTTCCTGACGAGGGCGATCCGAATGTGGTGGTAGTTCAGGTTTTCGCGGAACAATTTCAGTGGAACTTCCGCTACCCGGGTCCGGATCACAAATTCGCCACTGAAGATGACGTGGTATCGGCAAACCAGCTCTACGTGCCGATTAATCGGGATGTTCTGCTGAAGATGTCGTCCAAGGATGTCATCCACAGTTTTTCCCTGCCTCATGCAAGAGTGAAACAGGATGTGGTGCCGGGCATGATGACCAAGGTCTGGTTCAGTATTAAGAAGCATGCCGTTTACGATATCGGCGACTTAGAGAAACAGAAGATCAAGTTTGTAACGCCCCAGGAATTTGCGGGAATGAAAGTCGCATGGGGTGGGTACACTTTCGGCGAAGTAAAGATTGATCAGCATGGCAAGGTTCTTGATGAGGAGAGAGACAAGACAGAGCTCTGGAAGGGCTACAAGAGATACTTTTACACACTGAACGAAAACGCGGCCGAAACAGAGCCGACAATTCTGAATGGCCAGCTCTCTGCATTGCCACCAGCCCAGGCCAACCACGTGATGCATTACTTTGATATCGCCTGTGCAGAGCTCTGTGGGCTCGGGCATTACAAGATGAAAGCCCAACTCCATGTGGTTACCCAGGAGATGTATGACAAGTGGCTTTCCGTTCAGAAACCATCCATGGCAGCAGAGAAATTTAAGAATATCTGGGACGAATACTTCCCCCAATACAACACAGTTAGGTCCAAGGCACACTAGTGGCCGTTCCAATAGTTTTTTGAGACAACCAACAGGTCAACATGAGCGCTGAATCACACGCTGAAGACGCCCATCACGACGATCATCACGACCACGATGATCATATTCATCCAGCTCCGACAACTTTCTTCAGAAAGTACGTCTGGACTTACGACCACAAAACAATTGGAAAGCAGTACCTGTTTACCGCTCTGTTCTTCCTCCTGGTTGCAGGTTTCATGGCCATGCTGATTCGTTGGCAGATGGCCTACCCCGGTGAACCGGTGCCGGTGCTAGGGAAACTGATGGCGGGCAAATTTGTGTTCAGCGACCAGGGCTCGATAAAACCTGAGGGCTTCATCCAGCTCACCACCATGCACGGGTCGTTGATGATTTTCTTCACGATCATCCCGATCCTGGTAGGTGTGTTTGGAAACTTTCTCATTCCGCTGCACGTAGGGGCACGAGACGTGGCCTTCCCGGTCCTGAACGCACTCTCGTATTGGCTCTATCTGCCTGCGGGGATCATTATTGTGTCATCGCTGTTTGTGGAAGGAGGGCCGGCACCCGCCGGGTGGACCAGTTATCCCACTCTGTCTGATCTGGGCGCTTCCACACCGGGCGCGCATATGGGCCAGATTCTCTGGCTGATAGCGGTCTTCTTACTTGGATTTTCATCCATTGTCGGCGGGCTGAACTTCCTGGTCACGATCGTAAAGCTGCGTGCCCCCGGCCTCACCTGGGGACGCCTGCCGCTGGTTACATGGGCCCAGACGGTCACCGCGGTCTTCCAGGTTCTGGCCACCCCGGTGCTTGCTTCCGCCACTTGCATTCTGCTCTTCGACAAGTTGCTCGGCACTACATTTTTCCTGCCGGCCAACGTCCACCTGGGCAACGAGAACGTCACGCCAACCGGCGGCGGCGCTCCGATTCTCTGGCAGCACATCTTCTGGTTCTACTCCCATCCGGCGGTGTATATTCTCATTCTGCCGGGCATGGGTATCGCCTCGGACCTGCTTTCAACTTTCGCCCGCAAACCTATCTTTGGCTATAAGGCCATGGTTATGTCGATGGTGGCCATTATGGGGCTCGGATTTATCGTCTGGGGACACCATATGTTTATAAGCGGAATGAACCCCGTCCTCAGCAAGGCGTTCATGCTCACCACCATGCTGATTGCATTGCCGTCCGCGGTGAAGGTTTTCAACTGGCTGGGCACGATTTGGAACGCGAACATTCGCTTCGCACCGCCAATGCTTCATGCGCTCACCTTCGTCTCCATGTTCATCATCGGCGGTCTCAGCGGAATATTCATGGCCGCGACCCCTGTCGACATTCACATTCACGACACCTACTACGTAGTTGCCCACTTCCATTATGTAGTCTTCGGTGGAACTTTGTTCGCCATCTTCGGCGGCCTCATCTTCTGGTATCCGAAGATGTTCGGAAAGATGATGAACCCTTTCCTGAACAAAATTCACTGGGCAATTACATTCGTGGCGTTCAATTGCGTTTTCTTTCCGATGCACCTGCTTGGTGAAGGAGGCCATATGCGCCGAATCGCCACCCCAACCGAGTACGAGTTCCTGCAGGATATGCAATACATGAACGTGTTCATTTCATGGTCCGCTTTCATCCTGGGAGCAGCACAGCTCATCTTCATTTTCAATTATTTTTACAGCATGTTCTGGGGCAGGCGTGCCGAGGAGAACCCTTGGGAATCCAATTCCATCGAGTTCTCTATCCCAAGCCCGATTCCCTACTACAACTACGAAACTATCCCGACTGTTTACCGGGGCCCGTACGAATACAGCTCCAAGGAAGAAGGAGTTGAGGATAAAGATGATTACGCGCCAATGACCGAACCTGGGGATGACCCGGCCGAAGGGCATCACTAGGTAGTGGTGCGGGCGTTCCTCGACCGCCTAACTCATCGCGAAGCGACGGGACCACAATGAATTGTTCTATGGAAACTCGATATAACCGTTGGCTGCATGGCTTTGCAGTTTTCACGGCGTTTGTCACTTTGATTCTGCTTGTTGCGGGTGGTCTGGTTACAACAACCGATGCCGGCGATGCTGTGCCGGACTGGTGGTTTATTCCCATCTCCCTCGCATTTCGTGACCGCATTTTTCCACCGATGGTAGCGGGCATCAAAATCGAGCAGGGACACCGCCTTGTGGCCACATTCGTAGGAATGCTGACCATCATCCTTTCGGGCTGGCTCTGGCGTTCTGATGCCAGGAACTGGCTGAAGAAACTCGGACTCCTTGCCCTCTTCGCCGTAATTATTCAAGGCACACTTGGTGGGATGCGGGTGAGGCTGATTCAAGATCATTCGTTGCCTGGCTTTTTCGCCATCGTGCATGCCTGTCTTGCACAGTCATTCTTTTGTGTGGTCGTCGCCATCTCTCTCTTCACCTCGAAATGGTGGGGTAAAGAAGATTCAAAACTTCCCTCGAACAGCCTTTTGCCAACGGTTTCCGTCACCGTTATTGGAGCGGTTTTTTTTCAGCTCATCCTCGGCGCTGTCATGAGACACACCGGAACCGGGCTGGCGCTTCATGTCGGTTTTGCCTGCGTGGTTGCTGCGCTCGTGTTTACGAACTTCGGTCTCGCACTCAGGCACAAAGATATTGCCGGAGTCTTTCGTCCCGCGCTTTTCCAACTCGGTCTGCTTGTATTGCAGATTGGTTTGGGAATCGGAACTTTTTCTATTCTGAGGACGGGATTTCAACGTTCGATTAACGCCGCCAACTTGCATCTGGCGGTAATCATAGGTCACGTAGCCGTGGGGGCACTGCTGCTGGCCGCTTCATTGGTTTTTGCCCTCAAGGTAGATGCGCATCATGATGGTAGTCATGGTGCGGTCGCAGCCACCTAAAATTAGATACCTATGGCTAACAGTGTTGATATCGCCCAGATTCAAAAAACGTTAACGGCCTCCCGGGTCGCGTCGCTGGGTGATTATTTTGAACTCACCAAACCCAGGCTCTCGCTTCTAGTGCTCTTTTCAGCACTCGTGGGACTTTGCCTGGCAATGGGTGGAGTACCCGACTTGGCAATTGCCCTCCATCTTCTTGTGGGCACAGCCTTGGCCGCGGGCGGCGCCAGTGCCCTTAATATGTTTCTGGAGCGCGACTCTGATGCCAAGATGAAGCGCACGGAAAATCGGCCTCTGCCGACCGGGCGACTGAGTGAAGTTGAAGTCAGGAATTTCGGGATCGCGTTCTCACTTGCCGGCGTCCTTTATCTCGCACTTTCCTGCAACCCAACTGCAGCATTCCTGGGCGCACTCACTGTCGTCACCTACGTCGCCTGCTATACCCCACTCAAGAAGATTTCATCAGTCAGTACTGTGGTGGGTGCTATTCCCGGGGCACTGCCAACCCTCATTGGATGGAGCGCATCGGGCAGGGCGATCAATTCAGAAGCCTGGATTCTGTTCTCGATCCTGTTCCTTTGGCAGTTACCGCACTTTCTTGCCATCGCCTGGCGCTATCGTGAAGAATACGCCCAGGCAGGCTATGCCATGCTGCCGATCGAAGATCCCAGAGGCATGAGCACTGCCAGACAGGTTATCCTGCAGACCATGGGCCTGATCGCCGCCAGCCTGACGCCGGTCCTCTTCGGCAACGCCGGTGCGATCTACTTTTACAGTGCATTTGGGCTGGGCGTCCTGTTCCTCACATTCGGGGTGCTGTTCGCCATAGAGCGAAACAATCACCGGGCTCGCAGCCTGTTCATTGCATCCATTATTTATTTGCCCCTGCTATTAGCATTTCTCACCGCGGATGCCGTGGTGTCGTAGCGCAACTGGAGAGTATTAGAGAGATGACAGCTCACGGCAATGCCGGACGAAACATGACGGCCAAATTCGGGATGTGGCTTTTCCTCGGTTCGGAAGTCATGTTCTTCAGTGGTTTCATATCGGCCTACATCGTGCTCCATAACAAGCATGAAGGAAACAAGCCGGCATGGAAGCACACCTACATCAATGACCTGGCCGCCAATCACCACCGATACATCACGGAAGATGTGATCCGAATCTCTCTGACCGATAACCGCGTGTTGGAGGGTGAAGAGCCCAAGCACCACGAAGCGGTGTTTGTTTTCGGTCAGAAGAAAAATGAGGACATGGAACGTCTGCAGAACGGCGTGAAAATCCACGAACTGATTGACTTTGCAAACGGCGAGGGGGTCGGCCCTGCAGGGGACGAAGATCATTTCCCAGGCGTAAAGCTGAAATTAAGCGAAGTCCATCAAGATGAATCCGGCCATGGCTATCGAAACATCGAAGTCATTGACGACGATTCCGGCAAAGACCTGCTCGAAGAAAAGGTCGGTGACAAGCCCGCCGTATCCCTGCATCTGGGCGATGGACTGGTCATGGTCGATGAAGCCGATGGCAAAGAGTATCGTGCCCAGTCCAACATGAAGTACCAGCAGACCGGCAGCAGCCACTTCCATCACGGTGAGATCCATCTCGTGGAAAGAAGCGTATTCCACCGCGATTCACGTGGCCTGAGCGTCCCACTCGCTGCACTGAACACGGTTGCACTGATTCTCAGTAGTTTCACGATGGCCCTTGCCATATCTGCCATTCAGCGAGGAGACCAGACCTGGACCAAGCTGTATTTGGCCGTCACCGTCGCACTGGCCTGTGTCTTCCTGGTTGTCAAGACCATCGAATACACCACCAAGTTCAATCACGAGATTCTTCCATCGACCAACATCTTTTATGGTGCCTATTTCCTGCTGACGGGATTCCACGGCCTTCACGTGGTCGCCGGTATTGTTGCCCTCCTCATCCTGCTCCTCCTGACCATCAAGGGCGAATTCAACGAACACAACAACGCAGCCATCGAGTGCACCGGCCTCTATTGGCACATCGTTGACCTTGTCTGGATTTTCCTTTTCCCAATGCTTTACCTCCTGCCATAGCCGCCATGAGTGACGAACATCACGACGAACACGATCACAATCCGATCTTCCGGAAAGTCTTTATCACCTTGATAGGCTGCACTGTTCTTACGGTGCTTGTCTCATTTTGGGACATGGGCACGGCCATGAATCTGATCGTCGGTATCCTGATCGCCACTTTCAAGGGGTCTCTGGTCGCAGCGTTTTTCATGCACCTCTATTGGGATGGCAAGATCGACAAGTACTTCTTCATTATCGCCCTCTTCCCGCTGGTTCTGTTCTGCATCCTTCTCGTTCCTCCACTCTTCGACATCGGGCTTCTAAGCCCCCCATAGCAGGGGACAAGATTTTCTAAAAGACGGCCAAAGGCCGTCTTTTTTTTGCGCTCTGAAACAGACGCGTTACATATTCGTAAGGATGGCAAAGAGTTCTGAACCCACTTGACCGAGGGAACTAAAATGCAGGTGCAGTCCATCCTTGAAACTTGCCTGTACGTGGACGACCTGGACGCCGCCGAGGAGTTTTACATCCGCGTCCTGGGGCTCGAAACCTTCAAGAAAGTCAGTGGCAGACACGTCTTCTTTCGTTGCGGCAACCAGATGTTCCTGCTTTTCAATCCGGATCAGACCCGGCAGGAAGAGAACGGATTCCCCACCCACGGCGCACGCGGTGAAGGACACGTAGCATTCGCCATCTCTGCTGATACCTACGACGCATGGAAGCAGCGTCTTCAGAAGGAAGGCGTGGAAGTTGAATATGAAGCCCTCTGGCCCAGCGGCGGCAGATCCATGTTCTTCAGAGACCCGGCAGGCAACAGCGCCGAACTCGCCACCCCACAGACCTGGCTGATAGGGGAATAGAGCCGGGGATTAGTACTACAGCGCTAGATTTTGCTCCAGCAGGGTTGCGTTTGGCCTCTGTCTCCGTCTGCGGGCCGGAGTGTTGGAGTGTTGGAATGCTGCAGAATGGCGGCCTCTCGCCGTAGTTGACGGCCCCAACACTCAAGAACTCCATCACTCCCAGACGCCATCGCCGGTCATATGTCTCTCCTTTACAGGCTAGCGAAGCTTTGCCTCAAACCATCGAGCGGTCCCTCGTAGCGCTGCCCTCCTGGGCGGCGGTTTATTCGAGCCGAAGGCTCGCAGGAAAAACCACTCCGGCCTGGAGGCCAGAGCTACGATAGTCCGACGCTCTGAAAACTTGACACTTCTGTAGTGTTGGGCAGTTGTAGACGACCAGTCATGAGAAAAACTAGCGCTGTAGTATTAGGGATGCAAAATTTACCAATTTGGAATTCAAGTGTGATAGGTACAGAGGTGTAGCCGAACTGCTGTTTGTCCCGAAGCCGACCCATTCGTTTCCGACAGGCCGCTCCGGTTAATTGATATCGTCTGCAGCTCCTTTCGCGATTGCTTACGACCGTGCTGGCGAATGCATCCGGAGGGTCTAAAACATTCCTTTCCATTCTCCGCGAGATCGCATGTGTCGAACGCTGAAAACAAAGGCCAAAAGATCGGTGGATACCTGCTTGACGAAAGAATCGGAAAAGGTGGGATGGGCCTGGTTTTCAAGGCAAAGCAACTGTCGACGGATCGCTGGGTAGCGCTGAAGGTCCTTTCTCCAAAACTTTCCAAGAATCAAATTTACACCAGCCGGTTCCTTCGGGAAGCGCAATCTGCGGGCAAGCTCAATCACGCGAATATCGTCTCAGCAATTGATGTGGGCCAGGCTGATGGATACTTCTATTTTGCGATGGAACTGGTCGAAGGCGAGACCTTGAAGGCCGCAATCAAGCGACAGGGCTTCCTGGATGAAAGGCGCGCCCTTGAGATCACCTATTACATCGCGCACGGGCTGGAACACGCCCACATAAACGGCCTGATCCATCGCGATATCAAGCCGGACAACATTCTTCTGGACAACGAAGGCATCCCAAAGCTAGCGGACTTCGGGCTGGCCAAAGCCCCCGACGATACGACCGTCACCCTGGCCGGCACGATTATCGGTACCCCGGATTACATCAGCCCGGAACAGGCGAAGGGCGCGAGCCTCGACATCCGCTCCGACATCTACTCACTGGGCGCCACTCTCTATCATTCAGTGGTAGGAAGACCGCCTTTCAAGGGCGAAACCGCAGGTGTCATTCTCCACCTGCATATCCATGAGCAGGCCATTCTGGCGGATGAGGCCAACGAAGCCGTCTCACCTGAGACTTCCAAAGTCCTCGAAAAAATGATGGAGAAGGACCCCGCGAAGCGATACCAGACACCAACTGAAGTCATTGAAGATTTGGAACTGGTAATGAAGGGCGAAAAGCCGAGGGCCGCAAAGTCCTACACCGGTCTAAGGGAAGCGATCGAAGGGCGAAAGGCAGTGAGAGCGGAGGACAAAAAGAAGAGCCCGGCCGGCATCCTCGGACTGGTCGCTATGCTCGCCCTTGCAGCCGGTGGTTATTTTATGTTTTTCAACAACTCTGCTCCGGAACCGACGCCCTCCCCTGCAACAACGATTCCCGGGAGCGTGCCTGCAGTTGCGAGCGATGCCCCTGGTACGAATACAGACAGTGCCTTACCGGCGGCAGACAATACGGATGCTCCGGAACCGGCCTTAGAGATCGAGCCCGTCCCTGTCCCTGAATCCGTTGAACTTCTGGAACAAATCAAGGCTGCAAAAGTGTACCAGGAAGAAAATCCCGATGACCTCAAAGGGCAACTGGACCGTTACCAGGCAGTCCTGGCGTTGTACGAAGGAAAGCCTGCCGCAGAGTTTGCCAGACAGGCCATTGCCAGGATTGAAAAGCGGTGGGATGCCGCCGCCTCAAAGGCTCTGGCACCAATTGCCGATCAAGTGAATAAGTCGCTCGAAAAGAGTCAATTCGCACAGGCGCAGGCCGAGCTGAAGAAATTTCCCGAGGCTCTTCGAAATGCCAAGTGGGAAAAGCAGGTCGATGGGCTGAATGCTCTGGTCGCAGGGGTGGCAAACAAGGCATTCGAAAAACTGGACTTAGAGGCCAGGGCTGCAGCAGATGCGGGCGATATTCAGAAGGCCGTTGATCTTTATACAAAGGCGGCAGCGTTCGGCGTTGCCGAAATCAAACTCAAGGCCGAAGAGCTGATAGCACCGCTGAAGGAAGCCCTGAAAAACCGTCAGTCTGCAATCGCTGTCATCGCGGAGCGCAGTGCTTACCTCAGACACTGGATGGATCTCGCAGTTGAAATCACAGCGAAGGATTACGAGAAGGCGCTTGCCATGCACCAAAAGGCGAAGCGCAAGTTTGAAACGGAACAGGTTCTTGCCGAATTCAAAAAAGACGAAGACGACATCAGGCTTTTGCTCGGCCTTCTGGGAAGGGTTGAGGAAGGTCTGCTTACTTACAAAAAAGGGCAGGCCATCGTAATCGGCGGTATGCAGGGAACATTTGAGGGAGTCAAGGACGGCCGTGTATCCATCAAATCCAAGCTGGTTGAAAATCTTGAGGTCTATTTAGACCGGTTGAGCCTGGCGGAAAGGCTTTGGCTTGCCCAGCGGGCATTGGACAAGACCTTGCCGGAAGTAGATATCATCCGTGCGCTTTTCAGCATCTACAGTGAAAGAACCCGGGAAAGCACAACGCGAAAACACATCGCCGCTGCCCAGCAGAAGGGAGCAGAGGTTGCACATCTTGAGGACCTGCTGGTGCGTCGGGAAAAAGCGGAAGAGGAAGATAAGGCTCGTAAGCTCGATGCGTCTGCAAGCAAGAGCCTGCAGCGAGGGCACGCTTCTGCTGAGTCCGAGTTCAAAGAGCTTCTTGAAAAATTTGGAGAGACGTTTTACGTCCAGGCCAGGAAGGATGAAATTAAAAAGATCCTCGAATCATTCTCACATTGGCCGAAATTTGATAACGGCCTGGTCTGCGGCTGGCTGGCAAAGCCCTATCGAAACACCGGCCAGGCCGAGAGTGACTGGTTGACCAAGCTCACGCCAAGGGACAAAGCGGGCGTTCAGGAAGACGGACTTTTGCAGGTAACCAACGGCGCATTTACAGCCCCCCAAGTCAATAAATCACTTTTGGAGGCCTGCCGTAAGACGGGCGCGCTGACCATTGAAGGCATCTTTATTCCTAACAACCTCAAGCAGGTCGGTCCGGCGCGAATCATTTCTTTCTCATTAGATGGCGGTACGCGAAACTTCACCCTCGGTCAGAGTGGCGAGAATTTGATCCTCCGTCTTCGTGCATCTGAGAGCGGGCCAACGGGAAACGGAACCGAGAGGACTCTCTGCGCCATCCCGCCAGACATGTTTTGCCATGTCATCGTGTCCTACGGTGAAAATGAATTGGTGTGCTGGCTGAATGGAGCCAAGAAACTTGAAACCAAAGAATATCGGGGCGACTTCAGCACTTGGGAAGAATTCTTCTTCGTCCTCGGAGACGAGTACAAAGAGAACAGGGAGTGGGGCGGTCGCATCCTGGGATTTGCCATCTACAACCGCGCCATGCGCGAAGAAGAAGCCATGGCGAATTTCGAGGCCATCTCCAAGAAGCTGGCTGAATCCGGCAATGAAGAGTGATGGAATTCGTATACGTTGACAACAACGCGACGACCCAGACCGGCGCTGAAGTGGCCGACCTGATGAATCAAATCCAGCAACAGGCGTTCGCCAGCCCGTCCAGCCTGCATTATCCGGGACGACTCGCACGCAAGCTGATCGATGACGCCCGTGAACAGGCAGCCTCCTGCCTTTCTGTATCACCCGGCGAGATCATTTTCACCAGCGGGGGAACTGAAAGCTGTCATCTCGGCATTCTCGGCATCCTGAAGGCATCTCCGGACAAACGGCACATTGTCACCAGCTCGGTCGAACATCTGTCCGTCAAAAGCCTGTGCGAAAAACTCGAGAAGCAGGAATACGAAGTCACCCGCCTTGGCGTAAACGAGCACGGGCTTCTGGATCTCGATGAGTTGTCTTCTTCGATTCGAGAGGACACAGCACTCGTCAGCCTGCTCGCTGCGAATCATGAAACGGGCGTTATCTGGCCCATGAAGGAGATCGGTGAAATCGTAGCAGCCACTTCCGCTCGCCTTCATGTGAATGCCGCCATCGCCATGGGTTGGATTGAAGTGAATCCGACCGAATGGCAGGCCGATGCCGTTTCGATATCGGGACATAAATTTCACGGGCCAAAAGGCAGCGGACTTTTGTACTTGAGAAAAGGCATCCGGTTCTCGCCGCTCTTTTACGGCGGAACTCAGGAAAGAGCACGCCGCCCCGGAACGGAGAACACTCCTGCAATCGTCGGTCTGGGAAAAGCGATGGAGATACTGAGCAGGAGACGGACAGGAGATGCTGAACGAATCCGCAAACTTCGAGATCGGTTCGAAACAGAGCTACTCAACAGCATACCCGAGTGTGTAGTTCATGGGCAGGAATCGGAGCGGGTAACAAACACTTCAAATGTGAGTTTTGCCTACATTGATGGTGAAGCCATTCTTCTCGCGCTCTCGAAAGCCGGTATATGCGCCTCCTCTGGTTCCGCATGCAGCACCAGCATGGTCGAGCCCTCTTACGTCTTACGCGCCATGGGCAAACCTGACAGTCTTGCGCACGGCGCCATTCGGTTTTCATTCTCACGGGCCAATACCGAAAATGAGGTAGATCATCTCCTGCAACAGATTCCACCAGTCATCGAACAATTGAGAGCGATGTCCCCCTACTGGCAGAAACGCTCCAGGTGACTTGGACTCCAGCCACAGTGCCGGATACGGTCGTGTAATTGAGTAATGAGTAATGTCTCTCTCGCCTACTGGTCTTTCCTGCTTTATTTTCAGGTCAATGTTGAGATCGAATACTGACATTTCAGCAGCCCCTGGAGAGGGAGCTTTCGCCCTGCTTTTTTTCTTTACGTCGAAGACGTTTAACAACGTAGCCCAGGGTTCGCGAGCGTAGCGAGCAGCCCTGGGGTTGAGACTTCAATTTTTTGCCATCCACTACCTCGGAGACAAACATGTCAAACCCACAAAAGGCCTCACGCCGTGCATTTGTCAAGACCGCCGCGGCTGTCACAGCCTCTACCGCCTCCACCCCGTACTTTATCCACGCGGAGGATAAGACGGGCACAAAAAAGGCCGTCATCGGCACCGGCGAATACACCTACGAATGCATCCACGACTGGGGAATGGACAGTCTTCCGGAAGGTCATCATTACGGTGGCGCTACCCACGGCACAGCTATCGATTCGCAGGGCCTGATTTACATCACCCATCACGGTGGGCCCACCTCGATTTTCGTCTTTGATGACAAAGGCAAATTTGTGAAAGGCATGGGCAAGGAACACGTGAAAGGTAATTCTGCCAGGGGGCACGGCATCGATATCAGAAAGGAGGGCAATAGCGAGTTCCTCTACCTCTCGCCCAATGATTCATCCATGCCATTCACCAAAATGACACTCGATGGAGAGGTCGTCTGGAACAAAGACCGCAAGGCCATCGAAGCAGATCACGGACAGGGCATCGGCAGGTATTGTCCAACAAACGTGAGCTTCCGCCCGGACGGCGGCTATTACCTTGGCGATGGCTACGGAAGCAACTTTATTTTTCAGTACGACAAAGACGATAAATACGTTCGCACACTTGGAGGGGGCGGTGCCGAGAATGGCAAATTTCAAACGCCACACGGACAGTGGCTCGATGACCGTGATGGCACTCCGAAGCTCGTCGTGGCTGACCGCGCGAATAAACGACTCCAATGGTTTGATATGGAAGGCAAACATCTCAAAACCCTTGACGGCTTTCTGTTCCCAGCCGACATCGATTTACGGGGCGAGGTCTTGCTCGTCCCTGATCTCCATGCCCGGATAACGCTCCTCGACAAGAATGATAAGGTGATCGTCCAACTCGGTGACGACGAAGAGTGGCGTCCCAAGGCTCTCGCCGGTTTCAAAATGAGAGGGCAGCGCGACCAGTGGCTGCCGGGCAAATTCATCCATCCCCACGACGCATGTTTTGATAAGGACGGAAATATATTCGTCGCCGAGTGGGTCGTCACCGGACGTGTAACGAAGCTGGTGAAAGTGGGTTAGACGCCCACTTCCTCCTCTGCTCTTTTCACCAGGGCATTCATATACCCGATGGTATAAGCAGTGCCCGTGGCTCCGCCGACCATGCCGGGGACGTGATCGGGGATCATGACTCCTTTGAATCTGACCTCCTGCAGCACCTTGGTGACTTGATACATATCGTAGTAACCGTCGTCGACGAACGTCTCCACAAAATGCGGCAGGGGCTTATCAACGTTTCGGAAGTGGACTTTGAAGATTTTGTTTCGTTCTCCGAAGTAGCGGATCGATTCCGCCGTCCCCTTGCCCATAAGGTCGCCACCCTCAAGCCAGCACCCAACACAAAAGCAGATACCGACGTTGGGGCTGTCAGCGATCTCCATCGCCTGTTTGTATCCGTCAAAGCTGCTGAAAATACAGCGTGGCACACCGGCAAGCTCCGGCTGTGGAGGATCGTCCGGATGAACGCCGATCATGACGTTCACCTCTTCAGCCACCGGGGCGACCTGGCGGATGAAGTGCTCGTAGTTGTCCCAGATCTCCTGTTCGGAAAACTGCCGGCCGTGTGAGAGCGGCATCGGATATTCTTGTCTGTGCCAGTGGCCGACCGTTGCTTTTGAGAGGTCAAATCCCCTGGCTCGGGCTCCGCCTCGGGTCAGTTCCGGTTCGGTGCTCCAGATACCGTTCCCCATGTGTGCGTAAGTGGTGTAAGGAATCCCAGCCTTACCAAGGTTTCGAAGGTGCTGTTTGTATTCTTCGATCTTTTCATCACGGCCAGGCAGGTTCAGGACGATCGCTTCTTGATTGTGGACATTGAGATTGCCCAGCCCGTAGAGCTTCAGGCCGGCGGATTCAAAACGCTCACGGCAGCGCGCATAGTATTCGTATGACGCGTGCGCGGCGTCCGTCCATGCGACCACATATTTCACTCCCATCTGTTTGACGAATGCAAGGTCGTCATCAGTGGGCTCCGGAGAAACTTGCGCAGTGACTTTGATTTTGGGCTCGATTGCGTCCAGTGGATGTGAGTCAGGCATTTACATTCCCCTCTTGTGACTTTTGCAACGGTTCAGTGAACTGAGCAGTAACAAATCAGAACGAATAATCTGGGCCAGAATGATTATTCCGAACAACGTAGTTGATCTCCAATACCAGCCGCCGATGATGAGAGCAAGTTGAACTCTTATAGAAAACTTCCTCTCTGAACCTCCCTCCTCGATTCTCAAAATTCACGTGGACATCGCAGCTAAAATTCTGGCCAACGAGAAAGAACTGTCCCTGGCATGGGGGCGATCCCTGCCCGAACTATCCGATGCGATTCTTAATGATGCCAACAGGGCCTTTGATTTGGATTTGGAAGACAAAGAAAGCGCTCTGCTTAAAGGCGGCTCGGGACATTGGCTCGGTCGACTGGCCGTGGCCTGGCTGGAAAATCGTGACGAGCGTTATCCGAAGGCGGCGGCCGCGGTATTCAAATACGTCCTCAAGAAAGAACCACTTGTGTCAGGCCGATGGCTGCCGCCTGACAATTACGACGTGCTCGTCATACCGCACCGGATCGGCGATACGGAATGTGTGGGCTGGCTCGGCGCCCTGCCCTGGTTTATCGAACATGAGGATTTCAGTGGAGAACTGCCGGGGGAAATCATTAGCTCCGTACAAGCCCAACTCAACTACCTCGCAGACAATCTGCACGAAGGAAGAAACATCAGGGTGACTCAGGGCGACAGTCTGCTTTCGACTGGACTCCGGCTTTCATTTCTTCCGGAAGCGGAGTACTGGCGCCAAACCGGGTTGGATGTCTTGAACGACTCGTTCCATCGGATGATAAGACCGGACGGCAGTTCGGCCGAGGCGACCGGCTGGTATCACTACATCGTGATGAATATGGGCTTTCGATTCTGGCGGCTGGGCCAGGCGATGCCGGAGCTTGGCATTCAGATCACGAGTGAACAGGTTGAACGAATGTTCGATTACACCTCTGCCTGCGTCGAGCCGGACGGCAGGCAGGCAACGATCGGGGATTGCACACGCAGCAGAATCGGCAGCGACGGCACTTTGAAATCAGTGCTCGGCCGTCGGGCGGAAGCCCGACGAATACTGGGGCTGTCAGACAAACCGCTTCCGCTGTCGCAGAACTTCCCGAACACAGGCCAATCCTTCCTGAGAGATGGTTGGGGCCCTGACAATACTTACCTCACCTTCGACGCAACAAAACGGCACGGGTATCACTGGCATCCTTCGTGTAATTCCATCCAGGTCTATTCAAAAGGCCGCCACATCTTGATGGATCCCGGCCGCCTTTCCTACAATGGCTCAAGCCCCCACCGCCAGTATGCCATCTCGACCCGTGGGCACAGCACCTGCAATCTCAACGGCTGGAATCAAACATGGACCGAGTCCAGATTCCGCGCACGCCAGGCCGAAGGCTACGATGTTATCGATGCCCATTATGAAGGCGGATACTGGCCGGGAACTGATGAGTTCAACCCCACGCCCGGAATCTTCGGTCAGCATCACAGGACTCTGCTCTGGTTGCGCGGCCGCTTTGTCGTGATTCTCGATCATGTGCACCATCGGCAGCAGGCAGACACAGCACCAGATGTCGAATGCAACTGGCAATTCGGCCCGGGTGAGGTGCGGTTGAGCGGGTCGAATTCAGTGATTGCAAAACAGGGTGTAGCGCAACACATGCTTCTGTTCCCGTTGATGCCGGATGGCACAAAACTTTCAATTCATGAAGGAGAGGAGAATCCGCATCTTGGGTGGGTAAGTGACGACCGAGATGAACCCACGGTGTCCCCGCTCGTGAGGTCCTGCGCTGAGAAGTGCATGACTCGACATGCTCACTTCGCGTCGGTTTTGATTCCGTTCGACCATCAGTTGCCCGAGGTCTGCGTGGACGGTGCCGGGCAGGTCATGAATGGGCGTGTGCAATGGTTTCGGCTGGCATGGCCGGACGGCAGTACGGACGAATTCTGGTGGTATCGAAACCTTGAATACCCGATTCAAGAGCAGGATGAGTTTGTGACGGATGCGTCTCTGGTTCATCTGCATAAGGAGGCGCAGGGTGCATCAACTGTTCTCGCTGTTGATGGCACCTACTTGCGTCCTCTCACGGTCGAAACGCTCGAAAAACCCGGAACGTTTGTAGTCAGGCCCAAGTCCAGCACAGCATCCTGACTCTATAAAACTCCGCTTTTCTTAAGCGCGGCGATTCTTTCCTCACTCATTCCTAACAGTTCACGCAGCACACTCTCATTGTGCTCGCCGAGTCCCGGGGACGGGCGCTCAACGCGTGCCGGAGTTTCCGAGAGTTTGATCGGTGAGGCAGGCATCAGGGTGGGGCCTGCAACCGGATGCGTTACTTCAATCATCATTTCACGAGCTTGAATCTGCGGATGCTGGATGACCTGTTCAACATTCTGGATCGGCCCGCTGGGAATACCCACGGATTCGAGGCTGTCGAGCCAGTCAATGGTGTTTTTCTTCTGAAAGATTCCGTTCAGGATGAGTTCCAGCTCCGGCTGGTTGTCCGTGCGGCCGGGATTGGTGGCAAAACGCAGATCCGTTACGAGATCCGGGCGGCCGACGTGATCACAGAATTTTTTCCAGGTGGCATCGTTTCCAATCGCGAGGACCAGATAGCCGTCCTTTGATTTGAAGATTTGAAAGGGCGTGATGGAGGGATGCCGCGAGCCCAGTGGCTGGGGGATTTCGCCGGTGACCGCATATCGCGCCACCGCGTTCTCCAGCAATGCGGCCTGGCAATCAAGCATGGCGATATCCACGAACTGGCCCTCGCCGGTCCGTTCACGATGATGAAGTGCAGACAGGATACCGATGACGGTGAACAGCGCGGACGACAGATCACCAATTGATGTACCAACTCGGACCGGTGGTCGGCCCGGTTCGCCGGTAATACTGATGAGCCCTCCCATGGCCTGGATAATCATGTCGTAAGCGCCAAGAGGCGACAAAGGCCCTGTCTGTCCGAACCCGGAAGTCGCTGCATAAATGAGCCCCGGATTGATTTCTTTGAGCACCTCGTAATCCAGGCCAAGTCGCTTCATCGCACCGGGCCGATAGTTTTCCGTCAGGATGTCTGCATCCCTGACCAGGTCTTTGAGAATCTCTTTTCCTTCATCGCTGCGGAGGTTGAGCGTGATGCTTTTCTTGCCGCGATTGATACTCATGAAATAAGCGCTGACACCATTCTGAAATGGACCGAACTGCCGGGCTTCGTCGCCTGTACCAGGCAACTCGACCTTGATGACCTCGGCCCCGAGATCAGCAAGGATCATGGTGGCGTAAGGGCCCGCTAGCACTCGGGTCAGATCGATGATGCGGAGATCGGCAAGGGATTGGGTGGGCATGCAAAGGATTCCTGTGGATAATTGTGCCATTGTTGCTGGCGGTAAAAGCAGACTAATATGCAGGGGTTGTGAATTAAAACCGTTTGGGCTAGCTCATGTCAGATATCCAGGCGTCGGCCATAGAACAGAAGCAGACGGGCACCTTGAAGATCCTCATGGTGGATGATGAAGAGATGTTCCGTGAAGAGATCGTCGCGGAACTTCGAGAGAATGGTTACGAGTGCGAGACTGCTTTCGACGGTGAACAAGGTCTTGAACTGGCCGCCAGCTTCTTACCAGACGTCGTCCTCTGCGACCTCATGATGCCCAGGATGAATGGCGACGAGGTCCTTAAAAAACTATCGGAGCAGATGCCAGCCACACAGGTGATAATGATTACCGCTTATGGCACGCTTGAAGGCGCTGTCGATTCCTTTCGAAAAGGGGCCTGCGATTATCTGCTCAAGCCGGTCATCATCGAAGATCTTCTGGCGAAGATTGGTCGCATCAGGAATGAAAGGCAACTTCGTACAGAGGTCCAACAACTCCGGCAGATCGTTTCCGATAAACGGTTTGAAATCGTCGGTGAGAGCAATGCCATTCAGGAGGTCGTCAGCCTGATCGAAGCCTTCGCCGAGGTGGATACCTCGGTCCTCATTTATGGTGAAACCGGCACCGGTAAAGAACTAGTTGCTCAGACGATCCACGAGCGCAGTGCCCGTCGCTCTGGCCGGTTCGTCGCCGTAAATTGTGCTGCGATTCCAGACACTTTGATGGAATCGGAATTCTTTGGTTATCTTCGAGGCGCATTCAGCGGAGCCGAACAAGATCGAAAAGGTTTTATTCAAGCCGCAAACGGGGGCACGCTTTTTCTGGATGAAATCTCTGAACTGCCGGTTGGCCTGCAAGCCAAGCTGCTGCGGGCCCTCGAGAGCCGTGAGGTCACGCCCCTGGGCAGTAATTTTCCTCAAAAGACCGACCTCCGCCTCATTGCGGCCACCAATCGTGATCTTGTCGAGGAAATCAAAGAAGGCCGCTTCAGAGAAGACCTCTACTACCGTATCCGGGTAGGCGAAATGCGGCTCACCTCCCTTACGGAGATGAAGGAAGACATTCCCCTCCTCACACAGCACTTTATAGATCAATTCAATCAACAGATGCGCCGCGCGGTGAGAGGCGCGGACAATCGAGCCCTGCGGGCACTCATGCTGTACCCCTGGCCGGGCAATGTCCGTGAACTGCGCAACGCCATCGAGCGCGCCATGGTCTTCCGAAAAATCGATTTTCTGGAGTTGGAAGATCTCCCCCGTGAGATTTGGCAAGATGCTGAGACAGAGCCCATCCCCGATGACTTGAAACAGGCAGTCAGGGCTTATGAAAAGGCGCATATCAGGGCAGTAATCAAGAGCGTCGACGGCAACAGAGAAGCTGCAGCCAAGCGGCTGGGCGTAGATCGCTCCACCCTCTATCGCAAACTGGAAGGCTGAAACCACATCGGAATTCTGCCGTTCGCAGTTCAGCAACAGGCCCCATCTTTCCGGTCAATGACACTGATGCACTTTTGCGACGGCCCAGGCCCACTATCAGAATCGATCCAGCTATCCAATTTTTTAATCATCTGAAATTAAAAGAGTTACAAGAATTATTTCTAGAACCGGAACGCAATGGCATACCTGATGCTCAATAAACATTCCGTAAGGCCACAAGCCTTACTGGTCCCCCTGCGGGAAACAGGTCTCTAGCATGTCACGTTTTTGGATGACGGCGGGTGCCCCATGAGGGCGCCCCCGTTGGGGTATACCCTTCTCGCTGGCACGCGGAATCAGGTAGTAGGGGGGTGACGCTAAGGACAGAAACTCGCAAGAAGTTAAATCGGGTGCCTGTTTGGTTAAGAGGTCCGACCCGCCAATTGCCAGGCGGGTACCCGTAATTTTTCCCTCCTTTCCCTTCTGCGGGCTGCCCCCCGTAGTTCAGGACGGAAAATTCCTTGGGGCACTACCGCACGAAAGCCGGCTTCGAAGGAGCATCGAAGCCGGCTTTACTTTTTTGGTTTTCCGATTGAAGACCGCGGTGATGATGCGAGTCGACTGTTCAGATCAGCAGTCAGCTTTGCTCAGAAAATGACTATGCTGCCGGAGTAGAAATCCTCCTAACTATTGCGGGTTAAGGAGGAGCCCCGGAAGCTCGACCCGAATGTTGATGAGTTGTTCCACCCGCTCTCCGGAGACGGTCGGGTTAGATTACCATGGGCAGAGGCGAACGCACACGGTGACGCCAACACGAGAGAGAGGGTAAGAGCTCTGAAACCGGGCCGCATCATCGCGATCCAGACCCTGAACAGATAGTTCATCATCCGGCGGTTTCACCGCTGCTTCGATAGGGAATCGAAGGCCCTGAAGATGTAAAAGCGGGTGAAGTCATGAAGTTCATGGCCCTGCCGGAACTTGAGAATGCTGTGGTAAGCAGGAAGAGTTGAAGACGGGACACCACCCACAGAGCAGTTTGCTATCAACCACGCGGATTCCTAATATGCCGCGCCCCACCAATACAAATGAATTCAGACGAAGCGCCCGGGCGCTCCAGGAGCAACCAAATGTCCAATGCATCGATTAAGAAACTGGCCACCAAGTACATTATGAACACCTACGGCGAACGAGATATCGCTCTCGTTCGCGGTGAAGGCTGTTATGTGTATGACGCAGACGGCAAACGATACCTCGATTTCCTCGGCGGGCTGGGAGTCAACTGCCTCGGACACTGCCATCCCAAAGTCGTGGAGACCATCAAACGACAGGCAGAGACGCTCATCCATGTCTCCAACCTTTATTACATTGAAACGCAGGTAAGAGCCGCTCAGTTGCTGGTAGAGAATTCATTCGCCGACAAAGTATTCTTTTGCAACAGCGGCGGAGAGGCTAATGAAGGAGTTCTGAAGCTCATTCGTAAACATGCCAAGGACAAGGTCGATCCCAATCGCACAGATATCATAGTATTTAAAGATTCTTTCCACGGCCGAACCCTTGCTACCGTCACCGCTACGCGGCAACCAAAGTATCACGTGGGCTTCGCACCCATGATGCCCGGCTTCAAGGAAGCTGTTTTTAACGATCTCAATTCAGTCAATGCCCTTATCGACGATAAGACCGCAGGTATCCTGATCGAGCCCATCCAGGGAGAGGGCGGTATCAACAATCCCGAACCAGGCTTCCTCGAAGGCCTACGCAAGCTGGCTGACGAAAATCAATTGTTACTGGCTTTCGACGAAGTTCACACCGGCTGCGGCCGAACGGGATCGTTCATGGGCTACCAGACCTTCGGAGTCGAACCCGATATCGTCGCGCTGGCCAAATCCCTGGGAGGAGGCGTCCCTATCGGAGCGTTCATGGCCAAAGCCTCAGTTGCAGAGGTGCTCGGCCCTGGCACCCACGCAGCGACTTTCGGCGGCAACCCTCTGGTGACAGCGGTCTGTGAGACAGTGCTTACGACTATTCTTGAAGAAGACCTGCCTGGTAATGCCAGACGAATGGGCGAGTACTTCGCCGCAAGTCTGCTCAAGCTGGGCGAGAAATATGACAACGTCGCCGGTGTCCGGGGCAAGGGGCTCATCCTCGGCATTCAATTCAAGGAAGACCCGGGCCCGGTGACTCATGACGTCATCGACCGTGGACTGCTGACCTACAAGATGGCCAACAACACCCTCCGATTCCATCCTCCTCTGAATGTTGAATCTACCCATATCGATGAGGCGGTTGGTATCCTGGACTCTTCACTGGCAAAACATGCCGGATAAGACTCTGGGCAGAAAAATCACAAAAACGAATGACAACCGAGGATTACAGTGTAGACTTGCGGTGCTTTTGATGAACAAAATCTTTGTCTGCGGCTGTTCACTAAAGTCCAAACACACTCACGTTTACCTCTTCCCTGCGAATGGCTCCGCATGGAATCCGTGGAACCTTTTTCTGGTAACCACGGTTATCCTCGAAATCGCATAGGAAAGATTAGCCAAGAGATTGGGTAAACCGGCCACCAACAGCTTAAAGCTCTTGCAAGTGGCCATTGTTTCACAGGCATTGATAGGAAAGAGCCTGGAGTCACTCGGGAAGTCTAGCGCTAAGAGTCGTTGCCACGTATTCGGCAATGTGATCTCTTCCTATTGAACCGAGGAATCCCGCACGGGAAAAATAAATCCGGAACAGACCTTACGGACTGGGTTAACTGAAGACGCCGGTACAGTCGGCAGTCGGTCTTCACCAGAATCTTACTTGTTGTATATGCTCACTTTAGTGGGCTGGCGTTGCCTCAGTAGATGGGGCTCGTCATCTTTTTAATCGGGAATTAAGGAAAACATGGCAGAGCAGAATAGACGGAACAATCGTGGTTCTCGGTCAGGCTCACGGAACTCTGGAGGCCGGCCCGGCGCTGGCGGAGGAGGCGCTGGAGGCGGAGGTGGAGGTGAAGGAAGTAGCCGATCCGGTGGGGGAAATCGCACCAACAATTCAAATCGGCGCCGCCGTTCCAGAAGTCGTAATCGCAACAGGGGCGACAACAACAACACGAACAATAACGTTAACAACGGCCAGAGGCAGGAAGAACGCCACGATTACCAGGAATATGTTGAAGTAAACGGTGAAATCGAACCGGGGGACGTGCACTCCGGTGTGGTTGACATTGTGCCGGAAGGCTTCGGATTTCTCCGAAACGAAAATACCCTCGAGCTTGGGAATGGGGACGCCTACGTTCCCACGAGCCTTATCAAAAAATTCAGGCTGAAGACCGGCCAGCTCGTATCCGGCCCGGTTCGGCCACCTCAAAACCGGGAAAAGCACCCAGCCATGCAGGCAATCAACTCCGTCGAGGGCATGGATCCGGAATTAGCGACAGGTTTTCCCGACCTCCAGGATCTCACTCCTTTGGTACCAAACGAAAGGCTGATTCTGGAGAATAGTCCCCTGGATCGCGGCACACGCATCATCGACCTTCTCGTACCGGTAGGTAAGGGTACGCGTGGGATCATCGTAGCCCCTCCGAAAGGTGGAAAGACTATGCTGCTGCAGGAGACTGCCCGCGCTGTGGCCGCGAATCACCCGGACATACCGCTCTTCATTCTCCTTATCGACGAACGACCGGAGGAGGTCACGGATTTTCGGAGCATGGGTATTGGCAAAGTGGTGGCATCAAGTTTTGACAGTTCACCGCAGAGCCATCTCCGCATAGCGGAACTCTGCATTGAACGCTGCCAGCGCCTTGTCGAAGCCGGAAAAGATGTCTTCCTGCTGCTCGACAGTCTCACACGCCTGACTCGCACTGTGAATGTCGCCAAGCGCGGAAGCGGACGAGCGCTCAGTGGTGGTTTGGACGCCGCCGCCTTGCAGTTTCCGCGCAAACTCCTCGGTGCAGCACGTAATATCGAAAATGGTGGCAGCCTTACCATTCTTGCGACTGCGCTGGTCGAAACTGACAGTCGCATGGATGAGGTCATCTTTGAAGAATTCAAAGGCACTGGAAACTGGGAACTCAAGCTTGATCGTAAGCTCGCCGATCGTCGCCTGTTTCCCGCCTTCGATCTTTCTCAGTCCGGCACGCGCCGGGAGGAACTCCTCTACACGCCCGATGAATTCGAAGCCGTTCGCCATCTCCGCCGTAATCTTCTGGACAGCGCGGTCAATCCTCTATCCCAGATGGAGGCTCTGCTCCGCCTGCTCGATAAGCATAAGACGAACAACGAAATCATCGAAGAGATGCTGACCATCGTCAGGTAGCGATGCCGAGCACGCAGGTCACCACCCTCCCAATACTGTATGAGGACGATCACCTTCTGGCGGTGAATAAATCTGCCGGTGTCCTCTCACACCCCAATCGTAACAAAGAAAGCAAGAAGTGCGCGTTCGAAGGCTCCTACAGCCTGCAGTCGCGCTGCTTTGTCATTGGGGACGCCAGGACGTGGCTCATTCACCGACTGGATAGCGCAACCTCGGGTGTCTTATTGGCGGCCAAAAGTGAAAAGTCCGCGGCCGCGCTTCAGAATCTGTTCAGAGAGCGAAATGTCGAGAAGGGATACCAGGCGTTAGTCACCAGCATACCGAGTCGCAAAGAAGGCGTATGGAAGGATTTCGTTCAGACCCGGGAAGGGCAGCAAGGGGTTCGGTCTAAAATCATAGAAGGGAGACCGCCTAATGCGGAGCTTCGATATCGAGTAGTTGAAAAGTTTCCGAAACTTGGCCTGGCTCGCCTGGAGATCGAACTGATGACCGGGCGTACGCACCAGATCCGGGTCCAGAGCGCCCGGCGAAAATGCCACGTCGTTGGGGACAGGACTTACGGCAATTTCCAGGCAAATCGGCGGCTCAAGAAAGTGATTGGCTCGAATCGCCTGTTTCTCCATTCCGGGTCGATTAGATTCACACACCCGTTGACCGGTGCGGAAATCTTCATCGAGGCGGCATTGCCCGCGGAACTGCAGGAAGCTCTTCTGCGTCTTCGAGACCGCTGAATGCCTTTCGGCAAACGTCACTCGGGCAGTAATTTCACCATAATATTTTTGTAGAAGACTTTGCTCTTGGGGTCGTGGCCCTGGAGCGCAAACGTGCCTGTCGACAGTTTGCGGTCGCCGGTAACGCCTTCCGGCTCGGTGAAATCCACAATCGTTTTGCCGTTCACCTTAATCGTGATCTGCTTACCCTTGACGATGACGTGTTGAGTGAACCATTCATCATCTTTGGCCGGTGGCTGGTGATTGTCTTTGACTCCGTAGAGACTGGCAGTCTTCCGAGGATCTCCATGAGTGTTATTGATCTGTGCTTCATAGCCTTTACCTGGCCAGCCGTTTTCCTGATATTCGGTATGAAAATACATTCCGGAATTGGAGCCTTCGGTGGTCATCACGTCCGCCTTCCATTCAAAATTCTTAAACTTGCCGTCATTGACTTTTCCTACATAAAACAGATGACTGCGCGGGCCAAATACCATGATCTGGCCATCGACGACGCTGAATGAACTCTTGTTCTCGCTCGCCTTCCATCCTTCAAGGGTCTTGCCATCGAACAGGCTGACCCAGCCCTCGTCGTCGGTCTCCTCTGCGAAAGAAAATGAAAGACAGGAAAATAACAGTGCCGAACTGAGAATAATGTTTCTCATGGATACTCCTCCCTGGTTGATACTGATTACTCGATACTGGATGCTGGAGCTGGATTTTAGCGTCCAGGATTGAGTTCACGAGCCCTGCCAAACCAACAATCAGATGAACAAGAAGACTAAGACACGCAAGCCGGCCAAACCGCGACCGGGAATCGATGTGACCAAGGCCCCGAAGTGGTGGCTGACCAAACCGGACGAGATTCGTGAATTTTGCGAATCGCTCAATGGTGTCGAAGTTGAAGACATCGGCCTTACTGCCGGAGGACGCACCATCTACGCGGCCTCCTGGGGAGAGCGAGAAATGCTGCCCGGCAGGACATGCGGGAGCCTGAGCTCGGCGATCGCCGGTGGTGATGTCTCTACTTTCTTTGGAAAGGGCGAACGTAAAAAGCAGGTATGGCTTTTCGTAGGCGCGGCACACGGCACCGAATTCGAAGGGACTGTGGCGGCGCTCAATCTGTTGAACATCCTCGCCAAGGGCAAAGATCTCAGAGGACGAAAGCAGCCGGAGATTGCGAAAGCTGCACGTCAGCATCGGTACCTGATCATCCCCACCCTCAATGTCGACGGCCGCGAACGAGCGCTCGACCATGTCCAATGGGTGAATTGCAATCCCAAGTACTACAGCATGATCTCTCAGGGAAGAACGAATGATGGACAGATCCTTCAATGGCCAACTTCCAAGCTTCAGTTTCCGATTCCATCAGATGAGATGGAAATACTCGGTACTTACTTTAATGACGCTGGCTACAACCTCGTCTACGACGGCCCACTGGCGGGTGACTGCCAGCCGGAAACAACGGCGCTTATGCGCTACTGCCGCCGCGAAATGCCTGATTGCGTAATGCTTTCTCACACGGACAACGGGAGTCTGGTCCAGCCGCCGAGCGCGTTCGTGCCTGATCATGTGAAACAGCGTATCGATCAGATGGCGGCGGTTGCCGGCAGCGCGTGTGCCAGAAAGGGCTTGCCAAAGTCTCGGGTGCCCAAGTCTCCAAAGTCTTATTGCGGTGATTCCTTTTATCAGAGCGATGCGGTGTACCACGCGTGCGGCGCAGTGCCTTTACTTATCGAGTTCCCCTGCGGTTGGCAAAATAACCCGGATAACCACGGTGATATTCTGGAAATCGGGCTTACGGTTCTGCATGAACTAGCGGCGTTTGGCGGTCATTATCGGTTCCGGCCGATAGATCCCCGGTGGAAGTAGACGCCGATTAATCTTGCTAATGAGTAATGAGCAAGGCGGCGGCGGTTGTTGTAGTAACTCCCGTTTTGGATGGTTCTTTGTTCTGGCCTGGCGTTGAACGTTGCGGTTTCTCTGCCCCCGTCGTCGCCGATAGCACCGGCCCATGCATCAACACTTACTCATTACTTATCGATCTCTTCATCGGATTTCAGTTCCACTCCTTCATGTGCCGAAGAAAAAGTGATTGGCCGGCGCGCTGAACGGTCGACCGTCAGTCTGAATATATCGAAGCGATTGTATCCGCCCGCAACGTCATGAATCTGCTTGGGTTCGACGCAAGCCGAGAGATCGATATCAGCGTACAGAAGGCATTCCTCGTTTTGCACAATCTCACTGACCGGTAGCCCGCCCGGCCCCGTCACCAGCGATACACCGCGCGGGCTGGCCTCAAGAACTCCACCTGCCTCCGAGTTCAGTGATGCCAGCTCATCCCAGGCAGCCTTGTCTAGAAACGCGGAGGCAACAATCGTAAAAAGTTTGCCTTCGAATGAATGAGCTCCTGCACGAATCTGGATCGCCTGCTTCAAATCATAACTCCCCGCATTCTCCGGCGAATGCGTCGGCCAGATGGGCGGATAGGTGGCGAAGTGCACCTGCTCTCCCTGTGCAATGAGTGTGTATCGGGCGAGCGGGTTAGTGTTCTCGCCGCAGATGAGCATGCCAAGCCTCCCTATCCGAGTCTCGCTGACCTGCAGCCCGCCACCGTCACCAGGCGCCCAGACAAGCTTCTCATAAAACGTCGGAACGATTTTTCTATGATGGCACATGACCCGCCCGTCATCCCCAATGAGAACGTTTGAGTTCCAGATGCAGCCCACACTCGCATCGGTACCTTCGTTGAAGCCTACTGAAACGAACACTCCACACGAACGGGCAGTTTGCGCAATCTGTGCAATCTCCAGCCCGGGACACCGAATCGTGCCCGCGGCCAGTCGCCGGAAATAATCATGGTTATGAATTGGAGCCTGCAGTGAAAGCCAGACAGGAAACGCCGGTATGTAAGTTTCCGGAAAGACAATCAGCTCTGCCCCGTTCTCAGATGCCTCACGGATCAGCGAACAGGTCTTCTCGACCGTCCGTTCCAGGTCGAGAAAGACAGGTGATACATGAGCCGCCGCGACTTTGAACGAAGGATGTTGGACCATAACTGGAGAGGTTAGCCTGAACAGTCGATACTCTTGAGCACGTAGATCGGGGTAGCTCTACTGTCTCTTGCCAGCGGTTTACCAGGATTTCTGAATCGAGACAATTGCAAACTTACCGACGGAAAGAATTCGATTGGTAACTTTGTGCACCTGACTCGAATCTCTCTTGCACGCTGGACACCCAGGACAGCCAATTGGTCAAACGGCAAATGGAGGCCAGACCCGAATAGCTTTCTTCCGATGAGCAAGAGTCGGAGTTCGATTCATTGTCGTTGGTTACCCCGCTGCTATGATTTTCCCGACTGGTGAATTCGCATTGACGTGGGCCTCCAACTGTTTTGGTCCAGAATCCTCACGACCTCCTGACAGTCATGAACAGGAACAGCAACAACGAATATGTCTCCCTTGATGTGCTCCAAATTGCATCGCCCTGCCCTGAGGACTGGGGCAGTATGGAAGGCGACGATCGTGTCCGATATTGCTCCCGATGTAGTCTCAACGTCTACAATCTGTCGGAAATGACTCGTGCGGAGGCGGAGGTGCTGGTGCAAAACCATGAGGGGCGATTGTGCAAGGCGTTCTATCGACGGACGGACGGCACGATATTGACGAAGGACTGTCCTATCGGAGCTGGTGTGTTCCGAAGACATGTCTGTGGAATGCTCGTTACATGTATTGCTGGTTTGATGTTGCTGTTCGGCACAATTACGGTAACTCGTAATTCGACAAAGCAGATTGATCTAAAAGTCCGACTGGCCAAAGTGGAGCCCTTCAAGAGTTTGTTCAATTGGCTCGGCCTTACTCCAGTTCCACCTCCGCCACAGAATTTTCCATTTTTGATGGGCTTCTGAGCACTATGGAATAGGGCAAGAAACCCGGTCAAATCGGAAAGGGATTAGGGCGGAGCAGGGTGTGGTATGTGCGGGTGACGGTGACACCTATTCCATCCACAAAACCGGGTAACAATCTTACAATTGAAGGCGGCTCTGAGCGTCCCTGTAGATGGACATCTTATGGGCAAGGCTCGATACTCTTGACCGTCAAATGCAATACATGAAGCCTGCGAAAAAATTACCGCGCAGCGTCACAGCAATTTCGAGAAACTTGTCAGCGGAATCGAATATGACTGTAAGGAACTTACTGGTTTTGCTTCTCACGGGCACACTGCAGGGCCAGGCGCCGGATGTGAAGCCGGAAGCCCTCAAAGAGAATCAAGGCCCGGCCGAAAGCAGCATCAGCTCCGAGCAGGCATGGAAAGCCTATCAGTCCGGGGGGTATGACGAGGCCATTCAGCATTTTCGCTGGTTGTTTCACAAGCAGCCCGATACACCCACAGATCGATTGAGTAAGTTTGTCGACATCCTCCTCGAAACTGGCAAATACGATGAAGCGCTGAATACCTGCCGTAAGTATTCGGAGAAGCACCCCGGCGCCGCAATCTCGATCATCAGCCTGGGTGAAGTCTGTTTCATGACCGGCAAATATGGGGAGGCGGAAGAAGCATTCAACAAGGGATTGAAAATCTCTCCGAATTCGACCGCTGCGAAAATCGGGCTGGCCATGCTTTACAAAAATACTGGCAAAGAGGACGAAGCCCGAACACTCTTCAACCAGATAGTTGACAGCTTTTATCAGGACAACCCAACGGATACGGATTCCCTCATTTTCTGTGGAACGGCCCTTCAGGAACTCAACAAGCCGCACCAGGCGTTGAACATGTTCGTGAAGGCTTCGCAAAAAGAAGATGGCATCGAAGGCAGACTGGCCACCGGATTTCTCTTCCTGGACAAAGGGCAGGTAAATGATGCCGCAGCCGAGTTTCGGCCTGTCCTGAAGCAGAATCCTAAACACCCGGTCGCCCGCCTCGGAATGCTTTCCTGCTTCTATCACGACGGCCAGTTCCCCAAGGTAGAGGAGGAGCTTGAACGGGTTCTGGAGGTAAATCCCAATCTCGTGGAAGCCATTGAGATCCAGGCATCGCTGGCATATCAAGAAGAAAATTACGATCTGGCCATCGCACTTCTGCAGCAGGCGCTGAAGATCAATGACAAAAACCTGAGCGTCCATACGACACTGGCATCCGTCTATTACCTTCAGAAGGATCTGCCGAAATACGAAGCAGAGAAGAAGGTGGTGGAGACTATTCACCCGGCCCACGCGGAGTTTTATCGTGCCATCGGCGATGCGGCGGAGCGGCTGCGCAAACCGAAGATTGCCATCGAGTTCATGGAGAAGGCTTACAAGATAAATCCAACAGACTGGCGTGTTTTGCAGAGCCTCGGTTTCCTCTATTGCAGGGAAGGCGATGAGGTAAAGGGATACCAGATTCTCGAGAAGGCGTTCGAGCAGAACCGGTTTAGCAAAAGGGTCTTTAACATGCTCGAAACTCTGGATTACATGGATGATTTTGAGGTGTACGAAGACGAGAGTTTTCGCATCAAGGCGCACAGGAAGCAGGACGGTTTTCTGCTGCGTTACGCAAGGATATGGCTGAGTGATCAGCAAAAGCTCTTGCTCAAGCAGTACGCCACAGCAATGAATCACCAGGTAGTGGTGGAAATGTTTCCACGCCACGACTACTTCGCGTCCCGGGTGCACGGCCTGCCGGGCATTGGTTTGAATGGCGTTTGCTTTGGCCGGCTCATCGCGATGGATTCGCCGCGGGTTTCGCCGGGGCAGTTCAATTGGAAGGAAGTGCTCATTCACGAATTCAGCCATGCGGTCACACTGCATGCGACGAGATTCAATATCCCGCGCTGGTTCACGGAAGGCCTTGCGGTTTACGATGAACACACGAACCGCACCTTTACCCAGGATCAGATGCTGGTCACCGCGCTCAAGAGGGGTGAATTCATTCGGCTGGAGGACTTGAATCGTGGATTTACACGCCCAAAGTCACAGTTTCAGATTCTGCTGGCTTACGTACAGGGTGAGATATGTATTGATTACCTGGTGAAACAGCACGGCTTCGAAATGATTCTGGCCCTCCTGAAATCGTTGCATCAAGAAGTCTCGTTCGAGACAGCGGCGAAGGACCTGCTCGGGATGACTATGAAGGAACTTTCGGATGCGATGCACGCTCATACAACAGCCCTGGCGGAATCTCTCCCCCTACTGCCCCAGTATGCTCCTCAGGATATTGAAAGACTGAACACCGTCGTGCAGGCAGCTCCCAAAGATGCAAACGCGCAGGCAGATTTGGCATACGCCTATCTGATGACCGGGCAAAAAGAACAGGCTGAAAAGGCGGTTGAAAAGGCTCTGGAGCTTGATCCGAAATGCGCGGCTGCGGCCCGGATTCAGGGGGAGCTGGCGTTCCTGAAGCAGGATTGGGACAGAGCGAAAACGTGTTTTGATAAGTCCGTGCAGCTCGACCCCAAACCGGTGGGGAATTATTTCAAGCTTGCTCTGCTCTCTAAGGAACAGGGCCGTAAAGGGGATGCGGTCCACTATCTTCGTGAAGCGTCGAAACGGTATCCCGGATACTCCCCGCAGTTCCAATTGATGGAAGCCCTTGCCAACGATACTAACGATAACGACCTCCGTTTAGAGGCATTGGAAGGCATGCTCAAGATCGATTCCTCGGCGGCGTACGCTGGCCCGCTACTCTTGAATGCCTACTCTGGTGCAGGTCGTCACGCAGACGTCGAACGTGTCGCTTATCGTCTGTTCGAGGTACAGCCCTATCTGCTGGAATCTCATGAAATCCTCGCCCAATCTCTGCGTGCATCGAACAAGCTTGCAGACGCTGCCGGTGAATATGAAGCATGCACCCGGATCAACCCGCGCAAAATCGATAACTACATCAAGCTCGCAAAGCTCCTCATAGAGACCGACAGAAAGGCCGATGCCCGCAAAGTTCTGCAAAATGCACGCAAGGTGGACAGGCGCAACGCGGAAGTGACCAAGCTCCTCGAATCACTCGGGAAGTGAAAAATATTCAGGTCTCAAATCTTTCCTTGGCTCTCCGAATCCTTGGGATAATTCTTCCCTTCTCGTTTTTCCGAAACTTGGGTTATTCCTTTCCTCACTCTTCATCCTGACTAATGCCTGCCGACAGTCACTCAACCGTTGAACAGTTCAGCGTCGCTCAGTCGTCGTTCACCACACGTCCGATCATCATGAGCCGGAAGGGAGTGGCCACCAGCGGCCACTACCTGGCTACCGCGATTGGTGGAGACATCCTTCGGCACGGCGGAAACGCCTTCGATGCGGGTGTCGCCATGGGGCTGGCTTTGACCGTTATCGAGCCACACATGAACGGTATTGCCGGCGAAGTGCCGATGCTGATTTATTCAGCCAGAGATGATCATGTTTTCGCGATTAGCGGGCAGGGCTGGGCGCCAAAGGGGATGACAATCTCATGGTTCAGAGAACACGGCATAGACATGATCCCCGGCGACGGGCTGCTGCCCGCCATGGTCCCGGGCTCGCTGGACGCGTGGATTCGTGTACTCGCACAATTTGGCCGGTTGAAGTTGGCTGACGTATTGGGCCCGGCGGTCGAACTCGCCAGGAATGGCTTTCCTATGTATCCCGGATTGAGCCGGGCGATTGCTTCCTGCGCCGATAGGTTCCGCATGGAATGGCCCACCTCCGCAGAGGTCTACCTGCCCGATGATCGCCCTCCTCAGGTAGCGGAGAACTTCTGTCAGCATGCATGGGCTGACACATTTCAAAAACTCCTGGATGTGGAATCGGCCAACAGCCATCTTGGACGGGAGGCGGCCATGTTCGCAGCACGGGACGTCTTTTACCGCGGAGAAATTGCACAGCAGATTGCCGAATTTGCACAGACATCTGAATTCATGGATGCCTCAGGAGCGGCTCATTCCGGTTTCATTACTCGGGAAGACCTTGCTGAATACGAAGGCGCTATAGAAGAACCGGTCACCACCACCTTTCGCGGTCTTCAGGTTTACAAGTGCGGGCCGTGGTGTCAGGGTCCGGTCTTCCTCCAGCTCCTCAGTCTGCTGGAGGCATCTGACTTGAAAGGGATGGGCCACAATTCGCCGGACTACATTCACACGTGGATCGAATGCGCTAAAATCGCTTACGGGGATCGGGAACGCTGGTATGGCGATCCGAGGTTCAGCGATATCCCGCTCGAACGTCTTCTTTCCAAGGAGTACGCGGCGGAGGCACGGGCGGGGCTCAATCCAACGAACGCATCTCACGAGCCCATTCCGGGCCCCGAGAGCTATCAAGGGCCGCAAGGTATGGGACTCGGTACTGGTTTTGGTCACGACACAACACAGCTCGATGCCATCGACTCCGAAGGCAACATGATCGCAGCCACTCCGAGCGGTGGATGGATTCCGTCATCGCCGGTGATACCAGGGCTTGGTTTCCCGCTGGGCACACGTGGACAGATGTTCGTGCTTGTGGAAGGGCATCCGAATTCCCTTGAGCCCGGCAAACGCCCCCGAACTACTCTGACGCCATCGCTTGCCACTAAAGAGGGGCGGCCCTTCATGGTCTTTGGCACCCCTGGAGGAGACCAACAGGACCAGTGGACCAATCAGTTCTTCCTCAATTTCGTTGAATTCAATATGGATGTGCAGGCGGCGCTGGATGCACCCACATTTCATTCACTGCATTTTCCGGGCTCGTTTTATCCACGAACCGCCAAGCCTGGGCACATGGTTGCTGAGGCGCGCATCGCCGAAGCGACAATCAAGGCGCTCTCTTCCCGAGGCCACATTGTCCATGTCTCGGATGGCTGGTCACATGGGAGATGCCTTGCAATCTGGCGGGACGAGTCCACCGGAACCATCCTTGGTGGCGCTTCCCCGAGGCTGGGCACCGGTTACGCAATCGGTGTTTGAATTGATAACATAAACGCGTATTTTCGATTTCATAATTCAGCGGGCGGCCAGAAAACAATGCTTGTATGGGAAGTTTATCATCTGAAAAATTCGCCCGACTCGCGGCGGCGCTCTCTCGGCGATGCGGCTTGGGGATGTTGGGTCTTCTAAGGCCCTTGAGCCACTCATCGATTCTCTTGAGGATCCCAGCTCAGAAGTGCGGAGAGAATCTGCAATTGCACTGGGCAAGATTGGTGACCCGAGGGCTGTTGTCCCCCTGCTTTCCATCAAGGAAATCGGCGAAGTGGCTATCGAGGCAAGAAAGGCCGCCCGCTCCATCGGTGAAAACAATAGCTCACCTCTTGAAGGCGCCCTCCTGCATCCGGACAACAGTGTGCGGACCAAAGCTGCGTCTGTGCTCCAGTTGATGAGTTGGAAACCTTCGAACAGAACCCAGCATGCCATTTTTACTGTGGTGACGCAGAATTGGGAGGAAGTAAAGAACTTGGGCGAGGCAGCAAAACTCCCGCTTCAGGAATGGCTCGCGGATGAATCGACCCCGGAAATCGTGAAAATACCGGCTGCTGTGGTCTTTGCGAAACTTGATCCGATTAGCGGCATGTCATGCCTGCTTCACCTGGTGGGAAACTCGGCAGTGGCGGGCGAGGCGATAGAAGCGCTCGAAGAAGTGCTCGAAGAATACATCCAGGACATGACCACGGATAACCTGCAATTCGCCGCCACGCTCACTGCAGAACACGATGTCTACCGAGAGGTGAAGACCGCGTCATACGACGGTCCATTCTCCGGTGAAAGCAGGGTGCCGGAGGGTAGCGAGCCCATTGATTGCTCCCGCATTCAACAACTGGCTCGAGAAGAATTGGAACGCCGCGGCGAAAAAGTGTGAAATCCAGTTGGCAGGTACTGCCTCTCACTCTGTGATTCCGGCGAGTTGAAGCCCCTGCGCTCAACCTACCGTGTCAGGTAGGCCATCATCTCTTCTTCGGTCATCGTGTCGCCGCCCTTAATCCTGCTCCTCAGCTTTTTCACCTGAGTTTCGAGTCGACTTTTCTGCTTTGAAAACAGTTGCGCCGCTTTGGCCTTGTGTAACGTCATCACTTTTTCGAAGCCGCCGATTTCTGTACTCAGACGTCTGACTTCTTTCGCAGCATGGCTCTTCGATTTGCTGATCAACAGACTGGTTTTCTTTTCGTGGTCGTCCAGGAACTTCTCCAAATCCTTGAGATTCTCGTTTTTCGATTTTGCTGCAGCTTCATCCCTGCTGATTTCCCTTTGAGGTTTGTCCGCGTTGTTGATTTTAATTGTCTCGGGACCTTGTGTGGGTTTGACCAACTTGTATGAAAATTTGTCCATCTGTGGCGCTTTCTCCATGTCAGCAATTTTCTTCATGTTTTTGCTGTTTTCCTTTGAAAGTTCCTCTCGCGCTTTCTCCTCAGCCTTGTCGACCAATGCTTCAAGCGCGGCGATTTGTTTGTCTCTTTCATCCTTATATTTCTGTACCTCCTCATCCGCCTGGATAAGGAGATCATTGTAGGCTGAAGTCACAGGGGACTGTTCATGAGATTCCCGCAACTCTTTAGTCAAACTGAATAATTCCTTGACATCTTTGGCTTCCTTGGCCTCCTGGATTTTACGGACGATTCCAAGTGCTTTGGAGTCATTGTCTTTGTTCATGAAGTCCAGATAGCTCTCAGAGTTGTGGGTGAGTTTCGTCTCGTCCAGGAGTTTCTGAGCCTGCGAATACTGGCCGTCACAGAAGTAGAGCAGCCCCATGGCGAACAACTGATCCGTGTTCGCATCCTTGGAGTTAATGTCCTGCAGCTTCATGTGTTCCATTACTTTGATTTGGTTGAGGGGCACGATCTTCTCGCGGCCGATGGCTTCGACGACCAAATTTTCCTCGTCCACAGATATGATCTTTGAAGGCAGCCCGCCCCATTGAATTTCCTCCCCAATACTCTTCTTTAAGATTCCGAGGCTTTTCCCAGCGAATTCTTCAGCTCTCTTGAGGTCGCCCTGAAGCTGATTCAGGAAATTAAAGAAAATTTCGTTTTCCGGGTTTTCAACCAACTTACTCAGAATCCCCTTTGCTTCACTGAATTTCCTTGCCTCCAAAAGCGGGTCAAGTTGCTGCCGAATATTCGTGTAGGCGTCGATTTCTTTAGTGATCTGTCCCGATGCGGAAACCCGGGAGGCACCGGGCAGGCTGAGTACAGGTTCATCCACTTCTGATTTCGAAGGAGGCGCGGTTTTCTTTTGCGTGGCCTCTGCAATCTGGGCATCCAGCTTTGCCCGGAGGACTGGATCTGAGGTGTTGAGCTTAAAGGCGTTCAACTTCAGAATCGCCTGGTCATGATCCTTGTTGGTTATCAGTTCAGCTACCTGTGCAGACAGCGTCTGGTATTCCGCACTGGCCTTGTTGGCCAGTGCCTCCGAGATTGGTCCCGGAGGCCCACCTGGTTCGAGGGGGGCCTCGTCCGGATTGCCGGTCGGTGGTCCATCGGAATTGACGGCCGGAAGTCCAACCGGAGGCCCTCCCGGACTGATTGCCGGAGGCCCTCCCGGACTGACTGCCGGAGGCCCTCCCGGACTGACTGCCGGAGGCCCGCCTGGACTGATTGCCGGAGGTCCTCCTGTGGACTCGCCTGGATTGGCAGCAGCAATCCCACCTCCTGAAGTATCTTCCACCGTTGTATCTACGTTGCCTTTCGCAACTTCCTGGACTTCCCCCGGACCAGTGGGACTCTCAGCAGGCTTCAGGAAATAGAGAGCAGCCCCACCACCGACGGCAAAGACCAGGACAAGACCTGCGGCGATCAGTCCGATGGGCGCTGACCTTTTGGTTCCTTGGGCAGCCATGACGGCGTCCGCCGCAACCACCCCTTCAACTGGTGCCGGCGCGGCGGCAGAATCTTGTGGTTGCGACGTGGGTACAGCAGACGCGTCGCCAGGCATCAGTGGTTGTGCTGAAGGCACCGCAGGTGTCGCAGACGGCACCTGGAGCTGTGCCGCGGGAACTGCTGGGGCTGCACCGGCTGCCTGGGCTGGAGGCTGTGCCACAGGCACGGCTCCTGAAGGGGCGGCGCCTGCCTGCTTCTTCTCAGCCTGCAAGATTAGTTTCACTACATACTCAGCCTTTTCTTTCGGCAGGAATTTCCAGTGAACCAGCAAGTCCCAGACAAAGATTGGATTGTTTTGGGCACGGGCCTGTTTGATGCCTTCCTGTGCCTGAGCCAACTGGTCTTGATCCAGAAGCTTCAGGTTGGCCGCCGTCTTTAAGAAAAGGACTTCCCTGGTATTCAGCATCTGCTGGTTACTCCCTGTATATGGCTCGTGCCTGCCGGAGCGTTAACGTTGCCAAGATTAGAGTTGTAATCGGCCCCAGAATCGAAAGAAGTTAATACGCGTGTAAATGTTAGCAAGAGATTATTTAAGGGTAATTTCTTGCCGCTGTCATCTTCTCCCCTGATCGAGACTATAGTTGATAACGAACTACCCCTGGAAACGCAAAGACCTGACGATGAGGAACTACCTGCCCGAGAGCCGCGAAGCAGCTTGAATCGGCTCGTCGTCAGCTCCCTCTTTCCTTGTCTTTCCGGATCTCTGGGAAATATTCGACTCCTGAACGTTTTGAAAACAAGGAAGTCTCTCACGCATAATGGCGACCCTGCCTTCATCGCGAGCAAACTTTGAGACCGACCAGCTACATACTCAACTTCCTGTGTCTGGCCATTGGCCTTTCCTCATTGCATTCTGATCCCGCTACCCCGGAATGGTGGGATTCCGTCGAATGCAAGCTGGCCCGCAAAGACTCCTGGTATGACTCCGAAGAAGCGGCCCCAAAACCGCCGGAAGAGAAGGTGGCTTCCGCACGATTCAAGATAAAGCTCTACACACAACTGATCGACTTACATTCCAAAGAGCCCGCCCGCTGCGCCGAGGGGCGTATTATGCTCGCCGAGCTTTACGAGGAACTCGGTGATGAATCTCGTGCCCTGTATCACTGGGGGCGAATCTGGACCGACTATCCCGAAGAAAATTTCCCGGCGTACTCGAGGGTACGAAAGCAGGCAGCAGACACTGCCCTCAAGATTCTGGGAGGTGAAGGAGCCCCTTTTGAACAGGCCTTCTGGAATGAGAAGTGGATCAAGACGTCGGGTGCGGAATCCTCTTCGGGAGAACTGGCAAAGCGACTCTTGCGGTTGGCCGAAGCAAAGACAAATCTGTTGGAAACTGCAGAGGCGCTGGTATTTTTCAACCAGGCCGAAGAGAAAGCAAAGGGCGATAAGGCACTCAGCGCTGAGATCATCTTCGCCAAAGCCTGGGCCCTTAATTTTGACGGCCAGACAGCTCAGGCCACTCGTATCGTTTCTGACCTCTTGGGAACGATGCAGGATTGGAGTTCAGAATGGTATCAGGCCAGAAACGTGCTGAATGCTCTCGGCACCGCCCAGGGCAGCCGTGCTATCCCACCGGAATCTCTCGAACACAGCGACCGCTATCAGGAAGCACATCGCCTGACCGAAAGCGGACGTAACGACCGTGCACTCAAAGAATTTCTCCGAGTAATCGAAGACTATCCATACGCGGCCGCTCGAATGGATTACCGTCATCTCCAGGGCCTGACCAGCGCTACCCTAGATCGCATCAGCCATCTCCCCGAAACTCTCAGGGAGGATTACCAACACTGGGTTTCATCACGGATGCGCCGAGTCATTCGAAACGCGCACCAGGATCGCCACATCGTTCCACTCGCCCGAGCTATCCGCTACTTCGGCGAATACGAAGGCACAGACCCCATCCGGAAGTCGCTCGCATCACTCCTACTCGAACAGGGCCGTACCACCATTGCCCGCGACGCGTGGCCTCCACTCTCAGAACTTCTACCCCAGACTCCCAGACTCCCAGATTCCCAGACTCCCAGACTCCCAGACTCCCAGACTCCCACGCTTTTCGAATCCCGAGTCATTGACATTGCAGTAAATGCACTCACATCCGAGGACGTGCTGCGCAGTCGCGACGCTGGCCACACTTTTTATCCCATGCTTGGCCGATCTGCCGGGAGCACGCTCTTCTTTCACAATCTGACTGAGACGTTCGCAGTCGATACGAATTCCGGCAAGCTCCTCTGGAATTACGGGCCGCAGCGAAAGACGCAGGAAGTTCCTATGAAGCTGCGGAGCGGTCACGGCAAAGTTTACGAGGGGCCGGATCTTTTTGAGACTGCTTCGGACGAGCGAACCGTTCTTTGCCGGCAGGGCTACGTGGCGCCATCAGATGAGGGCCTGGCGTATTGCCTGCGTGCTTACGATGCACCCACGGGCCGCCTGCTGTGGAGCACCGAGATGGATACGGATGACTCCACCTTCATTGCCTCCGAGGCCGAACTGGTGGACGGCATCGCCTTTTATCACGAAGCGCAGATGGAAGAACCTTTAGGCGTGTTCGTGGTTGCACGAGACGCTCGCAGCGGGAAAGTCTTGTGGCGGTCTCTTCTCGGATCCGGCATGGGACAGTTTCGTTCCGACTGGTGGCTGCGAGTAGACCCACGATCAAAATCTGCCCCGCCCACCTATCACAGGGGACTGATTTACTCGGTCACCAATTTCGGATTCATTGCAGTACTCGACGCGTTGACCGGCGATCTGCTCTGGATGTACGAGTACGACCGAGAGGACTCCGGCTCATCCACCCAATCATCCAGCTACATTGCGGTTCAATGCCGGGCCCCACTTGTGGCAGGCAAGCATCTTGTGTTCCGGCCCCGAGACGCAAGCAAAATATTCTGTATTGATATCGAAAAGAAAACGCTCAAATGGCAGCTTCCCATACCACGCTCCGCCCACCTCGCGGGACTGTATGATGGCAGCGTGCTGATTTCAGATGAATACATCCACTCCTTCTCATTGGAGAATTGTTCACTGCAATGGAAATCCGCCGAACCTGTCCGCGCGGTCGGGCGCGTCCTCCTGGCCGGTGAAACGCTTCTCGTTCCAACGGCGAAAGAGCTGGTCGAGGTCACCGCGGGATCGGGTAGCGTTAAGGCCCGGTATGGGTGGAGCAAGTCTGGCAATCTGGCGTTCTGTCCCCGGGTGAAGGAATCATCCCTGGTGCGCTTCTCCCTGGATTCCGTTGATTGGCTGGGGCTGGGGGCGACAGACCAGCCCGCAACTGAACCGAAGTTGGCTGGGACTACCGCCCAGCCGGTTATAAACGACAAACCGTTTCAAGAGCCCTTCGGTATTCTGTGGAACGAGGAAAGGAATCAGGCCCGGCTGCTCGATGTCGGTTCCGATCTCAGCACTGTCTACTACACCGCGGAAGGAAAACTTTTTTGCGAAGCAGCAGGATTACGGCGTCAAAGTCTCTGGCAGGTGCCTCTGCGATCAGAGATTTATATTTCGAGAGCCATCGGCAATCGTTTGTACCTTGTCACGCGTTCCGACCTGCGGTGTCTTGACGCGCTCAAAGGTACGGATCTCTGGCGCTGCCGAATTCCTGATATGGGGGATGCGGCAGAGCGAAAGGTGGCATTTACCAAAGACCACATTGCCTTTCTGCACCAAAGCGAACACAGCAGCGTAACGCTGTTGAATGCGGCTACTGGTGAAAACATCTGGCATGCCACCCAGAGCGACCACCGCTTTACAGAGGTGCATATTCTCGAAGATTCAGTGGGAGTTGTCGGTCAATCAGGCTCTAAAGCGGTCCAGTGGTTTCCTTTCCGCCTGACGGACGGGAAACTGGGGATACCGATTGTGCTCGAACGTGCGGTAAAGGACGTGATGGTGGTGACGAACGGCGAACGCCTTATCGCAGTGCCGCTCGTGGGTGGCGTCGCACGATGTACGGATATCAAAGATGGTGAAGAACTCTGGGCGGCAGAAATCGCTGTCGCACCGAAAGACCGCCAGGTGCGGCTTCGTCTGACCGACGATTATCTTATTGTTGAAGCTCCTTACGATTCTAAACAAAAGATCGGACTGACTGTCATTGAGATTGAAAACGGCCAGGGGATATTTCGCGCTCCTGGCGGCCAGTCAATCCTGAAGGGAGATCTTCTTTACCGGCTATCCGAAGGGACCATCCGTGCCACGGAATACGGCATGGAATCCGATGCGTGGGATGCTTACCTCGACGATCTCGGCAGTGGTGCTCAACTTCTGTGGGCCGACAATCAGCTCCTCATTCTGAGCTCGCGGGGCAGCTGGCGGAAGAACTATCGGACCCACGACCTGATGCACGTGGTTGCACTGAAAGGCGCTACTTCGGTGAAACCGTTTCTCTTACCTGGGGAGGGCTTCACCGGCGCTCGCTTTTCCGGGGGAGTTCTTTACGTCACGACTTCTCGCGCCATTTACTGTTTGGCCCCGACGTCCGCATCCAGTACTGAATATCCGATTCAGTCGATTGTTTCGGAGCAGCAGTACGACGCGACAACCATGGGATCGCTTGCCCAGATGGATGGCCTTCTGAATGAATGGCGGGATACCGAATCCATCGAGTTGAAGGGCGAAACAGTCCAGGCAAAAGTTTTTCTTCGCTGGGATCAGGCAAACGTCTATCTGGCCGCAGAAGTGGAAGACGAGCTTCACGCCAATACCCAGGGCCGGCAGATGCTCTGGCGCGGAGACAGCCTTGAGATTGGCATTGACAGCCTTCTCAACGACCGAACAACCAATGACGACACGTTTGATGATTTCCGTCTGATCCTTGGGCTGGGGCTCAAAGGCCCTGAAATGTTTTCGGAGCCGGAGAACGCCGCCCGGGAACTGAAATTTGCCATCAAACGAACCCCGCTTGGCAAGACCATATACGAGCTCACGCTGCCCTGGAAGCTCATGCGCCGAGACTATCTACTGCGCCCGGGCCCTCAGACCAGGATGGGCTTTGACGTGGCCATCAACAATCTCAAAAAAGACGGCACGGTGGAGACTATCGCCTGGACCCCGGGGCTTACCGGTATGGCCGATTCGAAGCAATTCGGGACGGTGCGATTCCAGGAACTCCGGCCGGAACTTCTCGCAGAGTACCGCGCCCTGATCGACGCAGTTCCCGACGCACCTGAGAGTTGGGGCCTGTTGCAGCAAATCCTTGCCACTTACAAAGGAATGACCAGCAACCGTCAGTGGGTAACGGAATACGAGGCTTTCGTTCGCAAGCATCCCACCTCTTCTCATGTCTCAAAAGCGCTCACTGAACTGGAACGTTTGTATTCTGCGGCCGAACTCAGAAATCCGCGAGAGACATGCGACCTGCTGATCCTTTCCGCAGGTGTTTCCGAAAAGGAGGCCGGTGAATTCCGCGGCCAGGAAAAGTTCGTTCAGTGGGTTTACCTCGAGCCGGAAAACGCGGTCTATGAAATCATGATCGAGTTCAAGACGAAGGAAGGCTGGACGCACCGCGCCTATTGGGGGCAGGACATCCTGCCCTTCGGAAACCCGGGCACAAATTCGAGACGGTATGCGGGCCCGCTGCCAGAAGCCGGTAACTGGCACAAACTCGAACTCCCCCTGAACGTCGTCGGGCTGGAGGACGAAACGCTTATCGGAATCGCCTTCAATACCTGGGGCGGCAAAGCGATTTTTGACAGTACAACTCTCGTGACCCCCAAGGGCGAAAAAGTCCTCATTGATGATGAGCTCCCCCGCGGATTTGGGCCCATTGAATCTTCCTGGCAGAAAAGGTGGAAGCCATGGAAATGGTTCCGCGCGCCCGTGCATTCTGGAGGGATGTCACACTCCAGCATGCCAACAAAAAAAGAGCCCCATTACTACTATGCAATGGAGGCCGTCGCCGAGGGCCGCTCACTTTATGAGCCTGAACGTTCCCAGTCAGCCGAAGGCGCCGCCGGAAGCATCGAAATCTATCGCAAGGCAGTCGCCGCAATGCCGGGCTCGAACCAGGGTTGGAGTTTCTTTCAAAAGATTCTCGATGTGTACCGGGCCCGCAAGGATCAGCCCGGCCTGCGCAAAGAGCTGGAAGCGTTCATCCGCCTGCATCCGAATTGTGGGAATACTTCCGTCGCCCTCTCGGAATTAAAGAAGGAAGTAGATGCCTCCGGGGGTGACGGCCAATTTATCGCTGAAGAGCTGATCCCGCAGGCGAGAGTCAGCCTTACGGAATCGCTAAAGTTCTACTCGCCAATGGCTAAACCCTGGCTTTCGTGGAGTGTGATCGGCCCGTTCGAAAATTCTGGTGGACGCAAAATGAAGTTGGAACTCGAAGTCGAGAAGAAATTGGACGCCGTTGCCAGATACCTTCGATCAGGCAAGCCCGCACCTGAAGTGGCTGAAGACAAAGCCGAAGTGAAAAAGGGGGAAATGGGAAACCCAAACAAGCCAGTTGAGTGGCAAGGGATTACAGCACCTCAGGACGGTGTCATCGACCTTGCGAAGCTGGTAAGTACGGCTGAAGAAGCGATTGGTTACGCACTGGCACGTGTGGAGTCGCCTGCTGCCATGAATGCCGCGCTCTTCATCGGCGCCGAAGAAATCGCCACCATTTATGTGAACGGAGAAAAGATCGCCAGCGAAATTGGAGGGGGCGCTTTCAAGGATGCGAATACAGTTCCCATCAAACTCAGCAAAGGGGAAAACACCGTGCTCATCAAACTCGGCACGCAGGGCCGCGGCTGGCGTTTCATCGCCCGGTTCGGCCATCCTGATGGAAGGCCGATGGAGTTGAACTCGTGGGAGAAGCGGTAAGATAATTCAATCCTGAATCACGACGGAGCAAACCATGAGTGCACTGCCACAGCGCAAATTAACACAAGAAGACTACCTGGCGATTGAACGCAAGGCTGAGTTCAAGAGCGAGTATTACAAAGGCGAAATGTTTGCGATGGCCGGGGCTACAAGAGCGCACGTCACCATCATGGTCAACTTGAGCGGTATTTTTTTCAACAAGCTCCGCGGGCAGCCTTGTCAGGCGTTTTCAAGCGATATGCGAGTTAAAGTGGAAGAGGCCGGTTTGTACACCTATCCCGATATCTCCGTTGCCTGTGAAGATATAAATTTCGAAGACGAGGAATTGGACATCCTGACCAACCCGGTGGTTCTGATTGAGATTCTGTCCAAGTCCACCGAAGGCTACGATCGCGGTAAGAAATTTGAACTCTACCGCAAGCTCAAGTCGCTCAGAGAATACGTCATGATCGCGCAGGACCGACCGCATGTGGAAGTCTTTAAAAGGAACGACGGAGACCAGTGGACTCTGTCCGAGACTGATGACCTGACTGGATCTATAGAACTCAAGAGTATCGAGTGCACCCTCAGTCTGGCCGACATTTATGAAAAGGTCTTTGAGCAATCCGAAAGTACTTGAAACCCGCGGCTGTCACTTAACAACCTCCTCCAACCTTGACAGCGCTGCTTTCCCGCCGTCGCCTGGATTGAACCAGAACAGCAAGAACGAAATTTCATCCGTCTCACCCGGTTTCAGATCCAAATCCCAATTAAGTGCCAGCTTCCACATGCCGGGATAGTGTCTGGCGCCACCGGTCAGATTCTTTGCTCCAGACCGGCCTGTTCCGCTCACCGCCAGACCGCGCTCACTATCAAAGGCCGCTATCACGAAATTCGGTCGGGCCCTCTCCCTGTCATCTTCCGAGCCCAGTGCAATTCTGGTCATTTCCATTCGGTCGACGATTTCTCTCTTCCCATCGAAGAATTTCCAATCCTCCTTCAGCAACAAGGGAAGGGCGAGTTCAAGCTCGAGACTCTCCGGTTTTTCCGAGTGGTTGGATACGCGGATGCTCCATGAAATAGTTTTTTCGTGCGCGTCCACATGCTGCTCAATCACCAGACGCCGCTCTCGATCTCTTGGGATGGAACGGTAGACCAGACCTTCCGCGGGCACTCGCGGCACGGCAAGATGCAGCTCGATGATCGGATTCTGCTCAGCCTGTCTGTCGCGAAGAACCAATGGCGACTCGCCACGGGCCATCATCGATTTCTCTTTCACAATGAGATACAGGAAGCGTGAGGTCGGCGCCAGATGCACAGTCAGGCCTTCGCAACGAAAGTCACCTTCAGTCTCGCCGGCCTGGAGGTGTGCCGTACAGGCAACCGCAAGTACGCCCAGCAAAATTTGCAAATTCATGTCAGGTGTGGGTAGGTAAGAAGCTGGGGATGTAACTTTCCAGGAGCCCGGAGATTTTGTGGTACAGGCTTCTCGCTTGTCAGGCAGAAACATCTCATTCTGCCTGCTTACTGCGACAACTCCTGCAGTGTGACTTTGAATTGTTTTTTTTCTCGTTCGCGAATCACGGTGACCGTCACGGTATCTCCAATTTCGTATTGGTTTAGGACTCGAAAGAGGTCCAGCTTATTGCGGATCGCGATGTCTCCCATGGCGACGATAATATCGCCCAGAACCAGTCTCCCGTTCGGGCCGATTCGGCTGGGAAGGATGCCGGCGCTGGCTGCGGCACCGTTTGGTAAGACACGCATAACCTGGACGCCTTCCATATCCAGGCGGCGCAAGATCTGTTCCGGGGCAACCTCAATGCCAAGCCCCGGGGTTTTAACTTTCCCGTATTTGATTAGCTGCGGCACGATGTGATTTACCGTGTCCACGGGCACTGCAAAGCCGATCCCTGCGTAGGCGCCGGATGGGCTGAAAATAGCGGTATTGACGCCGATCAGGCGTCCGGCACTGTCGAGCAGCGGGCCGCCTGAATTGCCAGGATTGATCGCAGCATCAGTCTGGATGACGCCGGAAATCGGCCGGCTGTTATCGGAAAGGATCTCGCGATTCAGTCCGCTGATAACGCCGGTCGTCAGGGTCTGATCGAGTCCGAACGGATTCCCAATCGCCAGCACGTTCTGCCCGACCTGCAGATCGCTGGAAGTGCCGATTGGCACCGGCTGAAGGACGGACGCTTCCGTGCCGATCCGAATGACTGCCAGATCGTTGTCAGGTGCAACGCCGACCAGAGACGCGTCCCACGAGGATTGATCAGAGAGTGTTACCCGGGCCGCATTCGCTCCCTTGATCACATGATAATTTGTGACAACGTGCCCTTCCTTGTCCCAGATGATCCCTGAGCCGGTTCCCTTGGGGATTTCAGTTGCTCGTAAACTGAATGAGTAACGCCGGACTTCTATAGTCGTAATGTGAACGACGGACGGAGATGCCCTCTGAAAGAGTTGGATGGTCGTCCTTTCGTCGCCCGCCAGGTCGCCGCGGGGGGTGATGTCTCGAGCCCGTGCAGGAATATCCGTCCTGAAACTGCCCAGCAAACCGTTAAGGATGATCCCTGCGAGCACGCCGAGAAGCGCGGCCAGCAGCCACTTTGCTGTGCTTTCACGCCTGGAATTTCGTGGGGTATGCATTGGGTTGAAGGTGTCGAGTTTATGACCTTGTATAAGAGTAACCCAAATTCTCCAGAGCTTCCTTCGCACCGGCATGGCCGGCCTCGAGCTTCAGCGTCTGAACAAACGATTCAACAGCATCCGATAGCCGATTCATTTTGAGATAGGACTGGCCCAGCCGAAAGTGATTGTCTGGGTGATTGGGTTGGATCTTGATGAGGCGTGTGTAGTTAATTACTGCGAAATTATAGTTGCCTTCTTTGAAGTAAATCTCGCCGAGGCGACGGGACCCATGCGGATCTTTGGGACGTAATTCACGGGCACGTTCGTATGCCTGTGTTGCTTTCGCTGCTATTCCCAATCTGTCGGTGATGTCTCCAAATGCACGCAAGGCTTCAAATGAATCGGGTGCAACTGTGACGGCCTTGTTGACTACCTCAAATGCACGGGACGGGGCCCCATCCGCCTCCAGAGTTCTCGCCAGACCTATCAGCGCGTCCAGGCTGTTTGGATGCTCATGAAGGACTCCCGTGAAGATAAAACCGGCCTGTTCCGTGTTGCCTCTTGCAAGCAAGATCTGGCCTTTGACCAGAGTTGCGCCGATATCATTGGGCGTTTTCTTCAAAACCTTTTCACATAAATCTTCGGCTTCCTTCAGCTCCCCGCGGGCCATGAGGGATGTCGCCAGGTTCACCGAAACATCATCAGAATCCGGGAGATTCTTCCTTATCTGCAGGAGAAGCGGTGCCGCACGTTCGGGCTTCGCTTTCCGCAGGTAATTGTTCGCAAGGTTGAACTGAGCCTTGGTATTCCCTGGCGAATGTTCCAAAGCATTCCGCCAGAGGATTTCCGAATCGCTCCACAAGGTGTTCCTGTGAATGGTCAGGCCCGCCAGGCTCACGACGGCCAGGATGGCCAAAACTCGGACAGCACTGTTCCACCTGATAAACGAAACCAGCCCGACAGCGAGCAGTCCGCAGGCAGCCATCGATGGGAGATAGAAATAACGATCCGCAACCAGTGTGCTCGTCATCAAAATCCCCGACACCGGCAAGAGGCAGACGCCAAGCCATACGAAAAGAAGAAGGACGTTCGCCTGTAGCTTCCCGGCTCTCACCAGTTTGTAAATGAGCCACACGGTCACCAGCCAGGCGAGGAGGACACGTAGGGTGAGAACTGGTAGTTCTCCCGGATACGCAAGGCTGAGATGGTTTGGGAACAGGAACTGCCAGAAGTAGTGCGCGTATACAGGAATGATATTGAGCAGACGTTCCGGCCCGGAGTTCGTGCCGCTCGCTGTGCCGCCTTTGACAGCGTAATACGCATGAACCAGCGTGAGGATGAATCCCGCAGTCAGCAGAGGCAGCCAGCTATTGATGCATTCATGCATCCTCTTCTTTCGATCGCCCTGGCTGCTGAACCGGGACAGATCAAGAGCGATGACTAAAACTGGAAAGATCACCGCCGTGGCTTTACTCAGGCAGGCCATGATCAGAAGAAAAATTACCGCCAGGTTTGGAATTTTTTCCCGGGCGTGTGGATGACATCGGATGAGTAACGCAGACAGAAAGAAGAACCCGCTCAGCAGATCTTTTCGGCCGGAAATCCAGGTGACTGATTCCACGTGAATCGGGTGGCAGGCGAACAGTGCCGCTCCCAGCAGTATCACTCGTGCTTCAAGGCCAATCGCATGCAGCAGGAAATAAACAAGCAGCACATTGATGGTGTGGAGAATCAGATTCGTAGTATGCAGTTGCCGCTCGACGCCGTCGTAAAAACCGCCACCACCTCTCCACATATCCAGAATGCTGTAATCGTAAATGATACTGAGGTCGCGCAGCGGTAGAAACGCCATGCGCCATTCGCCTTTCTGCGGGCTCGAAAAAGCATGTGCGAGGTTGTCAGCGGAAATGCCGTGAACGTTCGGGTTGTATTCGATACCGTACCGGTCGTCGTAATCAATAAACGGATTTGGAATCGCGTTCACGAAACAGATGTAGCAGAGGGCTAAGAGCAGGCAGACATCACGGCTCGTCCTTCGCCATGAAAGAGGATGCGGTTTAGCAGGCTCGTGCATCATGGCCGGCGTCCTTTCCGCTCCACTGCCAACTCTTTTGATTGAGTGCCGGCTGCCTCCACGGTACCGATCTTCCACTCTTGCTCTTCAATTTTTACAAGCAGGTTGTGCGGCGTGCTGTTGTTCACCACGTCGAGCCTGGAGGGATTAAATGGCGAGGCCACGAATTCAGTCAGTATCAATGTGGCTTTGCCGTCGCCGTCAGTCAGGCCGCTTACCGTTTCCGGCTTACCACAATCCTCGTGGCTGGAAGCCGTCACCTGGGCATTGGAAAGAGGAGTTCCCTGTTCATCCTTTACTGAAAACTCGACCGACCACTTCACTACAATTTCGCCGTTGAGCTGGTTGAAGCTGATTTTGTCCTTGCGGAAATCACAGTCCTGCAACACGACGTCGGCATCTTTGCCCCCATGATGAATGTCAGAGGCAGCACCTCGCAGCTTGCACCGAATGAGACGCAGTACTTCCGTGCCCGGCCCGATGACCACGAATCCATGATTGCCGCGGCTGATGAATTCGGAATCCACGATCTCCACCTTTGAGCCATGAACGTTATCAGCAAAAAAGGAATTATCGTCCGTATCCACAAATCTGGATTTGGAAATTCTCGCACTGGCATTCCCTCTCACCGTACGACCGAAATTTCCAGACAGGAACGCCATGGTTGCGCCTTCAAGCTCGAGCCTGCCGTCGTTAAAGATCGTATACCCGCGTGCACAAAGTTTTTCGTCGAAGGCCCGAAGCACCGTGGCGACTTCCGAATGAAACACCTTGAACGCAGCGCCCGGCTGAATGCGAATACTGCGGTCGCCACACGCAAAGGTGCGAATCTCGAGAATCTCCTTCTTCTCGGCATTCCCCGGGTCGCCGATCACTAAACTGCCCGACACCTCGATATTGGCGTTGCAGTAATACGCGCCCTTACTTTCATCGAACCGAAATACCTCAGAGTCCTTGACCGCAGCCTCGATGGCTGAGAGCGTCACGGCTTTGCCGCGGACATAGATCGTGCCGTCTGACAATCGCACTTCGCTATCGTGCCCGCTCGGTGAGGACGACTGTTTCTCGCCGCGATTCAAACCGAGAATCGCCACAATCAGAATTCCGATGGCAATCACCGCGCTCAGGATGTGGATGTGTCGGGGCATGATGAGAGGTATGAATCGGTAGATCGTCGTGGCCTGTCAGTCTTAAGAGCCCTCGCGGAGCGAGAGCACCACGTCGAAGTCTTAAGAGCCCTCGCGGAGCGAGAGCACCACGTCGAAGTCTTAAGAGCCCTCGCGGAGCGAGAGCGCCACGTCGTCTTCACTGACGCTCTGATTGATCCTCGTCGCTGAGCACCGAAACTGCTTAAGATCATGCCGAAAAGCACGTTCGATGTCTCTCGGGCCGCTCAGGCATCCAGTTTCGTAATCTTGAAATTCCGGAATTGAATCCAATGCTCGGCTTTCGGCGGGCCGTTGTAGCACTGAACGCTGACCTGGTCTTTGCCAGGCGCGGCGAGAGCGCCGGTCGTGGCAGTCCGGAATTCAGTCTCGCCTTCGGGACGAAATTGTGCTGTGAATGAATCCGCAGTCACGATGACCCTTAGCTCGACGGTTACGCTGTCCATCGGAGCGCGGCCGGGAATGATGAAAAGCCCGCCATCAATGAGTTCCTTCACGATCTTGAAAACTGGTTTGCCGTCCACGTACCAGGTGATTCCGGCCTGTTCATATTGTTGAATAGGGACAGTCAGATTGGTGACAGTGACATCAATGGCAAAAGAGCCCTCGCGGCGATCTGGTGCAGGCCTCAACAAAGCATTCTTTACCGTATCAGCCACACCGGGTTCAACGCGAATCTCCAGGGCATCATCCGTGAAACGCCAGCCGGCTGGATCTTCCCGCAGCCAGGTCCAATTGGAATCTATTGAACCGGCGAAACTGTCATGGAATGAAATATCTTCGGAACTCATAACTTATCCTCGAATGTAAAAACAGGGATTCAGGTGCTTTGGGAACGGCACTATCCACAGGCGGCTTGTCGCTTGCAACCGGGAAGGGAGTTCCCGGGCCCCTCACCTTTCAGTGACACGGATCTATTGCTCTCAAAGCACTGGGCTTTGGTTTCTTACGGAACGATCTTCAGATACGTTCCCTCCCAGCGTTTGCACGAGCTGTTCCGCCGGCCCTCATTTTTTATATTGATGGACGATCGTAATCAGGACACTGTTACTCTGAAGGGAATCGCCATCGGAATCTTCCTGGCCGGGTTTGCTTCATGGTGGGCGGTGTACGGTGAGGTGATCATCCAGGCCACCCCGCTGGCGAATGATCACTCTGCGCGTATCGCGTTCTTTTTGTTCTTTGTGGTGGTGGTATTTCTGAATTCAATTTTGACGCGCCTCAATCCGAAATGGCGGCTTGGGCGAGGGGATCTGGTAACCATCTTCGTGCTTCTGCTCACTTCCGCGGCCATTCCGACACGCGGGTTTGTCAGCATGCTTGGGCCTGCGGTTAACGGGGCCGAGTACTATGGTAATGAGAGCAATCGCTGGATTGAAGAGATTGTTCCATTCGTCAAGAGTCGCAAATGGCTCGTTCCGCAGGGAGAAAATGTCGCCGCTCGTTACTTCGAGGGGCTCCGCGAGGGAGAAAGCACCCCGTGGGCTGCATGGGCGCGCCCGGTGGCTTCATGGCTGGCCATGTGCCTGGCGTTCACGTTTTTCAGCCTCTGCATCGCTGCGATTCTCCGAAAACAGTGGGTCGTGCGGGAACGCATCATTTACCCGCTCATGCAATTGCCGATCGAACTCGCAACCAGCGGGGAAACTGAGACGCCAATCTGGAAAACACAACGGCTCTGGGTTGGCTTCCTGATCCCTTGTCTCCTGTTCACCTATCAGGGGCTTGCCCACTACAACCCGGACTTCATCAGCAAAATTCAGTTGGTATACCTGTTTCCGATCTTTAACTATGAGTCATTACTTCGAGTTTATTTCAGCCCTCTTGCTTTTGCCCTGCTCTACTTCGTCAGGATGGACATGCTGGCCGGGCTTTCGATTTTTCCGTTCGTGCTGAGTGTCTCGAAGGGCTTCATGAAATCGAACGGCATGTACCCCAGTGTGCCAAAGCTGGGGATATGGTCGTACGATTCTGTGGAAGCTTTTTTCGGAGCGGGAATTCTGCTGGTGTTCGCTGCAAGGATTGCCTACTTCGCCCGCGCCCATATCTGGGACGTCCTTCGATCCGCATTGGGGATAAAGGAAGCGGACGACAGCGACGAAATCATGTCGTACCGCTGGGCCGTGTTCGGATTTCTGGTAAGTGGTGCCTTTATGGTGGCCTGGCTGCACATGGCCGGGATGGCCGTATGGCAGGCATGCCTATTCCTCTTTCTGGCCTTTACCATCTTCCTTGCGCTGGCACGCGTCATTGCCGAATCAGGATTACCGGTCTGTCTGCCTCCCATGGTCGGTGGGGACATCATGGTCGGCCTCGTGGGATCAAATCAATTCACCGTTTCGAATCTGTCGGGGCTCGGGTTCACCTACCCCTTTCATGCGGAGATGCGCTGCTTTGTCCTTTCACATGCGGCGAATGGACTGAAAATGGCAGATGAAACTCTGAAGGGCTCCAAGCGAAGATTTCTCATCGGTTTGCTGCTTGCCGTCACCGCCAGCTTCCTGGTGGCTATTCTGCTGACTATCTACTTCCCCTATCGTGATGGTGGACTGAACCTGCACCGATGGACGTACGAAAACACGGCCAAGTACAGTTGGATAGACGTGTCCAGTCGCTTATTCAGAAGCGAGGGGCCGGTCTGGGAAGGTTACCCTCTGATGCTTTACGGGGCACTGCTGATGGGTGGGCTCATGCTGTGCGCGCATTGGATTCCAGCCTGGCCGATCAATCCGGGAGCACTGGTGGTGAGTTTCCATTGGGCGGGGCAGGTGCTTTGGTCGAGCGCGGTCTTTGCATTGTTCACCAAGTGGCTGATCTTGAAATACGGCGGAGTCGGCGTATTCAGAAATTCACGGCCGTTTTTTTACGGGATAATTCTCGGCGAGGTTGTGACGACATCCCTGTGGGTCATCGTCGATGGCCTTACCGGTACGCCAAACAATTACATGTCACTGTAGTAGTGCTCCCGCTCCGCGAGGGCTCAGAAGACTCCCCGCGGAGCGTGGAGACCACCTAAGCAGAAGACTCCCCGCGGAGCGTGGAGACCACCT
>JAQBXN010000182.1 GCA_027625095.1 Planctomycetota bacterium | reverse complement strand
GACCGAGGCCGTAGCCTCGTTTGGATTCGCTCACGGTGCCTTCTACACCGGAACGTTGATGCATTCGCTTCTTGAATTCATCGGATTGCATCTCGATGCGGCGGGCCTGTAGCAGATCATGGTGCAGACAGGGATAGGGGTCAGATCTAGTTTTATGTTTTAAATCATGAACTGCTTTGCGACCAAGACTCTCAGCTTCCGATCCTTCTTCAGATGTCGTTCTCCTCGAACCTTGGCGGCTGGCAATGTCGAAGATGTGACATGGAAGTAGTCTCCAATCGACCGCAAACTATGGTGGCCGTTCCGCCAAGGCAATTTAAAGCATAAAAATAGTCTGAGCCCGGTCTCTTCCCCTCCGTAGCCCAGGCCATGTTCTCAAAGCCCTCAATTCCAAAGTGATGCAATCTTACATCGGCGCTATCGAGGCACCGGAACTGGGAATGGAGCCAAATTAATGTGCCTGAATCCGAATCCGTTTTCGGACTCCCTCAGATACCTGTGTGGGTTCAATGATCAAGGGTCAGGACGGTCTTCACCGCCTTTGAACTTCCCGTCGATAGTGCTGAACGGACGGCCTCTCGATAGCGGGACAGGGGGAATTTTGCGCCGACCATTCCGCTTAAGTCTACCCGGCCCTCTTTCAGTAAGCAGAGGGCAAGATCGAAAGTCCGAATCTGCCCCCCTTCGAAGTTTTCCATGCCGTAGGCGTAGACCCCTTCCACTTTGAGGGCGCGATACCAGATGGCGGTCCAATCTATGCCCTTGGGGATGGACGGCATACCGACAAGAATTACACGACCCCCTGGTGCGGTGAATCTCAGGGAATCGTCGATCGAGGAGTCGGAGGCCACACAATCGAAGGTGACATCCGCTCCTCCGCCCAGGCTGGTGTCTTTCCCGATTTCCGGTTTGTAGAGTTTTGTTCCGAACCTTTTGCACAATTCGTCTTTCAATCCCTTTGCCGGATCGATGATTTCATTGGCGCCGAATCTTCGAGCCAGTTCCTGTTGATGCGGATGCCTGGCAATCGCAAGGATTTGGCATTTAGAACCGATGCCTCTCAGGCTGGCAATCAGCAGTAAACCGATGGCGCCGCAGCCAACGACGAGTGCGGTCTCGTCATCTCGGGGCCGACCTTCAAGGGCCGCGTGCAGGGAGCAACTGAAAGGCTCAATGAGAACCGCGTCGTCATCAGAAAGTTCGGGCGGAACTGGCACGATCTGTGACTGATGGGCGACGAAGCTTTCGCTCCAGCCGCCGCCGGTATCCCTGCAGTAGCCGGTCTGAATTCCTGGTGCAATCGTGCCTTCGGTGACTCTTTCACAATGGGCGTAGTTTCCAGCTTCACAACATTCGCAAAGCGGATCGATGCCCCGAACTCTGCACCCGAGTGCCGGCTCAATGACCACACGCTCGCCCACCTTACATTCCGTAACGTCCGCACCGATCTCGATCACTTCACCCACTGTTTCATGCCCTAAGACAAACGGAGTTGAAATCAGAGGTGAGAAGTAGGCACTTCCTTTGGCACAAATGCTGGCCAGGTCAGATCCACAGATGCCGCTTGCAATCGTTTTCACTCGTGCCCATTCCCGGGTCGGAAGCTTTTGCTGCTCGATATCGTTCAGACCGATCATGGACAACGACCCCGTGTAAATGCCGGGAAAACGTTTGCCCAGAAACCGGGCCATCAGATATTTCGGAATGCTCTTGGAGTACTGAACGGCTTTCATTAAAGAATGGAGTGTTGGAGTGTTGGAGTGTTGGAGTGTTGGGGTGTTGGGGTGTTGGGGTGTTGGGGTGTTGGAGGAACGGAATACTGAAAGATTGGAAGAATGGAAAGTTGTTATTGAGGCATTCCAGAAGACTGGATGATGGGGCGGGACTCTCTGACTTTAGATCGTCTAACACTCCAGTATTCCATTCCTCCAACACTCCGGTCTTTCATTCTTTCCTCATTCCTTCCCCGGCACCTCACCCGGGGCCTTCCGGTCGTTCAAGAGCTTCACCCTCAGGTCTCGGATGTGATAGTGACCGGCACCGCTCCACTCGAAACCGCCGAGGCTGATGTAGCCATCCTTCGCCCACTCCTCCACAGTATTCAGGCGGGAAGCGCTGTTGTGCTTGATGTCGATGCTGCCCGACAGATAGTTTACTTCCAGTCCGCTGTATTCATCCGGGCTGAAAAATACGGTGTGGCTCTCATCGAGGTTCTCCAGGGTGGCGGGGATTCTGTCCTTACGGATTTTGGTGAGGCCAAGGAATGTCTTTTCCATGAGCAAGGGGATGCTGTAGCCGTGAATGCCACCTTCAAGGAATGATAAATACCATTGCCGGCCGCCCTTCGGGCCGACTGGTTTGAGTTGTAGAGAAATGCTTGCGTTCTTGATTTTGTGAGGCAGCCAGGCAGGAACGACCGGCCCGAGTGCCTCATTCATGCACATCTCATACGGCCCCGTGACACCGTCGCAATCGAGGCAGAACTGGCGCGGGTTGTAGCAAAAACCGCGTAGACGTCCGCCCTTGATCAGGTCGACCGTCTCACCAGTCTTGATCTCGGTTTTCACATCGGCCAAGTCTTGTCGCATCACGTCGGCCCGCTCGCTCTCAGCCTGCAACCAGACCGGATGGGGCGTCGCTTCAACACGAATATTATCGATGACAAACGTGCCTCCGCCGAACATCAGACACAGCCGCGGCCCTCGTCCGCTCATTGGCATCGGAGCTCTGCGGCACAGTTCTCCATTGATGCTCCAATTTGCCATCCCGCCATTGAAGGTCACCGCAATTTTATATTTGCCGCCCACCAGCATAGGCATTTTGAACTTCTTCATTACCCACTCTCTGTCCCGGGTCCATAAACTCAGCCCCTTCGGCTGTACCCATCCAATGGCGCCTTGCTCGATGACTTCTGTATCCCACGGCCCATCGGGAATTGGCGCCAGATTCGCCCCCCAGCCGAGGTGAGGCTGCCTGGTTAGATTCTGTTGAAGCACACGAACTTCGTACTCGACCGCGTGAATGTCAGTGAACTCGCCCTTATGCATCAGCCACGTGCTACCAGGCCATGGAGTGTCTTCTTCGCCAAGCAAGAGGGCTTCATCTTCGACCTGGCCACGTAATCCAAGAGTCCACCAATCGTAGAGGTGCTCTTCTGAAGAGAAATCATATTGCAGATCGATGCGCTGCGGCGAAAGTAGTTTTGCTTTACCGAAAAATGCCTTAGGCACATTGCCGGCATTTAACGGCATCCGCTCTTTACCGGGCTGAGTATTCTGCAACTGCTGCCGCATCTTCCCGTATTTCGCCGCCACGGATTCCATGCCGTCGGGGGTGGTGAAGGCGCGGGCATTCTCAATTATCTCACGTGCCACAGAGAGTTGATTCGTCTGCAATGCCTCTTTGAAGCTCTTCTCAAGCTCCTCAAACTCTTCTTTCATGAAGTCGCGAAGGAGATCCTTCTGCACTCGGGCTGTCCTCTGCCAGAATGCGTCGGGATGTCCCGCTTCAAATTCCTGAAAAATTTGAAATGCGCTCTGGAACTGGCCTATCGCTACCATGCTTTGAGCGTTTGTAACCAACTCCTCGAAAGCGGGCATCAGATCTGCGTACGCCTCCAGGGAGGGGTTGTCTGGCTGCGGTTTGATGGAAGTCGTCGTATGCGATTTGGGTGGGATAGTGTGTCGTTCCAGGATATTTGGAGTTGGGGGCCTGCTGAGAGCTTTTTTCCGGACGACTTCTATTTCTGGTTCCGCAGGTTTGGGACGAGTAATAAACCAGGCGAAACCTCCGGCGATGCACAGCAGGATAAACGACCGGACAATCCCCTTTAATACTCCGTGCCACATAGCAGAGCGGAGTGACTCTGCATCACTTTCGTTGTCTGGTTGCGGCAGCCGGTGTGCTCGGGGCTGTGAGGGCAATCGTGCACGGCGTCTGGGTGCAGCACGGCCTCGCCCCGGCCCTGGACTTCTGTTTCTACGGGATGCTGGCTTATGCCCGGATAGGCGTGCCAATTCACCAAACAAAGCTTCGGCTTCCCAGTCCTGACCTCCGAGTTCGTTACTAGCCAGCGCTCTGACGTAGGCGGCACGTTCCTGAGTCAGAAATCCAAAATCCACGCTCAACCGATAAGCACTTGCCATCTCCCCAGACTCGATCGTTTGTATCAGACGGCTGGCCTGATGGAAGTCCAGTTCGTGATACTGGACAGCTTTCAGAAGAAAGATGGCGTTGTTAGATGAAATCAATGGGGCAAGACCGGAAGGCAATGGAGTTTTGAAATCCTAGCTCAGGCCCAGTCATCGACCAAAGCTTCGTGAATGCTGAATCACTTTTTCGCCACGGCATCGATTTCGATCTTGCATCCTCTGGGCAGTGCGGCGACCTCCACTGTTGCCCGGGCTGGAGGCATTTCTCCTGAAAAGTATTGACCGTAGATTTCGTTCATCTGGCCGAACTCGCTGAGGTCAGCCAGGAAGACCGTAGTTTTTACTACGTCTTTAATAGTTGCTCCTCCGGCTTCGACGATAGCTTTGAGGTTTTTCAGCACTCGGTCTGTCTGCACTTTGATGTCGGCCTCTACGAACTCACCTGTTGCCGGATCGATGGGTACCTGCCCGGCCACGTATATCCATCCATCCACTTCAATCGCCTGCGAGTAGGTGCCGCCGGGTTGTGGGGCGTTGTCTGTCTGAATTCTTCGTTTGGCCATGTCGCTTCTCCTCCTGTCGAATGTTAAAGGAATCAGTAATATCGGTATCGGCATCAGGATTACGGAATCCGGACCCTGAACAGACCATTTCGCAATTCACGTGGGATTCGTCAAGTGATCACTGGAAACCGCTCATATCCCGGCATCATGATCCTCCTGTGCCTTCTTACTCTCTCATCTATCTCTGCGGAGGGGCGGCCCAATATCATCTTTTTCCTTTCAGACGATCAGAATGCAGGCTTCATGGGTTGTGCGGGTCACCCCATCCTGAAAACGCCGATCATGGACCAGCTCGCAAGGGAAGGTGTTCGCTTTGACAATATGTTTGTCACCACTTCCATATGCGCGGCCAGTCGGGCTTCTATTCTGACCGGCCTTTACGAGCGTACCCATCGTTACACTTTCGGTACGCCCCCGCTCCAGCCCCAGTTTGCAATGAACTCCTATCCTGCCGTCTTGAAGAGAGCGGGTTACCGGACTGGCTTCGTGGGAAAACTCGGCGTCGGCATCCCAGAGCCCGAAAGGAAAGAGATGTTTGATTCAATTGTCACGCTTAATCGAAGTCCATATTTCAAAAAACAGCCTGACGGATCACTCCGACATTTGAGTGAGATCACAGGCGATACCGCCATTGAATTTCTAAAAAACTGTAAGAAGGAACAGCCCTTCTGCCTTTCGGTCAGCTTCAACGCGCCACACGCGGAAGATAATGACAAGGAGAATCCGTACCCCTGGCCCAAGGCTATGGATGGCCTGTATGACGATGTGGACATCCCAGCGCCACGGCTCTCTGAACCCGCGATATTCGAGAGTCAGCCGGAGTTCCTGAAAAAATCGCTCAACCGTGAACGGTGGTTCTGGCGTTGGGATACTCCGGAAAAATACCAGAGAAATGTTCGTGCCTATTACCGCATGATCAGCGGCATTGACAACGTGATGGGACGGGTGTTGAAAGAAGCCGAAAAGCTTGGGTTTGCTGATAGCACAGTGGTCATATTTTCCGGCGACAATGGTTACTACAAAGGGCAGCGTGGTTTCGCCGGCAAGTGGTCACATTACGAAGAATCACTCCGCGTGCCTCTCATCATCTACGATCCGCGCTCAAAGCAGGCCGTTACAAACAGGGTCGCATCTCACACGGCTCTCAATCTGGACATCCCGGCGACCATCCTGAGCTATTCTGGAGCACAGATTCCGCAGACATATCATGGACGCAGTCTTCAGGGCCTCGTGGAGGGCACCGAGACTGCCGAGTGGCGCAAGGATTTCTTTTGCGAACACCTCATGAATCACCCGGCGATTCCAAAATACGAAGGCATTCGCGACGAACGTTTCGTGTATGCACGCTATTTTCAGCAACAACCGGTCTTCGAGTTTCTGCACGACTTGAAGACTGATCCGGACCAGCTCAAGAATCTTGCCAGCAGTCCGGAATACATTGATGTGCTCTGGGCCATGCGCAAACGTTGCGATGAAGCTCGCGACAGCCTCGGAGGCGAATTCAAGCCGCATCCATCAAAAGCCAGGAATACCAATCCCAATCCTCCCGAAAAACCAGCCCAACTTAAGACAGTTACCGGGCCGTCCGGCAGGGCCTTCGAATTCAATCGCGCGTCCATGCGGGCAGGCCAAGTGCCAGCACTGGGTACGACTGAGTCTTTTTCGTGGAGTTTCTGGGTGAAGCTGAATCCTGATAGTCCAAGAGCGGGTGTCATCATTGGGAATCGTGGAAACGGGGACGCCATGCAGTTCATGAAATTCACCTCGCATGGTGTGCAGTTCTACAACACCAGCAAGAACTTCCTCAAAATAACAAAAGAGCTACCTGTAGGCCGCTGGACACACGTGGCTCTGGTGAAGGATGGGACTTCCTTGCGTTACTATCTTGACGGAAAGCAGACCGCTCAAGCAACGCTTTCTTTCGATATGCCTGAGCTTCCACTCTTAATAGGTGGTGACCCTTCAGCCGATGAATACATCAGCGGAGCCATCGATGAACTGCGGGTCTACAATCGAAGCCTGAATGAAAGTGAAGTGGCACGCCTGACAGAGAATGAGGCCGTGGCAGAAGGGCTTTATCTCTACCACGCAGTGGACAACGTCCAATCCGGCCGTCTTATTCCCCAAAGTAAATAGCGTTCGCCACGCGTGGCAGACTATTACAAGGCAACATCAACCCCATATCTGCATCGAGGATCTCTCATGAAATACTTCTGTTTGCTCATGCTCGCCCTTCCCACGTTTGCTGAGGACGGTTACATCGATCTTTTTGACGGCAAGACTTTGGACGGCTGGGTCCAAAAGGGAGGCAATGCAAAATATGAAGTCCAGAACGGAACAATCCATGGCTCATCCGTGCCGAACACTTCCAACAGTTTTTTGTGTACCGAGAAGCTTTACGGCGATTTCATCCTCGAATACGAATTCAAGGTAGACGAAGCGCTTAACTCTGGTGTCCAGATTCGGAGCAACAGTTTCAAGGAATACGGCGGGGGCCGCGTCCACGGTTACCAGATCGAAATCGATCCCGACATGAAACGTGCTCGTCTCTGGACGGCAGGAATCTACGACGAAGGAAGACGCGGCTGGTTAAATGACCTGCAGGACAACGAACCGGCTCGAAAGTCTTTCAAACCGGACGAGTGGAATCAAATCAAGGTCGAGGCGATTGGTGACTCCATTAAGACATGGCTGAATGGCGTCCCTGCAGCCGACCTTGTGGATTCGATGACACCGTCGGGCTTCATCGGCCTTCAGGTTCACGGCGTCGGGAAACGCACTGAGCCTCTCAACGTCGCCTGGCGAAACCTCAAGATCAAAGACCTCGGGAAGCATGTCTGGAAACCGATCTTCAATGGCAAAGATCTTGAAGGGTGGGAAGTGGGCCCCGGTGGTGAATGGGCGGTCGTCGATGGTGTCATCGTTGGGAAAAGTTCAAAGACCGAACCGCGTCACGGCATTCTGTTAACCAGGCAGGCATTCAAAGATTTCACGGTGCGGTGCAAGTTTCGCGTTCACGCAGGCAACAGCGGATTCTATTTTCGTGCCGAGCGGGTTGCGGGCGGAGTAAGCGTGCATGGATTCCAGGCGGAAGTGGATCGCACTTCCGCTGTCGGCGGCCTGTATGAAACCGGTGGCCGCGCCTGGGTCGTTAAACCAGACGAAAACCTGCATAAGAAAACGAAATACAAAGCAGGGGACTGGACTGACATGACCGTCAGCGCGCACGGCAAACGCATCGTCGTCCACATCAACAATCAGAAGACGGCAGAACTCAAGAACGACCCCGGCCGCACCGAAGGGCTCATCGGACTACAACTGCACGGTGGCCAGGACATGGACGTGGAATTCAAGGAAATCGAAATGCTGGTAAAGGCGGAATAAGGAGGTGAATCCTGAATCCTTGCGCCGGCAGCCTTCGGGGCCATAAGCCATCAGCCATGATCAAAAAAGGCCTTTTCAACTTTCGTTGAAAAGGCCTTTTCATTTTCTGTTCGGTGAGCTCTAGGCGAAGACATCTGCCAGGAACGAGGTGCGCCTGGAGACAGGTGTCCGGTAAGAGGTGAGATCTCGGTTGAACCGGGCTGCCGGTGAAGCACTGTAGTCATTCGTCGTGTCTGAGCCGGACTTATCGAAGTCGCCGATGTAGAGTGTGACATTCTGTCTGGCCTGATGGATCTGCTGGCCATTGTTGATGGCGATGCTGGTATCCGCAGCGCCGGCAGCCTGGTTAATCTGCTGCTGGATAGGCGACTCTTGCGGACCATCTTTGTCGCCCCACAGAATGTGGTTGACTACTCCAATCAGATTCTTAAAGAACTCTTCCGTCGTGTAACCAAGCACATCATTGTCCGCTTTGGCTTCAATATCCTGATTCTTTTCAGCACGTTGGCGCAGGTTGTTTACGGAGCGGCTCTGATTATCAGCGTACGCTCCCTGATCCAAAACCTGCAATGCTGAAATTGGCGCGAGGCCTGCTTCATTCAGAGTATCAGCCGAAAGACTGACGATGTTGTTTGCAGCTTGGAGCTCCGGAGTGTTATCGACATTCCGGAAAGAAATCTGCACGAGCTGCGGGTTGTTATCTACCTTCGCACGGCTGTTGATTGTCTGACTTCCGTCAGCTCCAACGGCAACGTCGTGATGCTGGTCATTCGAAAACGAACCGTGGTTACCGGCAAACAGTTGAGCCAGTTGGTTCTTTATCTTCATCTCCTCCAGACGGGAGCCGTGCGCCAATTGCGTAATGACGTCTGGGTCGATGACGATGTTTACCTTCTGGACATGGTTATTCACCTGTGTCGAGCGGTTCACCGAAACGCTTTGGCCAGCGCTGGCACTTTTCTGGGAAACGTTCTGGTCTGCCTCGGCAGTTGCCGGGCCAATACGAGCGCCACTGGATGAGAACCCGCCACTCCAAGGAGAGTAAGGTGCTTGTGGGCCGTATTGCAGTTGATTCCCATAGGGAGCCAGTCTGCTGGCTGCGTTGTAAAGACTACTAATCATGAAAACCTCCGATGCGTGAGTGTTAGGCGATGGTTGAGTTCGTTTCAGTGACACCTGCACGTGTCGCTGACCTCAACCGAGCCCTAGTCATCTGTTTTAATGACCACTCGATTACATCGGTACCCAAATGCGGGAAGGAAATTCGTAAGAGGTTGGCAGCTTCCTCTGAGAGGAGGCTATACCTTTTCTGATGAGCCGGGTTTTAAGCGCTGTCCTTTCGGACGCCAAACTCAAGACAGAAAAAGCCCGACCTATTATCGAGCCCTTACCGGAAAACTTTAGCGATTCGCTCAGATTTTCTGTCACCCCCGTGGGTACAGGTAACGAACCAGTTTTCCAGCCAGGTTTCTCACCTGCATTCCAATAGAACCTGAATCAGGTTCACGCTGAGTTTCGCCCGCATTAACTTTCAAATAAACGGCTAAAAACTTTGAAATGTAGTTTTAATCCGGCCGGGAATGTCCGGAGGGCTATCTTATTGAAAATAAGTAACTTACGTTTCACCTACAGAAGGTTTCCGGTGAAAAAGGATTTACAGCAGGGCGAGAATTTCAAAGAGACATAAAGGAGGATCTGAAGTTTTCTTCACGCTGAAGTTTGCTCATCACTTGAATGACTGCCTGCTGCTCGTTAACGTTTCCCATCCAGTCACCGAGGTCGAGATTCGACGTCACCCTCCTTAACTGAAAAAACTTCGTGTTTCATTTCAACTCGTGAATACTTCACAAGACCCGACAGCGCAAATATTCAGGGAGAATAGAGTGATTACATGTTTGAATGGGAAACTTTCGGAATACGAGCCGCATGGATTGCACTCCTCTGTCTTTCGGTCGCGAAAGCAGAGGAAGAGGCGCGTACCTTCTGGTTGTTTGACATGGGCCCCAAGGGTGCCCCGATCGAACGTGACCACATTGCAATCGATGAGAAGACCATCTTCACCGAGGAACTCGGTTACGGCTGGGTCGCGCCTCCTGAAGAAACTTTTAATCATCCTGACGCCCCCTCAATAGATCCGTTGAGACAGGACGGTGTCATCAGCACAAAAGGATGTTTCCTTCAAAATAGCGCTGAAGCCAGGCCAATATCATGTTCGGGTGCTGATAGGCGACCCGGTCATTGAGCGCAAGAAGATGTCCGTCTATGTGATGGAGATCCCCCTGGCAACGGAGGTAAGTACTATTCCAACCTGGTATCGCGGTGAGCCGACCTCATACATGCTGGCGGGCAGTGTGGTTTTGACCGCGAATTCCGTGGAACTTCGATTCCTGCACGAGGGCACGGCAAACTCGATCCATGCGATTCAGCTCTTCAGAGAGGATGCCCGGCTCTTTGACCCTGGGATGCCTGAAAGCAAGCTGCCGGCCTCGCTCGACCTTAGTTTTATGAGCAAAGCGCTCGATTCATATCGCAAAAAGGATTTCAAGCAGGCAATGGCTGAGATCGACGGGATTACTGCCAAGGGTTCGGACTACTACAAAGGATACGTGCTGACCTGGATCGCGGGCCGCCTCGATTTTGGCGATCAGGATCTGAAAATATTGCAGCGGGCAACCTCGTACCTCGAAAGTGCATCGCTGCGCGATCCCAACCACACTGCGGCTCGAATGCGCCTTTGGCAGAATCAGGATTTCATCAAAGCAGTCACCTACATCAATCAGGCGGGTTATTCACATCTGTTTGAGGAGACCGGTACCGGTTGGGGTGAACGTCGCAAAACTGCACAGAGCCTGTTACGCAATGTCGTACCTGGCGACCCGCTTTTCTATCTTGCCGTATTAAACCTCGGCCGGGTCACGTATTGGGTCGGGCAGGAATCAGATGATCCCGGAAGTCTCGCACTGGCCAGAGACTACTTTCAGACGATCTTTAAGCAGTATCCGGGTCACCCTGTCGTTCGAATGTACCTTGGTGAAAAGCTGGCTTGGGGCCAGCAGTATGCAGAGCAGGTGCCCGGTGCGCCCAAATGGGCCATGCGCATGCGTGAGGCACTGGGGCGCTTGAATGACCTGATCGATTTCTGGATCTCAAGGCAGTCAGAGACCGGCGAGTTTGGGGGTGGGTGGGGCGATGATGTCGAAATGATGCGATGGTGGCAGCCAGCCGCATATGCTACCGGCTCAGACAAAATTACCCGCTCCATGCAGAAGCTCGCAGACGGCATATGGATGAAGAGCGGCATCATTCGGGACGGATACTTCCGCGGCCTGGCTGAAGTTCAGTATTCATCAGAGCCGACTGCTGACACCCAGCCCAACATGCTGGCGCTCCGGTTTGGTGACCCGGTGTACTACGAACGTTGCCTGGCTACCGGATACCTGATGAAGAATCTCTGGACGTCCATAAATCCCAAGAATCAGCGTCTCTTCAAGTCCGTCGACATCGGAGCGCATAAGGTTGGGCAGGATACCCGCAGGGCCTTTAATGTTCCTTATCACAGCCGAGCCACTCTCCCAGCCCAGTGGGCTGCCTGTTATTCCCACAATCCTGATTTAATCAAAATGTTCGAAGAATTGGCTGAAAGCTGGCTCGATGCTTGTGCCCGCACGGATAAAGGCAAGCCGGCGGGAATCCCGCCTGCCGGTATCGCATTCGCCACCGGTGAAATCGGAGGGTACGAGACTACCTGGTACAACCCCAAGCTTGATGCCATCTACTTCACCTTCCCCGGTGGCATCGACCTGCTCTTTGAACAATTACTCACGGTCTACGAGCTCACTGGCAAACGAAAGTACCTC
>JAQBXN010000041.1 GCA_027625095.1 Planctomycetota bacterium | reverse complement strand
TTCACCGACTGAGGTATAGCATCCTCACTGACCTGTGGCCAGCGACTTCCGATACGGGTTCACTGAATATTTACTAATTTTAAGTAAATATTCAGTGTAAAGCTCTGCGGCTCACCTATCCGCTGACACGGGTTCACTGAATATTTACAGATTTATTTCTACAAATAAAAATAGATCTGCCCCTGCCCACTGTCCCGGCGATGATGTTCGCCAGTGTGAGTGTGTAAGTAAAGGACAGAAGAGGCAATTACAGCCTTGTTTAGGCGGCTGAGTGGGGCAACTAAGTCCGATCTGCAGGAGGTGCCCCGATCTGGTTGCGCGACTCCGTGACCGTTCTGCTTCATCAGAGCGGAGTGCCGGGACTACGATTGCCTCAGGAAACCGGCGTCTGATGCGCTAACAATTACCGGGTGTGAAGTTTGAACCACCATCACTGAAACAGATTAGAACTCGCCTTGACCAGGCAGGACAAGACAAACATTCCCCAGAGAAAGATTCACTGCAGATCGAACTTTGGACGAGCCATGGCCCGAGGTATGTCTTCCTGGCAGGCGATGAGGGGACAGTCTGCCTGAAGGAGAACCAGACGTGCAACGTTCAGCTCATTTACACCGACTCCGATAACGTCTCCTCCTTTATCCTTCCCAACGCGAGCGAGCACCGGACGATCCGCGCAAATCGCCCTGGAGGCTGACAAAGTGAGGATGGTACCGGATACGTCAAAGGGTGAGCACTGGCGTCTAAAATTCTCTCCTGAAGGGAGAGGTCTGAAAACCATGGTAGCGCTGGCCATCACACAGGCCCTGGCGGCGTCCTCGAACGCTGCGGATTATCCTGTCTACGCCTTCGGTTAACGCCTGGAAGGCGCCTCATTGAGGGAGCAGGTTGGGAGGAGCCAGGCGGCGACAAGGGCCACAATCGTGATTCATCAGGAAAGATGAGTCTAGGGACTCTAGGCTGGCGACAGTTCTTTTGATATCGAGTGGTCCGAACAGATCTGGCATCTCATGCCCGCGAGCGCTGGTATTTTCCCAATACCATTGACGGGTTACACGTAAATCCCGCAAAGAGCGAAGCGCCACCATTCAAACCGTTTCAAATAAATGGTTTACGTAGATTGAAAACCGCTGGTCATACTATATACAGAAGATGTACGACCCATGCCTGAAACGGCTTTACCTAGAGTTGCAGCCGGAAAGCCAATTGGTATTCTTCGCGCCAGTTGCGGATTTCTGGCCAGAAAAAGGGGGCCTGAGTGGCTAGAAACCGAACCAAATTTCCTAAGTAAATAGCCCTGAATCAGCAACAGATGGGCAGAAAAGAGGTTTTTAGTGATTCGTGTCAATGTGGAAAGTCGGGATAACTTTGAGATTACGCTCAAACGTTTTTCAAAGACATGTCAGCGAGAAGGCATCATTAGCGAGATAAAAAAGAGAAAATTTTTCGAAAAACCTTCTGCGGTTCGCCGTCGCGAGAATCGTGAACGAGTTCGTAATATCCGCCGGATCGAGCGCATCAGGGGCCTCCGCCGCCGAAAAGATTAAGGGATGTGAAGAAATTAAGTAAACGGCGTCCAAGCTGATCTTGGACGCCTTTTTTTGTTCTTGAAATTCGAGGTTGCATTAGGAAGGGGTCTTCAACCCCTGTGGCCGCTGGAATTGCGTCCATTCATCACTGAATGCTTCGTGGTAATTATTCATGAGACTGAATCTGTTTCCCTGCCACCGAAGGGGTCTGGTCGCTGCTGCACTCCTGGCTACATCCACATCGCGGGGTGCCCGGGAAGAATCTCCTGCTCGATCTCGGGTTGTTCGAGTTCGCCCACAAAGCGGCATGCCGAGGAAAAGCGCGCCTGGCGCACTAACAGGGCTGCTCGTAGGCTGCTCCCTGGAATTGACATGGAATCAAGCAGTTATTCCAACGAGCTCGGCCACCTGTAATTTCGATGATTTTTTCGAGATTGAAAGGCCGGTTGGTGAGCAAAATACTTTCGATTTATAGCCTTGAACCCTACTGATCCGCCGTTATAATTCGGCGGCTTATAAGACAACCCTTTACACGGAGGAACGCATATAGTGGAGCAGACAAAATCAAAAAAACAGATTCAAAAGCCAAAAACACTGAATCCTGTCTTTGAGAAAATCAGAAAGGATTCGAAGGCACACGCCCACAAATATGTCGAGGGGTGGATAGTGCCGAAGGGCGCTGAATAAGCGACACCAAACAACCAGAAAAGCCCCGAGAGCTACGGCTCTCGGGGCTTTTTTTGCTTGGATTCGGATCTCATAAGAAGAAAACGGTAGCTGTCAGGGAGTGTCACGAATTTCGGGAAACTGAAGAAATTTACCCCCACGCAGGCTAGGATAGCGTGCATGCGCACCTTGATCCTGCTCTTGTCGTTCTCCCTCACATCGGCCCACGCACAGTGGGCCAGGCCAGAGCAGGTACCACTCGATATCCTGCGCATCTGCAATAACGATGGCATCGCTATGCCACCCAATATCAAGGACGGCAATTTCGACTGCCCGAATCATCCACCCGACCTGCCAGGCTCGGCCTTTCCCGGCCTTGAGATGCCGCTGCCCGGAACGGTATTGAGCGTAAAAGCAGACCGTGAGGTGGACTTCCTGTTCACTTCCCAGCTCGAAGGCGAATTCAACAACACTGCCTGCAACGGCCAGTGGTTGAAGGCCGAGGAAGGCAATTACACCGACGCCTACATCCTCGGGGCTGCTGAAAACGGCCATCAAGTGGGCGGTTTCGTGGTCGGCTACGCAGAAGGAAGTTTTGTATACAATGTGGGCTTCTCTGACTGGTGCGGGGAGGCGAAGTTCGGCGAGACCGTCGCTGCAGAATACCCCTACCGGTACACCTGGAATCCAGCGACCAGCGAAATGGTGAAAGAACCCATCAAGTGCCGTTTATGGGTTCAGCGGCTCAGGCTTGATTCGAAGAAGAAACTGCATTCAATCACTCTGCCCCTGATGCGGCGCATCCACATCTTTGCGATCACTCTGGTAGCGCCGACGCGCACGAAAGAGATCGAAGAAGCAAAGAAAGAAACGCTCGAGAATTACAACGACCTGCGAACTCATCGGCCTGTCTTCTCCACCGACTTGCGCGTTAAGCTGAGGTCTCTGCGCGATTCCGTAAATGCAGCCATTCAAGATAGCAAGTTCAACCGGGAACTCGGGTGGATGCTCAGTAATCTGGATTACGCGGACTACATCATGCCCATGGGCCGCCGTCGCTTGCTTCACAGGACCGCAAAGTACGTCGAATGGGTTCTCTATTCGGTCCGCAAAGACCTTCAGGAATTGGAAGAAGGCAGAAATCCGTTTCCGAAAAAACGCGGACAGTTCCTGCGCAGCTACTACTCGCCCGTTGACGACTCCCTGCAGACTTACAGTGTATCTGTGCCGGCCAATTACCAGGGCGCTGTCAAGTATCCACTGCTGGTGCAACTCCACGGCCACGGCGGGCATCGGCCGTTCCTTGGCTTCCCCACCGATCAGATTGAGGGTGTCATCATGCTCGCTCCTCAGGGGCGAGGCAGCACCGATTACATGCGGGGCGCGGAAGAGGATGTCCTTCGTACAATCGAAGAGGTGCAGAAAGACTACAACATCGACCCCAATTGGATCATCCTCGAAGGGCGCTCCATGGGCGGCACCGGCACCTGGAACATCGGCGCAAAATTTCCGGACAGATTCGCATGCCTTTCCCCGGTCATGGGCAATACAGACAATGAAGTCTTTTACGTCGACCGCAAGAAGCCCGAGCCGCCGGAAACTTTTAAGGATCTTTATAGTTACCTGCAGCAGGTGAACAGTCCGTTCCATTACGCACCCAACCTTTCCAACATTCCCATCCTGTGCGCGCATGGCAAGATCGACACTGTAGTTCGTGTCGAGCATTCTCAGCGGATGATTGCCAGGCTGCTCGCCCTGGGCTCAAAGCCCCTCTATTACGAAATCCCTGATATTGGGCATGGCGGTTTTTCTAAGGAGTTTTACGACCAGCGCTGGAAGTGGATGTTCAGCCATCGCCGCAATCCAAGACCGGCAAAGGTACACTGGCGCACCCCTCGCCTGCGCTATTCCGGTGCTTACTGGCTTCGCGTGAACCAGCTCGAACACTGGGGAATGTTCGGTGAAGTTGCCGGCGAACAGATTTCGCCCTCCCTGGTCCGCCTTACTACCGGCAACCCGGTGCAGATCGGCGGACGAATTGTTTACCAATCAGGAAACGTCTCTGCGGTCACCGTGCTCACCGAACACCTGCCGGAGAAGCCTTCCAAGCCCCTCAACATAATGGTGGACGATGCCCTCGCGTATTCAGGCACGCCCAAAAAAGAGCTCCATCTCTCCAGGATCAACAGCAAATGGCAGGAGGCAGAAGCCCACCCTGAAGAACTTTCCAAGAAACCCGCGCTTGAAGGCCCTGTTGACGATGCACTTCGCTCGCCATTTATCATTGTTTATGGAACGGTCTCAGACAAAGCGGTCTGGAACAGGATGAACCGGACCGAAGCCGAAGCCATGGCTATCAACTGGGAAGAAAAGTTTCGTATCTACCCGCGTGTAAAAGCGGATGTGGATATCACTGACAAAGACATTGAATCCCTGAATCTCTTTCTGTTCGGCGGCTCCAAAGAAAATGCCATCACAGCACGGGTTGCCCAGGCTCTGCCTATCAAAGCGGTGGAGGGTGGCTATGAGTTCGGGGGCGAAATCTTCAAGGGCGAAAGCATCGGTTATCGAATGTGTTACCCGAACCCCCTACAGCCCGATCACTATGTTGTAGTCACCGAAGCAACCGACCCGTTCACTGTCTGGCAGATTGGCGGACGGTTCGGTAACGCGACCGGGTGGGAACCCTTTGATGGCTGGAACTGGTTCGATTTTGCGATCTTCGATCAACGATCCGGCAAACCAGAGACAATGCTGATTTCCGGATTCTTCGGCCCCAACTGGCAGATCGATCCCAAATCCACCTGGCGGGGGAACGAACAAAGCAGGGCGACAGTGAACATAAAAAATTTGCCGCAATTCACCTCCACCGATGAAGCCGGCGAAGGCCCACTGCCCCTCTCCCGGTTACTTCCTGCACGTATCAGGCAGCGTAAAGGCCCCCTGAGCATCGACCGCAGCTTCGAAGGCCGCCCCCTCCACATCGGCAAGAAGCTCTACTCTTCGGGATTGGGCGTTCGGCCTCCCTCACTTGTCGAATATGAACTCAAAGCCAAATACACCAAATTAGTAGCGGACATCGGCGCCGACCCGGAAGGCCTGGAACTAGATGTCCGGAAATGGTTCAAGTTCAGCGTCAAGGGAGACGGCCGCACTATCTGGAGCTCGGAATGGCTCAACTCCGATCATGCAGCAGACAGAATTGAGGTCGATATTACCGGCATAGACAAACTGGAACTGCAGGTGGAGGGCGGAGGCGCCTCCTGGCTCTTCGGTAGCGCGGCTTGGGGAGACGCGAGAGTAATGAGTAATGAGTGATAAGTATTACGTATTATGTATTACCCAAGTTTTCCCATTGGATTCCTTTCACTCCTGGCGTAAAACTGTGCAGCAAACTTTTCATTCGAGTCCCGATTCGGAGGAGATACGATGAACCAAATCCTTGGGATGAGCGGTGAAAACTTCTTCGTAACGATGGCGACGATCGTCTCCCTGGTCTTCTTGCTTGTCTTGTGGATTATCATCAGGCTGGAAACCAAAATGAGGCTCATAGAAAAAAAACTCGATACCATCGGCGACAACGCGGCAGAGATGGTCCAGATGGGCATAAAGTATTTTGGAGACAAGAAGTGAGCCTCGCTTATTTTGATTGCTTCTCTGGGGCAAGCGGGGACATGATTCTTGGGGCGCTGCTGGATGCGGGACTTGATTTCAAAGCGCTCCAGGCGCAACTGTCAAAACTGAATCTTGACGAATACGACATTTCAGAAGAACAAGTCCTGCGCAGCGGAATCGGCGGCACAAAATTCAATGTCATCCTGCACGATCAGGCACAAAGCCATGATCATGATCATGCGGGAGACGACCATGAACACACGCATAACCATTCGCATCGAAATCTCGGCGATGTGAAGCAGATTATTGAAGAGTCTCCTCTCTCCAGTCGCGTCAAAGAACAGTCCATTGAGATCTTTACACGGCTCGCACAGGCTGAAGCAAAAGTTCATCGCTCGACCGTCGAGCGGGTACACTTTCACGAAGTTGGCGCGGTGGATGCCATCGTAGATATCGTTGGCGCCTGCATCGGCTTCGAAATTCTTGGGATTGATGAGATCTACTGTTCCGAGCTCGTCACCGGCTCCGGTCACGTCCATTGCGCGCATGGCACGATGCCGGTTCCTGCACCAGCCACAGCCGAACTCATTCAGGGAGTTCCTACTCGTGCCGGCAATATCCAAAAGGAATTGCTGACCCCAACCGGAGCGGCGATCCTGGTCACCCTTGCCGAGAGCTTCGGGCCACGTCCCGGATTCACCTCAACAAGCACGGGTTACGGTGCTGGAACTCGTGATTTTCACGGACAGCCCAATTTGCTGCGCGTCTTCATCGGCGACTTTTTATCGAAGAGTTCCGAGGAAGAAGACCAGGTCTGGATAGTCGAGACAAATCTCGATGACATCTCTGCCGAGGCTATTGGATACGTAGCGGAACAACTTTTCGAAATTGGTGCGCTGGATGTCTACACCACGCCAATTCAAATGAAGAAAAATCGGCCGGCGGTTCTGCTCAGTGTTATTGTCGATTCGGACTCTCTCGACGCGATTGAAACCCTTCTTCTTGAGGAAACGACTACCTTCGGCGTTCGTCGTTACCAGGTGCAAAGAAGGAAACTTTCCAGAGAGACTCGGCCTGCTGAAACGTCGTATGGACAGGTCCGAATCAAGATCGGCCGGATGGAAGGCCGCATCGTGAAAGCAACTCCCGAATATGAAGATTGCAAACTACTCGCGAGCGAGGCGGGCGCGCCCTTCACCAGGGTCTACAACGAGGCAGCCCAGAAAGCGGCAGAGTGGCTGGACTGAGCTGAGCCGGGCACCAAATCTACAAGTCGCTGAATTCAACAAAATCAGGTGTGTAGTGTCTGAAATATAACTCTTCATGCTGGAGATCAAGACCTATCCCCCACTGCTGCATGGCCAGTGCACCCAGGAAGACATCAATCTGCCGTCCATTCTCGTCCATACCAATTTCATCAACGACATTCGCATTGGTTTGCACCCGGTGGCCATCCACTTCGGCAAAGAGAAGGCATGCCTGATGGATCTGATGACGTTTACCGCCCAAGCCGGTGGTCTGCTGTTCCGGTAGGTCCCTGACTGCCATCCCTTCAGCCGCCTGAGGCGTGACATATGTATTCCGGGCCCCCGAATCGAACAGTGCCCAGTGCCTTCGACCGGACACTCCGATTTCTTTTCTTATTCTGCCCATATGCAAGCTCCTGAACTATTAAGTACCTTGGCCTGAATCGTAGATTATTGGGCGACCTAATCCAGAATCGAATTGGACAGGAGACCAGCAGCGATGCCCGTTGGGATCGAGCAAGAAATCTTCACCAACATAGCAGCACACCTGCCCGCTATGGCAAAAAAGCAGCCGGAAACGCTCGCGGTCGCCTGCCCGATCCGCCGAGGCCCTGACGGACAGATGAATTATGCCCAGCTCAGCTTTGATGAGCTGAACCGTGAGAGCGACCTTCTCGCCGGAGGCCTCGAACAGATCGGGATCCGCCGCGGAGTTCGGACAGTCCTGATGGTCAAACCGAGCCTGGAGTTCTTCGCGCTCACGTTCGCCATTTTTAAGACCGGCGCGGTGCCGGTGTTTGTTGATCCAGGGATGGGCTTTCACAACTTGAAACAATGCCTTCGGGAAGCTGAGCCAGACGCCTTTGTTGGAATTTCAAAAGCGCACGCGGCAAGGGTGACCCTGGGATGGGCCAGGCAGACACTGAAACATCTGGTAACTGTCGGGCGACGCTGGTTCTGGGGCGGCTATTCGCTCCCAGAGATCAGACAACTTGGGCAGGCGGCTGGTGCATACAAGATGCCCGATACAAATCCCGGAGATACGGCCGCCATCTTGTTCACCAGTGGTAGTACCGGTGTGCCAAAGGGAGCGGTTTACACTCATTCAAATTTCACTGCGCAGGTCAAGGCACTGCGGATGCTCTATGACATCCAGCCGGGCGAAATTGATTTGCCGACCTTTCCCCTTTTCGCGCTGTTTGATCCCGCGCTGGGTATGAGCGCGATCATCCCTGAGATGGACGCCACGCGGCCGGCCTTCGTCGAGCCGAGGAATATTCTAGAGCCCATCGAGCGATTTAAAGTGACCAACATGTTCGGCTCGCCAGCACTGATTCGCCGGGTGGCTTTTTCAAATGAGGCCGCAGGAAAAAAGCTGGATTCTCTCAAGCGGGTCATATCGGCGGGGGCACCGGTACCGTCGGAAGTCCTTGAACAATTCAGCAAATTGCTGCCTGAAGGAACTCAGATACACACCCCATACGGCGCGACAGAGTCACTACCGGTCGCATCCATCGGCAGCAGGGAAATCCTGGGTGAAACACGGAAGGCCACCGACAAAGGCAAGGGAGTCTGCGTGGGTCGCCCCGTGGATGAGGCCGAAGTTTTTGTGATCCGGATCACAGACGAGGCTATTGGAGAATGGGCGGAGGATCTTCCAGTTCCAGATGGTGAGATTGGAGAGATTACAGTTCGCAGCCCGATGGTGACCCGCCGATATCACAACCGGGAGGAATCGACTCTGCTGGCGAAGATAAAGGACACCCGCGGTTCGAACGACGAAGTCTTTCACCGAATGGGCGACCTCGGCTACTTCGACGAAAAAGGCCGGCTCTGGTTTTGCGGGCGCAAAGCGCATCGAGTGCAGACCGATTCTGAAACCCTTTTCACGGTGTGCTGCGAAGCGGTGTTTAACGTCCACAACAAAGTGTTTCGAACAGCACTGGTTGGGGTGGGCAATCCTGGCCAACAGAGACCGGTGCTTTGCGTTGAGTTACAGGAAGGGGCGGGCGACTGGTCCACCGTACAGTCCGACCTTCAGAAGCTTGGCGAGCAGTATGAGCACACCCGCCCGATCCAGACCTTTTTGAAACACTCATCTTTTCCTGTCGATATCCGGCACAACGCAAAAATCTTTCGAGAGAAACTGGCCGTGTGGGCCGAGGAGCAATTGCGATGAAAGCCCTGGTCACCGGCGGAGGCGGCTTCCTGGGCAGCGTCATCGTGCGCAAACTGGTGGAACGCGGGGATGAGGTCAGGAGCTTTTCGAGACGTTCCTACACCGAACTTGAAAAGCTCGGCACCCAACATATTCAGGGCGATCTGACAGATGCGGAAGCCATCAGTCATGCCGCCGATGGCTGCGATGCAGTTTTTCACGTCGCGGCCAGGCCCGGCGTCTGGGGCTCTTATCAAGAGTTTTATCAGACTAACGTGACCGGCACGGAGAATGTCCTGTCCGCCTGCCAACAGAACAGAGTGCCGAAACTTATTTACACCAGTTCACCTAGCGTCGTGTTCAATGGACAGGATATGGAAGGCGTCGACGAGTCCGTTCCGTATCCCGAACATTTCGAAGCCCACTACCCAAAAACTAAAGCCATAGCCGAGCAAAAAGTGCTTTCGGCCAACAGTCAGGAACTGGCCACCGTCTCACTTCGCCCCCACCTGATCTGGGGGCCAGGGGATAACCATCTCGTCCCCCGCATTCTTGCCCGGGGCCGGGCCGGCCAGTTACGCCGGATTGGTCATCGCGAATGTAAGGTCGATTGCGTTTACGTGGACAACGCGGCGGACGCGCATCTACTCGCATCCGATGTTCTGGCGCCCGGTGCGACAGCGGCAGGCAAGGCTTATTTCATCACGAATGATGAACCCATTCCGCTCTGGGACATGGTTAATCAGATCCTTGATGCCGGGGGAGTTCCGGCAGTAAAGAAATCCATATCGCCGGGGATGGCTTACGCAGCAGGCTGGCTGCTGGAGACAGTCCACGGCCTGTTTGGACTCAAAGGTGAACCGCGCATGACTCGATTTCTCGCCAGGGAATTATCCACCGCCCATTGGTTTGATATCAGCGCAGCAAAGAAGGATTTGGGTTATGAGCCGGCGATTTCGATGGAGGCAGGAATGGCAAGGCTGGAGAGATGGTTGATGGTGAATCCTGAATCCCGAATCCACCCCACGCGTACATAAAAAAACCTCCGCATATACCGTGGTGGCGCGTCTTCCGAACCCTTTTCCTAAGGTGGGCACTCGAATGATTACTTCACGCTTCCAATGAAGGTTTGCGTTCCATCACCAGCGCGAGTTCCCGGCGGATGTGCATCGGTTCTTAAAGACTGGCGTCAGCTCACGAGCATAGCAGAGGTTAATTTCTAATCTGGTTGTCAGAGTTCCCCGTGCTGAGAGAGGAAATTATACCTGTGTGGGCGAGTCGCGCAAAAGAGACATTCCAGCCGCCGTGACCAGAAAACTCTTGACAGCCGTTTAGTTCTACATCGCTGGATTTTGCTCCAACAGGGGTGGGCTCGGCCTATCTCTCCGTCGCTTCGGGCCGGAGTGTCGGAGTGTTGGATTGCTGCAGAAGGTGACCTCGGGCCGAGCGCTCCACTCAAAGCCCTGCCGTTATTCCAGGCCGACATGCTCATCGTAGTCTTCAAACCGCACCGAAATTTTGGTGGACACTCCCGGCTCTTGCATCGTGACTCCGTAGATGACATCGGCGGAGCGCATGGTGCGGCGGCTGTGGGTAACAATGATGAACTGCGTCTTGGCGTTGAACTCCTGCACGATGGAAACATATCGGTCGATATTGCTCTCATCGAGCGGAGCATCGACTTCGTCGAGGATGCAGAAAGGGCTTGGCTTGGCCTTGAAGATAGCGAAGAGGAGGGCGACGGTGCAGAGCGCCTTTTCGCCACCGGAAAGCAGCGAAAGGACAGTGTTCTCGGATTTGCCTGGAGGGCGAGCCACAATCTCAATGCCGGCATCAAGGATGTCGACGCCTTCTTCAAGAAAGATGTCGGCCTTGCCTCCACCGAACAATTTGGTGAAAAGCTCCTGGAAGTTGGCGCGGACTGCAGTGAACATGACTTCGAAGAGCCGGCGGCTTGTGCGATTAATCTTGCGGACAATCTCCTGAAGCTTCTTCTTGGCTTCGAGCAGATCTGCCTCCTGGCTGGTCAGGGTCTGATAGCGGAGCTCTTCTCTTTCGTATTCTTCAATCGCGTCTTCGTAAACGTTTCCAAGGTTTCGAATGCGACTTTCAAGACCCTTTACGTCATCCCCTATGGCATTCCAATCCTCGCCTTCACTCTCCTCCGAATCGCTCTGCTTGTAGACCACAGGCAGGTCGAGCCCTAGCTCGGACTGAGATTGCTCCATCAGTTTCTCCCTCCGAATTTCGGCTTCACTGCGATTGACCCGGAGCTTGTTGGTCTGCTCTTCCATCGTACGCAGATCATGACCGGCCTGGCGCAGGCTGACATTATTCTTGTCCTGTTCCTGACGAATTCCGTTGAGCTTGTTGTGCTCTTCCCGGACGGTGACATCGTGCACCGCCAATTCCTTAAATAAGGACTGCAGGGCCGTTTCGCTGCTACGAATCAACTCACGGCTTTCGTCCAACCGGCTGCCGCATTGTTCAATCTGCTTATGCCGTGAGATGAGCAGATCTTTGTTTTCCTGAATTGAACTTCGGTTGCGTGCGGCGTTCACCTTCAGGCCAACGATCTTTTGTCGCAGGGAGGCAAGCTCGGCACTCAGGTGAGTAATGATCTCCCGCAGCGACTCCCTCCTGCCCTCGATCCCCTTCATTTCTCCGATCAGAGATTCCTGATCAATCTTGACATGCTGCTCCTTCGCGTCGACTTGCTCAATAAGGCTGTAGAGGTTCTTGGCCTCCTCCTCACTGCGATCGAGCTGTTTCTTGTAATCGTCCAGTTCACTCGCAATCACCTGTTCTTCCTGTTCCAGGTCTTGCGAATCTCGCACGGCGGTTTCGAGGTTGGTGTTATTTTCACTGACCGACATAGTGAGGTCGGTGATGGCTTCCCGGGTGGATTCGCGCTCCTTTCGGAGCTCGTTCAGGTGATCGTTTGTCTGGGTTCGCTCACCTGAAAGTTGTTCCATGAGCTGGCGAATCTCAGCGATCTGTTTTTCGAGCATTCGGAGCTCGCTCTTTCGCGAGATGATGCCCAGCCGATCCACCTTGCCCCCTCCGGTTATCGGCCCCGAACTTCCAATGACGTCACCCTCCAGGGTGACCAGGCGCGAAGTGGGTGAAAACTTCGGAGCGAGTTCCAAGGCGGTTTCGAAATCCTTGACAACATGGGTTCCGGCGAGCAACTGGTTGATCAAAGGGAGGTGTTCCTCTTTGGCGCGGATAAAGTCTCTGGCGCGGCCGAGGTAATTGGGATTATTGATAATTGGCGGTTGACCATTGCCGTTGCCAAAAACTCGGTCCATGGGGAAGAATGTGGCCCGGCCTCGATCATCCTTTCGGAGAAAGTCGATCGCCGCCCGGGTCTCTTCGGTTCCGCTGGTGACGATCGTCTGCGCGGCGGTGGCCAGTGCTGACTCAATGGCGAGGGCGTGTTCGACGTCTACTTCAAGAAGTTCGGATACGGTACCGACGATGCCGGCGAGCTGATCTTGCTGCACCGCGTTCAACACCTGCTTGACTCCGGTACCCATGCCTTCGCGTCTCCGCTCCAACGCCTGCAGGGTTTCGCCGCGGGATTCTTTGCTGGTGAGGTTGTCCCTCTGCGCGGCCAACCGTTCATCGAGCCCTGCAAGAAATTCTTCGAGCCCTCCAACTTCTGCATTCACTTCACCAAGCCGGGCCTCTTTTCCTTCAAGCTGTATCTTCAGCCCGTGAATAGCCTGTTCCAGTTCACGGCGTTGCATTTTCAGCTCCGCCTGTTCCTGCTGAACCTGTTCGCGCCGCCCGAGGAGACGTTTCACCTGTACCTCGATGGCCTTGTACTGGGTTCGCAGGGAGGCAAGCTCATTACTGTGGCGGGTGCGCTCGTTCATCAAATCCAAGTGGCGCTGCCTCAGCTCATTCACCTGGTGGCTGATCGTGCTTGCACGTTCGTTAAGCCCCTTGGATTGTGCTTGATTCTCTTCGAGGGAATGGGCGCGCTGCTTGATTCCAGACTCGGCCTGTTCGAGCTCGTTTATAGCCTTGAGTAACTCGAACTTTGCTTCTTGAAGCCGGCTGGAAGTGTTTGCTATTTCTTTGCTGAAATTCTGGCGGGAGTCTTCCAACTCCCGGAGTCGATCCGTCGCGCGCTGAATCTCATTTTCAATGTTCTGGATACGGCCCTGAACTTCAGTGCGGAGGGATTCCTTTTCCCTTAAAGACTGCTCAACCCGGATATTTTCAATCCCTTGCCGCTCCGTCTCGGCTTCCAGGATTTCGATTTCTGCCTGCTTCTTCCCGACATTGGCTTCGCCTGCTCTTACCTGAGCGTCAAGCAGCTTGAATTCGCTCGTCAGGACGTGAAAGCGGTGCAGAAAGTATCGTGATTTCAGTTCGGTGAGTTGCTGACTGTATTCGCGATATCTGCGAGCCCGGCCGGCCTGGCCCTGCAGCTTTTTCATGTTCCGCTGAACTTCATTGATGATGTCACTCAGGCGGACAAGGTTGGTTTCCACGCGATTGAGCTTGTTCAGCGCGATTTTCTTCTTCGCCTTGTATTTACTGATCCCGGCGGCCTCTTCGAAGATGATGCGGCGTTCCTGCGGATTGGCCTGGAGCAATACGTCAATCTTGCCCTGCTCGATGACCGAATAGGCATTATTGCCGACCCCTGTCCCCATGAAGAGTTCTTTCAAATCACGCAGACGGCACTTGGATTTGTTCAGAAAATATTCGCTCTCGCCGGTCCGGTAGAGCCGGCGCGTCACCCGCACCTGGTCGTAATCAATGTCCAGGATGTTTTTCGTATTTGAAAATATGAGCGACGCTTCGGCATATCCGTGCGGCTTGCGATGGGTCGTGCCGCTGAAGATGACATCCGTCATGGACGAGCCTCGCAATGACTTGACGCTCTGTTCGCCCATGACCCATTTGATGGCATCGATGATATTACTCTTGCCGCATCCGTTCGGGCCAACGACGCAGGTAAGGCCGGTGTTGAACTGGAATTCTGTCTTTTCGGCGAACGACTTAAATCCGACAAGTTCCATCTTTTCGAGATGCATGTCTGCTCCGTGTCAGTGGATAGGGTGCAAATCACGACCTGTAGTGTCTGTCCGTGACGGGCACACAATATACAAGTTTAAAAGTTTTCGAAAGCGAACCACGGCTCCTGGTGGAGTTGTGTTGGCTGCGGGTTAGATGTGCCGAATCTTTTCGGCGGCGAGGGATGGGTAAAACCCGGTGGAGTCAGGCCATCTTGGACTCCGAAGACCTCCTGTCTTCTTCTTTAGCCTTCATGGCTTCTGCCTGGCCTCTAAGGTCATGGGATAGAAAGGGTTCTATCGTGAGGGTAAGGTGGGACGCCAAGGTCAGAAAGAGGGGCTAATTAAACCGTCTGGTCGGATCAAGTCAACGTAAGGAATGGAAGATGTCTGGCGGATGCTGGTTCGAGCCCGATTCCATCCGCTAATGAGCTATGATCATTAACCATCAACCATTCACCCTCTCCCCTATTCCGCAATGATCGTTTCATCCCTTGGTGAAAACCCGTCCACGTTATTAAACATAGCGCCACTCGGGGCGCGAACATGGCCTCCGAGAAGGGGATCGTCTGATTCATTCATATAGAGATCGAGACGTGCGCGAAGATCCGCGAGGACGCTCGTGTGAGCTGGGCTGTCGAGCAGGTTATTCACTTCATCTGGATCGAAGAACAGGTCGAAGAGCATTTCCTGGTGTCGCTTTTCATTTGCGAGTCCGTGTTTCAGCACTTCCTCTTTGCTCGGGGTATCGTCAATGTTTGGCAGGACGAGTTTATCCCGCCCGTCATAGCGACGAATGTATTTAAACCGCTTGGTGCGAACGCTGCGGCTAGGCTCGTAAGCAGCGTGGTAGGTGATCTCGCCGAAGAGCTCGTCATGCAGGCTTTCCACTTCGCCGTTCACAAGTGGGCGGATGGAAACGCCGTCGACCCAGCCAGGAATGGTTGCCCCTGCAAGATCGCAGGCTGTGGGAACGAGATCGATGAGGGAGACCATTTCGTCGACGACCTTGCCCCCCTCAAAGCCACCAGGGCCTCGCATGACCATATAGACCGCAAGGCCATGGTCTGTCAGATTGCACATATTCAGCGGCCACTGTAGCCCGTGGTCCGAAAAACAGCAGACGAGTGTGTTTTCGGTAAGGCCCGATTCATCGAGCGCGTCAAGGATCTGGGCCCAGCAGTGGTCCATGATGCGGGCGCATGCTTTGAAATCCGCCATATCCTGCCGGGTCACGGGTGTATCCGGGAACGGCCGGGGCGGCGCGCAGTATCTCGGATCTTCCGCGGGGTATTTGTCCGGTTCTGCGGAAGGGTAAGGGCGGTGGGTTTCGTTCAGGCCGGCGGACAGAAAGAATGGCTGCTGAGGCGCTGCCTTCAGAAACTCAACCACCGCAGGCCCGACGCTCTCAGCTCTGCTGGATTGGGATTCAATTGCGTAGTCATACCCCTCGTACGGGTGGGCCCCGCCCTTGAATGGAACGGTATGCTCAATGCCGCACAACGCGGTGAAGTAACCAGCCTCGCCCAGTGTTTTCACAATATGGCGACTGTGATCCATACCCCAGCCGCGATGGGCCAGGCCGAGCATGCCACAGTTGTGCGGATATTGCCCGGACAGGAAGCTGGCCCGACTCGGTGAGCAGGTGGGGGCCGCGGCGAAGGCATTGCGAAAGAGCACCCCTTCCTCAGCGAGTCGCTGAATCGCTGGGGTCGGCACGTTGTGCCCGTACGGCTGAACATAACGGCCGGTATTGTGGGAGTGGAGGAAAATGATATTGGGCTGCGACATGTTCAGATGGTTAGTAGATGAAAGTTAACGGTCGAACGGTGACTTCCATAAATCATTAACCATCAACCATCAACCGTCCCTCTCATTCCTCCCGGAGCACCAAAGCCGGATCCTGCTGTGCGGCCATCAGCGCGGGCAGCCATGCGGCCGCGCATGAGATAACTGGCGCCAGTACTATCACCGCTCCCAGTTCGACACCCCTCAATTCCTGAGACGTTGCCCCTGCGAGCATCACCAGAACGCTCGCCAGCAGAGCGCCTGAAAATCCCACCATAAAAGCTTTCAGCAGGAAAATCAGAAGAATGTTCGTCGAACTGATCCCAATCGCCCGAAGTATCCCAATCTCTGAAGTGCGTTCCTTCGCATTGGCAAAAGTCAGAAACCCAATCCAGACCGCGCAGACCAGCACGGCCAGCGGCACGAGGACAGCCGCAAAGGATTCGCGTTCTGCCCGGAGACTGCCCCGCTGTTGTTTCTGTGCCTCTAACTGGGCATGTCCGGCCTCTCGGGTTTCCTTCATCTGTTTCGCTGCTGTGGCCCCGGCGAGGTTTCGAGCCTCAGCGCGCGCCAGGGCCTTGCTGCCCTGCTCAATGACCCTGGTTTCGGGCAGGATTTTCGCGATTTCCTGCCGCACTTCGCCCAGCCGATCAGTGGTCGCGCAGTTGCACTCAAGGGCGAGGATGGCGTTGATGCGATTCTCCATTTTGAGAATCGACTGCACCTCTTTCAGCGGCATCCAGATGGTGATGTCATCGACCGAGCCGCGCTCTTCATGCGTTTTCTGAATTTTGTATTCGCCGCCCAGAAATTTCACGGTATCACCCGCTTTCAAATTCAGACTGCGGTGCAGCTCGTACCCCATCACCATCTCCCCATCAGGCACGGGATGGATGATCGGTTTCTTAGGGTCCTGGTGCATGATCGGCACTTCACCACGGATGCCGATCAGCAGAACTGTCCGCTCCTGCTCCGGCCACTTCACCTTCTGCGTCAGGCTCGGGAGAAGATGATTGATCGTGATGACCTTGCTATTTGCCAGCGTAGTCGCGTAATCCTCAGGCATTGTCTTTGACGCGTATCCCTCAGAGTAAACCTCGCCAAGATCCTGCTCCTTGGGAAAAATGTAAATGTTGAACCCCATCCCCTTGGTGATCTTTCGGATTTCATTCTCCAGCTTGGCCATCTCCTCATTAGTGGACTTCTGGAGCGCTTCGACAGTTCGCTGATTTTTCTCGTCAGTCGTCTTCAGGATCGACTCGGTTTCCCGGTCAAAACTCCGCAGGGATGCTATGGCCCACAACAGCGCACCAACCGCAATGACAACGGACAGCAGACCGAGAACAAAGTTCAGCTTCCGATGCAGAATCTCCTGCGAGACAAGTCTCCAGATGCTCATTTAATTCAGGTTCAGAGGTTTAGAGGTTCAGTAGTCTGTGGTCAAAAGTCTAATCCAAATTGAACGGCAATCGCGGCGGGATAGAGTAGGACGAAAGTTTGCAGCTTTCTATTGATCTTGCAGCTATTTGGAGGCAACTTTGGCATTTACTCTTCAGCTTGGCGAAACGGCACCTGATTTCAATCTTCCCGGCACAGATGGTCAGAACCATCAGCTCTCCGATTACAGAGAAGACACCCTGGTCGTCTTCTTCACCTGCAATCACTGCCCGTATGTCCTCGGCTCAGACGCCTCCACCAGCGCGACCGCGAGCAAGTTCGCGAGGCGGGATGTGAAGTTTGTTGGCATCAACTCCAACAGCAAGCAAGTCCATCCGGAGGATGACTTCGCCGGGATGGTCAGGCGCATGAACGAAAACAAATTCCCCTGGGATTATCTTCACGACGAATCGCAGGAAATCGCCAAGACATACGGAGGGCTTCGCACGCCCCATTTCTTCATCTTCAATAAACAACGCAAACTGATCTACACCGGCCGCGGCATCGACACTCCCAGGGATTCGTCAAAGATGTCCGTAAACGATCTGGATCGCACCCTCACCGAGCACCTCGCCGGCAAACCCATCAGTACGCCTCTCACCAACCCGATCGGCTGCAACGTCAAATGGAATGGCCAGGACGCGCATTGGATGCCGGCTGACGCATGCGATCTGGTATGAACTAATCGCCATCTGCAACATTTCTTCATGCTTCGCCTAAGCACCATTCTTCTCTGTTGCACGTTTGCTCTCGCCGAGGAACAGGAGCCGCTTCTGGTCCAAATGCGGGTCACAAGACTGAAGCCGACTCAGCCGGCGCGCATCCTCTGGCGATGGGGCGGAGAAGGGTTGGGAGGCCAGCCTGTCCACGGCGAACTTACCCAGTACCTGCCAAGCAAACCGATCATTCCGGGTGAAGCCGATGTCAAAGCGAACGAACTTGACACCGGCGACCTCGAGATTGAGGAGAAGCCTAAGGATCGAATTACCGTTCAGGATGATACCTGGGTGTACGACTACCTTAACCCCGGAACATGGTCGACGCCGCATCCACTGACCGTGTTTAAGAGGGACAGAGGGCGCCTCTTTCTTACGGTCACCCTCCAAGGCCACGAAACCGCTACAGCGATCACGGATGCCGAGCTGGAAGTGGAACTTCTTCAGGGAAAGAAGTCACTCAAGCGATTCACCGTCGCAGGTTCCGACGGGCCCACCTTCGGGGTCGTACTGCCATATTTCCGACTTGAGAATGGAAAACCGACCCCGGAATTCATCAGTGAATTCGGCAGCCTGCACGACTATGTGAATCAAAAATTAGCCCACATTCAAAGTATGCCGTGGGCGAAGGAACCAGTCCCAAAACTCTACGGCATCGTCACCGACTGCTCAGGCTACAAAGAAGGCTCAGGCTACGGCTGCCGCACTTCCGACAAGGCGACCATGCTCGCAGAGTTTCAGGTGTTGAGAATGCTCGGGATCAATGGAACTCGCGGATGCGCGTCCTTTGTCTTCGACCTGATTCGTCGCGGAGAAGGTCTCGGCAAAGAACTAAACCGCACACGTTTCAGCAGCACCACCGGCTACCCCATCAACAGTGTAAAATATGCTGACGGCAGACCACCGCAGCGAAGCCCGGGGGACGGATGCCCCTTTCATCCGATAAACATCGAAGGCATCCCCATCCGCGTAAAGGCCGCCGTTGATGCTCTGCTGGCTGACGCCCGTGCGATTCCCTTTCATGAAGTCTGGGCACTGACCAACGATGAAATCGGAACTGTCTTCGATGGCTCGCCCGAAAGGAAGTCGCACATGGGCTCCTGCCCTTACTGCCGCAAGGGTTTCCAGGACTTTGTAAAAGCCGAAGGCCGCACGCTCAAAGATTTCGGTGCACCGGACTGGGCCGATATCCGGGCGACTTACGGCTATTGGGCCATCAGCTACTGGGAAACAAAACGCAAGTACGAGGCAGACGTCGACGCAGCCACGAAGGCCCTTAAGGCCGAGACTGAGGGAAGTCTGGACAAGAATGTCCAGAATCTGAATACGAACGCCGCCGACAAGGACGCGGACGACCTAGATGCCGAAATCGAGGGCAAGCCCAAAAAGGACTACGCAAAAGAACTCATCGACGCGGAAGCGAAACTCAAGCATCTGATCTGGAGCAGTTCGGTCATGGAGGTTCCCAAAGAGGAGCAGAAGCACCGCTTGTCCCCGGAAGGCTGGAATCTCCTCTCGTATTACTCACGCCGCTTCAACGCAGAAACCGCCGCCGGCCTGTTCCAACAGCTCCAGGAACGCATCGGCGAGGAAAATGCAAAGAAGCAGAAGGCCATCGAAAACAAGGAGAATTCAATCACCGCCCGTCAGTCCTGGATCTATTCCTACGCGCTGCGGGGAAACACCTTCCTCATGGGGGGGCACAGCCTCGGTTTTTTTGATTTCTACCAATACGCGGACAACGGTTTCGTATACGAAACATCCAACCGCGACAGCCGGGTCTGGCAGTGGGACAGCTATCTCTGCGACGTTGGCCGCAGCCTCTCCCGTTTCCGCAACAAACAGTTCGCCATCTACGTCAAGCCTCACCGCGGCGCCCCCGTCCAGCGTGCCCTGACAGCCGTCGCTCGCGGTGTCAGATCTCTTTATTGGTACACCTACGGCCCCGACTGGGCCAAGGGCGATACTTTCGGCGGCAATTTTTCCACGCTTGAAAAAATAGGCGAGGTCTCACGTATTCTCGCCCTCGCCGAAGAGGTCACCTACGAATCGGACTGGGCACACCAGGCCGAAGTCGCCATCGTCCGGCCGCGCACGGCGGAGTTCTTCTCCAGCTCGGCGTCATGGGAAAACGGCAAATGGGTCTACACGGCCTTGATGCACTCGCATATCCCCGTCGATCCTCTGGATGAAGTGCTCCTGCTGGAAAAAGATCTTGCACGATACAAAGTCATCGTGATCTGCGGCGACCACATCCGACGGGACGTTGCCATGAAATTGCAAAAGTGGGTCAACGACGGCGGCACCCTGTTCACCATGGGCCGCGGCATGGCAGCCGATGAATCCGACTCTCCGCTCGATCTCATGCACCCGCTTTTCGGTCTTGAGAAACGCATAGAAACACAGGCCTGGGCATCCGTACCCCGATATGGCGCTACCAGCCTTGGCGCCATACGACCGAAGGGCGAACCCGCCAAGGGCGCTAAGATTCAGCCATCGAACGAACTGAAGTGTGAGTTCATTCCCGCAGTCGGAAGGGAAGTGGTAGACGCAGCGAAGGGAGCCGAGGTCGTTCTGAAATACGAAGACGGCCACCCCGCGTTCATCAAGAACAAGCAAGGCAAGGGCACCGCATGGTTTGCCACGTTCTACGCTGGACTCGAATACGCGGACGAGACCATGCAGCGAAAACCATTCGACGCGGCAAAACGTGCCTGCATCTCGATGCCCGTTCTATCCGCCGGTGTCAGACCAGTCGTCGATGCCGACGAACCAATGGTCGAAGGTGTGCTCCTTAAAAACAGCAACACAGGTCAACTTGCTGTCGTGCTCATCAATTGGAAGTTCAAGCTGGACCGGCCAATGGGATTACGCATACGGGGCGCAGGCAACGTCAGCAAGGCATTTTCATGCGCTCTGAAGAGAGACCTGAACGTTCAACAGAATGGGGAATTCTCAGAATTGACCGTCCCTCAAATGAACGAAGGGGATATCCTGCTTCTGAAGTGATGCGCGGTCTGCACCGTGGTCTCCACGCTCCGCGGGGAGTCTTCAGAACCCTCGCGGAGCTAGTAGGCCGACAATTTTAATTTTGGGCATCCATAGTCTTCGTCCTAGTCTTTGTCTCTTCTCCGTACCTGGTGGATCTAAAAACAGACGAAGACTACGACGAAGAATCTTTGCCGGGTCATTCAACTCAATTGCACAAAATTAAGATTGCCGGCCTGCTAGGGCACCGCGATAAAGCCGTTACTCCAACGAGCTTGGTCACCGGTAGCTCTGATGATTTTCCCGAGATTGCGAGATCAGTGGGTGGGCTGAACAGTTACTTCCCTGCTTCCTCTGTGCTGTCTCTGATCAGTTGTCTTCTTGCTTACTCGCTTCCGCTTTTCAGCCTTGCCTTCAGGGAAGCGAGAGAATCATCAATAACAGGCGATGACGGGCCTACCTCCAATGCCTTTTTGATTTGATCGTCGACAGAGGTACTCGCATCCGCCATATCTCCGTAGGCCTCGGAAAGTGCTTCCTGTTCAGCAACCTTTTCCTTCATCCGTTCGAGCATGGCGACCGTGCCCCGGCTATCGAGGTTGGCGAGCTGCTGATTGATTTTGCGAGTGGCATTAGCCGTCTTGGCTCTGGCTTTGAGCGTGATCAGTTCGTTTTCAAAAGTACTGACTTTGCTCTTCATCTCCTGCACTCGCGACTGAAGCTTCTCGGCCAGTTCCTTCTGTTGAGCAGCCTGCTTGGTCACCTCAGTCGCCCGTTTCATGACTTCTTCACGCTTCAACAGGCATTCGCGAGCAAGGCGATCCGCCTCTTGCGGATCGAGGTTGCCGGCTTCGGACTTCTGCAGGAGTGACATGGCTTTGCGTTCATAGTCTTCTGCCAGGCGTTTCTGGTCATTGGAATCCTTCTCCAGTTTGATGGCGAGAGCTTTGACGCTGCCAAGGCTTCGCATGGCATCCTGAAGATCCTGTTTAAGATCGCGAATGCCCTGCTCGGACATGATGATCGGGTCTTCCAACCGGTCTATGCTGCTGTGGACTTTTGCCTGTCCGATTTTGAAGAATCTTGAAAAAATACTGGCCATTGTTTGTGTCCCCTTACTTTGCAAATGAGAGAAGTTCTTCACCGAATTCCGCCAGCGCAAGGCTGAGGGCGTTTAACGTTGCTTCGAGCTCGTTCCCGTCGAGGTTTTCCAATTCGAGCGTATCGCGGAACAGCACTGTGCTTCCCTGTTCGTCGAGCACAAATGCCCCGTGAATGAGGCTCCGGTTCATTTGCAGGAGGCGCCTGTAATTCGATTCCGATCCTTCAATTTCCAGGATCAACTGCTCGATTTCGACCATCGGAGCCTCGCAGTCGATGATCATATTGCAGATACCTTTGTCTTCGTCCTTGATGACAAACAAATCCTCCTCCGGAACTTCCCGGACAATCTCGTGTCCCAGGTCCAGAAGAAAACCTCTTACCTTGTCCATATCGTCGGACATGTTGGCCTCCTCAATTGTTGTGGGCCTTTTCGATCTCTCGATAGGCCCTGGTCAGTTGTGAAGTGAGTTCATTCGCTATACGCCGCTCTTCGGGATCGTGATGGTGAAGATCCGGGTGGTATTTCTTCAACAGATTCTTCCATGCATGCCTGGCCTTATCCACACCTGCCCCGTAAGGAATTTCAAGGTTGGCATAGAATCCGGCAAGTTTCGGATCGACATTTCGGCCTGTGTCAGGCCTCGAATAAGAACTTCGGACGGACGGTTCAAATTCAATTTCGGGATCTGAACTGAAATGCGCCTCCAGTTCCTCAATTAGTTCGTCAGCCCGTTGCCAGGGAAAATTCGCCCGGACAATCTGGCAGAGCCTTTCCCAAGCATTCACGTTTCGACTCCGGATATCTTCATTGTTGCACGAGGAGGGATGTTAAACCTGGGCCACAAAGGCGTCAACGGATGGAAGACATGGAGTGTGGGAGTGTGGGAGTGTGGGAGTGTGGGAGTGGTGGAGTGATGGAGTGATGGAGTGATGGAGTGATGGAGTGATGGAGTGATGGAGTGATGGAGTGATGGAGTGGTGGAGGGGTGGAGTGTGGGAGTGTGGGAGTGTGGGAGTGGTGGAGGGGTGGAGTCATGGAGTGGTGGAGTGATGGAGGGGTGGAGTGATGGAGTGATGGAGTGATGGAGTGATGGAGTGATGAAAAGACTCCTAAGGTCTAAGGTCTCAGGTCTGAAGTCTAAGGTCTAAGGTCTAAACGGAACAGTTGAAGAAAGTGGCTTCTCCGTTAGAAATACATCGTTCTTCTCCTCCATTTGCATCTTACTGGCCACCATGCCCACCGACACCCAAACAACTAACGCTTACAAAGTCATCGGCACTCGCCCCATACGTCACGACGCACTGGATAAAGTAACCGGACGGGCTGGATACGGCGCCGACATCCATCTGCCCGGCATGCTGCACGGCAAAGTGCTCCGAAGCCCTCACGCGCACGCACTGATTAAATCTATCGATACAAGCGAAGCCGAAAAATTACCCGGCGTGATGGCCACCATGACCGCCCGTGATCTTCCGGTATTGAAAGACAAGCTCGAAGAGGTCGGCGAATCCGTGGTCAATCTCCGTGATGCCAGCACGAATGTCCTCGCCCCTGCGAAAGTTCTCTATCATGGACATCCGGTTGCCGCACTCTGCGCGACAAGTCCCCACATCGCAGAAAAGGCCCTTAAACTCATCAAGGTCGAGTACGAAGTACTGCCTGCCGTGCTGGATGTGCTGGAAGCAATGAAAGAGGATGCGCCTCTGTTGCACGGCGATCTCAAGACCAATTCTCTGGGCAAGATGTCGGAGAAACCGAGTAATGTTGCGAGACATTTTCAGAATAAGAAAGGCGACATTGAGAAAGGTTTCGCGGAAGCCGATGTCATAGTCGAGCATGAATACAACACCGCGACGATTCACCAGGGCTATATCGAGCCTCACAATGCGACTGCGCTATGGAACGAGGACGGCAGTTTGACCATCTGGACCAGTGCGCAAGGGCACTTCGCTATTCGCAGCCAGACCGCGCAGATCCTCAATCTGCCCGAATCAAAGGTGCGAGTCATGTATCAGGAGATCGGCGGAGGATTCGGCGCCAAGTTCGTGCCCTATCTGCATCCGCTCGCAGCGGTCCTCTCACAAAAGACGGGGCGGCCAGTGAAATTTACGATGAGCCGAACCGAGGAATTCCTCGCTACCGGCCCGGCGCCTGGCGGATACACAAGGGTGAAATTAGGTGCGACTAACGAGGGCAAACTCGTGGCCGCGCAGGTGATGCTCGCCTTCGAGGCCGGAGCGTATCCAGGCTCCGCGGTGGGCGCCGGCGCCATTGTCGTTCTTGCCCCCTACAACATTCCTAACGTACTTATCGACGGTTACGACGTGGTCCTGAACAAACCGAAATCACAGGCTTACCGGGCGCCAGGGGGAACCAACGCCGCCGTGGCAACCGAAACGGCTATCGATGAAATCTGCGAAAAGCTTGGAGTTGACCCACTCGAATTCCGTCTTGAGAACGGGGTGAAGGAAGGCGATTTACGGGCGGATGGCCCTAAACTTCCAAAGATCGGATTCCTCGAAACGGTCGAGGCCGCAAAGTCTCACGAGCATTACAACACCCCGCTCGAAGGCAAACACCGCGGCAGGGGCGTCGCTTCCGGTTTCTGGATGAACGGGGGCGGGCAATCGACGGTCATTCTCAATGTGATCTCTGACGGATCGCTTTCACTCATCGAAGGCTCGCCTGATATCGGTGGCACAAGGACAACTTGCGCCATGCAGGCCGCCGAAGCTCTCGGTCTCCGAGCCGAAGACATAACACCATACGTCGCGGATACCGACACCATCGGATACACGGACGGCACCGGCGGAAGCCGCACCACCTTCGCCACAGGCATCGCCTCTATAAACGCCGCAGAAGACGTAAAGCGTCAGATGACCGAACGCGCAGCAAAGATGCTGGAAGTCGAACCGGAAGACATCGATTACACAGACGCAGTCTTCACCAACAAGAAGGACACTTCCAAGAGCTTCACTTTCAAAGAAGTCGCTGCAAAGACAGGTCAGACCGGTGGCCCGGTAGTTGGACGCGCGACGGTTCAGCCTGGGGGTGTGGGCCATGCGTTTGCCACGCATATTGTTGATGTGGAAGTCGACGTCGATACCGGCAAGGTGAATATCCTTCGATACACCGCGGTGCAGGATGTCGGCAAGGCCATCCATCCGAGTTACGTCGAAGGCCAGATTCAGGGCGGCGCAGTCCAGGGGATCGGCTGGGCTCTGAACGAAGAGTTTGTCTACAACGACAAAGGCCACCTGTTGAACAGCAGCTTCCTGGATTACCGAATGCCGACATCACTGGACCTTCCGATGATAGATACGGTGCTTGTTGAAGTCGCCAATCCCGGTCATCCGTATGGAGTGCGTGGCGTCGGCGAAGTTCCCATCGTTCCGCCGCCTGCAGCGATTGCGAACGCGATCTATCGGGCGACAGGTGTGAGAACAAAACAGCTACCCATGTCGCCACGCGTGATACTTGAAGCGCTTGGGAAGATTTAAACCCTGACTTAGTCACAAAGCTGCCGGCTTGTGGTTACCAAGATCGATCGCAGCGTCCCCTGCCAACTCGTCTGGCAGGGGAGCAGAGATCTGTAGAGATTTACTTCGGAACTTCTGCGCGTGACCCGGAGAGCTTTCCTGGGAGCGGAAGCGTCTAGCTTCCATGCGGAGGCGAGACGCCTCCGTTCCCAGGTTTGGTTGTGGCCTACTAGAACAAACGATTCCATGAAAATCAGCTTCGGAAACAAAGACCTCGAATTCCCCGGCCCTCTTCTTGGTGAGCTAAGAGCCAGCAACGAACTGATGGGCGACGCTGCCGCACTTCACGCTCGCATGGAGGAAGACGGCTATCTGCTTATTCGAGGTCTGCACGACCGCGAGAAAGTCCTGGCGGCCCGAAGGGTTGTCTTTGAATACGCCGAAGCAAATGGGACCGATCCATTCAAACCCGGCACCGACCTGATGGATGCCGTTTACAATGAAGGCGGCCGCACCGCGCTGAGAACTGGACTCCAGGCAGTTACCCATCAGCCTGAAGTGCTGGCGATCCTGGAAGGGGGGCCGATCTTCGACTTCTTCAACACCTACTTTGGTTGCCCCACCGGGACGTTTGACTGGAAATGGATGCGCTGTGTCTCGCCGGGTGGTCAGAGCAGCCCGCATTATGACTTCGTGTACATGGGCCGTGGGTCACGGCGCTTGCTGACCTGTTGGACCCCCATGGGGGACATCACCCCGGACATGGGCACGCTGACGTTACTTCATGGATCTCACAATCTGGATAGTTTCAAAAGGATTCGCGAGACTTACGGCGAAACGGATGTGGATACCGATGGCACACCGGGATCGTTCTCGAACAACCCTCTCGAAGTATCCGAAGAGTTTGGGGGCCGATGGCTGACCTCGAAGTTTGAGGCCGGCGATGTTCTCATCTTCACCATGCACACCATGCATGCGTCGACCAAAAATATTTCCGATCGGTGGCGGTTATCTTTCGACACCCGTTACCAGCCTGTTGAAGATCCGATGGATGAACGTTGGGTCGGCAAGAACCCGATCGCGCATGACGGGAGCAAAAACACACGAAGCCTCAACATCGAGGAAGCGCGAAAGGAATGGGGGCTTCAAAAATAGGGGCCAGCGACCGCCTCGGAAATCCACGCTTCAGAGACACGCACCATTCAATGTGCTCACCACCCAAATTCTTTACATCCTGATTCTCGCCCCTCTTGCCATGACCTGTGCTAAAGAAAGCCGGACCTACTACAACGCGGAGATGATGTCGCGAATCACCGCAAAGCTGGAGAAATTCCAGTGGGCCCGGGACCAGTCAGCAGTATCAATAAAGCGCTGTGAATGGCTCGTAAAAATGTCCGACGAAGAGTTGTGGAACTTCGTGCCACCGCCGGAACAGATACGCGCCATCAATGTCTGTATTGCTCACGACTGTCCGATATGCGGCGACGAGATCACACGTAAGGCCGGCCACTACCCTTGGATAATGAATCCAAAGCAGCCGTTCAAGCTCAAGTGCCCGGTCTGCGATACTACTTTCCCGTCCAACGATTTTGAGCCCTGGAATCCTGGGGGAATGAAGGGCGAGCCCGAGACGGGCAAAGGCTATGTGGACAAGGGCCTCGGTTGGAAAGGCCCTGACGGTCGCCGATATTTTTTTGTGGCTTACTACATCTTCTGGCAACGGTGGGTTCAGGATATTTTGGGCGGTCTTCAACAGCTTTCGAGGGCTTACCTGCTGAACGGAGATCCCGTCTACGCTCATAAGTGTGCGATCATACTTTCGAAGATAGCCAGTGAATACGAGCGGTTCGATTACGAGAACCAGGCATACCACGAAGGCTTGTCAGGCATCCGTGGCCGTATCAGCGATTACATCTGGTCCACTGGCAATAATTCTCAGATAGCGCTCGCCTACGATGCTATTTACCCGGCCCTGCTCAAAGATGAGGAACTGGCTGCATTCCTGAAATCCAGGCAGCTCGGCTCGCCTTCTGAACTCATCGAAAACAAAATGCTGTTCAGCATGGTCAAGGATGTGATGAGCGGGTTCGTCGCCGGAAACATGGGCTCGCACCAGGTAACGCTCTGTCATCTGGCTATCGTGCTCGACAACAACGATCCACAAAGGGGAGCGACGACCGAACAGATGCGTACGTGGCTCATGAGCGGCCAGGGGCGCGTCGAAGACCTCTTGTGGAATGGTTTCTGGCGCGGTGGTCTCGGCGGCGAGAGTTCGCCCAGCTACGCGTCCGGATGGTGCTCGAAGTTTTATGAGGTGGCCAACCTGCTGCCGAAACTCGGGGTCGATATCTGGTCGAATCCCAAACTGAAAAAGATGGCCGATATCGGAATCGACATGGTCGTTGCCGATAAGTTCACTCCATCCATCGGCGATTGTGGATCGATGATGGGAAGCTCCCGTGTGGGCTGGAGCGCGGAACTGCAGGGCACAGCATTCACTCGATATAAAGACCCGCGATATGCAAAGGCACTCAGTCTGATGAAGGCGTCTGACAAAAGCCTGTGGGAAGATCGTTTCGATGCCAGTGAGGTAGAACGCATCGTCGCCGAACAGGGCTCAGACCTCGGTTTGAGGTCACGCAATCTCGGCGGCTACGGGCTCGCCATCCTTGAAGGCGGCAAGGGAGAGAGCCGGCGCGGCATCTCCATGTATTACGGAGATGCGAGCGGTGGCCACGGCCACAAGGACCGCCTGAACATCGAACTGTTCGCCTTCGGCCGCCCCATGATGCCTGACGACGGATACCCAACTCCCTTCACCCGCCCGGATTTCTGGAACTGGCGATGGACCAACACCTACAAACACTATTGCGTCCTGATCGACAATCAGTCGCACCAGAACCGCTACGGCGGACACCTGAACACGCTCGTCTCATCCCCCGGAATTCAGTTGATGGACGCATCCGCCGAGGCGGTATATCCGGGCCTCGCTTCTCTGTATCGCCGGACGACGGCAATGATTGAAATCTCGGATGAGGATTTCTATCTGATCGACATTTTTCGAGTCCGTGGCGGTCGACAGCACGATTGGTGCTTTCACGGCCCGGCCTTCTTTGACCAGTTTTCGGTCAAGGGCGGAACGCTGGGGCCGGCGCAAGCCAATGGCACACTCGCCGGCGAAAACGTCAAAGTTGGAGAAGAGCCCGGTGAGCCGGCATTGAAAACAAGTGGATATCATGGCCTGTCTAACGTGAGGCGTATGCACCCGGCCGGCGCGTGGTCAGCCACCTGGCGAAAACAAGATGAGAATCTGGGATTGACCATGACCATGGGGGCAGCGTGCAGTGAGGTCATCGCCGCCGATGGATTGCCGGAGTTTATCCCTGGTAGCCCTGACACCGTGCAATACGTGTTGGGACGAAACGTCATAGCGGACGCGGCGGACAATCAGGCTGAAGAACTCCTTTCAAAATACACAGCCGTCATCGAGCCATTCCGCGATGCCGAAAAGATCGAGAGCGTAACTCAGCTCAAAGGCAAGGATGCAAGTCCTGAGTCCGTCGGGCTGATTATTCGTCGAGGCGACTATGTTGATTTCGTTCACAGCTCTCTCAATCCGGATGAAGCCTGCGAATGGGAGACTGGCCAGGGAAAGCTCAAAGTTACAGCAGAATTCGCGCTGCTCACGGTGGGCCCGAAGGGCGTTGAGAGGGCGTGTGTGATGAACGGCACCCAACTTCAGCTCGGGGACTTTTCTTTAGAACCGTCCGCGTCGCCCCAGGGAAAAGTCGTCAAAATCGATCCACACAAGAACTCGATCACGATCGACTCTTCACCTGAAACTGGCAACGCGTTCATCGACAAGGTCATGATCATCGGGAACGAGCTTCACCAGACGAGCTACACCATCGAAGGCGTCACCTCGACAGAGAATGGCGCCGAACTCCACTTCGGCGATGTGCTGTTCATCATCGGGATCGGCGCCGTTACCGGGGTGGATACAAAGCATGGAATCGTCACCTCAGACCGTCCGTTCGGCGGCGGCCGCACAGACTCAGGCCGGCACCAGGGCCGTTGGCTATACAACGAAGACAAATCGCAGGGCTTTCGAATTGCAAAGATAGACGGGCAAGAACTGCATCTTGAAAGTAACGGCGCCAATCTTGATGCCGCGTTCAAAGATGCAGATGGCGACGGACGACGCGTCTACTGGATAAGTGACATCGGCCCAGGAGATGATTATCGGATTCCCACGAGCGCGTCTTTCAGCCGGCGACTCTAAATCGCGCACTCGTATCTCGGCCGCCACACTTCCGTGGAAGTGAGTGGTCTTGGGCCAAATCCTCAGTGAAACCACAATAACTGCACTTCCCACCGGACAACACTTTGATCTTCTCGTCGTCAAATATTGACCTGATGTTCATGGATCCTTCCATGAGCCCCCTGAACAGCCTGGATCGTATCTTGTAGTTCAGTGGGCGATACTTGCCTTGATTGCTCTCTACTGCCGAGTGGGCCATGGCAAGGTTTGCGTACGACCAGAACAGACGGTCCTTGACGTCATCGAGTTCCGCCTTCGCCACCGTGATTCCCCTGAAGCATAAAGTTGAAGCACAGAGACTGCGGACAGTCACGAGCGAAGTTGAAGGGAAAGTAAATCCCAAGCCAACAACTGACTCCAACTGGGACCACCAGAAGATAATTCTCTAGAAACCCTGGTTAGCACTCCAGCCGCTTAACCTTCTGCCTCCGCCCCTCCGGGGCTGAAGAGACAGACGGGTAATGTAACATTTTTGAAAACTGTTCAGGGCCGGCGTTCTGCTCCGGGACTTCAGCAGCATTTTGGAGAGTGGACAAGACCATGATTCCGCTCAATAGATGCAGATCGCTTCCAGTGGCCGTGACAATTTTAATTTGGCCTGCCACCTCTGGACTGCAAGCAGTCATGGCCGCCCGCGCCGGAGATCGGTTGCGGCCAACGGCTGCGGCAAGAAACTGCGGGCAGCATCTTGTCTGCTTCCAAAGGCTAACTCATGATTAAGAAAATGTTCCTCCATCTATCTGCTTGCCTTGTTCTTGGAATTGCTTCGGTCCCGGCTGAACCGGCTGCTCCTGATTTTGTCCTCCGTGACTTCATCGGACGGGACTGGCAAAACGAGCGGGTGAGCTTTCCGATAAATGCAGCGACGCTGAATCATGTCAAGGCCGGCCACGCCCTGGTCGGGTCGGATGGCTCGGAGGTGCCTTATCAACTGGGCGCGGAAACCGAGGGCCAACCATCGAAAATACTTTTCCTTACCGACCTCCCTCGTTTTGAAACTCGATCCTTTAGGTTCACCGACAATCGTTCTACGACAAGCGGGGATCTGAAAGTCGAAGAAACAGCGGATGCGATAATGCTCTCGAACAGCATTACCGGGATTCGTTTATCCACGTCTCTTGCGGACGGCGCCGGCCCAATCGGTGCGGTGAAACTGCCTTCCGGCAAATGGGTGGGGGGATCACGGATTCAAAGCGACGCGGCAGTCAACGGCTACTCGGTGGAAGTGCTTTCCCGCGGGCCGGTCTCAGCAGAAGCGGTGTGCAAGGCAAAGTTTGCCGACGGTTCATCCTGGCAATGCCGTCTTCGGATCGATGCGAACGAACCTGTAGTGCTCGTTGATGAAACGTCAGCAGTTGAAGGGGGAGGAACAAAAATTCTTACTCTCGACCTTGGCAGGCAATTCGATCCGGACACATTGCTCTGCCGCGCGGGTAAGGACCATATCGGGCGTAACATCACCTGGAAAATTACCGAAGGCGAGGTCTATGTATTGGAGGCCTGGCTGCACTGGTGGGAACGGGAACGCCAGGGCAACACCTGCAGCTTTTATAGAGAGGACGGCACAGACCTGTTGACGCTGGCCGCGCTGGAGGCGGGTGTTTGGGTCGACCCAACCATCGAACCATCGAAACGAGCGCCTACTCGCCTGTTGATCAAGAAAAGCAAATCGGAACTCAATGTCGATCTCCCGCTGAAGACAGGCCAGCGAAAGTGGATGCTTGGGGCGCTCGATAAGGATGCGAGTCTGGCCGAAGCGAAGGACGAAAAGAAGGCATTCATTTCGCCGTTGCCGTATCGCACCGTGGTCAAGCATGGGCACTTCCCTTTGGACATGGTAAAGGATTACGTTCTGACTTGGGATCGTAAGGGGGCGACTTATCCACACATGCTGGTCACTGCAGACGACGTCAAGAAATTCCGGGATTCCATCAAGGACGTTTCACAATATGAAAAGACGATTCCGGGCATGCTGAGTAACCCGAACCCGTTGAATCAATTCACCAGCGGTCAGCCGATCAAGGCATACTTCGCTACGGGAAATATCGAATTGGGACGATATCTCGCAAAGTCCATTCTGGACATGATGCAGGGAAGCGTGGACCGTCTGGTACACCAGGATGGAATTCCGCTGGGCGCAGCGCCGCATCACCTTTCGGGCACCGGCGCGGCCATGCAGGCAGCAGACGCAGCGCTCGCAGCGGGACAGTTCACTCCGGCCGAAGAGGAACGGCTTCTCGCGCAGGTTGCTTTTCTTGGCTACACCATGAATCGCCCGGAATTCTGGTCACCGGAACGCGGTTATTCGGCGAACCCGAACATGACTACCTCGGTCTATGGTTATCAGGCAGCCATTGCCTGTCTGATCTCGAAACATCCGTTGTCGAAACAGTGGGTAAAGAAATCAATGGAGGAATTGAAAGGGCAACTGAACAACTGGTCCGACGACAATGGCGGATGGCTCGAAGCTCCTCATTACGCCATGGTCTCCTATGATCAGATCCTCAGCCCCTTCCTCATGGCGTACAATGCCGGCTTCAACGACTACCTGCTCGATCCGAAAATCAAGACGGTAATGAACTGGTTCGGCAAGATCTCGACGCCGCCGGATTCACGCCTCGGCGGCTTTCGTCATCTTCCTCCCACCGGCAACACCTACCTCCAGGAAGCGTGCGGAGAATTCGGGCTGGTGGCCTTCCTGTTCAAAGAACGCGATCCGGAATTCGCCTCGCACATGCAGTGGATGTTTCGTCAGCACCGTTCGTGGCCTTCCCCGGGAGTCGGGGGCGCCTACCCCGCCTTTGCCGGCTACCGCGAGCTGATGAACGACTCTGCGGTGCCCGAGAAGGCCCCGGTATGGAAGAGCGAACTGTTTCCAAAAACCGGCGTCGTGATGCGGGGCGGTTTCCCATCCGATCGCGAAATGTACCTGCACCTGATTCAGGGCACGAACCATGCCCACTACGACGACGATTCCGGCAGTGTGATCCTCTGGGGCAAGGGGCGGATCCTCGCCGACGACTTTGGCTACTACAACCCCAGCCGCTCTGATCACAACATGGTCGAGGCCCCCGGCGTCAACGGCCTCATGCACGTGAAGGATTTTTCCGCTGGAGAACATCTGGACTACGTCCGCGGCGTCCAGGGCAAGTGGACTCGGCAGATCGTCCTGGTCAAAGACTCTGATTCCGCAGGCCCCAACTACTTCGTTTTCTGCGACAGCTTTGATTCGCCTCTCCCTGCGATCTGGCGGATGCACCTGATTGCTGAAAGCGTCAAGTCAGGCGAACAGCGCGCGTCCGTCATCGGGAAAGAGGACGTGGATACAGACATTCAGTTCCTGCGACCCGGGGCACTCACTCTCAAGACAGAGACCAAAGACAGAAAGGCCAACAGTGGCATCTTCCCCGACGGCCGTTCCGGCGCCGTCCCCATGACCCAGATCGCCCTCACCGCCACGTCGTCCAGACCCTACAGTCATCTGACTGCCCTCGTCTATCCCCGCTTGAAAGAAGAACAGCAACCCGCAGTCACTTCCCTGGTGGATGGAAAGGGATTGAAGATCAAACACGGCGAAGGGATCGATTACGTTTTCCTCAGCCCGGAGGTATTCACTTTCAATGAAGGCGACGTCTCATTCAATGGGCAGTCGGGCACTATCCAGGTAAGAAATGGTAAACCGACTCTGTCACTCGGAGCCCCCGGCAGCATCAGTTACAAGGGCGAGAAATTGAATTCTCCGGAATGATGTGTCGTAGCAACGAGCTGCCAGCTTGTGTGCCCCACAAAAGCCTGCAAGCTGGCAGCTTGCGGCTACGATATTCAGATGACTTTTGACCAAAAGATATCCTGGGAAACAAAAGGGTTCGTCGTCATCGAGGACGCGCTCTCTTCGGAAGAAGTAGCTAAAGCCCGCAGCGCGTTTGATCTTGAGATAGAAAAATTACGTCCGGCCTGGAAGCCACCTGAAAATAAGCCGAACGACCGGCGAATCCATATTCCTGATCCGCTCGATGTAGACGACATCTTTGTCGACCTTGCCGATCATCCGAAGCTTCTGCCCCTCGTCAGGGGCGCAATTGGAGACGACCTGGTGCTGGTGTTCGTCCAGGCCTTCGCATACCCGCCGGGGGAAGGAAGCTTCACCAATTGGCACTCGGATCTCGGACACGTGGTTGGTCTCGACCACAGCACCTGCATTTTTCTGGCGAGAATGATCATTTACCTGGAGGACGTTTCGCCGGATGGAGGCTGTTTCGCTTACATTCCCGGTAGTCACAAGCTGGATATGGCAACGATTCTCCGCGGCCCGTGGTGCAAAGAAACGCAGAAACGGCCGGACTACGTTTCCTTTCCAGGTAAGGCTGGAACGGCCATTCTCTTCAACGCCTACGGCTGGCACACAGCCCTGCCGAACAGCGGCAGCCGCGAACGGAAGGCCCTGCAGTACGGATACTGTCACGGCTGGGTGCAATTCTTCGGCAAAGCGGCCAAACCTAAACGCGTAGAAGAATTAGCCACCACCGATCTCCGCAAACAGCTCTTCGGAATCCGAATGCCCTGGGAGTAACGCCTGCCTTCTTCAGGAGAAACCTGTTCTACCGTTTTCTATTCAAGAATCGGAATGACCGCTTTGAATCCACTGATCAGAGTGAAGTCTGCATCCTGATTTACGAAATGGCAGACATAAGCTCGTCGCCACTTATCGCTGCGGTTAGGGTGGGAATGATGAAGACATTGCGAATGATGAAAAATGCAGCCGCCGGCCTTCATCGGGACTGCCTTTGATGTGGTGAGGTCGACCCCCGCGGGTACCAGATGAGGCGTCCCTGCAATCGCTTCATGTTCCACCAGTCCATTCAGATGTGATCCGCTGAAGTAGTGCATGCAGCCGTTCTCTTAGGAAGCGGCGAGTGGGAGTGCAGTGGTCCGGTTTCGAGGAAAGCCGTTGGGTGAAGACCGAATCGCCAAGATTCGCGCCTTGCTCTCGGCGGAACCCGAAATGACCCGGAGCGAGTTGTCGAGGCGGCTTTGCCGGATGTGGAATTGGAGACGGCCCAACGGTGAGCCACCGATTGCGGCCTGCACGGCCATGCTGAAGCGCCTGGCGGCCATCGGGCAGATTACGCTCCCACCTCCCAAGACTCGTCCTGGAAGATGGAAGGCGTGCTCCTCGTCACTCGCGCGTGAAGAGACCGGATGGCCCTCGGAAGTGACCGGGGACCGCGCGTCGCCGAAAGAAGTCAAGGTTCGTCTCATCGGCCAAGAGGAACGAGAGCGATGGCAGGAGTGGATGGCGCGATATCACTACTTAGGCGATGGGCGGTTGGTCGGTGAATGCTTACGGTACGTCGCGGAGTACGAAGGGGAATGGCTGGCGCTTTCCGGGTGGGCGGCAGCAGCAATGAAGAGCCGATGGCGCGAAGCATACCTGGGATGGGACGCCGTGACTCGATGGCAACGACTTTACCTGGTGGCCAACCACGTCCGCTTTCTGATTCTACCGTGGGTCCACGTGCCGAATCTCGCCTCTTGCGTTTTGGCCAGGAATCTGAGGCGATTGAGTGAAGAAAGGAAGCGGCACGATTCCTCGTTGAAGACAAAAAGGCCGACTACATTTTCATCGCCAAAGACAATCAGCCGAGCCTACGGAAAGCTATCGAAGCCCTCAACTGGGCGGCTTTTTCCCCCTCAGCACCGCGAGACGACCGTGAACAAAGCCCACGCCCGGATTGAGACCCGAACGCTGACTGCCACTGACGAGCTCGCAAATAATCTGAACATGCCTTATGCGCAAGCGGTCTTTCGCATCGAGCGCCACACCACCGATCTCCGCGGCAACAATCCGAAACTCGAAATTGAATACGGAATCACCAGTCTCTCCACGAAAAAGGACGGGCCGGCCCAGCTTCTCAAACATGTTCGCGGGCACTGGTCCATCGAGAACAAGGTCCATTACGTCCGCGACGTCACTTACGACGAGGACCGCAGCCAGGTCCGCAAGGGGAATGGCGCGCAGGTCATGGCGAGTCTACGCAACGTGGCCATCAACCTCATCCGGATGGCCGGCGCCCACTGCATTGCCAAGGCCACGCGATACCTCTCTCGTCGCGTCGAGGAAGCCTTGCGCCTCGTCGGCATCCGCTGAAAGCAACGGCCAAACCGCGAGAATCTGAATCTGAAGGGCGCCCGCGGAGAAGGACCGTCCTCAGGCTACTCAATCCCCCCAAATCTGGCCCGCAAATCCCTGAAACAGTGCGAATCGGCTCGATCTTGCCCTCTCGCCTCACGCACTCACCGGCCCCATGCCCGCCCGCCTTCTGACTTTGACGTGACCGTGCCCCTCACCCCGGTTGCGTCAACGGCTCCAGTTGAAAGTACAGTGGCGGCTCCGTAACAGAAGACTTAGCGGCAGAAATGTTACGGGCCTGCGTTATCCCCGCTGAACCACTGGAAGCAGCGTCTGGCAATAATTCATTGAGTGCCTCAATCTTTGAGGGGCGTGAAACAGGTTTAAATCCTGCTCTACAAATGAGTGCCGGCAGGAAGCATCACTGATCCCGCCCGGTCGGCGCTGCACACTCGATTTTCGTGGCTGAAACTCCATGTCTTTTCGAAGGGCCTTCCCCCACAATTTCGGATGCGGCCGATTTACTGATCACCTGACGATGCAATTCAGCCACCAAGCTCCAGTTCGCATTGCTTGGTCGTGCCGGGAGCGTAAACATCCAGCATTTCTCGCCTCGCAAGGGGAGCATGATCAAGGATGAAGTCCGGCCACGAATCGTTATCAGTGCCGCGACCGACCTTCTCGTGAAAACCCGTAGCGAATTTGCGAAACGATTCAGACTGGCCCTGCCCCACCGACCAAAAGATAACGCGCCGATGCGTACCGTTCGGGTTCGCAGTCCCCTGATGCCAGAGCTTCAGATTGAAGATGAGCAGATCGCCAGGCATGACCATACAGGGATGAGCGCAAGAGAAATCGGGGGAAGGCTCACTGCTCTTGCGGTAAGTGCCGAGCGAATCACTGAATGCAGGATTGTGACTGCCTGGCACAACCCGGAGGCAGCCGCCGCGGCTGAGGTCATCGAGATAAAAACCGTACTTCAGTGCCTCGAAATCCTGGTTGGGTGACATGTCTGGATGCCAGTCCGCGGGTGTCGAGTAGCTCACGTATTCGTCGCCCAGGAAACGCAGGCATGGAGGATCGTCGAGGAGCTGGCGGGCAATGGCTAGCAGTCCCGGTTGATCGAACAGCTCCTGCAACAGCCGATCTTTGTGGAACATACCTACGACCCGGCCCTGATGCTTAATGGGGTCCGGCTCGCCCGACTCCTCGGCCTTCAGGGCAGAGACCGCGTCCCGCAATGCCTGAACGTGATCAGGAGTCAGAAACTGAGGAACGACGAGGAAACCAAAAACCTTAAAGGAGTGGAGTTGCTGCGGCGAAAGTTCCATGGCGTGTTCAGGTGGAAGAAAAGGTAAGGAACGGGCAATTAGCCGCCCTGAGGAGGAAGGCTCAAGGCCACTTGGAATATGCAGGGAGCCACATTCTCAGGTTCTTCGGTGGCATGATGCTGCACCACGTGCCGGGCTCAACCTGTACTATCCGAGCCATTGCATTCGGTTGCAAGTCGTAGGGGCAACGGTTGAGTGAAATTGAGATTCCATGAATCCGCTGAAGCTGATTCAATCCCAACCAAGAGTCCATCCGCCCTTGTTTCCATAGAGAGTATCCGCTCGAAGGAGTTCACAGTGGGGGCCGGGTTTCAACAGTTTGGGGTCGAGCGTTCCTACGATCATGCGTTCTCGCTTGGTGCTGCCAGTTACGTGATTCAGCATTTCTCCATCAGGCGACATGATCATTCCGCCGCCACAGAAGGCAGTCTCTTCATCTCTGGAGAGCTTCTGCTCGAAGAGCCCGGCATTGTTGCATCCGACGATATAGACCGGGGAATCCTGAAGGAATCTTCGCCAGGTTGGCAAACGCCAACGCTTCCAACCGGCTGCTGAGTTCCCCATCGCTTTGAGGGTGTTTGCGTGCGGGGCGAAGATGACCTGGGCGCCCCGAAGAAATGGGATTCTGAACATTTCGAAAAATGAGGCGTCCGCACAGATAGCGATCCCCATTTTCCAGCCGGCAATATCAATGACCGGAAACTTACTGCCGGAAGTATAGAAAGATGATTCCGCTCGGATGCAGTTCACTTTGCGCATGGCCCCCACGAGCCCGTCCGGCCCGAACACTGCTGATGTGTTGAAAGTCTTTCCGCCGCGTCTCTCGTTCAGTCCTACGCCAATGAATACATCATGCTCACGTGCCAGGTCAGCGATACGCCGGACCGGCCTGCTCGCCAGACTGAGTGTGTGCTGGCTCTCTCTTACGTAACCAGTGAGCGAGCATTCAGGAAAGCCGATGAATTTGGCCCCCTCATTGACCGCACGTTTGATCCACATTTCGTGGTTTGCGAGGTTGGCCTCAATCTCCCCAAAGAGATTTTTGCTCGAAACTGCGGCCACCTTGAGAGGAGTCAAAACTGGATCGGAGAGTTCTGGCATCAGTGTTATCCAGGAAGAATTCGGAAAGCGTTATTCGAACAGCCAGATACCTGGATGCTCTTCATCATATTCGACCTTCGCCCAGTAAATACCGGTTACTTTCTTAGCCTCGGGAGTGATCAGGTTTTTGGCGACGCGGTTGGGATGATGGGCGGAAGAGTTTCTTACACGGTGCAGGAGGTAACCTAACTTTCCGCCGCCGTGGGGCAACAGTTTGCACATGTCCATAGTGGGGTTGTCTTCTGGCAGTAAGGGCAGGCCGGCGGCAATACTGTCGAAGATCGTTCGCCGGTTAGAGGCCGAGAAACCGTTATCCGGATCTACATCCCACAGGTACAGAGGGCATCTGTGGACCTCATAGGGGGAAACGGATCGATCATTCGTGCAGACACGGACCACTCCGTCAGGACATGCGTATGCGGTGTGTGGGGACTGTGTCTTAATTTCTTCGGAGAGTGTGAGTTCGGTCGGTGGTCCAAAAGGATCGTTTGTCCGAAACCAGCCAATGCCGGGCTGTCCCCAACTTGTGCGGCCTGAAATGCACCAGTCATCGCCGAATCGGAAAGTGCTTGCTTCGAAGAGAGGCTTCTCCTCAGGGTTGAGAATGGGTCCGGTCCCTGACCATTCATAAAGGCCGGAAACTTTGTCAAACTTGAGTTTGATTGGAACAAGGAGATTTCCAAAGTGTTCAGTGATGATCCACTCTGTGGCATCTTCATTGAATGGGACAGGCTGCACAAAGGACTGGTTTATTTCCCTCGCCTGTTCATGCGAACAGAAGGCGTCCCCTTCTTCGTATCCCACCTGTCGCAACCTTCGCGGTTGAACGAGAATCTCGATGTCGTCCTCAGCCTCATTCAGGCGAAGCTGCACCCATTCCACCCATAGGATTCGAGGGACGCCCGCCTCTCGCTGATGAAGAAGATAGTTCTTCTCTTTATCGAGCATCCGCGAACTCGCACGCCACATAACGCCGATGACGTTGGCATGCTTTGGAATCCCTCCTTGAATTCTGGCACCTCTTGGGACGCCGAACGCGACCGGATGGCCGCATTGCTTCACGAGTTGTGCACCGTTTCCCAGGGGATCCCATTCGTTAGTCGTCTTGCCAAGAACTCCTTCTGCCATCAATGCTCCGACCGGTGTGTCCGCACGTAGTTGATACAGAGTGCTGAGGTCATCGTCTGACCCTCGGAAGCCTCTCGTGGCGTAAAGGATCAGCCAACGGTTCCTACTTATCTGAATCCCGTTCGGATGGGCGGGGACGACGTTGTCAGCCCGGGTCTCGCCTTCGGGCGTGGCCTCGTGAATCAGGACGCCTTGATGCTCGATATTTCTGATCATTGTTGAATTCGATCCAGAGAATGCGGGAACCGATGATGGGAGGCCTCGAACTGAGTCCGGGCGGCGAAGACTTCTCGCGTAAGTCGAGAAAGCTTGCTAAGCAGAAGGTTTACGAACTGAAGAAGTAAGGAATGCTCACTTTTGAACCACCAACCAGCGACCGGGCTCAGCTCGTACTATCTGGAGCAATAGTCCCTCGCGCCAGTTCCTCGACCCAGCCCTTGATGCACCATTCGAGCCAAAGGCGTCCTTCTTCGGCATTTCCCTCCTTTGAGTCGTGCAGCCATCGGGGCATATGATCGAGGGTGTCCAGCGCCTCCATACGAACGGTATCTGGCAAGTAAGCCATGATCAGTTGCGTCTCTCCCTTGCCTGCGTGGCCGATGGGTATTTCCCCGGGATACGGGCCTGGATACTTGGAAAAGGAGCTGATGTAGGCTACCTGGATCCAGCTGAATATATTTGGATTCGGTAGCTCATCCTCCCCCTTCCCCCATCCCGGCCCCCATCCGTTCACGGTTTCTCTTAGAACTTCCATAGCCGCCCGTTTCAGGCAGAGTACTTCGAGTCCGTCCGGGCCCTGATGGTGCTGCAGAATGTAGATTCTTTTAAATCCTATCATCGCGATTCTCCGAATGGATTCGCGTGCGTAAACGAAAAATGCCTCTGGATCGAAATCTATCTCGCCCTCATCCGGGCCTGCTGCCCATGCCATGGTTGGCGCAAGCTGCAGGGGCGGCGCCATGACGCACTCGACCCGCTTTTCCGCCGCTTCGCAGACGCTGTTGGCAATGAGGAAGTCAGTCCCGAGTGGCAGATGGGGCCCGTGATATTCAACACATCCGGCGGGCATCAAAACGGGTACGTTTCGCCGGACAGCATCTTGAACCTGTTCCGGACGCATATTGATTAGATACATGATTCAACTCCGCTCAGTTAGTTCGAAATGTCATTAGTCTTGCAGCTGCCCTATGGCCGCGGCCAAAGAATTTAACAGGAGGGAACAGTGACGGAAAATGTTCCATCAGAAAAAACTCCGTTAACTCTGTTTCCTCCTGTTGGATTAGATAAGCACACTCGCTACTCGCAGGGCTCATCATCCTTTCACCTTCTTATTTATGACTTCGATGAGGCCGGCGACGGTTTTCCTGCACATGGTTTCTCCCCATTCTGCGGTGGCGAGGTTGGCTTCGCCGCCGGGATTCCAACAGAAAAGGTAATCATTGTCGCGGATCAGGCTGAGGTCGGAATTTTCCGGGCGCAGATAAAGCATCCATGAAGTCTCGTTCTTGCCGGCGTGATCGTATTGCCCGTGAGGTGGGGTAATCATTTCGACGTTCGTTGGCGCCGTTTTCCCATCCGCAGCCCAGCCCGGCCCGAATCCTTCACGGGATGCTAACGAAGCACGATAAGTCTGAATTGCCATCAGGGTCGCGTTGGCCTGCGCGCCACCTAACCCCTGATGGACTTGCACGAACACTACGTTCTGCCAGCCCATCGCCGCCATGCCGGTAATGACTCCTTCCACAAACTTGTGATAGCGATGTCCGTCAATATCGGTGGTGGCAAGTTCCGGCCCCGAGACTCCGTAGCACGTCGGACCGAACCAGATGGTTGGGGCAACGACGGCAGGAGCTTGTTCGGCAGCTCTGAGAAGCGGATCCTGAGACTCGTATCCATCACACCCGATGGGATTCTGATTCCCGTGATTTTCGAGCACTCCGCTTGGAATGAACAGAGGGTAGCCCTTAGCAATACAATCCCGGAGATGGTTTGGAGTCAGTTGCTCGAGCCGAAGGGGACGGTCACCCGGCTGCAAAGCAAAGTCCGGCTGACTGGGGCGTTTCAACTCGTGGCGGGAATAACGCTGCCAGTTTACCTCGTCCCGATCAGGGCGATCCCACCAGTTGCTCCCGATCACCGGATCTTTCCACAGGTCATTGAATAAATTTGCGCGAACAAACTCGCAGGCCGAGACCAGCGGCGCGCTTCGAGCCGGATCGTCGGCGTCCACGTAGGTGACCATGCTCACTGATTGAAAACCTATTGCGAAGAGCGTGGTCAAGACGTTCTCCAGGTACGAGGCGAACGCGTGCAAGTCCATATCGAACGTACCGTCTTCCGGTTTGCCGTGGGTGTAGCCGGTGGGGCAAAACCAGATCACGGGCGCAATGATGGCGTTGTTCTTCATCGCAAGAGCAATCAGCGCATCATCCTTATAAGGATCGAAACCCAGAGGCTGCTCAGGCCCAGAGGCATCCAGCGCAGCGACCGGAACGATGCAAGTGGCCTTCTTTGCGACGGCACCGGTTATCTGGCACACCCGCAGGGATTCCAGGCGCGAAGAAATTTCGACCTCGTCCTGCGGAAAGAACGATGTGTCGTGCATGTAAGGGCTGGACATTGTGTAACTCCTGTTCGAAATATTAAAGGCAGCGGGCTCGGTGTATGGTTGAGGCATAGGGCAGCTTCGCAGCACACATATCATTTCCCGTTCTTGGGTCTTTTTTGAGAGAATCCGCCTGCCACATTAAAAAAGAAAAGAAGAGAAGAAAGGGAAGATTAGAAGCAAGATTAAAGGCAAGAAAGGCTCTGCCCGGAACTGTAATTGTTCGCCAGTCTAATACGCGAACCGACCTGAGCACTATTCTAATGGAATGCCGCAGAGCACTCGCCCGCCGCCCTCCTGGGCCATACGGTTGTGGAGCTTGCTGAAGACTGGGAACTAACCAAGTCGGGAGCGCTGGCCATCCGCAAACCACTGCGCATTCCGCTAGCCGAAACCAAGGGGACATTGGTTCTTGACGTAAAACCACTACGTCCTGAAAGCAATACGGCCGAATTGTGGACGAGTGAGGAGGCTTTGCTCATCGACCACTTCCAGCCCATTGACCAGCGATACCAGAATTACGAACCGCACCTTCGCCGGATGCCCGGCCAGTATCGGCTCTCTGCATGGGAGTCAGAAGAATGGGATGCCGTTTCGCCGACCAGGATTGAAAGGTTCTATCTGCCTCTGGAAGAATGGGCGACCCTGGTCGTCACCTGGAGCAAGCAGGAGGACGAGATTTCCTGTGGGACAGGCCTCCTGCCCGTTAATGCGGGCAGCACATTCGCATGCCTGAACGGAGTGCCTGTAGCTGTGATGACAGGAATTCCTGCGTGGCTGCGGCTGACACTCGAAGACTGCGAATTCCAACAATCATTTGCCGGCGCGATGTACTGGCAAAGGGCAGCGCTGCTCTGTGGTGTACAGATGAAACGGTGTCTCTTCTCCGAACAGGAATTAAGCACTGCAGACGCCGTGCGCATCAGCCAGGAGGCATCAGGCCTTGAGTGGTCTCGGCGCTCCGCGACGGGTCTGTTCAGCAGCCTCATTCGCCATGAAGGCAAGAGCGCCGCCCCGGAGGTCACGCAGAATCCAGCAAGTGAAATTCGAATGGATGCGCTCGATTGCGAGCCGCTTCAGTCGTCGATGCCGCTTAATGTCCGCGATGCGGATCCGTTCAATTATTGGCATTACGAAGCGGCCGACTGCACGAATGGAACCGGGCTGGCCGGCATTCCGGAGGACGAGCCATTGCATTACTGGTCGGTCCCGACGGAGAACGCCGCGCCGGCTTGCGCGTCGATTACTATAATTTTCGATCCGCCCGTGCCGGCCTCTACGGTGAAATGGCTCTCTGGGAGATCGTTGCCTACGACCTGCTCCTGGCCGAAGGCATGCTTTCAGTCGACGACCAAATCGCTATCGAACCGCAGCTCTTCTGGAGCACATTCGAAAACTCCAAGCGCTGGATGGGCGGAGAACTTATCTGCAGGGGTCAGATCCAGTCCAGCATTGCGGGCATGCAGCTTGGCGCGGTGCTCGACGATGAGCCGATGCTGCTGGACGTGGAAGAAACGGCCCGGCGTTACGGGATGTGGCAGATACTCACCGATGGCGGCCATAACGAAAAGATAAGCTCATATGGCAGCGGTTGGACGGTGCTGGTGGACTGTGCTGTTTTCCTGCGTGATATCGGTCGCCCACACATTTTCGATATGTTCAGGGATAGGATTCGCGAGGCCAGCAAGTCGTTCATTCGAGGCTGCTTTTCCAATGGGTCGCTACTTCGACAGGGCAACGGCGGCATCCAGCGAAGCTTTCATATCTTGAGCACAGAGCGCTACCTTGTCACCGCCTGCAAACTGTTTCCGGACGACCCGGAGTTCCCTGCGATGTTGGAGTACAGTGTTTCGCTTGGGAAACGGCTCAATGCCAAATGGGCTCATCATCCGCCGGAAGCATGGCCGGAATTCCCGGACCGACTCCTGCGTAAGAGCGATCTGTTTCCCGATTCGGGCTGGTGCGTCCTGCGAAGCGCACCCTCTCCGAACCGGCTTGAGGCGAGCCTTGACTGGTCTGCGTTCGGCGATCACGGCCAACCGGAGAAACTAAACATTAATGTGCTCGCCCTGGACGAGGTGATGAACCAGGCCATGGGGTACGGCTGGACTCCGCAACTGCCCAAGAGCCAACGTTACGCCATGCGGACAGTCAGCCACAGCACAGTCGTTTCAAACATGCGCTGCCAGCTTGCCGGGGCTAAAGGAAGGCTTTTGCTCTTCGACCATCGGGACGACGTGCAAGTTGCCTGGGCCGACGCGGGACGCTGCTATGAGGGTGGTGTTCGTGCCGACCGCTGCATCGTCTTAGTTGGCGAAGCCTTGATCGATTTTTTCCACATCACAGGAGGACGAAAACGAAGTTTCGATTGGATGTTCCATTGCCAGGGCGAACCTGAATTGCCGGACGGCTTCACCCCACGCGGTCCACTGGCCGAACACGGCTCGAAATTCGAAAAGGTCAGCGACGCTCCGGGATATGAGTTCTTGCAGGATCTTCAGGAATTCTCGCCAGGGGGGCCGATGCAATTCGATTGGCACCTGACCGGTTATCCGCAGATGGGCTGGGGCGGTGCTCCGAAGCGCTGGCTTGATTACGAACTCGGCCGGCTCTGGCTGTCGTTTCCTCAAACAGAAGACACCACGTACGTCGTCGGTGATGCGCCCTTCCCCATGCCCGACGAGGACAGTTACAGATCGTTCGTGATGGCACGCCGCCGGGCGCGGGCCACCTGCTTTACGGCGGTATTCCGATCCCGCACAGACGGACAGACACCACCGCCCGTTCAAGCGCTTCCCGTATTCCTGCGCGGCGTCGAGCTTGTTTCGCATCAAGCCGCGGCGGTGGAGGTAACGGGCCGAGATGGCCAAAAGACTACGGTCATTCAGCGCCACGTCGCCGGGCCACTCTCCGCAGGCCGGATCACCGCTACCGACGCCAGGCTTGTCATCTACACTCGATCAGAAGCAGGGGCACATGTTTCCCTTCATGCGTACGACGCTACCCATGTAGTGCTCGAAGATGGCACTGAACACCGCCAGGCGACGGCAGGTGAGATGCATGTCTAGCCAACTTCACCAGCAGCCATCGCCTACCCCCACCGGTATTCCTTCGGATCAAACACGAAGCCGTGAAAAAACTTTCTCCTCTCCGGGCTCAGCGTTTCATAAAAGCTTTTCGGATAGCGCCACTGCTCGGCGCAGGCCAGCATCCAGGGATGCTCGTACGCATAGTAGAGCATGATGCGTTTGCCGTCTGATCTTGACCACGGGCCGCCCGTGTGCCAGACCGCGTTGTGAAAGAAGAAAGCCGTTCCAGGACCACCGCAAACTTGAACCGCGCCGGGAAACAAATCGGGATTCTTCAAATCCGCAGAATCCGGTTCATGAAGCGCCTTATGACTGCCCGGCACAAGGGTCAGGTTTCCCTGATCGGGCTCGCTCATATCGCTGAGGTAATAGCCAACCTTCATCTGCAGAAATGGAATGTGTGGGCGAAGATTGCGAAAGCCATTCTGGATGCCGTCGATGTGCCAGCCAACGCCATGCCCGCCTTCCGGTTGGACTTCCCAGAGGGCGTCCGTTCCGTGGTTGTGCGGCATGTCGTTAAACAGCCCCCGGACGTAGGCCATCATCGGTTCATAATCCATCAGGTCGAGAAACAAAGGATCTTCGCCGAGCAGATGGAAGATTCGGGCGTTCGGGCCATTCAGCTTGTCTTGGAACGCAGTGGGATGTTCGCCCTGGAAGCCAGACTCGTGGCGGCGTTTGATCGCACACTCCAGAGCCTTGATCAACTCCGCAACGTGCCCAGGTGCTAGAAAACTCGCCAGAACCAGATAGCCGTTGTTATCGAAGAAGAACCGTTCCGCGGCAGTGGGGTGGATTGGGTTTTCGGTTTGGGGCACAGGGAATTATTGTGGAAAGTTTCTACCGGTGTCAAAGGCTATCATCCGGACAGCGCACAGTTGCAACTCCGGCGGAAGCACCAGGCAATCGGACTTCCAGCGATTGGCCGGGGTGATTTTGGATCTTTTATTCACAATTGAAAACCATATCCGCGCCCTGTCATGGCTTACTCACTCTTCGCCGTGGAGGCAGCCCTTCGTTGGTGTCAGAGGAGACTTCGCATCTCGCTCTATTCTCGTTCGGAGGCGAAGTCTGAAGGCGTGCGGCCCGCCGCGTCCTTGAGACTCGGGTCTGCGCCGGCTTCAAGAAGCGTCCTGACGATAGTGGTCTTTTCCTGGCAGAAGGGCCGCGCTGCGTAGTGCAGTGCCGTGCGTCCCATTGAATCTGTTGCCGAGACACTGGCGCCTGACATCAAGAGCTCCCTGGCGGCTTCCTCATGCCCCTCAGACGCGGCGCTCATTAAAGGCGTCTCGTCCTTGACGCCGATCATGTGCTGGTAATCGCCGGCGTTCATCAGGTTGTTTACTTCGTCGCGATAGCCGGCAGTGCGGCAATCGATATCGACACCGGATTCGACCAGACACTTGATTACCGGAATCCAGCCAGTTGTTGCGGCGAGATGCAACGGTTTGTCTCCCAGTGGAGAGACCGCGTCAGTATCGGCACCCGCATCGAGCAGCGCCCTGGCGACCATGAGATTGTTCTCGCTGAATCCGTAAAGAGTAATCATGTGAAGTGGCGACCACTTGCCCAACCCCCGCCTCACGCATTCGTCCTCCCAGACAAACCATGCTGCCCGGTCGAGAGCCCGATGAGGTGCAGGGCTGATCCTCCATCGGGGCCGTGCTGCGAAGTGACATCCGCCCCGTAGCAGATGAGCGACTTCGCAAGACGAAGGAGATTCTGATCAGCCGCGGCAATCAGGAAAGTGAATAGCTTGTCGCCCATATGGCCGGGCAGGCCCACTTCAACTTCAGTGTTGGCCAGGGACGGGCTCGCCTCCAACTGCTGGATCGCCTCGTCTTCATTCCCTTCACGGGTGGACCGGAAAAACGTCTCCACGCTCATTGCTCTTTCATTTACAAGTCACGGTGCTATCGAAGACTGTTGAGGCCACTCAGGACGAAAGTGACCGTTGCTGAGAAACTCTCGCTGTCCGCGACGGTCCAGTGTGGGGTATGCACCGGCAGGAGCACGAGGTCGCCGGGCTCGTTGTCATGATGAAAACAGTCCTCTTCCCGGATTCCGTTGGGGCGTGGAGGCCAGACTCCATTCTGGCTGAATTCATCAACGATCTCCTGTGGGCACCATTTTCCCGGCTGCTTCAGAGAGTACAGCCGTTTGTGGCCGAAGAGATGGAAGGTGATGGTTGAATGAGGATCAATGTGATAGTTGGTGCCTGAGCCGGGCCCGGTGATAAAGATGACAGGAAAGAACCGGTCCCAACCGATGCCATTCGCTTTCAGGCGTTGTTCAAACGGCTCGAACACCTCCTGGTTCATCTGATGGAGGACTCCTCCTTCCCCGACAAGGTTGCCAAGACTAAAGAGAGAGATGTGAAAGAAGGGAAATTGGGCCGCCTCGTCCAGAGTCATCTCACGAAACTTCTGCCGGATATCGTCTTTCTTTTTGTCGGCGAAATTCGGTCCCGGCTCCATCCTGAGGATGCGAGAGTTTTCGTCCCCCCTTGCCTGGCGGAGAAACTCCATTGGGTCCACCGATGGCCATGCATCAGGAAAAATTTCGTCGCCCATCCAGCACGCCAGATTTCGAGTCTCCGGACTCTGAATGTGGCCGTGCAGTGCTTCCCAATCAGTGATTCGAGAGAGGTTGGATGACATGCTCGAGTCTCGTGCGCTTACGCGTTCGGAACTGCAATACCGTCTGCGCTTTCATCGTAAGACGGGTTGGAAGGCCGTCAATTCAGGCAGAATCCGGCGTTCTCAAACCTCCCCCCCGCTTCGCAACCAATCGCCTTCCAACACCCGTTGTCGATTGGGTCTTCGAAGTAACGGGAGATGCCTCCGCGGGTCGCCGGGAATCTTAAGACTGATGACAGCCGTTTAACGGCCAGACTCCATGGCCCCAGAAACCTTACCATAAAGTTTAGGACGGAATATGCCTTGAAAGCACTCCTGGACACTGCCGGGGGCGATGTCCAGAGTTCTGCTTCGGGGCTGAAGAGGCGGACGCGTAATCTAACATTTTTGATGAGGTCGATGCCCGGAGTGCCGCGAACGAGCTGCTGTCAATATTGTGACAACCAAGGAAAAAATAAAGCAGAGAGACAGTTAAGTTCTTTCACTTTTCATTTCCCCGTCTTTTCAGAGTATCGAGTTTAAGCAAATAACTCGTCTCGCCCGGGAACAGGACATGGACGCGCTTGACCCGTTTGCCGTCAATGTAATTCAGGAAAAGCACGCTGTGCTCGCCGGCCTTTGTCGCGCAGATGGAATAGCCGTCCCTCTCTCTGGGGAGCTTCATTTTCCACTCAGCCGTTACGACCATGGTGTCTGGTATTCGTTCATCCTTCGAACCGAGAGCGGGAGTAACGATTGAATCCTCATCCGGCTCAATACGTTTGGTGAAACTGAATTCAAATTTCGGTTCTATCTTGCCGGTCGGCTCGAACCAGAATTCAACAATCCTATCAACGAACTTAGCGACATTTGCTTTCAGATCGTTTCGTTCCTGCCTGGTCATCTTGAGGAATTCCTTTTGAGCCAGGTAGGGGACATTCGCAGAGTCTTTCACAAGACAGCGGGGGCAGACTTCCACCTTGATGGTCAGAGTGCTGTCTTTGTTGAAGTAGGAGCGTACCGGCACTTCCGGCACAGGATGGGCGTAGAGGCTGGATGAGGCGAGCATCAGTCCGGCCCAGCCCAGAAATGTGGTACATATGTGGATTTGAAGTCGCGATTGCATTTCAGCTAGTTGCCCATTCTGGCTGGATGTTTAGAGTATCCGCCCCCCGTAGGTTTGATTTTCTACTTATTTTGAGAGGTGTCCGAATGAGATACATCCTATCTATCGTTGCAACACTTTGCCTTATGACCTCAGGTGATGCCTGGGCTGGTTGTGGCAAGAAGTTTACGGATAAAGGCACGCTGGCCTCAGCAGATTCAGAAACAAAGTCACTTGTCGTCGAAGTCAAAGGCGAGAAGGTGACGCTGAAACTGACCCCCGAGACCAAGGCTATCGGCAAAGACGGCAAGGAAGTCAAACTTGCTGATCTCGTCGGCAAAGCTGTCGTCGTCATCAGCGAGCACAAGAAGGTGGACTCGGTCACCGGGTCATAAGCTCGAGACCAACCAGAAATCACATGGCCTGAAGGTTTCGCCTTCAGGCCATTTTTTTGTACTCAATCATATGGTCATCAAAAACATCCTCACGGCCTGTCGAATGGATTCTGCCGGTGAGAGAAAAGGCGTATACATCGAAGCTCTGATTTGGGATGATGGCGCACCCAAAAGCTCCGTCACGGACAACAGCCAGTGAACAAACGACAAACATTTTTTGAAGAGAACGGGTATTGGATCGAATCTGAACCGCTGTTCGATGGGGAAGAACTCGAACGATTCAGGTCCTCCATGGATGACATTCTGGCGCACAAGTATGCGTCCGGGCGCCAGCCGATGAAGGGACGCAATTTTCCTGACCGCAGCGAGCCGGCGGGGCTCATTCAAATTAATAACGCATGGTGGGCAGGTGGTGGGATCCGTGAGCTTTCTTTAAGCCCCCGCCTTGGAAAAATCGCCGCCGAATTACTCCAGGTGAACGGCGTGTGTATGTGGCATGACCAGTTGATATACAAACCGTCGCAGGTCGATACGGCGCAAAATGAAGGCAATGTTGGATGGCATCAGGACTGGAATTACTGGCAGGCTTGCGATAAGCCCGATCTCATCACCGCATGGGTCGCGCTGGACGATGTAACAAAGGAGAACGGAGCCATGATGGTTGTCCCGCGCAGCCACAGGTGGGGTATTGTTTTCGACCACAAAACCCGAGCATTGGATGTCGAGAAGCAGAAGGAGGATTTCGAGATACCGGCAGGGGAGACGCTCGATACTGTCCATTGCGAGATGAGGGCCGGGTGTGCCAGCTTTCACCATGCAATCACCCTCCACGGCTCGGGGCCTAACTTGACGGAGCGACCACGCCTCGGTCACGCTATCCACATGGTCGCTGACCACGTGCGCTATACGAAGTCACGCGGGGTAAGCCACAGCAACCTGGACGTCTGTCCCAGGGAGGAAGGGGCGTTGTTCCGCGGCGAACAGCACCCAGTCATCTGGCAAGACCGGGCGGACTGAGAAGAGGAGGTTTACTTGAAATTATCTGTTCTCGTCACCACGCTTTTCTGCTACCGCCTTGCCACGGGCGAGCCGCAGAATCTGCTGAAGAACGGTCAACTCGAGCAGGTTGGCAAGAGGGTTACGGCGTGGACCATCGATGATGAGCCCAAACAGACCGATCGTGAAAATGCGCCGGAAGACGCAAAGAATTCTCTGCGTGTGGATATCGCTACGGAATCCAACCAGCACGGTTACATCTACCAAGTGGTAAATCTGTCGAAGACAACGAAATCAGCGGCCTATATACTTTCGGGCAAACTGAAGAGTTCGGCGGACGGCCTCGCCTTCTTTCAGGTAAAACTTTTCAGCGGCAAGGAACGCCGCGGCATATTCAACGTAGGGAGCAGCAAGGCCCAATGGCAGCAGGTGAGCAAGGCGTTCGCGGTGGACGGAGACGTGGATGGGATTCAGGTGCTCTGCCGTTACTATCGACGAGCCGATTGCGTGGGCAAGAAGATCTGGTTCTCAGACGTCCGCCTTGCGATTTCAGAGGATCCTGTGGTGAGCGAATCAAAACCCATTACAGATGACAGCAAGAAGACAGTCTGGATTCTGGTGCTGGGCGACTCCACGGTGGCCAGCTATCACGAGGCTGCCGATTTGCGCGGATGGGGACAGGTCATTGGCCACTATTTTCAGGAACATGTTGGCGTGAAAAATCTGGCAAAGAGTGGCAGAAGTTCGAAGTCGTTTATTACCGAGGGGCTCCTGGAAAAGGCATTGAAAGAGAGAGCACATTACGTGATCATTCAATTCGGCCATAACGACTCTCACAATAAAACAGAACCAAAAGCCACGGACGCGAATACCGATTTCAAGGAATACCTCCGCACCTACCTCGATTCCTTCAGAAAGGTAAACGTGGAACCGATACTGGTGACCCCAATGCACCGCCGGACGTTCGGGAAAGACGGCTCTCTTTCAGACAACCTTCTCCCCTATGCAACTGCAATGAAAGAAGTGGCGCTTGAGAAGAACGCGCCTTTGATTGATCTGCATAAAATGAGCGGAGCGCTTTTCCTCAAACTCGGTGATGCGGTGAGCACGGACTTGAGCGTGAACGCAGAGGACCGAACGCATTTCTCGGACAAGGGTGCGCGGGCTATGGCCGAACTTGTCCTCAAAGGGCTGGCCGGGATCCAGAGCCCATTGGCAAAGGAGATCAAACCGTTGGCGCCAGCAGAGTGAGCACCATCGCGGACCTGAGTCGAAATGGCGTGGCACTGCCGAATTGCTACTATCGCCGGGCTTCTCAAACGCATTGTCCTTCAACTGGGCCGACCACTAATCAGAATCACTCATGGGTGCGACACTCACGATAAAGTACGCTGGCCAATCTCGTGAATACAAGTTGCCACCAGGCCAGCCTTTTTACATTGGCCGGGGTGATTCCACGCTCAGCATGCGTATCAACCATGCAAGTATCTCCCGGATTCATGCACGAATAGAAAGCAAAAGTAATCGGTGGTACGTGACGGACATGGGCAGCCGAAATGGCACACAACTCAACGGCAAGGACATTGAAGGTGAGACACCGTTGGACTCTGGCGACGAGCTCCGCATCGGCAAACTGAAAGTCATTTTTGCTACGAATGCTTCCGTAGCGGCCATAGACGCCGACGATGAACGGACTCTCGTGGAAGCGGGCTGGAACTCAGATAATTTTGGCGTTGCAAAAGATGTTGAAACAGAATGGATTTCTTCCAAACAGAGCGGCCTCGAATGGATTGAAGAGGAAGACACTCCCGTGAGCGATGTGGATGCTGAAATCGTCAATTCAGATGACAGGAAGGAGGAAGAGGACGATTTCGGTCTTGGCAATGCGGGCAAAGACGACCTTGAGAGCCAGGACACACCCGATGAAGCCGCCGACAGGGAAGAGAATATGGTGACCGTTGATGGCCTCGGCGGTGACTCAGCTCCATCTTCAGCGTCACCTGCCGATGTGCCCCGGCGACGCGGGCTCGTCTTCGCTGCTGCCGGCGCGGCAATCTTCGCGCTCGTGGCCGCCGCAGGATCGGCAGGTTACTACTTTTATCTCAAGCCCAGCTCCCATGTCGAGGAACAGGCAGGAATTCAGAATGCCGACGAGAACGAGCCGGATTCAGGAGCCCGAACTGCTGCACCGGAAAATGGGAACGAGGGAGATGAAACTGCTCCCGCTATCAGCCCTGGAAATCCAGTCGATACCGAGGCAGCCCCCGAAGACGATCCGGCAGCCGATTCCGCTCTGGGGGAAAAGGCCAAAAAGGCTCCTGACAAAGGCATGCTGAAAGACACTGATATCCACGTCGATTTGCCCGAGATTGATGGTGTACCAGTTGAACTGCCCGAATAGGAAATCAAGAAATGCGACACCCTGAGATACTGCAAAAAGCTAAGACTGCCTTCCTCGTCGTGGACATCCAGGAAAAGCTCATTCCGGCAATTTCCATTTATCCAAAGTTGGAGCCCTGCATACTCCGCATGATCAAAGTCGCGGCAGAGCTGGGCATAACCACGCTGCTGACCGAGCAATACCCCAAGGGTCTCGGCAGTACTCTCCCCTCGATTAAAGAGGCTTTGCCGTCATACGAGCCTATCGAGAAAAACACATTCAGTTGCTGCGGCGTGGACATCATCCAGCAGAAACTTGAGGAGGCTCGTGCTGAAGCGGTTGTGCTTGTCGGTGTAGAGGCGCACGTATGCGTTCAACAGACGGCGCTCGATCTGCTTGCTGCGGGCTTCCGAGTGCATGTGCCTGCGGATGCCGTAGCCTCGCAACGTAAATTTGACTGGCAGATCGCCATCGAACGGATGCGCCAGGCCGGCGCAATTATTTCAACGGGGCAATCGATCATTTTCGAATTGCTGGTAGAGGCAGGGACTCCTGAGTTCAAAGCAGTTTTGCCTTTGTTAAAGGACAAATAAAACGGAGGAGCGTGGATGCGGCACAGGCCCCTGCTCTGGCTCGCGGCAGTTTACCTGTCTGGAACCGTTGTCGCGAATCTCATTCACCTCTCGGCCACACACTGGCTGGCCTTCTCATTTGCTGCGGCAATCTTCAGCGCAACTTTTATTTACAGGCGTTCGGCAGCCACGGCACAGTTCCCGCTGTTGCTTGTGACATGCGCGATGCTTGGCGCGGCTCGTTATGAATCACAGAGCAAGAAACCGGCACTACTGCAGTTGCTGAAGACCCAGGACAGGGTTCTGCTCGAGATCGAGGGGACTGTCAGCGAAAATCCTCGGCTGCGTGTATCGGGTGAGAAAAGAAATGACTCCGACAATCGAACCACGCAGTTCGTTCTCGATGAACTTATGATCTTGAATCAGCGTGCTTCTGAACCGGCCGAGGCGCGCCTTCTTGCAAGCGTTGAGGGACACCTTCCGGAGCTGAAATATGGGGATCGGATCCGATGTCTCGGATGGCTCGCCCGGCCTGGCACGCCGCGTAATCCCGGCGAATTCGATTACCGGACATTCCTGTCACATCGCGGAATCCATCTGCAGTTCAGACTCGATGAAGGCCGGAACATCCAGATCCTTTCGAGCAGTAACGGAAACGCTGTCTTTGGGTTCTTGATGACGCTGAATCGAATCTGCACGAAGATCCTTTACTCAACCGTTGAGGGCAAGGCCGCCTCGCTGCTCGATGGGATCATTCTTGGGACTCGGGACAGCCTGCCCGAACACATCGAAGAAGAATTCATCGCCACTGGCACACGGCACCTTCTCGCAATCAGCGGCCTGCATGTGGGCCTCATCGTCGGCGCGATTGTTCTTGTGCTTTACTGGGCAGGCGTGCCGACGCGCGTGGCGAATCCCGCGGCTATCGCCTTCGCGTTCTTCTATGCCTTCTTCACCGGCGGCAATACTCCGGCGGTAAGGGCCGCGGTGATGGTCAGCGTGTTTCTGGTAGCACCTCTTTTCAATCGCCGCTCCGACTCTCTGAATCTTCTCGGGCTGAGTGCCCTGATCATCATGGGGGCAGATGCACACCAACCGTTCAGCACTGGCTTTCAGCTTTCGTTCGTTGCGGTATTCAGCATCCTGCTCCTGACGCCTGAGCTGCAGAACATGTTCGAGGGGGAAACAACTATCGAGCGCATGATCACCCGGCAAAAGAATGATTCCGTTGCCGGCCACCTGTGGCGTTTCGTTTATCTGAGTCTCGCCGTCTCGGCGGCTGCATGGATAGGTACGTTTCCACTGACCGCTTACACCTTTAACAGAATCGCTCCGCTTTCGATCCTCGTGAACGTCTTCGTCTACCCGATCGTGTGCTTGATGCTTTCGATCGGAATGCTCGGATTTATGGTTTCGGTGGTCGTCTACCCGCTCGGCCAGGCCTTGCTGCTCGTGGCCGCTTATTTCGGGGAATGGCTTTTGAGTCTGATCCACCTTGCGGCGCAGACGCCTGTGGTATCCAGGCTCTTCCTCCCTTCTCCCTGGCTCGTAAGTCTCATTCTCTTCTATCTGTGGCTTCTGCTCTTCGTCAGCCGCGGATATCTGGAATTCAGCAGACTGAAGTTGGGCATTTGCGCGGTGGCATGCTGCATCGTTCATGCGGTCCACACCAACTTTAAACATCAGGAACAGAAGGGAAGTTTTTCAGTAACCGTTCTCGATGTCGGACACGGGGGCGCGACCTTCGTGGAACTGCCTGATGGCACCAACCTGCTCTACGATGTTGGCTCGAGCAGCTCGAGCGATATCAGCGCGCGGACCGTAGCGCCATTCCTCTGGCAACGCGGAATAACGGAACTCGACCGGGTGGTTATCAGCCACCTGGATTCTGATCATTATTCCGGCTTTCCATCGCTGCTTCAGCGCATCAAGGTCAAAGAGTTGATCGTCACTCCACAAACTTTTCAAAGGAGCACCGGCAAATGGCTCATGCGAGAGGCCGCGGAAGCGGGCGCGATTGTGTCCTCTATGTCCGCAGGCAGTGACCTTGCCGGAGGCAGGAAGTGGAAGTTGCAAGCCTTGTCTCCCCCTGCCGATCCAGTGGAATCCATTGAGTGGTCGGACAATGATTTATCCCTGGTGTTGAAACTGACGCTGGGCGATGTTTCCATTCTGATGCCCGCGGATATTCAGGACAGCGCCATGCATTACCTGCTCCAGCATCAAGCCCGCCATCTCCGCGCTGATATACTACTCGTGCCTCATCACGGAGGTTTCGCCTTTCAGACTGCCGAATTGCTGAAGGCCGTGCAGCCCAGTCACGCGGTGTTTTCAGCGTGGTCGTACTGGCCGAACGTAGAAATGCTCAGGCTCTATAAAGAGCACGGCGCAACCCTCCATATCACCGGGCGGGACGGCCCGGCATTCTTTCAAACGGACGGAGGCAACGTCATCTATACCCTCCGGCTTCGCCACCAGTAATGACATGAATACCGCCAGCTTCATCTACTTCGCGCACACCCTCATCGTCTCAGCCCCGCTGGTCGCTGAGGAAGATTCAGCAGGCAACCAGTACCGCTTGATGATTGCGTCCCTCGAATTTGTGCTGAAGCTCGAAAGCAAGGAGTTAGCCAACCGGCAACTCATCAGATTGGAGGATGAGCTCAGCGACCTCGAAGGGAAAATCGCGAACTCGAAAACAAATCAGGCCACCCATCGCATTGCCTTTGCGGAAGAGGCATTGAACAAAGAAGATCGTGGGCGGCTCCTGAAACAGATCAACGAAGAAGAGGAACTCACTAAGACCCTGCGAAAATCCCTCGCGGAAGAAAACGAACTGAAAGCCCGTAGAGAGTCGCTGGCCATGAGCGAGGCAAAAACGCGTGTTAAGAGTCTCGGCCGAGCGGCCGAAAAGCTCCTTTCCCAGAAATCTCAGCAGGAGGAGTGGACCTGGGAATCTGTGGAAAAGAAATTGAGGCAATCTGCGGAACTCCCCGAGAAAACGGGGGCCACTACTACCGAAAGAATTCAGGAGCTGAAGGAGATCCTCGCGAAAGCGGAGCTCAGTTCAAAGGCCTCCACAACCGAATATGAAAATGCCTGCAAACGGATGGAGACAAGAGCTCGTCTGCAAAGCCAACTGGATATCTTCAACGCCCGGCTCGACCGCAAACGACGCAATGTCAATCGCCAGCACCCGGCCACCATTGACTACCTCATGGCCAGGAATCCTCAGACCCAGCAGGTCACTGGCTTCCTCGACAGGGGCAAGGCATGGAATATCCGCTGCCGTCTCTGCGAAAAATTATTAAGAGACTACATCGCCATGCTGCAGTCCAAGATCACTTTCGTTAAAAAATGCCGCTCCCTCTTCCCCGAAGAGGTCGAGGGTACTGCCGAAGATTACAGCACCGCGCAGAAACTCCTGAAGTGGATTCAGCGATTCGATACCATTGCCTTCCAACCGCCGGAAGTAGTAACCCTGTAATGTTGCATCCCTCGCAGGCTTCTTGCTTCTTGCCCCCTCCATAGGCACGAACTACCACCATGGATGTCATTGTGTCCGAATTCTAAGAACCAGGAGATGACAGACTCTGAATAGATTGCCGTTGCCCTGTGCCAGAACTCCGGACATCGATCAAGAGCCACTTTTTTTTGACCTTACGGGCATCCGGCATCGCCTCAGGAAATGAGAAGGTATTTCAAATAGGACAGCAGATTCCTGAAAGGGCGAGAGAAATCAGCAGGTGAGCTTCCGGCAAGGGTGCATGAATGGTTGAGGGCCGTGCGGTTATCTTCTGAGATTTACACCTTGG
>JAQBXN010000040.1 GCA_027625095.1 Planctomycetota bacterium | reverse complement strand
GTTTTTCCAATTCTGTCCCCAGGTTGAAACCTGGGGCTAATTGCCTCCGTCCCTTCGGGACTATTGAAAGTGGCAACATTATTTTGGCCGGAGTCCTAAGTGTCGGATTCGTATGTTCCGATAGGCTACCGGGCCGTGATCGCCTTGCAGCATGATGGGGCCCTTCGGCCGTTCATCATGGTAGGCCCCGGATCGGGTGGGGCCAGTAACTTCCACGTTTTCGTGTATTACCTGGCCGTTGTGGATAACTTTTACAAAAATAGCATTCACAGTCTTCATGCCGTCAAGTCCAAACCTGGGGGCACGAAACGTAACTTCGAACGTCTGCCATTCCCCGGGTGCCTTGCTGGCGTTCACGAGAGGCGCGTGACCTTCGAAACCCTCCTGGCCTTTACCCCGCTTCGGGTCCCAGCGCTGATAAATACCGCCTGCATCACCATGATTGAGGTCCTTCCTGCCGTAGCTGTCCAATACCTGGATCTCATAACGGCCCATGAAATAGATGCCTGAGTTCGAGCCTTTCGGAACCATGAATTCAATCTGTGCCTCGACATCCCCATGTTCAATTTTGCTGAGCAAGTTTCGGGTACGCCCTTTCACTCCGTTGTAGATGACGTCCTTGCCATCCTTGACGGCTAGTTTTTTTTCGTTCTCCGGATCTTTGAACACTTCGCCGACTTCGGCCCAATCTCCTGGTGGCTGCCACTGCGACAGGCCGCCGTTTGCGGTGAGTTCGATCCAAGGCTCATCACTGTGCGCGATACTGGAAAGGGAGATAATGAGTAACGAGTAAGTAGTAAGCATTGAGCGCGAGGTAAAGGTGGTGTTGGGATGATGGTTGCGGAGGGGCGTCATGGTTGGAGTGGAGGATTGAAGGGTTAGAGGGAGTGTCTGGCGATCTTGCTTGTTACCACCGATAGAGCCAGGGTTCAATGCACGCCCCGGTCGGGCGCGGACTGGTTGGGCGATAGCGTACCTCATCAGGGGCTTCGTATTGGATATCGATATCCGGTAATTCCACTCGCCCCGTTGGACACTTGCGAGCGTGCATGAAGGCATCAAGAACACACGAAGTAAGCAGTGTCCGCTCGACCGGATATTGCGGCTTGCCTGTCACAAACATTTCCTCGACGTTGAGGCCCAGATAGCTGAAGTGGGCGTAAGATAAGCCGTCCTGCGTGTGGAACTCGCATGCATGATGCTTATCGCCGCTTCGGTAAGCGAAAGACCAGTCACGGGCGAAGCCTGACAGCATGAAGACGTGAGATTTCAGCCCATCGCGATGGTGGATTTCGATCATCACTGGTTCTTTAGTTTTTTCTTCCGGGGTGCTGTCTTTAACCCTTGAATCCAGGCTCTCGACGGCCATATCAAAAAGCTGCCGATTCCATCTTCCCGATTCACCTGCCTTCCAGACATCCGCGCCCTGGAGCACCTCGACGGCTTCAACGCCTGTCTCGCCGCCTTCACGCCGCTCCACCATGCACTGAAGGGCTTCTAATGAGTGATAGGTATAAGCCTCGATGCCGCCGTATCCGATGGCGATGGCCTCGTCGATGCGAGTTCCTTTTTCAATCTCGAGAAATGGCTTACGCCATGAGAGCGGTAACGAAGAGCCGGCCATGAACGGAAGTTTGAGCGCGTTCGCACGCCGGTACATCCAGAGCGCATCCTGTGTATCGTAAGAAAGGTGTTTATCACTAAACACGGGGATACTTTTTCCACTGCGGGCGATGACCGCGGTAATCTGCTCGAAGAGCCATTTGCGAGGATAGAGCTTCTGACCGAATTCGTTTTCCGGATAGTCGCCGTGTTCGCCGATCAGCAAGACGCCGTCTACAGCCAGTTCCTCTCCGCCAAGCGTAAGCGCGGCTTCCACGTTTTCGTAAAGTGGAATTTTGTTCGCGTTTGCCACGGCTGTTCCGATGCCCTTCTCACGAGCGTTCGGCTGGTCAATGAACATGGAAGCCACTTCGACCCGCGGCTTGATGAGGCCCTCGTCGGTCGGAAAACCCTTCAGAAATTTGATGAGCAACACATCCGCATGAGACAACGGGTAAAAGGCAGTGATGATGGCGGCAATTCTGGGGCGTTCAGACATGGGGATGTGTAGTCCTGTCTAAGGAAGGGCTAAACAAATACGCATTTTCAGGATGTTCTTAGGCGCTTCTTGGGGCAAACTCTGGCCGCAACTGAATCCCCATCTCAATCGACTACCCTCTCCAACATCTGTTCTACCCAGGTTGGGAATCGAGACGGCAGCCCTGAATCTGAGCGAAGGTTCAGGAAAGAAGATTAACACTTGCTACCGATCTCAATCCTTAGGATTGGGGAGGATCAGAAAATAACGATTTACTCGTGAAAGTCTGCGGCCAGTGCGTGTACTATCGTAGCAATAAGCTACATCTATCGGAAGGCGAAGAAGGCAATGGTAAGGATGGCTGCTACTACTGCGCCAAGAATGGCAATGGTCTTCATCATCTTTTTTGCCCGAATGTCAGCCTCCCCCTCTCGTTCGGCCTCTTCTTTCAACTCTTTGCCACCGATGAGGTGACGATCTATTGCCAGGCCGAGATTGATTTTCTCAAGGACCTTATTCCATTCTTCGTTCTCTTCGTGTTTTCTGGCTTCTTCGAAATACTGTTTGGCTTTATCTACTTTGAGCTTCAAGCCGGTTATTTCTTTTTCAAGACTTTCCTGGCGGAAGGGCTGAAGTTGCACGATTCGCTGGAACAGTTGGACTGCGGCTGCCGGATCGAGGTCTTCGATCAACTCCCTGGCTTTTTGTTCCATAGATTTGACCTGCTTCTCCTTCCCCTGGGCATCCCCCAGGATTTTTTCGAGCTCAATGTCGCTGGCTTTTTTCTGGAGTTCCCGAGCCTCGGCGACAACATCCATGTACCTGCCTTCCTCTGCACGGTCGCGGAGCCATCCTAACTGGTGGTCGAGGTCCGCCACCTTCTCTTTCAGTTTCTCGATTCTGCTTTCGTCCACGGCCTCGGTATTTATGACCCTTGCTTCCTGTAGCTTGTTCACGGCTATGCGCCAGACCAGGCTGTCTTCGCTGGATGCAGCCTGCTTAATCAGGCTCTCGGATTCGGACAATCGAGAGATCGATTCTTCCAGAAATTCCTCGCCTTCAGGCCAGGCGCCGAGGGACAGTGCTTTTCTAATTGCCGGGACTGCCGACGTGAGCTTACGCTCACGCATCAGAGCCTCCGCCCGACGGATGCATTCAGACTTCTCGTTCTTACCCCCGGCGGCCGCTTGCTGGAGCGAGACCAACTCTACGTTCGTTGGCCAGATTTCAGCAGCTTTCGCGACGTGTTCAGAAAGCTCGGCCCAGTTCCTTTGGTCACGGGATTTCTTTGCCCGGGCGATGAGATCGGCAACCTGGCCTTGCCGATCTTTTACCTTCGAAAGCAATGCTTCCGCTTCGTTCCACTGGCCGCGCCCGATGGCATCGTTGATGGCCGTTTCCGCGGCCTGCAGATCTTTTGCTTCAATAAGATCGCGTGCCCGGGCCGTGGCTTTTTTAAATGCCTTGAGGCTGGAACGCGATTCACCGAGCACCCATTGAGCCGCTTCATTCGCAGGCCACAGTTCGAGGGCCTGTTCGGATGCCTCCACGGCATCCGCCCATAATTTGGCGCTCTTCTTTTCATTTGCCTGGGCCAGGAGGGACTCGGCCTCGGATTTTTTCTGCTGCACCGAGGCGAGTAATTCCTGAGCTTCCGGCCCGGCGCCGGCCGAGCCTTTAATCAATAACGCTTCCGCTTCCGCAAGCTTGCCAGCAGAGATGAGACTCTCGGCCTCCTCATTTATGCCTGCAGATTTCTCCAGAGCCGCGCTGGCTGCCTTAAGGCCGGCCTGTGCATCAGGGCAGAAATCCCAAATCGCAAGGGTTGCCTTATATGAAGTTACCGCCTGCTGCCAGCGGCCTGCTTTCCTGTGACCGGCCGCATCCTCCAAGTGCCGGTTTACCTCCGCGAGCTTTTCATCGGTCTCAGCTTTCAGCACCAGAGCGACGGGATCTTCAGAATTTTTGTGCAGGACATTGTCGCAGAGGGATTGGATACTGATGAGGTCGTTGGTCTCTGCGACAATTTTCAACTGTGCGACAAGCTGGCCGGCCTGCTGCAGATTCGCCTGGCATTGGACGCGCGCTCTGGAAGCTTCGGCATTTGTCGGATCGGACTTGAGGATTTCTCCAACGAGGGCCATAGCTGTCGCCAGTTTTTTCTCCGCGATCGCTGACTTTAATTCTGCCGTTTTCTGATCGATGCCATGAACGCTCTGCTCAGGCTCTATCTTCACTTTCAGCTCTTTGGCACCGGCGTGATCCTGGTCTTTTGCGAGGGCCTTCTCAAGCTTGCCCAAGCTCGGCCCGATTTGCCCGATTTCGTGTCGAGCCTTTGCCTGCTCCGGCAAGCGATCCACCTCTAAGGGGGCGGTTGAAACAGGGGCCGTTGGAGCCACAGGTGCCGTTGTGGCGGCTTCAACCGCAGGCGTCGCTGCCGGGGCCTCTTCCACCTTGCGGGCTACCCTCGGCGCTGCGACGCGTTTGCCCTGGAGGCGGCGAATAGCACGTAAAGCTTCAGTGGCCGACTCGAAACGCTTGTCCGGCTGCTTGGCCATCATCTTCCTGATGAAACGGGCCAGCCGCGGATCAATGTCCGGATTCGTTTCCGCCGCGTTCGGCACTTTGGCCTGCACGTGCATCAACATGACCTGAACGGCTGACTTTGCTTCGTACGGCTTCCTGCCGATGAGCATCTCATACATCATGCAGCCGAGTGAATAAATGTCCGCCGAAAAGGTAACGTTCTTGGCGTCCTGCGCCTGCTCGGGCGCGATATAGTCGGCTTGACCCATCATGACGCCAGAGACGGTGACCGGAGCGTTTTCTCCTCCTGCATCAGTGAGGTTGAATTTGGCAAGCCCGAGGTCAGCAAGCTTGACTTCGTATCCGTCGCCGCCAGGTTTCTCACCCAGCAAAACGTTTGATGGTTTGACGTCTCGATGGATGACGTTCTGCGCGTGTGCGGCTTCGAGGGCCTGCAGGATCTGTTCGGCAATGTCCTTGGACTGCTCTTCATCCAGCGTGCCTTTTTCTTTGAGCAATGCACGGAGGGTGATGCCCTTGATGTATTCCATCACCACAAAGTTAAGGTCCCGTTCCTTGCCTACATTAAAGACTCGCACCACGTGAGGAAGGTTGAGTCTTGCCATGGAGCGTCCGGCATGAAGAAAACGCTCGATCTGTGACTCGCGAAACCCCGGCAGAGACTGGGGAATTATTTTGACAACCACCTCCATTCCCATCCCTTCATGTCTGCCTTTGTAAACCAGCCCCTGATCGCCTGCCCCTAATTGCTCGCTCAAACGGCAGCCGCCTACAATTTTGCTAAGAAGTGGATCTCCACCGTCGCCTTCCTCGTCCGAACCATCGGTCGCATTCGGATCCTCTGCGGCATCCGCTGCTTCAATTTTATCAGCCGAAACCGGGCGTCCGTATTCTTGGTCTTGTGGTTCTACTTCCGGAAGCTCGCCTTCCATACGCTATTCCTCTTTGTGTGTCAGGTCAGGCTGTGGGCACTACCGATTTCTTTCCTGGCAAATCTTTCCAGCCGTGTAGGGAGTCATTTTATTCAGATATCAACTGGGGTCAAAGACCCGGGCGAGTAGCGAGTAATGCTCCCCGCCCTGAGCTTCCTGGTTGTGTCAGGGTCCGAGCCTGGAAACGAAGAGAGCATCCCGTATCTCCACCATCTCCGTCCAGCACAAAGAAAATGCACACGTCCAAATCTTACTCATTACTCTTCAGAACCATTTCATTTTGTCGACAACATTCTCAAGAGGTTTTTCGCTAGCAAACCTCTCAACATTCTTCACGAAGACTTCCTCACGGCGCCTTGCGGTTACTTCTGTGCCACCTGCAGCGACGTGTGGGGTGAGGATGACGTTTGGCTGCTTCCATAACGGATGACCTTGCGGCAGTGGCTCGGTTTCATACACATCGAGAGCAGCACCCTCTATCAGTCCCTGTTCCAGGGCAGTGACAAGGTCATCCAGCACAACGACAGCTCCGCGGCCGATATTCACAAAGAACGCAGATGGTTTCATCTGACTGAAACGATCTATGTTCATCAGCCGTTCGGTGTCCGGGGTATGAGGCGCACAGCAGGCGACAAAGTCCGCGGACTGCAGCATTTCGCCCAGTGCCTCCGGCCGCAGAAGTCTGCTGACCTCGGAGGGGCAGTCTTCACGTCTTGGGTCGACTGCAATGATGTTCATCCCGCTCAAATGGCCGCGCTGTGCAAGCGCGTAACCGATGCCACCCAGGCCAATGATGCCCAGAGTCTTACCGGCGAGGTCGATTCGATTGTAGTCCGTGCTATCCCAGACACCCTCAAACTGTTGTTTCAGCGCCCGAGGCAGCCGTTTGGCAAGCCCAAGGATCAGGGCGAACGCGTGGTCTGCGCCCTGGTCGTTGTAGATGCAACGGAGGTTTGTGAGGGTCACATTGCTTTGAACGAGCTCTGGAAAGACATAACGCTCAAGCCCTGCGCTCATGGCCTGCACCCACTGCAACTGTTTACCGGCGGCAAGGAGTTCCGGAGTAATAACGCCAATGAACGCATCTGCATCAACGATTTCGTTCATGCATGTATCCTGGTTATCGACGACGGTAAGGTTAACCTTAGTGTCTAAATCCTGAATGCGTTTGATTTCGGTCTGGGTCAATGACTTGAAGGCAAGGACTTTCTTCATGAGTTTCGAGTTGTTTGATGGTTGGAAGTTATGTAATGCGTGGGGCGTCTAATGGGTCAGTTGCTTTTCGGAGATGGTTTTTCGGCCCCACCGGGCCCATCCAAGTGGCCCGATGGTCGGGGGATGGAAACATGGGCGCCCAACCCCAGACACCTCTAATGGCTCGCCGGAGCAATGCCCCGGAACTGGCCCAAGGTCAATATTCAAACAAGAACTGATTAACTGTTCCTACAAGACACGATGTTTGGTCGGCCCAGACAATGGCCTATACTCTTTCTCCCGTCCCGAACCACTGGCATTCCTGCAACGATGGATCAACAGGATACGCTCACTGCACAGATTGCTTTCAAGAGGGGATTCCTGAGCAAGGATCAACTTACTGAATGCGAGACTGTACTCTCCAGCGTGGAAGATGGAAAGCATCTGGTGGATGTGGCACTGGACAAGGGCTTTCTGACCCAGTTCCAGGGCGCCCAGATCATCAGGGAAGCGGACAAGCTCGCGGCTCGGCAAGATCCAATCCCGGGATTCAAATTAGTCGCCGAACTCGGCAAAGGTGGAATGGGCAAAGTCTATAGAGCCCGGCAGCTCTCGCTCAATCGTGAAGTGGCTGTAAAACTGTTACCTGCAAACTTGGCAAAGACCCCGGGGTACATCGAGCGTTTCAAGAGAGAGGCCCGTTCGGCCGGCCAGCTTGTTCACCCAAATGTGGTTCAGGTAATTCAGGTTGGCGAAACAGAACAGCAACACCACTACATTGTCATGGAATTCGTCGACGGGCCGACCGTGCATGCACTGATCAAACAGAAAAAACGATTGCCCGAAAAAGAGGCGGTGGAAATCATGCGCCAGGTAACGCTGGCTCTCAGGGAAGCGCACCGTCTCAATCTCATTCATCGCGACATCAAGCCGGCGAACATCATTCTGACCAAAGGTGGTATTGCCAAACTTGCCGATTTCGGCCTCGCACGGCAGGAGGAAGATAATTCGGTCACTCGCACCGGCATACTGATGGGCACGCCGCATTACATCTCGCCGGAGCAGGCGCGTGGACAGAAGGACCTTGACATTCGCAGTGACATTTATTCGCTTGGCGCCACCCTGTATCACATGGTCGTCGGCGAGGTTCCGTTCGTCGGAGAGACTACAACCGCAACGATCCTCAAACACCTTGAGGAAGATCCTGTCCCGCCGAAAGAGCATAATCCAGAAATCTCAGCCGGCCTGAATGCGGTCATCCTCAAGTCGCTCGCCAAGAATAAGGAAGATCGTTTCGAATCCCCTGAAGCCCTGTTGCACGCGCTTGAAAACCTGGAGACTGCCGCCAGTACCCTTGCGACGATTTCCAATGTTGCGTCGACAGGTTCGGGGGCACCGGCCGTCACCGCTTCTCCTTCGGGCGAACCCACGCTGCACGATGTGAGGCCCGTACGTCCCAACAAGATGAAGATGCTGATCGCCGGGGCCGCAGGCTGCGTGAGTATGCTGGTTTTGTTCCTGGTGGCGGCCGCCGTGTTCGATAGCCGGGAAAGGCCCAGCCCCAGCGGGCAAGGCAAGATTGAACCCGGCGTTCCGAAAACCGATGCATCGGCAGGCGTGAGAACCGGCGATGGGAAGGGGAAAGGGCATGACAGGATTTCAAAATCACCAAAGACAGGTGGCGCCCCCACCCTTCTTCCGGAAGACGTCGCACCAAGTGAAGCTCCGGTCAGGAAAAAGCGAATTGAAGAGTTATTCCATGGCAAAGTCGCCAGCTATCTTCCAAAACAGCGGCTGTTGCGACTGAATTACGATTTTGAAAGTCAAGACCAGATGAATGACTGGGAAGTAGTCAGTCATGGAGAGCGCAGGGCTCGAGATATGTTTTTAGTTCAAGAGGGCACCCTGAAGCTCAGGATCGGTGCGATCCTGGCCCACAAAGCGAAATTCGAAAACGAGGTAGTACTGGAGGTTGAGATGAGCTACGTGCCTGCGGCAATCTTTGTGATTGGCGGCAAAGATGATGGTGGAAAGGAGAAGACTGAGATGACGGTTGGCTGGAGCACTCGTGCGGATGGGACTTTTGGCTTCGCCCGAATCGGCCCCAAGGTTCAGGCATATAAAGTGAACCCTCCCGCTGAAGGGGATTCAATCTCTTTTTCGATCATGGTAAATGATCGAAACATGGAAGTGAGCTTTGATGGCAAGCAACACAAGCTCTCCCAGATCCCGCAGGAATTTGATACCAGCGGGTTTGTCAGAATTACAGCACCGACCGCGAAACAGATGGACTTTCGGCCATTTCAGAGACTCAAGAATCGAATTCAAGATATCTGGGCAATGAACATTCGGTCTGTAACGGTCAAAGGCGTCCTCACCGAAAACTACTTTGAACATGCCATCGGGCATTAACGCCATCCTGCTTCAGCACCAGATCGGCAAGTGGTTTTCCTTTCCCAACTAAAAGATGATTGGGTTCATCCACCCGGCGAATGTGCGCCTCGGTATCGGTCTCGGACCTGCCTCCTCGCATGTGCCGAGTCTTGAGGCGTTTGCGGCAGATGGCCGTATCCACATCCAGGTAAATGCTGCAATCCAGAAGAGGGCGGATACGTTCCCAACCGTCTTCGTTGTGTAGAAGGAAATTGCCTTCAATGAGGATCGCCCGGTGAGCCGAGGTGACCATTATCCTGTCCTCTGCTGGCTCATGATGGCTTCTGTCATATTTGGGCAGTAACAACTCTTGATGGGTGTGCAGGTCGTTAAGAGCGGAGATGAATCGATCCACATCGAAGCTGCAAGGTTTGCCTTTATGAAGTCTCAACGGTTTTCCGTCATCAGTTTCATGAGTGTCCAGATACCGATTCGGAAAATGGTAGCCGTCCATGCCGAGTGGGACGGCCTGATCTCTTTCAGCAACACGATTGATCACCAGGCACAAGATTTCCGCGAAGACAGTCTTACCCCCGCCGGACGGCCCAGCGATCCCGATCAATCGGCGCCGCGATTCTGTCTTCTCCAGACAGACTAGAGCCAGCGGCAAATAAACCTGCCAGAGATCAGAAAGACTCAGATTGATAGAAACCGCGAGGCCGCTGGCATTCACAACCAACTCACCCGGCATCTCTTCACATTTGGTCAGTGCGCCCTGCGCAGTTGACTTAACCTTGTCAGACAAATGGCTCCACAGACCCTGAGCAAGGAGGTTATCGAGTGTCGCCGTCTCATCAGAATCGAAAAGTCTTTCCAGCTTATCCGAATTTTGCCGGTTCATTTATCTGTTTCTGTTTGGGAACTGTATTCAATGGGCAATCGGATTAAGAAATATGCACCGCGTTTCTCATTCTCGGTGCCGATTGTGCCGCCATGAGCTTCGACAATACACCGGACAATTAAGAGGCCCAGACCAGTGCCCCTGCTTTGGGTCGTGGCGAATGGCTCAAATATATCCAGGTCGTCAGTCGGTGACGACAACCGACGGGGCTGATTGCCAGATCTGCATCAGAGCCTCTTTTCTATTAGAGGCAGCGGCGACCTCGTACCCTTCGTCATAATCTTTCGCGAAGCCGTTCCGAGTTGTTCAGTGAATTCCGAATCATGTGATCGAACAGTTTCGATGAGGCATTCGAGCCAAATGGGATAGAGGTTCGGCGCAATCTTATGCTCGCCACCACGGCTGTGGGCCTGTGCCTTGTGCCCCATGACCATCCGAGTGAATTCTGTCTCTTCGCATTACTTGATCATGAACACCAGTGACTTCATCAGAGCACGCTTTAGCCGCACAAAACCTGTGTTGGCGAACTAGACCCGAACTTCTGCTGAACTGTCGAGAAACAACCGGTAGAACGTATCCGGGAAGCCATTGCTCAGACAGAAGAGGCCAGAGATGAGATAAACCTGCTGAAAGAGAGCATCCCTGGGTTTGTCGATGAGCATTTGCTCCCCGGCTTCATTCAAGGCTCTTTGTCTCCCTGATCTTTCGTTCAGATATGAACCACTCGTGTTCCGGTCGCTGGAGAATTTCCTGAATGACTGTCTCGACTGCGAGAGACTGTTCGCTCTTGCCTTCCCGCCGCGCTTGGGATGCGATCTCCCGGGCTTGCGGGATGAGGTGGACGTAGAATCGCTCGGCGACTTCATACATGCCATGCCAGTGTGTGTAATCGGGCGCCATCATCGATGCCCCGTGCCGTGCACGACGGCCTTCATGGTGCCAAAGGTAGAACCAAGTCCATTCGATCTCTTCATCGAAAGGCGTCTTTGAGATGAGCTTGCTCTTATGGAGAACTTCCATGATGGCCTGGCCGGGTTTGGCGAATTTTTCGTTGTAAAGGATTACGAGGTCGTCGTACTGAGTGTAAAAGGCGTTTACGTAATCACCGGTATGGCAGTGGAAGCACACCTGTTTCATGCGGGTTCGCTTGGATTCCCATTTGTCTCGCACAATTTCCCGCCGTTTTGCAGGGTCGGTTTCCGTGACGACATTACCGTCTTTATCCGTATCCAGTAGCTCGCTGATGGGCGGGCGATTTGACCATGAGATTCGCTCACGCGGATCGTGGGTTATCTTGCCACCGTTGCGCGAGTGACCTGACATGTGGCATGTAGCGCATGTGGGCGCTTGCGAGTAATCCTTTCCCAGCACCCACGACTCGGAGTCCAGATTCATATGTTCTTTGAGATCACGGTAGGCAACACCGTGTTTGGATTCTTCGTAGATCTCTTTCTGTGGGTGGTCGGGCCCCAGGTGGCACTTGCCGCAATTCTCAGGCTGACGAGCTCGACGTGGCGAGAAATCATGACGACTGTGACAGGCAGAGCATGAACCCACCGAACCGTCCAGATTCAGGCGGCCAATGCCAGTATTCGGCCAGGTGGCTGCATGGTAGAGGGGCCGTCCGTCCGGATCTCTTGCAATCAGCGAAAGCACTTCCTTGTTCGTTGGTTTGCCGTGCTCGTCGGGTTTCAGATCGTCGACGGTGATCATGCCGCCGGCGGTCGACTTCAGGCCTACCTTACTGCCGTGGCATTGCATACATCCCGAGAACACACTGGCCATCCCGTTGACCTGTTCAACCGACTTCCCGGGGTGGGTGAGTGAGGGTTAAACGGCGCCCGAGCTCCCTCGACGGTCTCGGCAAGGTAGTTGTCGAGGGAATGCAGAATCTTCCCTGCGGCCGCATGGTGGCTTCGCTTAAACTCCTCCGCCTCGGCCGGATGACAGTGGCTGCAATCTCTTGGAGTGACCACGGTTGCGATGAATTGCCCGTAGTGCGAAAAGCCATCCACGTCGGCTTCCTCCGCATGATGGCACTCAACACAGCCAACGCCCTTGCGGGCATGCGTACTGCCTTCCCAGTGGGCGATGATGCCTGCAGTTGTGTTCTTATGACACTTCACGCAATCCTGTGAACTTGCCGGAATGTGAATGACCGGTTTCCGTATCCCTGCCTCTACCTCCTTGCGAGCGACCTCCATCCACTGAACAAAGACCAGCGAGAGAAGAAAGAAGATGCTGAGTACGGAAATTATGGTGCGCTTGGTATTAAGGGTCATGGTAATTAACGAAAAGTAATGAACGACTAATGGGCCACACTGGCTTCCCAGACGGTCAGCCCGATTACGGATAGAACGGCTATGATTCCGCACCACACGCTGGCTTCCGAGCCTTTCCAGACTCTGCGAATGGCCTCATCAATGAATGGCCAAATGAACATCACGAAGACGATGAAGCCCATGCTCAGAACCGCAGTTGTGCCAGAGAAAAGTTTCAGCCAGCGAAAAGAAACGTAGAAGAACCATTCGGGCTTTATGACCTCTGGTGTAACCAGCGGATCAGCCCTGGGGCCGACCGTCGCCGGCAATACGATGGCCAGCGCGCTTAGCAGGACCATTAGAACGAGTCCGATGATGATCTCTGTGTAGAAGTGATCGGGGAAAAAGTTGAAATGCGTTCGCACGTTTTTCGGCTCATCCTCGAAATGCAGCTCCGTGACGCCCTGCAATCGGATTAGTGCGATGTGGATGCCCAACAAGATCACCATCGTTCCCGGCAGCACCGCCGCGTGAAGCACAAAGAACCGGGGCAGCGTCTGTTCGTTGTAGGAATCACCGGCCAGCATCATTCTTTTCAAGAAGCCGCCAATCACAGGGACAGTATCAGTGATGTTTGCCCCCACCGTTGCGCCCCAATAGCTCAGTTGCTCGTAAACCAGGCTGTAACCTGTGAAGCCAGTGAGCAGCAGGCAGACCAAAAGGCACATACCAACCAGCCAGTTAATTTCTCTCGGCTTCCGATACGAGCCGGTAAAGTAAATACGCAGTTGGTGCAGTATGACCGAGGCAATCATCAGGGTGGCGCCCCACTTATGCAGACTGCGGAAGTACCAGCCATACGAGACTTTATGAGTCAGGTAGTCGACAGATTCGTGGGCACGTGCCGGCGCCGATTCGTAATACATCGCCAAAAGAATGCCCGTGACGATCTGAACCAGGAACAGATAAGCCGGCGTCCCACCCAGACACCACCACCAGCGTTTGAGGTGATTGGGGACTGGTTCGTTGGTCAGCTCGCGTATTTGCTCGCCATTGACAGGGATTCGATCGTAAAGCCACTGTGCGACTGCCTTCACATCACACCTCCAACTTCGACTTCCATGAAGAGCAGTCCCTTTTCAATCCGCAGTGGATATCTGGGTAGCCACTGTGCCGCATCGCCCGGCGGACCGCTGATGCCTTTACCTTCCGACGTAAACACTCCGTTGTGACAGGGGCAGAAGAATCGGTCGTTATGCGATTCCCAGTGGACTTGACAGCCCAAGTGAGGACAGGTGCTCGATAGCGCCAGAAAATCCGACGCAGAGCCGTTCTCATCCTGCCTTGTAACGTTGATCGTTACTCCGGCGGGTGTCTTGAACGCCAGAGCATCGCCGGACTTCATCGAATCAGCATCACAAACGTAAACCCATGTCTTTTCGCCGAGCCGCGCCGGATAGAGGAAACGTCCTGCCAAAGCCGTGAGCGTGCCGTAGCTCACGGTCAGACCGCAGGTCATCGCTGCCTTGTTCAGGAAACACCGGCGTTCTCCACTCGGTGCGGATTCGTCCTGTTGCATCGGCTCCTCTTTCATTCGTGACAGACTGCCCCTCATTGAGGAACGGCTTCAATTCACTCGATCGGAATCCAGATTCACCGGGACAAAAAGCAATACATGTACCGCCGCGGATTCCGCACATGCGAGTGAAATTTGATGCTAATAATGCATCCCCGGGGGCGCAAGCCCTCACCCACTGCACTTTTTGCATCTACTGATTCGCAAGTCCGTATTATTTGATATTGTGATACCGTCCATCTCTGGCATCTTCAGGTCACAAAGGATGGCCTCCGCATCCACCTGCGTGTTCAGTTAAAGGCCATCAAGTCCGTTCTGAGCAACCGCCACATGGTAGCCCCCTCTTCAAGAAGCGAGGTAAGGCCTTCACGGGCATTCAGTTCATCATCAATCACAAGAATGGAGTGTCTCACAATGTTTTTTGACGAGTGGGGCGACCCCCTGTTGTCAAGGTTGTTGCCCTGTTGCTAGATAATAGATCGTGCCGACCAGCATCGGCACAAAGCGTGAGGTCACATCGCCGGCGATGACGCCGATCATCAGCGGAGTCAGTCGGTTGTAGAGCTTTGCCCCGCCGTAACGCATGACCGCGGATTTCAAAAGCCATCCTGCGAAAAACGAACCAGCCATGACTTTGCCCTGGTACCCGCCAAGAAAAACAAAAATCACCGGATGAAGCGGCCACCAGGTAAAGCGCAGCCGGCAGAAACCGATCCCAAGCGAGATTCCAAGCGCGACAAAAAAGGCGGTCACGCAGCCCCAGTTTGGCGATATGAGCCGTAGCTTGTCCCATCCTTCGGCCTGCCTGCTCATTTCGAGCATTCCCTGAGATGCCAGGCGATCCTGCCACTTCACCAGGTTTTCAAAGGGAAACGAAGACACCATGTACGGCCATCCACGGCTGGGCGCTCCTTGATCATACTGAACGTAAAGCGTTGCGGGGATGGCTACCGCCACACTTACCACGATGAGGAGGATGGCCCACTTGGCCAGGCGCGAAACGTCTACCTGAGACATATCCGCCAGCTTGAATGCCTGCACCATGAAAGGCATCGGGGACCAGCCCGGGGCGACCAGCACCACCACCGATACCAGGAACATGATCACTACCGCCTGGGGCCCGAGAGAGGCGGCGCCGAAAAAGCCCAGCAGAATCGCCCCGGGAAAAATCTCCGTCCCGATATGAAACGCCCCGGTCTCAGCAATCGTCCGGCTGACGACCACAAAGATCATCCATGCCAGCCCGGTGTAAAGCAGCGCGAAACGCCAGTCGAGCCCGACCAGCACAAGCTGTGCGACAAAGGCCGCCAAACCAATCAGGAACAGCCGCATGCCCCACACAGGCATAGAATCGGATTCGGGCCTAAGGCTTAAACTGCTCTTCAAGATTTTCCAGTAAAAGTGCCTGCCGAAATAGACAACCATCAACAGGATCCCGAAATAGCCACCGGTGAACAGGAACGCTTCAATCTTGGTCGACATGTGATCGCCGGATCGCAGCTCGATCCCGAAATGCATCAGCCACCCCATCAGAAGGCAGTAAACGACCGGACCAATAGCCATGGAAAAGGAGACATCAGTGGAAATCAGGTACGCAAGCCCGATGACTGAAAAGATCAGCCTGGGCTGCAGGAGCAAGTCCCCCTGCCCGTCCATCAGGGTGGTGAAGTAGGGCCCGAGAGAACTGAAATCCAGATAAGTCGGAATATTGATGAGACGTTCAGGCCACCATCTGAACAGATAGTTGTTGATCTGAATCAGAAAGATGAATGTGAACCCAATCCAGAATACATGATTCTTGAAGTGGCCGACCTGGCCATTTTCCGGCAGCAGCGAATGAGCGAACTGTGAAATCGGAAAAGGGAGCTGTTCATGATGTACCCACTGCCGATGGACGACCAGGGCCAGACCAAGGGTCGCCAGCGCGACGGTGATCAGGAGCGGCGTCCAGAAGATCAGAGCAGGTATCCACGCATGCCAGGGCACATCTGAGAAGGCGATATGGCTATCGCCGACGCTCATCCCCGAGATATAGCTGTTAAGTACGCCATCGGTGTCGCTAACATCCGGCATCATCCGCTTCGGAGCGACACTCGTAATCTGATGCTTCACCCATCCGGGCCGTTGCCGCAAGAAATGATACGGCATCATGATGCTGGTCGGCAGGCACTGCACCAGCCCCCAGCTCGGAATCGCGCATACGATCAGCAGGAGCGAAACAAGTCCTGCAATCTCAGCCTTCGACCACTCTCGAACAGACTTCATCCGTTGAAGTAACGGATGCACCAGAAGCACAAACACCACCAGGCCGCCGTAAGCGAACACTGGAAAAAGGTCTGACACCAGAGATCCCTGCCGGACAACACTGTCGTTGAAGTAACAGTATCCGCTCAAGAAAACGGCGCCGAGCATGCCCAGGATGACCGTACGTGGCGTCATAGATAACAGAATGGAATCGGGAGGTAATCAGCGTATTACTCAAAGCCCTCGTGGCGACAGGCCGCCAGAATGTCTGCTGTTCGGTCATTATCAACCTTCTCTGTCCCACCGCGTCCTTCGGGCACGCCCCAAATTGTGAGACAGCCGTTTCGTTTGTGCAGTCTCTTCAGCCGCGGCCCTCTTCATCTGTGGTCCTCTTTTTCGCAGTCAAGAGATCTCCCCACCACACGCAGCAGTGACGACTTCAGACTTCAGCGCCTAATCTGTGAAATCAGTCTTCACAGGCCGGTCTATGGCAGATTGGGAAATCTGCTCCACTACTTTGTTCAATCCGTAACAGGGACTACAAAATAGCACGACGCCCCTCACACAGGCTACGAAGATGCCGACCGCTCATCCCTCGTCCTTCTCCTGGGCATCTTCGTTCGAATTCCCTTCTACTACCCCGGTATTCTTCAGCCAGAAGAGTGAAGAAAGAATGAAAACAAACACGACTCCTGATCCACGCACCAGGACGGGATGAAACACCGAGACGACAACAACGCCGACCATGGCGCCAAGGCCCGCGACGGCTATGGCCTTGCGTCCGTCTGATTGGTCAGAGAGGGCGCGGACGCTTTCCCCGATACCGGCAGCCAACATCCAGACGAAAGCGAACAGCCCGACAAAACCGAGTTCAGCGGCAAGCACCAGGTACTGGTTGAACGAGTCAGGTTCGTCTGAGGTAAGGCCCCACGTATCCATAGCACCCGCCCGGCCCTGAGCGTCGGGTTTTTTGAGCGGGCCACCAGTCTCGAAATTCTGATTTACCCCGTCTCTGAAATGGCCGGGCCCGTTGCCAATAAGGCCCAGAGCGCGGTTGCTACGGATAAGCTTCCACGCCGCGTGCCAGCGAAGGTAGCGCGTGTTGGGCACAGCCTGCGGCATCTCAGTCAATTGAAAGACCATTTTCTTTTCTTCGAGTGAATCGATGCGTTCCTCAATGATTCCGAGCAGCTCGCCGTCTTCGAGCTCTTTGTACTTTTCTCTTGCTGCTTTGAGTTCCTCGCTGAGGGCCTCCTTCTTTGCCTGCCACCTTTCGTTCCCCCTCTCGACAGCGGTTTTCATTCGTAATCGCACCGGAAGCCGGAGCGCGGAATCAAGCTCACCAGTGAGTTTAACGCGGGCCTTCATGGCCTCTTCTCCGCTCATGCCTTCGAGACGTTTGTTGAGCATGCTGACGATCAAATCCCGCTGCTCGCGTTTCGGCCGGTATTCGTAATCGCCATCCTCTTCCATTCTCTTCAGGCCGGCTCTTGCGGATTCTTTAAGGTCATCAGGTATCTGTTTCCAGATTTCTGCCGCAGTACCACCGTCACCGTTTTCTTCTATGAGCTGCGTGAAGAGCTCGCCCCAGTCAGAGACATCCTGTTCGATGAACGAAAAGTGATCCTTGAGAGCTTCGTAGTCAGGATATTTGTTCTGATAGACTGCAAGGAAGTTCCTTGCCGAGTCGTAGCCGGTCTCGTTGTAGACCACTTGAGACTGCGCGTTGGCAGACTCCGGGGTGAAAGAATAGTTACTGACAACGAAGGGCGCGATGGATGCCTTCAGTACTTCGCCATGTCCGCCGCGCACTAAGAAATTGGGGCCGACTGCAAAAATGAATGCCCAGGCCGCGACGGCCAGGACGAGTCCCTTGCGGCACTGAACGGCCGAAACGACCAGCGATGCCACAGCAATGGCAATGATCGAGCCAGCGGAAAGATCCAGATACACAGCAGGAATGAGAAGGAGAACCATCCCGTACCGACAGATCGAACACCGTTCGTAGCAGGCCAGCCCCAAAATGAAAGGGACGATCATGGCCAGCCATGCAGCGAAAACGTTTTTGTTGCTAAATGCGCCAGAAATTTTATACGCATTGTCCGCACCGAAGTATTGCACCAGCGCCAGCATCACATTGGCAAACAGGGATGCTGCCAAAATCTTGAACGCCAGATGCCAATCCTTCTCGTCCTTGAAGCCGTTGAGAAAGAGTAACGCAGCGACACCGAAATATTCAATGGCCTGGATGGCCTCCTTGACTGCAACCTTCTTCTTCGCCGCAACAGCAGAACAGACGAACACCAGCGCCAGGAATATCCAGAACGGCAGTGGCGGCCAGCGAACGTCCTTGAAATCCCGTTTCAGAAGCACAAGCAGGCACCAGACTCCAAACGTCGCTGCCAGTAGAAGGTCCGCATAAGATACGTAGAAAAAAGCCTTTCCCACCGGCGGAAAGGGCATCCCCCACTGCGACGACATGGCAAAGACGAGCAGGAACAAGAGACATCGGAAAACGCTCTCAATTACATTCATTTCGGGTAACCTTTTTTTTGCAGGCTTATTGCCGGAGAGACTATGGCCAAGGGCCGGTTAATCAAGCAGGGGCAGCGCGATGGGGAGGTGGGCCAGCCGAATTAGGATCACCAGGCGGAAACGAATGAATTCCCTTTTCGGCGCCCAACACTATATTGGCCGGCCTTAACCACCAACCACAGCGCTCTTACCAATATGACTTCCATTCCCCATACAAAATTTGGTCTCGTCGGATGCGGGCCGCGAGGCATAGACCACGTTCAGTCAACCCAGGCCCTGGAAGGTGCCGAATGGGTCGGCGCGTGTGATTTCAGCGCGGAGGCAAGGGCGACTTTTGAAGAGAAGACGGGAGTCAAGGCATTTGAAAGTCTTGATGAGCTGCTGGCTCAAGAACCGGAGGTCATCGGGGTGGCAACGACCGTAGATTCACACGTCCTTATCGGCAAGCTTGTTCTGGAAGCCGGCAAACACCTGGTCATGGAAAAGCCTATCTCCCGCGACGCGGCCGAAGGGCAGGAACTCGTAAAACTTGCTGAAGAAAGAGGCCTGAAAGGTGCGACATCGTTCCAACTGCATTACCACAACCACGCAGTAAAGATGAAGGAGCTCTGCCGGCAGATCAATCCGCTGATGATTCATCACGCAAGGCATTCAGGCAAGATGCGGCCGAGCTACCTTCGCCCCGGCAAATCAACAGGCGTGTTCGATTACCTGGTTCACGAAATCGATCTCATTCGCTGGTGGACAGGAAAGCCAATTGTCGCGGTCACTGGCCGCGTCGAGTGTGGCTCCTTCCACGGCTCTGAAGCGCCTGAACTCGCCGTGCTGCATTTTGATCTCGGTGGCGATGAATGCGCAGCCGCAACTATGGTAGCGGCCATGGCCGGCCCCCCGCTCTCCCGCGTTGTTCAAGTGGCCGGGAAACATGGGGCGATTCAGACTTCGTTCGGTGGTGAAATTAAATGGAGCAACGGCATAGGTGCCGAACCGCAGGTTGCAGAAGTTCCACCCAACCCAATGGACTCCACAGCCGCGCTCTATCGTGATTTGGTTCTTTCAATTCACGGCGAAGAAGTCCCCGAAATGCCGACCCTCCAGGACGGCCTGGCGACAGTCGCCGTCATCGATGCAGCCTTTGAGTCACACAAAAAAAATATCCGGGTGGAAATCAGTGCAAATCATCAGTAGGAACGCGCTGAAGGAATAGAGGGGGAATATTGCCGCAGCGAGTACTAAAGTTGGGACAATGCGGACAGGCCCAGCGTTGCTGAAAGACTCCTTCACAGGCCGCGATTCATCACGCATTACTCATCACTTACTTTCAGGAGACCAGATATGTCAGACGAATGGGTTGTATACGAAGGCAATGAAGGCCCAGGCCAAGGTAAACACATTGTGCTCGTAAGCGGTGACGAGGAGTATCGTTCCGAAGAGGCACTGCCTGCGTTGGGCAGGATCCTGGCGGTTCGTCACGGCTTCAAATGCACCGTGCTGTTCGCCATCAATGCTGAGACCGGCGAGATTGCACCAGACGATCAGACAAACATTCCCGGCCTCGAAGCACTTGCCGATGCGGACATGATGATCATCGCCACTCGCTTCCGAAATCTGCCGGATGAGCAGATGAAACACATTGTCGACTTCACCAATTCCGGAAAACCCATAATGGGGATGCGCACTGCGACTCACGCTTTCAATCTCGCGCGAGCAGACACCTCTTACGCTTCCCTGACCTGGAACAGTAAAAACCCCGAAGGCGGCTGGGGCCGCCAGGTCCTCGGAGAGACGTGGGTAAGCCACCACGGTCACCACGCCTTCGAAAGCACCCGCGGCGTTATTGATGCAGGCGCCACCGATCATCCCGTCGTCAAGGGCTGTGAAGACATCTGGGGGCCGACGGATGTGTATGAAGTCCGAAAACTCACAGACAGTCCACTGGTCCTTATTAACGGCCAGGTCCTCCAGGGCATGAATCATGGCGATAAGGTCAATACGGAGAAACCCACCATGCCGGTAGCCTGGATCAAGAATTACACCAGCGAAACGGGCAACACCGCCCGGGTATTCTGCACCACCATGGGCGCAGCGACCGACCTGCCGAGCGAAGGCATGCGACGCCTGCTCGTCAATGGTGCCTACTGGTGTCTCGGGATGGAAGAGCAGATCCCCGGCCGCGCCAACGTTGAGATCGTCGGTGATTTTGACCCGACCCCATTTGGGTTTGGCACCTTTAAGAAGGGCACGAAGCCATCAGATTACGCGCTATAAGATCTTTTCGAAATTTGAGCTCAAATCTTACCCTGGGCACGTCCTCGGTAAGCCTTGCCTGGGAGAAAGACGTGCGTTGTAACGTAAAGGCGAAAACCTGATTTCCGAACTGGAACGTTCGTCTGCTGCAGAAGAATGACCCCCTGCGATCAGTAATCCAACCAACTCATTCAGGAGATAAAATGGATCTTCTCAAGGACAAAGTGGCCATTATCACTGGCGCCGGCACTGGCATCGGAAAGGGTATCGCCCGCGCCTTCGGCCGTGAGGGAGCAAAGCTCGTGATTGCTTCCCGAAAAGAAGCAAATCTGAAAGCTACGGCCGACGAACTCAGGCAAGGGGGCGTGGAAGTATTGGTCGTCCCGACCGACGTGACGGACGAAGGGCAAGTGGCCACCCTCTTTGCTCAGACGATGGAAGTGTTCGGCCGGGTGGACATCCTGGTGAATAATTCAGGCGTATTCGATGGCGGGCCCATTGAAGAACTATCACTCGCAGCCTGGCAAAAGGTGATCGATGTCAACCTCACCGGTCCTTTCCTCTGCAGCCGCGAGGCAATGAGGATCATGAAGGGACAACGCAGCGGCCGCATCCTCAATATCGGCAGCATCTCGGCACAGATGCCTCGAATGAACTCCGTTCCTTATACCACTTCCAAGCACGGCCTGGTCGGGTTGACCAAGGCCACCGCACTTGAAGGCCGGGCTTTCGGAGTGATTGCCAGCGCCCTGCATCCCGGCAACACAGAAACCGAGCGTCGGAACAAAAGCAATACCCCGATGGATCAAGAGCCGATGATGACAGTGGACGAACTAGCTGCCGTAACCATCACAATGGTTGCCGCGCCGCCGCATGTGAATGTGCTGGAAGCAATCGTACTTCCGGTCGGCCAAGACTATATCGGCAGGGGGTGAACAGAGACACCTGCCCGGATCATTCGAGATGATGCTCGCCAGCACTGATTGCAAGGGAGGGGAAGCCGTTGTCGGCCTCTACCACATAATCTGGTTCTGTGACAGAACGGCCCAGCGCCAGATATCCTCGACGCCAAAGCCTACGTGGGGGCCGAAGCCCAGCCAGAGTGTGCCAGCCACAGCCACTGCTGTGGCCACTTTCAGAAAAGTGCCGGGGACGGGAAGATGGTCGTCTGGCACTGCCGATTTATCCATGTACGACCGGACGAGAACTCGAAGGTAGTAATAAAGAGAAATCAGGGTGCTCAGAATTCCCAGGCCGGCCAGGGTGTATTCGCCAGAAATAATGGCGGCACGGAAAATATAAAACTTACCCATAAAGCCTGCGGTTGGTGGAATGCCACCGAGTGACAGCATGAACAGCGCAAGCGCAGCACACAGGGCCGGATACTTCATGCCAAGCCCGGAATACTCATCCAGACTGAGCCCGCGGCCTTCTTTTGTTTCGAGGAATGAGATAACCGCAAATACACCCAGGTTCATGAACGAGTAAGCAACCAGATAGTAGAGAATCGCTGCGACAGACGAAGAGTCAGGACCGAGCGAACACAGGCCGATAAGCATGTAACCGGCGTGGGCAATACTGGAATAGGCCATCATTCGCTTGATGTTTGTCTGCGTAATGGCGATGAGATTTCCGCCAAACATGGAAAGCACTGCCATCCACCAGATGGCCTGATGCCATTGCTCTTTCAGCGGCATCATGGATGAGGCAAAGATGCGAACGAATGCTCCGAAAGCCGCAGCCTTGACTCCCGTCGCCATAAAACCCGTAATGGTAGTTGGGGCGCCTTCATAAACATCCGGGGCCCACATATGAAAGGGCACGGAAGCCACTTTGAAACCGAACCCGATGACAACCAGGGCAACACCCAGCATCACCACCGACTGGTTCGGCAGCGAAGCAAAATCTCCGCTCTTTGCGATGGCACCAGACAGATATTTGGCAAAAACAACCACATCCAAAGTTGGCTTCGCCAGCGGTTGGGTCAGCTTTCCAAGAGGGCCACTTATTCCGTAAAGAAGAACGATTCCATAGAACACGATTCCTGTGGCAAAGGCGCCCATGAGGAAATACTTCATCGATGCCTCAATCGATTTCGGCCTCGCACGCAGGTATCCGCACAGGATGTAAAAGGCGAGAGACATCACCTCCAGCCCAAGAAACATGATGAGCATGTTCGTTGTCGAAACCATGACCATCATGCCGGACGTGGCAAAAAGCAGAAGCGAGTAAAACTCGCCGACTTCAACATTAAACTTGGCGAGATAGTCTGCCGAGGCCAGCATGGTCAATCCGGCGCCGAAGAGAAAAGTGATATTGAGGAAAACTGCGTACTTGTCCATCTTTCCCAAACCGGCAAAGAAAGATGTTTCGCCCGTTTTGCTCCACGCAAGCAGGCAGAGGACGACGGAAAGGACAAGGCCAAATATACCGACGGTGATATGGAAGTGGCCCTGCTCGTCCGGCGCGTCTGTTGAAAACGCGTCAAGGATAAGGAGGGCAATTCCTGTCAAAACTACTACCAGAATTGGGGCAACCTGAATGAGGTCTTGCATGTTTGTTACTTATTCTGGGCTTGCAGTGGAGGCACTATCGCTCACTACGAGTTTCTGCTTATTAATCGCCTTCTCTTCAGCCACCACTACCCTTGCAGTGTTGATGATTCCAACCAGTTTCTGAACGGAACTCTCGGTCATCTTCAAGAAAGGCTGCGGAAACACTCCCATGACGAAGATGCACAGAATGAACGGAGCGACGTTCCAGCGTTCATAGACTGTCATATCTTCAAGGCTCTTGTTTTCTTCCACCGTGATCTCACCCTGGAAGACGTGACGATACATCCTCAGCATATACCAGGCCCCGAGGATAACGCCCAGACCGGCTCCACCAGCGATAAGTGGGCTTGCCTGAAAAGTCCCCATCAGAATCAGGAACTCGCCAATAAAACCGTTCGTGCCCGGCAGGCCAATGGAAGCAAATGTAGTCACCAGGAATGCTGTGGCATACCAGGGCATCACTTTGGCGATCCCGCCGTAATCAGCGATCTTGCGGGTGTGCCGGCGGTCGTAAACAACCCCGACCAGAAGGAAGAGCGCACCAGTTGAAAAACCGTGCGCGAGCATCTGATATATGCCGCCCTGAATGCCGGTGGTCGTGAGCGAGAAAATCCCGAGCATGACCATGGCCATGTGGCTTACCGATGAATAGGCGATCAAGCTTTTGATATCGCTCTGGACCATCGCCACGAGCGCCCCGTAGATAATCCCGACAACACATAGCGTCATCATCATCGGTGCCATATCCAGGGCTGCGCCGGGGAACAGAAGAAGCCCGTAACGCAGAAATCCGTATCCACCCATTTTCAACAGGACACCGGCAAGAATGATACTGCCCGCAGTGGGCGCTTCGACGTGCGCATCAGGCAACCAGGTATGCAGCGGAAACATGGGAACTTTAACCGCAAAGCCAAGCGCAAAGGCCAGGAAAAGATAAAGCTGTTCCGGCCCTGTCAGGTCGAGCTGACCCAACTCAATCCAGTTGAGGTGGAAGGCTTCCCCACCCGGATAAAACTGCATCTTGTATTTCCAGTACACGTAAAGTATGGCCAGGAACATTGGTAAGGAACCGGCCATGGTGAACAGGAAAAACTTGATGGTTGCATAAATTCGCCTGGGCCCACCCCACAAACCGATGATGAAATACATCGGAATAAGCATGAGCTCCCAGAATACATAAAACATGAACAGGTCGAGGGAGATGAACGCACCAAGCATCGCCGTCTCGAGAAACAGCATCATGCCAAAGAACAGATTTCTCCGTTCTTTAATATGGCCGTCTGCGGAGAGGATGGCGAGGGGCGTTATCAGGGTCGTCAGTACATAGAGCAAAATGCTGATACCATCCAGACCCACCTGCCAACTGACCCCCAGTGAGGGTATCCAGGAGAGCGGCTGATCCAGTCCAAACTGAAATCCGCTTTCACTGTTTAGAAACATGAAAAAGAAGTAAAGACTGCCGACGAAGGTGAAGCCCGACACGACCAGTGCCGTGTACATCAGCTCACGCCCTTTTCGGTCCGGCGAAAGGACCAGCGCAATAGCGCCAACTGCAGGCAGTAACGTCAGAAAAGATAAAAGCACTTGGGATTCTCAGGAAACCATGAGCCACATGAAAACAATTGCACCGAAAAGCAAGAACGCTACGTAAGTACGCACCGCGCCGGTTTGGAAAATACGCAAAAACTCACCGAGGAGTCGGACGAAAACACTGGCGGCATTAACGACACCGTCGATGACCTTGACATCGACAACCTTGAACAGAAAACTCTTGGACGCGGCCCAGATGGGCTGCACGATGCCCCCTTCATAGAGAGTGTCGACATAATAATTCTGGTGAAGAAGCTCGTAAGCTTGACCGTATTCTTCGGCCACCTCTTTCGGCTTTTCCGGATTGTCGAGATAAAAATGCTTGGCCACGAGAATCCAGGCCAAGGCCCAAAGCACTGAGGCAACGGCCATCAGCAATGAGACAGTACCACTGGGATGGGCTTCGTGTCCGTGCACAGCCTGGTCTACGAAAGCGCCGAACGGGCTACCGTGGTGCCTTCCCAATAGTCCCGCGAACACGGCACCAATTGCCAGAAGCCACAACACGGAAACCATGCTGAACGGTGACTCGTGAATGTGATGCTGAACTTTGCGCTCCGCACGGCATTCGCCGTGGAAAGTAAGGAAGACCAGGCGGAACATGTAGAAGGCAGTCATCCCTGCTGCAATGAAAGCAACGCCCCATAGGAACTTGCCAAAGTGGCCCAGCGTATCGGATGAGAAGGCCATCAACATGATGTGGTCTTTACTGTAGAAACCTGCGAACGGGAAGATTCCGGCGATGGCAATACTTGACAGCAAGAAGGTCCAATACGTATGCGGCATGAATTCCTTCAGACCGCCCATCTTTCGAATGTCCTGTTCGTGATGCATACCATGGATAACTGAGCCGGCCCCAAGGAAAAGGCATGCCTTGAAGAATGCATGAGTGAAAACGTGGAAAATTGCAGTCGAGTACGCGCCGACGCCGAGTGCAATGAACATGAAACCGAGCTGGCTGACGGTCGAGTAAGCCAGAACCTTCTTGATGTCGTTCTGAACCAACCCCATCGAGGCGGCGACGAGCGCGGTCAGAGCGCCGACGCAGGCAACGACGGCCATCGCTGCGGTGGAGTGCGAGTAAAGGAAGCCCATACGAGCCACCATGTATACACCCGCGGTGACCATCGTCGCAGCATGAATGAGCGCGCTGACTGGGGTCGGCCCGGCCATTGCGTCAGGCAGCCAGACAAAGAGCGGAATCTGGGCGGATTTCCCACACGCCCCAAGAAAGAGCAGCAATGCTGCGAGTGTGAAGACGTTGGAATAATTCCAGCCCTTGAATACCCCATGAGACACTATCTCAGGATCGGCATTCGGCCTGAAGACTTCATTGTTCTCAATCTTGTCAACCTGTGTGGTCACGCTCTCATAAAGGCTGGCGCTGTCTTTCTTCACACCGTGAACATTCAAAGTTCCAAAAACGCTGAACAGCGTGAACATACCGAGTAGAAAGCCAAGATCACCGATCCGATTCACAATGAACGCCTTCTTGCCGCAATCCGCCTTGTAACCATCTTCCCACCAGAAGGAAATAAGCAGATAGGAGGCAAGCCCGACACCTTCCCAGCCAAAGAAGAGCACCACAAGACTGTCGCCCATAACGAGCATGAGCATAAAAAACATGAAGAGGTTCAGATATGAATAAAAACGGGCGTACCCCTTATCCCCATGCATGTAGCCCATCGAGTAGATGTGAATCAGCGAGCCGATTCCGGTGACCACCAACAGCATGACCGATGTGAGCTCATCAACGCGGAGCGCGACATCAATAGACAGGACTGAATCAGCATCTCCGGCGGTAAACCAGTTGTAGAGGTAGCAGGTAAGGATCGTGCCGCCCTTGACTTGGCAGAAGGACCAACAAGAGCAGAGGAATGAAAGAATGGGGGCGAAACAACCTATCCATGTAACCTTGCAATTCGGTGTTTCATCGTCATGCGCGTGGAACAGCGCAATCGTGCCGTTAAAAACGGCCCCGAGTAACACGAGGAATGGGATAAGTGCGATAATTCCGGTTTCCATAATTTCGGTTCTTCCCTAAGACTGCCTGATAGCCACGACATTCTTAGCCATGCCTGGAATTCATCCTTTCATAATGGACATATCATCCACGTTCGCTGTGCGTTTTAATCGGAACACTGCGATCACAATAGCCAGCCCTACCGAGCTCTCGGCCGCGGCCAGAGCCATAGCAAAAAACGCCACAACATGGGCGTCCATATCAAGATTCATCCTTGCGAATGTGACCAACGTAAGATTGACCGCGTTCAGCATCAGCTCCACGCTCATCAGAATGATGATCATGTTGCGCCTGAGAAGGAAGCCCTCGACACCGAGGACAAACAGGATAGCGGCAACAGTTAAGTAAGCCTTAGGGTCCATCAGGACAATGGTTGATGGTGAATGATTAATGCTTGAGGCATTTCCACCTGACTACAGCCGATGCCGCGCGGCCAGGATGACCGCTCCGACAATCGCGACAAGCAGGAGGATGGAAATGATTTCAAACGGATACAGGTAACTGCGAAAAAGGGTCTGCCCCACCTGCTCGATGCTTCCGAAGCCTATCGGCGTTTCAGACGGCATGGGGATATTGATACTGCCGATTACCTTGAGCAGTACGCTCAGCAGGCCTACACCCAGCACGATACCGATGGTCAATCGAGCTTTGCCTATCTTTTCTTTTGCGTATTCTTCGTCCGGCTGGTTGATCAGCATGATCACAAAGACCACCAGCACCATGATCGCTCCGGCGTAAACCAGAATCTGGAATACGGCAAGGATGGGCGCATTCAAGAGCGAGTACATGCCGGCAATCGCCAGGAATGTAACCGTCAGGCTCATCGCTGAAGCCAGAGGGTTCTTCTTCGCAATCGTGAAGAAGCCTCCGGCTATGGCCATGATGCTGAAAATGGTAAAGAAAACAGATTCCATAAATTTCTAGTTGTCGACGGCAGTCTTCTCGACGACCGGCAGGCCGTTTTCAAAGCGATTCTGCCAGTAAAAATCTTCACGGTTATAGGCAGCATGCGGAAACTTCCCGGTGTCCATTTTGATGGCATCACAGGGGCATGCCTCCACACAGAAACCGCAGTAAACACATTTCAAAAGGTCGATGTCATAAATCAGCGGATACTTTTCAATGACTTTGTTCACGCCGTTGTCATTCTTGACCAACGGCTCATCCATCTCACCTGCAACAATGGTGATGCAGGCGGCAGGACAGGCGGTCGCGCAGCACATGCAGGCGGTGCACTTCGTGTGGCCTGATTCCCACTTGTTCAAACGATGCTTGGAGCGGAACCGCTGCGGCAGGGGACGCTGCTGCTCCGGATAGCTGATCGTTTTGAAACGAGCTGGATCCAGGATATTTCGGATCAGGTGACCCATAGTAATAGCCAGCCCCTTGACGATCTCTACCAGATAGATCCGTTCCTTGAACGTCATCTCTCCGGATGGAGCACCGTTGCCATTTTTTGCAGTTACTGGGGCGTGTCCGTGCATGTCACTCATCATTAAACCTTAAGACATTCCAGTCAGAAAAATAACAAGCAACACAAAGCCAGTGATCAACAAATTCACCAGCGCAAGAGGCAGAATGACCTGCCAGCCAAGTTTCATAAGCTGGTCGTATCTGAATCTCGGCAAGGTCCATCGAACCCAGATGAAGACCCAGGCAACCAGAATCAGCTTCGTCAGGAAAACACCAAATTGGACGAGCGCAGTAAAAACCGGAGCGCCCCAGGCAGACCACTTCCATGGCGCAACTGAGGAAAAACAAAGGGCCAGCAGCACAAGAAAGACCACGCCCTTGAGGAAGGAAACTTTTGCAAGCACGCTGCCTTCATGCTTGCGCATGTCCGTCCACGCGAATTGATTCGTCATGTGGTAACGCTGCATCAGTAAACCAAATCCAATGCAAAGGCCGAAGTTCAGCGCAAAAATGATCGGCATCACGATTCCAATGTTTGCCGTCAGCACCGGGGTCGGCATCCACGGCACCTGCCATCCGCCGAGGAACAGGGTTGTAATAATGGCAGCCTGTATCAGGATATTGACGTATTCCGCCATGAAGAACAGGGCGAACTTCATGCTGGAATACTCCACGTGATACCCGGCAACAATTTCAGATTCCCCTTCAGGAAGGTCGAACGGATTTCGATTCGTTTCTGCAAACGCACAGACGGTGTAGAGCACAAATCCAAGTGGTTGAATGATGATTCCCCACATTGGAATCAGACCCGTGTTGCTGACCCATTCAAAGTTGCCATCCGGGCCATAACCCAGGAAATGCCATCCCTGGCCCTGGACAATGTCATTCAGGCGAACTGAGCCAAAAATCATTACAAGCCCGATAATGGCCAGCCCAATGGATACCTCGTAGCTGATCATTTGCGCAGAGGAACGCAGGCCACCGAGCAGGCTGTATTTGCTGTTAGAGGACCACCCGGCTAGCACCACCGCATAGACCGCCAGAGACGAGATGGCGAAGATGTAGAGGAATCCTGCCCCAAGGTCGGCAGCCTGCAAGGGCAGAGACCAACGTGCCACGACCTTTGGGTATTTGCCTACGTCCGACTGCTGAATTTGACCTCTCACTACGACTTTTGCCGGTTTTATGACTTTTGCCTGGTGGATCGAGTAAGGGACGTCGTTGACATAGACACGCACGAGGCCCTGATTCTCCGCTTCACTCACGGTCATCTCTTCACTCACCCGGAATTCCGGTGGCCATTGATGCCAGATAAGCGAGCCTGCCCTCTCCTCCACTTCAGCCGGGGTGAATTCTTTTTCGATCACCAGGTTGTCAGCAAAAGGAATCACGGCATAAGTCAGCAGTGCCACCGTCATCGCTATGAAGGGTGCGGCCAGATAATAGGTCTTCTTAACCTGGCTTGGGATCACATCTTCTTTGGTCAAAAGCTTGATCACATCGGCGATGTTGTGAACCATGCCGGCCAACCGGATGCCGAAGATGTGAGCGCGGTTAGGCCCCGGACGATCCTGAATATAGGCTGCGCCTTTTCGCTCCAGCCAAATCATCAGCGGGATGAGGTTCAGCAACAGAAACCACATGAAAAATGGACGCAAGCCCGCATCGAGGAGCGGGAGAAGGATGTGTTCCGCGGCCCAGAACTCTGCCCGACTGCAGAATTCACGTGCGGGACCGAAACGAAATCCGAGCGCTAGCAGACCTAGCAGCGCCAGCGGCACGAACCCCTTAAGCGCAAGTGGTATCACCACGCCGAGGATTTCTTTGATCAATGATGGTTTGGGTTGAGTGGCTTCCAACCTTATCTCTTCTGTCTGGTTGCGGGTCAGGTTGCTGCTTCTGTTTCGTAGCCCTTTGCGGGGCTGCCGTTGTTTCCAATATCGCCCAATGCGATGCCTTCAAATTCCTTTACGGACTCGGACAAGTCCTGCCACACGCGGGCAGCGTTGGTTACGCCCTTAAGCGGCTTTTCGAGTTGTGCGGCCAGCGTGCGGAAAATATCGAATTCAGTCTTGGCCTCCCAGCGTGGCCGATAAGCATTGAACGTGCGCTGGATGCGGCCTTCAAAATTCACATAAGAGCCGGAGCGCTCAGCGAACGTTCCGATCGGCAGTAAGACGGTTGCGGCCTTACTGGTCATCGAATGGTTGCTGTCTATCACAATAAGCGCGTCAAGCTCGGCGAGTTTTCCACCAAGCTCACTTCCGTTATCCGCAAGGCCGAGGAAGTCATTACGGAGCACGACCAGGACCTTGATGCTTTCAGATTCGATGCCATCGAGGATTTCCTGCAAGCTGTTCCACGGACCCTGGAATTCGACGCCCTTGGAATTCGGATGCTTGTCAGCACGGAGTAGAATGTCATCTTCGTAGCCCGGCTTCTTGAGCGATTCTGCGGAAACAATTTCACTGCCGCAGATCTCATTCATGAAGCGGCGAAACAGGAATAGCTCTTCGTTTGTGCAATCCGGCGAGCAAAGCCCGGCGACCTTCCCCTCGGCCCCTGAAATGGCTTCGGCAGCAGTGGCGAAAGCCTTTTCCCAGGCGACGGCTTGGGGGCCATGGCCGTTCTTTAGGTGCGGTTCTTGAATTCGATTTTCGTTGACCGTCTTATAAAGCAGCCGGCCTTCATCGCACATCCAGGACTTGTTCACTTCCGGGTTGCGGCGCGGCCTCAATCGAAATGCGGTGCCGTTGAGTTCGTCCATCGTGTTGTGATTGTAAGACTCGAACGAGGCATTACAGCCGCGGGAACAGCCGTGGCAGATAGTGTCCGTTTTCTTGAGAAACCACACACGGCACTTGAACCGAAAATCGGTATCTGTAAGCGCTCCAACCGGGCAGACATCCACGGTGTTGACGGAATATTTGTTGTCGAGTTCGTGGCCCGGGAATGTCGTGATGTAGGAGTGGTCGCCTCTGCCGCCAACTGCGAGTTCGTACGACTTGCTGACATTATCGACGAAGCGGATGCAACGTCGGCAGAGCACGCAGCGTTCCTGGTCGAGCACGACCCGTGGGCCGATCTGAAGAGTCTTGTGCTTGTGAACCTTCTCCACATTTACTCGACTCCGATGGAATCCGTAATTCATGTAGTACTGCTGAAGCCGGCATTCACCAGCCTGGTCACACACCGGGCAATCTACCGGGTGGTTGACGAGCAGGTATTCAAGCACACCGCGGCGGGCCTTTTCGATGGATTCGCTGTTGGTTCGAACAATCATGCCATCGCCAACCGGCGTCGCACAGGAGATGACACCGGAGGCGCCCTTCGGGGTCTCCAACTCGACAAGACACTGCCGGCAGTTTCCATCGACCGGCAAATCCTGGTGATAGCAGAAATGCGGTATGAAAGTACCCGCGTCGAGGAGCGCTTGTAGAAGCGGCACCCCGTTCTTGACTTCAATTTCCTGATCGTTGACCGTAATCGTGGCCATGAAAAACTCCAGCTATATGAGAAGCGGAAAAGCGCCTCCCGACGAACTAATGGGCCGCAGCGACGGAGCGGCTCTCGCTGATATCAGCGGGGACGGCTGCCGAAGGGTTCGCCTTGGCGATCGCTTCTTCAAACTCGTGACGGAACTTGATAAGGTAACTTTGAACCGGCCAGGCAAGCGCATCGCTGAACACGCAGATAGTCTTGCCACCGCCCATGCCTTCGTCCTTCTTCAACCAAGGCTGGATCGGATGAAACTTATGTGCCCAGCCTCGCATGTTGTCGCAGAGATCGTGCAAAAGCTCGATATCACCGTGCCGGCCCCGGCCGGCATCGATGTTCTGTAATATCTTGGCGACCCAGCCGCTGCCTTCCCGGCAGGGCGTGCACTGGCCGCAGCTCTCGTGTGCATAAAAATTCGCAATGTTTCGAAGCAGCGAAACAATGGACATCGTTTTAGGAATAACCACAATCCCACCCGAACCGAGGAACGTCCCCATCGCGTTTAGCGCCTCGTAATCCATTTTGGCCACAGCCACTTCTTCCGGGGTCAGGATCGGCATGGATGATCCGCCCGGGATGCAGGCCTTCAGCTCCACACCGTCCCGGAGGCCACCGGCCTCCTTGTTAATGAGATCGATAAGCGGATAGCCAAGCTCGACCTCAAAGAAATTTGGATTTTTCACCGGCCCACTGACACAGAAAACCTTCGTGCCAGGGCTGCGTTCGGTGCCCATCGCCTTGTATGCATCCGCTCCATTTTCGATAATCCACGGCACTGCGCAGATGGTCTCGACGTTGTTGACAACAGTCGGGCAATCATAAAGGCCCTTGATGGCTGGGAACGGCGGCTTGATGCGCGGCTGGCCCTTGTTGCCCTCGAGCGAGCTGAGCAGTCCGGTCTCTTCCCCACAGATGTAAGCACCCGCTCCCTTGTGGATGACGATATCGATGTCGAAACCTGATCCCAGGATATTTTTGCCAATAAAACCGGCTGCTGTGGCCTCTTCTACCGCCTTCCACATGAACTCGATCTGGCGATGAAATTCGCCACGGCAGTAAACAAATGCCTTGTGACTGCCAACCGCGAAGCAGGAAATGATGATGCCTTCGAGCAGCAGGTGAGGATCGTTGTTCATGATGTGACGATCCTTGAACGTACCCGGCTCACTTTCGTCCGCGTTCACGCAGAAATAGATTGGGTTACCGCTCTTGGTATCAAGGAACGTCCACTTCACCCCTGTCGGGAAACCTGCCCCACCGCGACCACGCAGGCCGGAGTTTTTGACCTCATTGATAACGGCGCCGGGCCCCATCTCCAGCGCCTTCTTGAGCGTCTCATATCCCCCATGCTCACGATAGACTTCTATCGCGCGGGAATTTTCATGGCCAAAGTTCTTGGTAATGACTAGAGGCATCGTTGCGCGGCTTTCGCTTCCCCGTGGTCTCTCAATTCATCAAGCATAACGTCGACAATTTCCGGCGTGAGTGGCCCGTAGTTGTCCTTGTTCACCTGCATCATCGGCGCTATCTCGCAGGACGCGAGGCATTCGACTTCAGTGAACGTAAAGAGTCGGTCTTCACTCGTCTGACCAGACTCGATCCCAATCTTGTCTCTGATTTTCTGTGAAATCGCTTTGCAGCCCATGATCTCGCAGGAGGCCGTGCGGCAGACCTGCAGGTGGAATTTCCCGATCGGCTCCTGCTCATACATCGTGTAGAAGGTCAGCACCCCGAAGACGTGCGCCGGCGGCAGTTCCAGAATCTCAGCGGTGTAAAGCATGCCCTCGCGGCTGATATACCCGTGCTCTTCCTGGATTTCCCACAGTATCGGCAAGATGGCCGACTTCTTACGCGGGTAACGAGGGATGATTTCCTCGTTAATCCGTTTTTGAGCGTCTGCTGAAAGTTCGAATGGCATCAGGTGTAAATCTTCTGTTGTCTACTTTTTCTGGAGCTTCTTAAGGCGAACTGCTGGTAAACGTTTGAGCCTTTGGTTTCTTGGATCGACTTCGATGCCCACGGATTCGAGTGCAACAACACCGAGCAGGGGTTCGGCCTTATCGTCGCCAAAGATGACGGTCGAATATACCGACTCACCCATAAACTCAAACTTTGCACCAGCGATATCCATTTTCAGTTCAGTGCCATCTGCCAACTCATAGGTTCTCTCAGCATCAGGTTCGATTCCAATCTCACGAAGGCGGCTTCTCGGAACAAGACAGTCAGTCGCGCCAGTATCAACCAGGAAGAGATCTTCCCATGTTTTGTCCGGCTCCAGCGGATTCCGCACTGTTACGGTCACATGAGTTGCACCCATTAGTCTTTCTCCATTACCACAGGAACAAAGTGTACTGTTGTCGACCTTCTCATCGGTCCAACTCACCCGCAACGACGTTCAATCCACCGAGCACAATTACTGCGTCCGCAATCATTCCACCCTCAATCAGCTTGGTAAAGGCGGAGTAAATATTGAAACAAGGCGGCCGGACACGCGCCCTGTAAGGATTCCCCGAACCGTCACTGATGAGGTAAAAACCGAGTTCGCCGTTCGGGGCCTCTGACCCGCAGTAAATCTCGCCTTTAGGAGGCTTCAGGCCGTCGTAGACCATGACGAAGTGGTTCATCAATGACTCGATATTTCCGTAAACACCCTCGTGCCCCTGCTTCTCAGGCATGGCTACTGAACGATTGTCGGCATTGACCGGCCCGCCCGGCAGGCGCTCTAATGCCTGCTCGATGATGCGAACACTCTGTTCGATCTCGAGGAAGCGGATAAAGATGCGGTCGTGAACATCGCCTCCGTTAAGAACGGGAACATCGAAATCAAACTCATCGTAAAAATCATAAGGGGCTTTCTTGCGCAGATCCCAGTCGAAGCCGGCTGAACGGAGGCACGGCCCGCTCCACGCATGGCTGATAGCATCTTCAGGGCTGATGGCGGCAACCCCCTTTGTACGATCAAGGAAAATTCTGTTGCGGGCGACCAGGCCCTTCATGTCATTGACGGATTTCGTAAGTTCCCTGAGACAGGAACGGAGGTGCTCAGAAAAGCCGTCATAGAGGTCGTACGCGAGGCCACCTATACGCACATAATTGTTGGTCAGTCTATGGCCGGTCAGGCTTTCAAGAACCTCGTAGATCTCCTCACGCACCTTAAACGAGTACCAGAAATTGGTCAGCGCGCCCATGTCGACCAGGTTTGTGCCGACGCAGACGAGGTGGTCAATGATGCGGGAGAGCTCATTAATGATGACCCGAATGAACGTGGCCCGCTCAGGAATTTCCAAGCCCAGCAGCTTCTCGACGGCACGGCAATAAGCCACGTTGTTGCTGAGTGCTGAGAGATAATTCAGACGGTCTGTATAGGGAATGACCTGGGTGTACGTGCCTTTTTCTGACGACTTCTCGAAGGCTCGGTGCAGATAGCCGATCTCCGGTACGGCCTTGACGATAGTCTCGCCGTCAAGCAACACCAGGACGCGGAACGTGCCGTGCATGGCTGGGTGGGCCGGGCCAATGTTCAGCTCCATCAAGTCGGCGAACAGATCTTCGCTCTCGGCTGCGTATTCTCCAAGCTCATCCTGCAGGTCATCCGCTTCGGATAAAAACTGGCCCTGCTTGATGGGGTAGTCTTTACGGAGCGCATGGCCGACAAATTCCTTGTGAGTAAGGATGCGGCGCATGTTCGGGTGGTTACTGAACCGGATGCCGAACATGTCGTAAATCTCACGCTCCGCCCAGTTCGCCACCGCCCATAGACCGCTGGCACTATCAAGCACACCTGATTTGCTTTCGAGAGCCTCTTCGACCTCTTCCTCGTCGAGGCGCACCTTCAACCGAATCCGGTCGTTGCGGCTCATGGAAAGCAGATGATAGACGACCTCGTAGCGCTCCGGGTAGTCAACTCCGAGCTCCAGATGGTCGGCGCCGGCCAAATCCATAAGGTAGTTGTAATCGAGCTCGCTATCGTTTTTCAGGAATGTCAGGACATCCACAATCTTGTCCTTATCCACGAGCACGCTTTCGTCGCCGCGGAAGCTGTGCGCGAATTCCACGGCATCCGGAAATTCTTCCTTCAACCGTCGAACTGTAAGACATTCAGTAGCAGGTTCAGCAACAGCAGTGGTCATGATTCATTTAAGCAGGCCGCTTGCCCGCGCGTTTCAGGTTTCTATCTGGACCAGTTCCTTCGGAGCAGGCTGGGCGTAAGTTTGAGTGCTCCGCTCGCCCTCAATTTTTTCCTGCAGCTTGACGATACCGTCCAGGAACGCCTCAGGCCGGGGCGGACAGCCTGGAATATAGACATCCACCGGGATAACCTGGTCAATACCCAGCAGGGTTGCATAGTTGTCATAAAAGCCACCACACGTGGCACATGCCCCCATGGCAATCACCCACTTGGGCTCAGACATCTGGTTATAAACCTTCTTCAATACGGGCACCATCTTGTATGAGATTGTACCGGCAACGATCAGCACATCTGCCTGCCGGGGCGAAAATCGAACCAGCTCTGCGCCGAATCGGCTGATATCAAATTTGTTAGAAACCACGCCCATAAACTCGATGGCGCAGCAGGCTGTCCCGAACGGATACGGCCACATGGAATTCTTGCGTCCCCAGTTAATCACCTCATTGATCAACTCATCAAACTTCATGGACAGGAAGCCGCCCTTATTGGCGAAAATACTTTCTAATCCCATCTGAGCGCCCCCTTCTTTATGACGTAGAGCAGCCCTACACCGAGGAACATAATGAATACCAGCATGCTCATGAACGGCACCACTCCAAGCTCCAAAGTCAATGTCTTAAAATTCACAGCCCATGGGTAAAGGAAGGCAACTTCGATATCGAAAAGAATGAAGAACACTGCCACCAGATAAAATTTGACCGGAAATCGCTTCTGTGTGTCGGTCTTAGAATCAATCCCGCATTCATACGGTTCCAGCTTGTCCTTATTCGGGCGCTTCGGCCCCAAAAGTGAAGACAAGATCATGAATACAATAGGGATAGAGATTGCCAGAATGAAGATGACAACCAGCGAAAGAGTTTCGGTACCCAAATGGGGGAGCTCCGAAGTGGCGAAGATGCAGGATTGAAGCCGAGTTTGCCGATAGATGCGCGGAATGTTAGCCACCGTAAATCTAATAATCAATTGAATTCGTGAAAAAAAGCACGAAGTCCGAATTCGCTGACAAATGGTGTTTATGAAAAGGGTTAGAGTCTGAAGCGGCCTCTTTAACTCAAATAAGAGGAACAAAAAGAGAACACCGGATGAAGGGGGCCGCGGATGAAGAAACTGCGGATGTTTGGGATCTCAAATTCGCGACCTCTTCATCCGAGGCCTGTCTATGCTTGCGGCCCACGGCCGCGTCAGGAAGAATGTGTCGGGAAGAAAGAGGCGACGATTTTACGCCTGTTTCCATCTGCGGTATCGAGACCGGTGCCCCGGAAACAGACAATTTGTCATGGTCAGGACATGGACTTTCATACCGGGATACGGGGACAGGTAAACAACAGGAGTTGGATATAAATGCCCGCCAAACCGATTGAAGATGCGAACAATGAGCGAACGGAAACCACTTTCGAAATCGCTCCCTTAGCTGATCCCAATGACTCTTGGGATCTTGGAGAACTAAATGTATCTGGAGGGTCTTTCTCGATATAAATAAAGTCATCCAGGAGCGTTGATCTGTTGCCTTGAGATTTACATAGCAGCACATTGGGTCTTAGAATCGCCCGTTTCAGGTTGGAAGCCTGCGCCAACAAAACTTATTAGAGGAGACACACAATGGTTCGTATCGGCATCATCGGCATCGGGTTTATGGGATGGACTCACTACCAGGCGCTACAGCGTATCCGGAATGCGAAGTTGACCGCTATCTGCACGCGGAATCCGAAAAAGCTGGCCGGAGACTGGACCATGATTCAAGGTAATTTCGGTCGGCGGGGCGAACATGTAGATCTATCAAAGGTAAACACCTACGAAGACGTTGACGCCTTTCTGGCTGACCCCGATATCGACATGGTAGACATCTGCTTGCCGTGCCATCTGCACAAAGAGGTGACCATCAAGGCGCTCAAAGCAGGCAAGCACGTCCTTCTTGAAAAGCCAATTTCCGTCTCAATGAAGGAAGCCAACGAGATGTCTGAGGCCGCGGAAAAGTCAGGCAAGCTGTTCATGGTCGCACACGTGTTACCGTTCTTTCCGGAGTTTGCGTATGCCTACGATGCTGTCAGTAGCGGCAGGTATGGTGAACTCCTCGGCGGACACCTTCACCGAATCATCTCAAAGCCAAACTGGTCACCCGACCTTGTTGACCTGTCCAAGTCCGGCGGGCCAGGCATTGATCTCCACATTCATGACACGCATTTCATCCAGTTGATGTGCGGTGTCCCCGATGCCGTTTTCTCTCGCGGCGTCCTGGCTGGCGGCGATTACCTTCAATACGTCACCACCCAGTACATCTACAATGACCGCCCTAATCTGAACATTTCCTGTGCCAGTGGAGGCATTTGCCAGAGGGGTCGGCCATTCGCACATGGTTTCGAAATTTATATGGAGAAGGCCAGCCTGCTTTACGGGGGCAATACACCGCTGACACTTCTCGACCACCATGGCAAAGTGACGCAGCCAAAGCTGAAGTCCACCGATCCTGTCGACGCGTTTGTCGGCGAACTCAAATACGCCGTAAATGCCATTGAGAAGGGTACCGATCCCGTCGCGTTATCCGGGGAGGGAGCGCGTGCTGCACTGGACCTCTGCTGGCAAGAAGCAAAGTCAGTAAAATCAGGAAGAGTGGTAAAAATCAGGAAGTGATCGCCTGAGACAGTCGAGAAGTAGCTGCATTCCTGCCAAGCGCGAAGGACCAAGCCGCTATGCGTTGGGAACTGCAACAGATCACCACATTTGGTACACCGCTACCGAGCCCTTCTCAAATACTAATTCACTCTTCATGCCATCCCACCACGGCAATCTTTCACGATCCCAAAGAAGCACAAATCGAATCCCCTCCGCTCGGGCCATCTCTCGAACGCGAGGAATGTCCCGCTGACCAAAAAACATTTCCTTAAAGCTCGCCCTCGAGTAATAAGTCTCTAAATGACGCTTAAACTTTCTGTCCCACCCACTGCTCCTGTGGGAGTTCATGTAGAACAACCTTTCAGAGAGAGCAAACTCTTCAAACTTAAAAACTGCCTCACATATCACCACGGATTCTCGCGGAGAATGGTCTCGCAAAAATAAACATGCAGCGTAGAGGTCTGGATGAATATCCACCTGACTCATCTGGTCCTCATGAATGAGATTTGAAATAGGCGCTTGGTAAAAAGTCCAACATAATCCCATTGTTACTACAGATCCAAACGCCCAATACCTGATACGCTTCGGCACCCTGGCAACGAAAGCAAGGCTTGTGATGCTTGCCCCCAGAAATCCCATCGCTACAAAGTATGTCAGGACCAGAGGTCGGTGCTCGAACTCCATCCTGCCCTGACTATTTATGGTGACAATCGTGCAGAGCGCCAGATAAGTTAGTGAACACAGACACGTGAAACGAGCGTATGGCATACGCCACTGGCGAATCGCCCAGAAGACGCCGACGATTGATACGCCGAATGTAAAATGAATTAGTTTTACGGCGGCTAAGATAAGTGCGAAGAAACTTATCGGCGTCTCAAGTGAGTTTCCCAGGATTCGATTCAGCAGTTCTCGGTTTATCGCAAGGTCGACGCCAAGCCGCGGGACTAGACATGCGGAGGCTACGACAGACAGAGTAAGAGCAGACACAATCAGGAATGAGGCTCTAACTGAAAATTTAAGTTTCTCAAGGAAAAAACTAAAGAACAGAATGACAGCGAGGGAAGGTCCGGCAACCACAAAGAATTGCGCTTTGTAAAATACAGACAGGAACGAGAGGACGATACTTGTTAGAAAAAGTCGAAATGAAAAAGCGATACAACAACGCGACACGCAATATGCGGAGAGCAGTAACGCTGCAATCGAGTAATTCATATTCGGTGTAATGTGATTCAACCAATGATATGAGAAGAAAGAGTCTCCCCCGTACGCCGCAGGGTCTGGACAGAAATTTATGGCCACCACCGACCCAATCGCAGCTCTGGACGACCAAAATCTTGCTGCCAGACCGTAGGCCACGCAATTACTGCAAAAGTAGCCGAGTGGGATGACGAAATGAAGCAAGCAGTCTATTGCTGTTGCTTCGGAAATCGCCTTGTATGAGGCGCCAAGGATATAGGCGCCATAGTGGTAGATAAAGTCAGGACGGTGGGCCAGGCCAGGTCCGCTGAATCCATCGGGATATCTGAGGTGCCCGAATTTCCATATATGTGACGAATTAACAGGGGCATCTTTGTGGTACGGAAAGTAGAGCCTTCCAGTATCAGAAATATAGGGTTCTAAAACGTAGTCGTATGACCACAAGACAACGGCAATACACACAAGGCCTATTGCCAGGCCGTCGTAGACTGTGAGCTTCCTGATCCTCGTAAATGATCTCTGATGCACCCCGTACGCCGTCAGGCCCAGAGCAAATATAGTGCAGAGCCAGATGCACTCGTTGAGAAGGAATCCAGTTACGTACAGTGCAATGATCGGGACTGGAAGAATCAACAGCCCTGCGGGCAGTGCAAAGAACAAGTCTATATCTTCATCTGGGAATGCTTGTGAATATCCATATAGTCCAAAGGGAAGAGATATAAGGATTACCGACGCGCCTCCTATAATTTGCATGCTCCCAGCCAATGCCTGTAGAACAGTAACGGTTACCATTGCCGCACACGGAAGCACAGCCAGGAAGAAGATCTTCGTCAAGGCAGACCTCCGGCTATCAGAAACATTCCGTTTACAGGTCTCTTGAAATATGCGTACGAGTTTCATCAGAGTTACCATACAACACTTGATATGTGTCCGTTAAGAGAAGCCGAACAGCTAAAGTCACCCGAGTTGGTGGTAGGGCAAGACGGGACGAAGAATATAGCAAGGATGAGCAACGCTCTATGAAGAACCTCAACATCGCCGTAATTGGTGCCGGCAATATCGCACAAAAGCATCTTCCGGTTTTGAAGGACCTCCCCGAAATTGGGAGCGTTACCCTGGTCGACGCTGATCCGGAGATACTCCAACAGACTGGCGATCGATTTGACATTGCCCACCGCTTAAGCTCGGTAGACGAGCTCTATAAATCCGGCAATCTGGACGCCGCCTTTGTGCTTGTTTCAGTGCTGGCGGTGCACGAGGTGGCGAGCCGGTTTCTGAAATCAGGCATCCCGACTTTCCTGGAAAAACCGCCCGGCCTGCACACTTGGCAGACGCAGGAACTTGCCAACCTTGCACGGGAGAATGCGACCCTCGCAATGGTCGGGGTGAATCGTAGGTTTTACTCGACCTGTTTGGCTGCTCGGGAGACCGCACTCGCGGCCGGCCCCATCCGGACTGTCACAATCGAGGCGCACGAAGATATAGATAGAGTCCGGAACGGAACTAAATTTCCGCCGGAGGTTCTGCATCGTTGGAGCGCGGCGAACGGCATCCACGCGCTGGATATGATTCGATTCTTCGGGGGTGATGTGAGCATCGTCACTGCCATCCAGCGAAAGGTGGAAAGCGAGATGCCGGACGCGTGCGGTGCGTTGATCGAATTCGAGAATGGCGCTCTCGGACGAGCCAGCATGGACTGGATCGGGCCCGGCGGACACCGGTTCGAAATCCGTTCCGCCGGAGTGACGCTGACATCTTCGTCCGGATATGGAACGGTGACCGTGCAGGAACGCGGAAAAGAGAAAAGCGTTCTTGAATATGATGATATCGACCGCAAATACAAGGCTGGGTTTTTCCGCCAGGACAGCACCTTCATCAGGTGCGTTCAGAGGGGAGCGCCCTTGCCGTTTCCCGCATGCGACCTCGATGATGCAGTAAAAACAATGCAGTTGATCGATGAGATTTCAGGGACTGAGTAGTTTTCACGCATAACTTTCGTCGCGGCAAAATCCCCAGTGAGACGTGGCCCGATCATCCAAGGTTCGGTCCTGTGCTATCTCACAATTTGGATTGCCCCGGAGGCGTTGAAATCGGATGTGGGTAGAAGATCAGGGTTCCATCGAAGGATTGTGGAGGCAAAACGGTCGCAAGCCGCAAAGGGAGGACGGCGACCACATTCGATTTGGAAAGTATTCACGGTTCCATGTGCTAAGAAAGACTCATCCAGCCGAAACCCACAACAGTGGCTCATACCTTCAACCACCATTAAATTACCTCCCTCCGATCTTTCTGCATTCCAATCATCCACATGGCTGCACCATTCAATATCAATCGTGAATTCGGAACTCTACAGAACTGGGTAAACGGCGAAAGACGCACACCAAAAACTGAAACTTACACGCCGGTCTATTCGCCCTACTCTGGTAAAGAGATTGCATCCGTTCCTCTTTCAAATGCCGCGGACATTGACGATGCAGTCAAGGCTGCCCAGGCTGCGTTTCCGTCATGGGCGGAGACGAACATCAAGAAACGGGTCCAGGTGATGTTTCGGCTGAAGATGCTGTTGGAAGACAACCTCGACGAGCTCGGCGAACTCGCCGCGCTTGAGTGTGGCAAGACGCCGGGCGAGGCAAAGGCCGGAATCGAGAAGGGCATCGAGGTCATCGAATATAGCTGCTCCATGCCGAACCTGATCTCGGGTGGCACCCAGGAAGTCAGCAACGGCGTTGATTGCGGGCTCTCCCGTGAGCCGCTCGGTGTCGTCGTCTCGATCGCACCATTCAATTTCCCGTTCATGGTGCCGCTCTGGACAGTGCCCATCGCGATCACTGCGGGCAACACGATGCTGGTCAAACCTTCTGAGCAGGTACCTCTATCGGCGTTGCGCTTGGCTGAACTGCTCAAAGAGGCTGGGCTGCCGGAAGGTGTCTTTAACGTGGTCAACGGTGGTCAGGAGGCGGTTGAGGCCATCTGCGATCACCCCGATATCGAGGCCATCAGTTTCGTGGGATCCTCGAGAGTTGCCCGTCAGGTTTATGTTCGAGGCAGCCAGAGTGGCAAACGTGTACTCGCTTTGGGCGGGGCCAAGAATCACACGGTGCTGATGCCGGACGCGAACCCGGATATCAGCCCGCCTGGTGTTGTTGATTCTGCGACTGGATGTGCCGGCCAGCGCTGTATGGCAGTCAGCGCGATGATCGGGGTTGGCGAAATCAGTCCTCTTGTTGAAAAGATGAAGGAGTACGCAAAATCCATCGAACTCGGCAAACAGATGGGCGCCATCATTAACAAGGAATCAGTGGAACGTATCCATCGATACGTTGACCAGGCTGAAGAAATGGGCGCCGACATCATCGTCGATGGCCGCAATGCAACGGTCGAAGGTTGCGAAGGTGGTTACTGGGTGGGGCCCACTCTTATCGACAATGTCACCGCTGAGATGCCCATTGCCCACGATGAGGTCTTCGGTCCGGTGCTGGCCATTCGCCGTGTTAGGAGTCTCGATGAAGCCATCGCAATTGAGAACGCCAACCCGTACGGGAACGCTGCCTCAATCTTTACTTCATCGGGCGAAGCCGCACGCCACTTCTCCCGCAAGGCCAACGCTGGCATGGTGGGCGTAAACATCGGTGTCCCGGTGCCAAGGGAGCCTTTCTCGTTCGGCGGATGGAACGATTCCAAATTCGGAGTTGGGGACATTACCGGCGAAAGCAGCGTTCGATTTTGGACAAAAGATAAAAAGGTCACCGTCCGCTGGTTTCCGGACACGAATCGTTCGTGGATGGATTGAGAGGGTGATCCTTGCCCAAAATCTGATTTATTATTGCACCTCACCACGGTCGCGGGTCCGTGGTATTTGGAAACCGACGAAGAAAGGGAATTCACAACGCCAAAGGACTTGGCATCCAGGTCGACTTCTCGCCGTTTACGTAATCGTTCATAAGGGAGCATTGGATGATTCGGATAACCAGCAAAGAAAAAGGGCCTTGGTGGAAATTATTTAAACCAGCCGTTTTGCATCAGGTGGATGGAGACACCCTTCAGGAAGTAAATCTGCATCATGCGAACCTGCCGAATGCAGACCTGAAGGACGCCAATCTCTGGAAGGCCTTGATGCGGCGTTCGAAACTACAGCATGCCGACCTCAGTGGTGCGAACTTAAGTGAAGCAGATCTGAGCGAATCGAAGCTGCCCAAGGCCAATTTGAACGGGGCGAACCTGAAAGGGGCAAACCTCAACGGCGCAGACCTGCAAGGAGCAGATCTCAGGGGCGCTGACCTGACTGACGCTCAACTCAATGACACTTATCTCAGGCTTGCCATGTACAACGGCGAGACGAAATGGCCGGAGGGTTTCAAAGCAGTGGACCACGGCGCGGTCATTAAGTGACAGCTGAATAGCAGATGACTACTCCAACTCTTCAACAAAGAGAATTTTCTCTGGCGTCCGAGCCTTAACCGCTTTCCAGATGTCAGGGGTGACTTACACGAACGCTATGCCGGGGCTGCCATCCCTTCCGGCTCGGCCAGACGTACCTGGTCGTCTCTTCAAGCCTGTGTTACCGCTGTTCCTTCTTGTACCGCTGGTGGCAGGTTGTAGCTACGGCTTCGCAGCCTTCCAACCTCCTTTGACCATAATGCTCAGCCTGGCCACGAGCTCCTTTTGCTCTGGTTTGCCGGCGATGTTCTCGTTCTCGTCTGCGTCATTGTCGTGGTCATAGAGTTCCGATGCCTGGATTGAGCCGTCCTTGCGAGATTGCCATTCGATGTAGTGGTAGCGATTCGTACGCATGGAGTACCCCATCACACCGTTATTGCCGCCGCGCGGATATTGGCTGAAAGCGGCCTTCTTCCAAGGCCGATTGGGTTCGCTTAGAAGGGGAACGAAACTCGTCCCTTCCAGGTGACCCGGCAGCGGCACACCCGCGAGCTCGCAAAATGTTGGATAGATATCAACGAATTCAGTCAGCGCTAAAGTCTTGCCACCGGGCTTGTGACCGGGTGCTCGAACGATCATCGGCGAACGGGTCGCATTTTCGAAATTCGAGTGTTTGCACCACAGGTTATGATCACCCAGATGCCAGCCGTGGTCACCCCAGACGATGATGACGGTGTTCTCCATCAGGCGGAGCCGTTCGACCTCTGTGACAAGTTCTCCAATGAGGGCGTCGACGTAGCTGACGCACGCGTAGTAGCCGTGGATAAGACGCTTGGCGTCCTCAGCAGGCACGTTACCCTTCTGTGGCATATCGGAGTAACTCCGCAATTCACCAAATGTATGCATGGAGTAGGGCGTTACATTTTTCGGTGCGAACGGATTATCCGCGAGCTTGATTTTTGAAGCGTCATACATGTCCCAATATTTCTTGGGACAAGTGAAAGGGAGGTGTGGCTTGAGCAGACCGACAGCCAGAAAGAATGGCTTGTCCCCTTTGGACAGTTTCTGCAGTGCTTTAATACCGGCAGCGGTCGTTCCGCCATCGGAATACTTTTCATCGGAAACATCCGCGGCTTCTGTTGCCGGGCCCCTGGCGTAATTGGAGATTGCCTTTCCCTTCAGCCCTTTCTCCCTGGCTTCTTTCTTTAGAGCGGCCAATCTTTCTTCTGTTTGTTTGTTCAAGTATCCCTTGCCGCCGAGTTGGTGCGTCGCCATAGCGGGGACACTCCACGACCGTTTGTCATCATATCCACCGTGGTAGATCTTCCCGTACGCTTCTGCATGGTAACCGTTCGCAATCAGGTGCTGCGGAAGCGTGATGGTATCGGGCACCTTGTCCCGAAAGTGAGTACTCAGGTCGTACACTTTCGTAGAATCCGGCCGTAGTCCGGTCATCAGGCTCGTCCGGCTTGGCGAACAGACGGCCTGCTGGCAGTAGTTGCGCATGAACAAAGTCCCGTTTGCCGCCAGTGCGTCCATGTTGGGGGTGATCATCTGCGTGCGGCCATAGCAATTGAGCTCGGGCCGCAGGTCATCGACGGCAATAAACAGGAAATTGGTTTTCTTCGTTTCGGCCTGAACGGCGGGAAGCAGAACTACCAGGGTCAATAGAAATACGCGCATGGAACTCCTCGCTTTCAATATATTGGGATTCAACCTGTGATTTTTTCGATCCCCGATCTTATCGGTTCGGCCAGAAGAGTAATCAGGAGATTCACCACCACTGCTGTCCCTGTATAAACCAGATGCCTCTTCTTGTTTTTCAAGGCCGGAGTCTGAGCCAGGTAGTATCCGGCGAAACAGAGCAGACATGGCATAAGCGGCGCCCGGAACCGCGGCTGCCCCCAGAATATGGCACATAGGATGGTGGTGTAGATCACGAGTAAGAGTGGAAGAAAGAGGGGCGATGTGACAGCCCCCTTCCAAGGGCAGCCTGCCCCCTGAGCCCTGCAGCTCCGAATCCATACAAAGAGCCCGGGCAGGATCAGGCAGATGCTGATGCCGTAATACCAGTCGTATTCCGGGTAAAAGGCATAGTAAAGCCGAAGAACTTTCTTGATGGAGTTCTTCAGGCTGGTGAGCGGGTGACCGAGAATAAACTCGAACCCTTTTCGGTAATAGTAGGCATCCCGTTCCGGTTCTGTGAGGACTCTTGCCTCCTGGGGTAGTTCGAGTGGCACCCAGGCACCATTCGATGTGCTGTGATTGGAATGGAAGAAGGTCTGGCCACCGACCGTGGAAACCACCACGAATTTTTCGAGCACCGATTTGTTCCGAATCATCCAAGGCAGCAGGCACAAGGCGAACGCTCCCAGCATGACCCCCACCGACGGCAGAGTTCGCTTCCATTCTTTCCCGCTCCTCAATACCAACCAGGCGGACGCTACGCACGGAAAGAGCAGAATGATCGGCCGGGTGAGTGTGGCCAGGCCGAGAAGCAATCCTGCCCCGGCAAAGAGGAAGAGGTTCCAAACTCTGCTTTTTGGTGTCCCACCATCGGCGGACCGGGCGGCGCTCGTGAGGCTTCCAGCCATGCCTGATAGCAGCATCAAGATGCCACCGGTCTGTAACAGTGTGAACAGCGTTTCCGACATGAATTGTGCGGGGAACTTCGCCAACTGCAGATTCAGCCCATAAAGCAGTCCGGCAATCAACCCCGCCCTCCATCCTGCCAGTTCGTTTGCGATAAGGAAGGCCAGCACGGCGGTGAGGCTATCCATGAAGATCTGAAGGATGATGGTCGGAAACACGACGCCTCCCCATCCGACATACTCGCCCAGATAAAAGGTGGCGCATGCAAACAGAGGATACAACGGAGGCCGACGGGCGGTTAGTTCAGTAAAGGCGCGGCTGCCGTCTTCCGGAAAGACGGTCTGGGAAAAACCGAAACCGCTATAAAGATTGGTTGCAATGTCGTAGTAGTCTTCACCATCGCCATCCATCATGAACTGCCGATCGCCAAAGTGGATTGCCAGAATGGCGCCGCGGGTAAAGAAAGCGGAAAGGAAGACCGCTATCAGCAGGAGGACGGCTTTCCCTCTGGCAGTTTTTCTCTTTTTCTCTGGCTTCATCTTCTATCCTTAGAAGGAGGGGAGGGAAAAGAAAGAAAAGGAGGGCGGGTAACTGTTCGGGGCTGAATCCTGCTTACTTTTGATCTTGGATCTTTCTTAATTGGTTGCTTCCCGCTCCATGTATTTGGTCCTACCCAGTTTGCCCAGGCGTTTTAATGAGTCTCTCACTTCATCTGCCCTGGGATCCTGTATCCGCTCGAAGGTCTCCTCTGCGGCATTAAACATTCCTCGAGCCTCACGATACTCCTTTCGCTTTTCATGAATCATGCCTAACTGGTACTGAACGTCCGCTTTATACTCGTCGTTCGAGTTCTTGATCCATGTGGGGAGGGCTTGTCGCAAATAAGCTTCTGCCTGTTCCGATTTTCCGCGCACACGTAAGATCTTGGCTAAGTGATGAAGGGTGAGAGTGAGCCCGGTCCTTTCCTCGAGTTTTTCCCAATTTTCCTTCGCCTGGGAATACCACTCTTCTGCTTCTTTCAAATTCTCCTGGGCCTCGGCGACAGTGCCCAATTGATGTTGCGTCTCGGCGATTCGGTGACGGTCCTCAATTTTCTTCCAGTTGGAAAGCGCCTGCCGGAACCAGAGTTCTGCTTCGTTCAATGCATTGCGTTTAATTGCAATCATGCCTAATTCGTGAAGTGTGAGTGCTTTCTGCCGGGCTTCATCCAGCACATCCCAGATGGGCAGTACCTGTTGGTACCAGCGTGTGGCTTCCTCCAGCTCGTTCTTCAATATACATACGCGACCCAATTGATACATGGCGGCTGCCTTGCCGGCGATATCGCCCAGCCTTTCGCACATAACGAGTGCCTGTAAGTATCTCAGGTCTGCCTCCGGATAGTCGTTTCGTTCAATCGCGAATTCTCCGAGTTTCTGCACTGTGGCGGCGAGTTCCGGCAGAGCCTCCTGCTGTTTCGAGGACAATTCCTCCTCATCCTGCCAGCCTCCCGCGATGAGCTCGACGTGATTTTTCAGCAACAGGTAGATGGATTCCGCCTGTGCGAGGTTGCCCTTCTCTTGTGAGTTCCGAGCCTGGAATTGTCTCACAGTCACCCACAGGGATTCAGTCCCTTTGATGGGAGTACCCAAGCCTGTAGACACAATATGGGAGAGTTGGTCAATGAGGCGATACCACTCGGCGAAACGATTGCCCCCACGCATGAGATTGCATAGCGATTTGAGAAGGCCCTGGACTGCCTGCCAATTCTTAAGGCGTAAAGACAGATAGAGTGCGTGGAGAAAATTTGATTCCTCCTTCGTAAGTAGAGACATCACCACTTCTGGAGCTTCGTGGTACCGGAGATCGTAGAAGATTCCGAGTTGGCCATAGGTTTCGGTAAACGCTGATTCAATGGCGGTCCTGTTACTTTCAAAAAGCTCGTTCATCGCACCGCGGACATACCAGGTAATGGATGAAGAGAGGGCATACATGCCGGGCCCGGCACTCGCCGCAAGGCCGAGGTGGGTGAGCGCCACGAGGTCTTTGGTCCATTGCTCCTCGCTCCTGGCTTTCACAAAGTTCGGGGTGGCTTCATCCTCACACAGAAAGGCGAGCACTTCGGCATCAGCGAACCGCTGAAAACGTGCCAGTATGATGAGACGCTGACCCAGATCGGGGTCTATTCGGGCAAGGCCCAACTGGAGCGCCGCGAGGACGTAAGCTTCACGTCCTGAGATTGAATTTTTCGAAGCAAATGTTGCTTCAAATTCTCGAAGGATTTCGAATATCCTTTGCGAATCGAGCCCGGCAACGATGAGGGCGAGGATGGAACGTAAAGCAAGAGGATTTCTCAGAAGGTATTCCAGCAGATTCTGAAGTTCCGCCTGGTGATGCCCGGGGGAGAGAGGGATGGATGCACCCGCCAGATTTGCCCGAAGCATGGTCTCGGACGAGCGAGGGTCGAGCCCTTCGAGTGCGTGGCGAGGGAGGTCGTCCCCCATCCATTGTTCAGAGTGGGAGCTCAAAATCAGCAACCTTGCAAGGCCGCCTTTCAATCCGCTGATGAATTCGAGCAGTTCATCGTGTTCGTCTGTTGTCCAATTCGAGTCTTCCGCGTGCACATGTTGAAAATCATCCCAAATCATGAGGCAGGGGCTCTGTCTCAGCAGTTGCCGGGCGGCAGTTCTCTGCTCTGATACCTTCAGCAGATTCCAGTTCACCCCCTGTGCATCGAGTAGTTTGGTAAACACCTGTCCGATGCGATCACAGATGTGGCCCAGGGGCTGATAGCTGGCGAACGAAAAATAGAGGCACAGGCCAGGCCCTTGGTTCTCGGCCCAGAAACGGAGGATGCCACCGGCAAGGGTCGTCTTCCCCGTGCCGGTAACCGCATGAATCAACATTGCTGGCCGAGCCCGCAAATGATCCAAAATCTGCATTACCTCCGAATCCCGGGCGACAAACCCCTGCTCCGGTATGGCCGGTAACCCCCCCTCGATGCGCGCCGATGCCTGCATATGCCCAGGAGGCTCGGCCTCGAGCTTAAGCTGACCTTCTACCCTTGGCTGGCTCAGGGCGACGGGGCGCGATTCAAAGTAACGGAGTGACGGCCAATCCAGAATTTCGACCTCGCCGTAAGCAGTCCTTCGAGTTCGGCATCGCTGCCCGAATTGCCTGGCTGACAACACGGCCCGGCTCATGCTCTCGCCGTTGAAAAGAGCTTTGTAAAACACCGTCCACTGCATGCTGCTCATGTGCGGATCAATAGCAAAAGGTTGCGCCACGACGGAGTACATTCCTGCACTGCACATGGCATCGGACCAGGCACAAACGGGCTCACACATGCCTGGGCGGGCTGCGCTGATGATGGCATTAGAAATCTGGTGGGCCAGGAGCAGCTCGACCAGCTCAGATGTTTCGACTTGCTTGGACGAACTGCCTCGCGGCAGGATGTCATGCTGGTCCGCGCACTCGAAGTGGATGAGATGAAAGTATTCTTCATCTGAGCCGAGGCTCACCCGCAATTTGTCGAAAGTGGCAGGGCGAAGTGTTCTGATCTTGAGGAATTTCCGGTGCGGCCGGAATGCTTCCAGAAGATGACGAATGACCGGTTGAAAGGGGGGCGATGAGGGGGGGCAGATATGCAGGATGTTAAGGCTGGCTATCAGCCCGGGATCATCAGCAACAGTGGGTTCTTCATGGCCAGTACATCGGACGAACTCTATCTGATCGGGCAACCAATCCTGCTGGTTCTCATGAGCCATAAGCTCCCAGGGCAGTTCGGAGGCCGGACCGTCTGCTTCGACGAGAATGCGGCTTACCGCGGGATTGCGTGAGACTTCCACGAAAAGATCCAGGATGGCGGGGTCTTTGATAAGGGCGGTTGTGATCCGCTTGCCGGTAAGTTCCAACAGCGCCGCGGCCTCTGTCGCCTTTTGCCGTTCCTGCTCCATCGCACAGAAAGCAAACTCCTCCCAATACCAGCGGATTAGCTCTTTTTCTTCCGCGGATTGCCTGAAGTTGAATGGCACTAGTTGCTCTTTGTCCGGGCGGCCTTCACGAGAGAGCCGGACTCGTGCGAATTCGCCAGAGATATTAATTCGGAGTTCGTTCACAGGGATACAGCTTCTGACATGAGACGTATCACATAGCATGAAATACGTACTGCGTCATTCCGGGATTCTGCTGGGCTTTAAAACAAAAGCACGGATTGCCAGCAGCCCGAGTAAGCGGCAGACAATCCGTGATCACGACAATTTGTTTTGCTAGGTTGCTTCAGAAGTTTCCGCGTTCTCCTCAGTTGGTTCCTCTTCTTCTTTTCTTGCCGGTAATGCCTTGGTCTTGAAGGGAGATGCAAACACCCGTTTCATCAACGGCACGATACCATGTTCGGCATCCTGGACGCTTCCTTCGGCTTCCTTCAATGTGTTCTGCCAGGCGGGGGCGAAACCAGGGGCGCGCTCAAACATGAGATCAATTGCCTTCTGGTAAACATAAAATTGGCGAATCTCTGCTTTTTCAGGTTTCTGGCTCAAGTTGGCCAGGGTGATTCGCATATTTTCGTTTTCTTTCTTGAGTTTTTCGATGTCCTGTTTGCGGGTCTCTTTGGATTCCGCCTCCAGATCCAACTGAGTCTGCAAATGCTGCTTGAGCTTCTTAAGCTCTTTCCCTGACTCTCTGAGTTTAAGCAGAAATTTGGCCCAGACGATGCACGCAATGACGAGGCCCAGGTAAAGCCCGATAGCAAAAGGTTCTGTAAGAACTGGTGGCATTTATAAATCCTCTCTAAGGATAGTTCCGTTAGCACAATCGATCTGCAAAGCCGTCCTTTTGCTCTGTTGTAGCCGTCTATTCCTTCTATTTCCCCCCATTAACTACTTCAAAATACAGCGAGGATCAATCATTGAGCCTCCCTTGAACGGTTATTCCACGGCTGTTTCTGCTTTTCGCAGCTCTAAAAGGATCATTCGTTCCAACTGGTCGAGCAGGGCCTGTTCCTGTTCAGGGCCCTCGCCAGTCGGAACGCCTCCAGAAGCGCGGCTGGCCTGTTCCACCTCATCCACTCGTTCCATCGATCCCTCGACTGTTAGAACTGTATTTTCATCGATGGGTCTGTTCCGGAATGATTCACGCAGAGCCAGAAAAGCCTGGAGTATTTCCTTCCTGTCCGCTATCTGTGGGATGCTGTCGAGTTCTTCCAGGGCCATTCGGACCCGGACGCGGGCAACCATCATGCCAAGACGCGCCTGAAGCTTTTCGTCAGATCTGACCTGCAATGCCTCGGTAATGATTTTGTACTGCTGGCTCAGGGGGGTGCCGGGGTGGAGCTCGCGTGCAGCATGGATGGCATCGAACTCGTTCAACATGGTCCGAACTGAGGGGGAATCTTCTATCTCCAACGATTTCTTGAGTTTCTCAATACGCTCCGCTACAGGTCGACCTTCCTGTGAGCCAAGGGTGCGTAAGAGCAAAGCCTCGTGTTTTGGGATGCGGGCCCCGTAATTGGTGTCGCCCGGATTCCATGACTGTGCCATGCGCAGATTGAAGATGGCTTCGGTTGCTTCAGCGGGTGTCTGTTTCCTCTGTTCCGAATCTGCCGCAGCATGCACGTATTGGCTTACATGCCGATTTAGCTGCTGCTCCCCTCTGGTTTTATTCATATCGCGCCAGATGAAAAACACCCCCGTCAGGAGTATCTCAGAACATATGATGGCGATGAGTAACTTTTGGGGCATGTTTCGATTGCTTTTGATATCAATCACTCCAGGTGATTGTGCGCCGCACCCCGAGAGAATTCCACTCCGGTTGTGATTATTGGCCGGGAGGGACAGAGGGGGGAAGGCCCGGTGCGGTTTCTCGTGATTTGTCCTCTTGCTCCTGAATGGCTTTCAATAGCGGTGCTGGAAAGCCTCTGAATTCCAGTCCTGGCGAATTCCATTGGCCGGTAACCACGACCTGCCAGTCATTCCAGCTTGCCGACCGCAGATCGGCTGGTAATGCATTCAGCCAATCCAGGTCCGGACGGATATTGAGCTTTATAGATGTTTCTTCCTTTGCCAGGTCCACCATGCCCTTTCCGTCAAGGTCGATGAAGCCGATGGTATCGAGCTTGAACGCTTGCAACTCAAGGGTTGTCTCCCCCTTCTCAAATCTGACCTCGAGGGACGCAATTTCGATGGCCCCGATTTTGCGCTTCGTGACCCCAGCAAGGCACTTCAGAATAGCCGCGAGGGGTGGGAGGGAATCTATTCCGGTAAGAAGGCCCGATTGTGCGCTAACTTCCGTCTGCATGATTGTGCTCGACCAAACCTGCCTGGGGGCCAAGGGCGTCTTGATGAAATTAAAATCGCTCTGGAGTTGTACGGGTGCATCCAGCATCGTTGAATGCAGGAAGGGCAGCTTGCGATTCTTGCGATCCAGGTCCAGCGAGATGGAATAGTTGGATGGGGCATTCTGGAGGTAACGGACAATCAGTCGGCGCTTAATCTCCCCTACGTTGTTTTCCAACACCAGCTCGCCTTTGTGCTCTTCGATCCCGCCACTGAGGAGACAGTTCAGCGGCTCGCCCGGCGTTTTGCTGAAGAGCGACCCAACTGAAAAACCTGCCGGGCCAAGATCGAGATTGCCGGTGATGGAAGGGGATTGGATGGCGCCCGTAATTCTGCTGTTGAAGGCTGCATGGCCGGCAAAGGAGACTTCCGGAAACATCAGGCGAGTCCACGCGCCGAATTGCTTGTCAATCCGGCCTAAATGCAGCATGGCCGAAGTTGCGAACTGCACGCGGCCTGCCTCGTACCAACCTTGACCCTCCAGGTTCAGTGGAAGTGATTGGTCTGTTGAAGTCAGGGACAGTTTTTTCAATTCGATTTTTTTTGATGAGGGTTCGATGCGGAAGCTGTTTTCCAGAAGGGCAGTCCCAATGGTGATCGGTATGACATACGCGATCTTCATTCCACCGTTCGTCAGCCGGGAATTCCCGGCAAGGGAGAAGGCATTCTGGCTGAATGTCAGTTTCTGCATTGTGTCCAACTGGCCGCTGAGGGTCGTGCCTGTCGACAGCGGCAGGCCGGATAAAGGCAAAAGCGGCGAAAGCATAACGAGGGGGGCCTGGACACTGATATCAAGATCGCCGGCTTTCTTGGGGGGCGAGAAATTGCCTGCCAGCTCGATACTCGCGCTCCCTTGGAATTTCCCCTTAAGGTATTTGAGTTCAATCACTTCATCTGCGGGCTTGAATTGGACCCAGGTATCAAAGTCCATAAGGCCAAAAAGTGAAATCCGGCCTTTCAATGAAACGGACTCCTGCGTCGCCTCGAACATCAGCTTTCGAGTGAGAACTTTTTCCAATTGGACGTCTGGCAAGTAGGACCGAAGCAAGGAAGCGACAGTCTCGAACCAGGTTTGATGGATACTGATCGATATTTCTCCGGCAGCCTTCGGAGTGGTAGTAAGGTCTGATATGCTGCCCTGGACTGAGAGCCCGACCGGGGTGTCCTTCATACCGAGGATCAGATTATCAATCTTGATGAGCCGCGCTGGATTGTCCGTGCTGGCCTCAAAATCCAGGTTCAGGGGCTTTGACGAATATGGGCTCTTGATGACCCAAGAACTTTTCCCGGTCGTCCGACTGTCTGCGGACCTCACCAAGCATGTGCCATTCACCGAAAACGTTCCTGCCGATGCTTTGGCTTGCCATTCCGATTCATCTCCTAGATTTCCTTCCAGATTGAGAGCCACCGATTCGAACTCATCCGGCAAATTCTGGTGAAACGCCCTGGCGATAGCCTTGGCGTTCAGATGGGTGAATTCTGCGCTGTATTTGCCTTCCCCGAGAACCACTGCCTGACGTTCAAACTTGAGCTGCTGCCGACCTCTGACTTGGATGCCAGTGGTGCTGCCCTCAACCGAATTCATCGAGATTTCCGTCCATTGGTCTGGCTCGCCGAGATTTGCCTTCAGGCTCAGGTCCTCAAATTCCGCAGCAACACCATCTGGTGTCTTCAGGATGATATCGAGCTTACGAACCAGAACATTCAGATACGAAATCTTCAATACCGGCGAGGGCGAAGCAGCGACTAGAATGTCGCCCCGGGCAATGAATTTCTGTCCAGGTTGCTTCGCTCGTGCCAGCAAAGAATCTAAGTTCAGGTTGCCATCCTGATTCAGTTCCAGGCTCAGCTTGATTGAGGCGGCGTCCAGGCGATAGAGGCGAACGTCATTGCGTGCGAGAGCACTCAAAGAAACGTCGACGGTCAAGTCCTTGATGCGCACGCAGTCACCGGAAAATCCTTCAGGTGAAGGAATTACAATTTCATGAATGTGTAAAACCAGCCCGCTCAGGCCCTCGCCCGTGATCTTGCCAATCTCCACAGGGAACGGCAGGGTTCGTTTAATCTCTGCCTTCACCCAATCCGAGTCCAGCACACCGGGCAACACGAAAAGTCGGGCAACCAGGGGGAAAGCGATCGCCACAGCACTCAGAATTATCAGAAGTTTCTTGCGCGATTTCGGTTGTACCGTTTGTTCTGTCATGGCTCATCACGAGTGCCGCTGGGGCCATCGGTATACCGTGGGGCTGTTAAAAGAAAACGCTGGCCAACTTATATGTTGGCCAGCGTTTCTAAGAATCGGACGGCAATCTACTCTTACTGATTGGCTGGCGGATCAGGGGGTTTCGGCAGGGCTGGTTTCGCATCGGCGGGAACAATCCCTGTTTCGATCGGATTTGCGTCATTCCGCACTTCATCGATGGTCGCCTTGGGTCTTTGTTCCTTGATAACTTGTTGAATTTTCTTCACCTCATCCAGAGTAGCTTTCCGCGGTTCTTGTTGTGCTGGCTCTTTCTTTTCTTCTTTTTTGGGCTCGGTTTTGTCTCTTCCGGCCACCGAGCCTCCTTCATCTTTCTTCTTATCTTCACCTATTTCAGCCTCTTTTGCTTCTGTACGCTCCTGGAGGTTCTGTTTTTGTTCTGCAGAGGTCTCCTTTGGCTTTGATGGTTCTCCTTTGGCTCCGGAATTTCCTGCATTCTTGTTCTTACGGATGGTCGTCGATCTGTTAATGGTGGGCACCGAATACTCGACCCTTCCTTCGAAAACGAAAACCTCCGTTTTCGCGGGTGCATCTAATGTTGGCGGGGTGACGACAACCATGAAACGAGTTCCACGGACACCGGCGACCGCAGTCGGGGTTCGCACTTCAAAGCTGGATTGAGTCTGCTTGAAGCCTTTAACATTGATCAATGCATTCCCGTTGTTCAGCGTCAGGACGGATCGGTTGATGAGCATGGGCTTTTTGTTGAAGAGACCTACAAGCTTGGTCTCCTGGCGGTTCTGGTCGATTGTGAGGTCACTGTTGGGGCCCAGTTTGACTGTGCTGTTATCCAAGAAATTGATTTGCACAAAGGAGCCGGCGCCGCCGGTGACGAACTTATCACCTTCCTTCACGGAATCTGTTTTCTTGGATGGTTGGCCATTCTGAGTCACAGGAGGCCCCAAATCAAAAACAGTCCCGCCGGACTCCGCAAAGAGGCCGGCGCATGCAAGTGTAAAAGCACAGACGCCTGAAAAAAGGCGGTAAGACATATTAAAATCCTCTCAATAGATCTAATGCCAGGTTCGGCCCGGCCTTGAATACTCTGCTCCAGGGACTGGGCAAGTCAACACTCAGAATTTCAGACTCAACTCGAAGCCAATGACCTGATCCAGATAGTCACGTGCTCCAATCGACGAACGCTGACGCGTGTATCTGTAGTATAGCGCCCCAGACAACAGCTCCCCATAAATGGGCCGGGTCAACCTGGCATTCCCGCGTACCACGTTATCGCTTCGAAAGATATTACTGAAGCGAGGATCGCCTTCCTTATATGTGTTGTTTGCGTAACCGACCTCCGCGCTGAGACCGAAGTCATAAGGCAGGGGATATGCGCCACCGAAGGCGAATTTGTGACCTGCATAAGCTTCGAAATTCTCCACTGCTTTGTAGTAGTTCAGGGCGTATTCGCCGTAGACATATCGCTGCTTGTTCATACCCAGATACCAGTATTCCCTTGCAGCGATAGACCAATTGTCACCCGAAAGCTGTCTCACTTGCGGATAATCGTTGTTGTCCCATGACATTCGATAAAGTCCGGCAAGATTGTTCGACTGATTCCAGTACAAAGATGGACGAAGGGTATGCCTCTGGAGATAGCCTTCATCATCAAAGTAAAAATAAACGAATGCGTAATCCACAAATGCGAAAAGATTCTGGGAGAGAGCCCGATTGAAGCTCATGCCGAGGGTATGACCTTCGAGGTCGAACTCATCAAGCTCATCATAAACATCCTGGTAAACACTGTAATAGACGGAACCGTTCGTTTCGCCCCACCTCGGAAGATTTACCTTGACGGTGCCGTTGAAGACGAGCCGCCCGTCATCCTTGCGAGCAGCATCATCATCCAGGCGGACGTTGGTGTCGTATTCAGCGGAGAGACGAAAGTCTATGCTCCACCATTTCTCTTTCTTCTTCGCCTCTTCTTCTTGATGAAGCTGCGCGCTGCGGCTGAGCTGATTCTGCCCGGCATCGTCGATCTTGCCTCCTTCGCCGAGCAACTTATTCTCGGCATTTTCAGCGTGTGAGGCCTGCAGGCAAAGAACAGTAAGACCGGCCAGAGAAAGTCTCTGAAAGAGCTTCGACATGTTCAAAATCCTTAGTTCGGGTTGCGTTTCTTGATAGCGCCCTTATCCCAGAGAAGAGCGGGGAGGGATAAGGCGGCGCAGTATATAGGAACGGACGCCAAAAACACAAGATTGATTTCCATACCATGGATTTAGAGGAGGTTCAGG
>JAQBXN010000181.1 GCA_027625095.1 Planctomycetota bacterium | reverse complement strand
GTTTGTCATCCCACCCCTGGTTAAAACCAGGGGCTACTCGCCTGGGTCCCTCCGGGACAGTTAAAAGGGATATCATTCGGCCGAAGTTGGAAACTTAATTTCGATCAAAGTCCTTATTCACGCAGCGGCCTCTCCGCAGGATCTGCGAGTGCCGCCGGGCAACCGGCTGGAAGGCCTCACAGGCAATAGATTGGGACAATTCAGCATCTGAATCAACGATCAGTGGCGAATCTGCTTTGTCTGGCGGGAAGGCCACGCTTATGACGTTGAGATTGTTGATTACCTCTGACGACGGGAAAGAAATATGTCCCGACGTAAACTCAAAACTGTAACTCCTGGTGAGATTCTTCTTGAGGAGTTTCTGAACCCACTTGAAATCAGCCAGTATCGGCTGGCGAAATCCTTGAAGGTGCCCAGCACCCGCATAGCGCAGATTGTTAAAGGCAATCGAGCCATCAGCGCCGAAACTGCGTTGCGACTGGCTACGTTTTTCGGGACGACTCCTCAATTCTGGTTGAATCTTCAAATGGAATTCGATCTCAGGGCCGCGAAGAAAAAACATCAGAAAAGGGTTGAACAGGAAGTTGAAGTAATGGCTGGCTCTGAGTGATCTCTAAGGTTCATTCCAGCCCTCCTTCCACTTTCAGGACGAGCACGTTCCAGAACCGCAGCTTTGGCACGGTGAACTCAATCTTTCTGCCCTGCTTCTCAAGAGCGACGCGCTCTATCCGTGTTCGAGGCTCCGGAGTGGCGACCCAGAGTTGTTGGGCGTTCAGTCCTTCCGGCAACTGCACGGTGCATTTTGTGTCGTTCATCGGCGGTGGCACGCGGCAGTCCTTGTAAGAGGCCACGCGTTCGGGCGGCATGTTGACCATGTGCATGATCAGTTCGGTGGAGTCGTCGCTCCGGGGGCGCCAGTAGACGTACGAATCCCAGAGGAAAAGTTTTTTGTCCGCCTCGCCCCAGTCGATCCATTCGCGTGCGTCTTTGGCTCGGCGGGACCGGTTGTCCCACAGGAAACCAGCGAAGCGGGTAGCAAACTGATCGTAGAAGGCGTAGGGCCGCTGTCCTTTGAGCGGGTCCCAGGCCCGGTGCGCCATCCCGGCAAGAGGGAGGATTTCCTGATAGACCGCGTCCGCATGGTTTTCCAGATCAAACGGGCAATAGATGACGTGTCCTCCTTTGGGGTGAACCACGTCGCGGATGGCTACATGCCTCGTTGCATATTTCAGATAAGACCAGCCATCTTTCCCGGCGTGGTTGTTGTATTCATCCATGATCATGCCCCCGTTCTCACAGAGCGTGTCGAACACCGGCTTTAACGGCCTGCCTTTATTATTCGCCCAGGGAGCGCTCGTCAGGGGAGGGTGCTTGTCAGTTCGATGAAGGTCGTCGTTGTAACCCCACTGCACATGCGGGTGCGTCCTGTTTACTCTCTCCTTTACCAGGCGCAGGATGTCGCCGGTGTCCTCCGGCAGCATGCTCGAGTCGTACCGGATCATGTCCCACCCGAAGTTTTTGACAGACTTGGTGAGCTCGTTCGCGTGATGCTCAAAAGGCGCGGCGATTTCCCGCTGCACACCGAGCGTCGGCCACGAACTCATTTCGGGGCTGCGTTCCCAGCGTTCGAGCTGAGCCACATCGTAAAAACCGGGCGTATACCATTCGGGATGTTTGCGGAGGACTTCGTAGCCCGCCTTTCCGCCAGGGCCTGCAATCTTGGCATACACGGAACAGGCGATGCCCACTTGGTGGAATGCCTCGGTAAGTCTTTGAGTAGATTCCGCACTGTTATGGCGGTGCATCTGCCCACTCCAGAATTCACCCTCCGGATTGAAGTCGCCGAAATCGTCGGGAGCCCAGAACACAAACTCGACCAGATTCTGATATCCGTTCTTCCGCCGCATGGCGGTTCGGAGCGCGCTGGCCTTGTCAGGCCCGGCACGATAAACGGTCAAGTCCATCGAAAACCCGCCGATGGACACGGCCCAGGGATTCTCGTGCACGGTGAAGAACTCCGACGCGCGGCCAACTTCCTGACCGCCCTCCATGATGACGCACCTCACCTCGTGTCCCCATAGTCGCTCATCCAGCAATGCCTCGGTCTTAAGTGGCTGGGACGAATCCGGCGAGAGCTTCAGCGCGAATGAGCTGACGACTTTCTCTTCGTCAATCCCACGAACCAGGGAGAGCTTGACCTGAACCTCTCGTTCTCTTCCGGAAAGATTACGAACACTTCCGCTGATGGATGCCTTCTCGCCCGGACGATAGCGAAGTTTGTCGACTGTAAAATCCTCGACCGGAATGTCGCCGATAGGCTCCAGCCAGATCCGATCTGCTGCGATATGAAACGGCAAGTCCGTGAGCTTTCGCTCCAGCGCTTCGATCTCTTCCTTTTCAACTTCGAGCGAAGCGTCAGCCCGGATCTTTGGAGGCTTCACCGGTTCTGGCGGACGCTTGTTTTGCAACGAGCCCGCCCACTTCCATGTGACCGAAATTCTCAACTGCTTTGACCGATTGCTGATTGTCACCGGCAGAATGAAATCCTGGTACTTGCCCGGCAGTTCGAAGCCGATAATGGTGTTTCTCTCGGTGAAGCTTTCGGTCGAGCCCTGCGCTCCGACAAAGAAATCCAGGCGCGAAGTATGTTCGCTGATGGTATGAGAAATCTTCAGCCGGATATGCGCACGATATACCCCGGGCGCAAGCTGCGGGCTTTCCACCTCAAACAGTGTCCCTTCATCTTTCAGAATACTCGCCGCCAGGCACTTTTCCTGATGCGCGTCAGGGTCAATATAGAAATCTAATTTCCCATCAAAAGGAACTTCTATCACTCTTTCCTGCGCCTGGGCTGCGCGCGGCGTCAGAAAGAGAAGGAGACAGGAAATCAGAATTTTGAAATGCTTCATTGAGGGCCCGTCGTTTGGCAGAGGACTTGTTAGTCTTAAGAAAATTCTGGATCCTCGTCGAACGGCGGATCGAACGAGATGCCGAGTTTTTGCTGAATCAATTCCGGCCGCGGAATCCCGTGCTCTTCAGGAAAGATGAATGCATCTTCATAAGGCATGAGACGCCAGCACTTGACGAACAGCTCCGGACGGTGCTCTGCGAGGTATCGCAGTCGCCGCCGCTTATGTGGCCTGCACTCAGCGATCTCGTAAACGAATTCGGCCAGGTTGCTGATTTCCGCCGATGAGGATTGCTTCCTGTGCTCGATCCGGGCGATGTTGGTCTTGGAAATATTGCTCTGGTGGAGGAAGCCGTGGAGTTCTTCGAGGGCCTCAATGCGTTCCCGCTTCTCGGCCGGCATCTTCTGGCAATCCTTACAAACATGATTCTTGTGCCCCTTACCCGAAAATCTTTCGTTCGGAATGCGTTTCCTGCAGAGCCTGCAGAAATGGCCTTGTCGTAGTTTGGGTTTCTTGTGCGTTCTGCTTTTCATCACTTGATTGGCAGGTGAAAGTCTTCTTTTACCAAATCAGAGCGGGCCGATCAGATTTCGGTTCTTGAACATCTTTTCGCAATCGACTCCTCTGATCCATAAAAAGTGAACAGGAAGACGTTTTTATATCACTTCTGAATTGCGGATGAGGACCTGCGTGCTATTCGGCGTCTGGCTCCTGCTATCGAACTGACAACGATTGTCCAGCAAGGTCTCTCAAGCATTTCTGACAGGGATGTCTTGAATTTTGCCTGTGAGAGTGCGCGGCGTTTTCTTCACCGCTCAAAGCCAACCGACCCGCCCGGTTACCGAAAGCGTTGTGCCCATCTGGGAAGGATCGGTCTTCGAAGAGTGGCGGGATCGAATTGTCTATCTTCCCCAAGGAAAGGGTTTGTGTGCCCCGAAGCTCTGATGGACTTCAGAAATCAAGTTAGCCAACGTGCCTGGTGACGGGACTTCCTAGACAGGAATCAGCGAATTCACAAATTCACTTACCGGCATTTGATCCAGTCTGTTTGGTTCATTGAAGAGTTCATGAATCGTTTCCGACTGCGTTTCTGAGAAGTGGCCTGACACTGCGCTCCTGAATTTTTCTATGAGCAGCGGAATACCTTCTGTTCTTCTGCGGCGATGGCCGATTGGGTAGTCGATGGAAACTTCTCCTGTTGAGGTCCCATCTTTGAAGAAAACCTGCACTGAATTTCCGATGGCTCGTTTGTCCGGATCGTAGTAGTCCGCGGTGAATTGCGGGTCTTCGGTCACGCTCATCTTCGCTCGTAGTTCGTCGATTCCTGGATCGGCGGCGAAGTTGTCTTCGTAGTGTTCTGCGGTCAAGTTGCCGTGGATAAGTGGGACGGCGACCATGTATTGCAGACAGTGGTCACGGTCCGCTGGATTATGTAGAGGGCCTTCCTTGGAGATGATGCGCACCCCTGGTTCCTGAGTCTTCAATTTGATGGACTCGATGGAGTCCAATCGATCCTTCACCTGCGGATGCAGTTCGACCGCGCACTCGACCGCGGTCTGTGCGTGGAACTCCGCGGGAAACGAAACTTTGAACAGAACGTTTTCCATCACGTAGCTGCCATAGGGCCTCGAGCGGCTGATTTTGTTGCCCTTGAAAAGCACGTCGGAGAAGCCCCATCCTTTGGCTGAGAGAACGCTCGGCAACCCCATCTCCCCTTTAGCCACCATCATCGCCAGCCGCAGCCCGCGGCTGGTAGCATCGCCTGCTGCCCAGCTCTTCCGGGATCCGGCGTTCGGCGCGTGGCGATAGGTCCTTAATGCCTGGCCATCCACCCAGGCATGGGATAAGGCATCGATGATTTGCGATTTGCTGAGTCCGAGTATCTGCGCACAGACCGCGGTCGATGCGACTTTCACCAGGACGACATGGTCAATCCCGACGCGATTGAAACTGTTCCCCAGAGCCAATACGCCCTGAATCTCGTGCGCTTTGATCATGCACACGAGAATGTCGCGTACCGTCAGAGTCTTGTCGCCTCCCGCATTTCGTCGGCTGAGAAAATCTGTGATGGCCAGGATGGCTCCGAGGTTGTCGGATGGATGTCCCCACTCTGCTGCCAGCCAGGTGTCATTGAAATCAAGCCAGCGAATAGTCGCTCCGATATCGAAAGCCGCCTTGATGGGATCAAGCTCATATCGAGTTCCGGGAACACGCGCTCCGAGCGGGACAGTCGTTCCTTCTACCACGGGGCCGAGATGTCTGGTGCAAGCTTCAAAGTCAAGGGCAAGAAATGCGCAACCCAGCGAATCCATCAGGCAGTGACGGGCCGTCTCAATGGCCTCTTCGCTTTCAACCTGGAACTCCGAGACATACTCGGCGATGGCCACCAGTTCGGGATCGGGATCGGGCCGGACGTTCGAGTCTGCGAAGTGTGCGCTCATCTCAAACTCGTTCCTCGATGGGCACAAACTTCTGGTTTTCCGGGCCGGTGTAATTCGCGCTCGGGCGGATGATCTTTCCGTCCGCCCTCTGTTCCATGATATGCGCCGACCAGCCGGAAGTGCGGGCGATCACGAAGAGCGGAGTGAACATCGCCATCGGGATGCCCATCAAGTGATAGGCAACTGCTGAAAACCAATCCAGGTTCGGGAACATCTTCTTCATCTCCCACATCACACTCTCCAGTCGTGCGGCGATGTCATACATCTCCAGCCGGCCCTGCTCGTCCCCGATTTTCTTGGCGACATCTTTGATGATTCCGTTTCTAGGGTCTCCGATGGTGTAAACCGGATGGCCAAATCCGATGATGATTTCCTTTCGGCCGACCCTCTCCCGGATGTCCGCTTCGGCTTCGTCAGGTTTCTGGTATCGCTGCTGAATTTCAAGGGCGACTTCGTTCGCTCCGCCGTGCTTTGGCCCACGCAGGGCTCCGATGGCGCCGGTGATTGCCGAGTAAATGTCCGAACCGGTACCGGCAATGACCCTGCCTGTGAATGTCGAGGCATTGAACTCGTGTTCCGCATACAGAATCAGAGAGATATGCATCGAATGAACCCACAGGTCGGAAGGGGTTTCACCATGGAGCAGGCTCAGGAAATGTCCACCAATCGAATCGTCATCCGTCATCAACTCGATCCTCTTGCCGCTGGTGCTGAAATGATGCCAATAGAGCAACATCGAACCCATGCAGGCCATCAATCGGTCAGCGATGTTGCGCGCGCCTTCCGCAGAGTGGTCGTCGTCTTCGGGCAGATAGTTACCCAGCGTTGAGACGCCTGTTCTCAAGACATCCATAGGATGTGCATAGGCCGGAATGAGCTCCAGAACCAGCTTTACCGGAGAAGGCAAGTCACGCAGTGAAATGAGTTTCGCTTTGTATTCGGTCAACTCAGCCCGTGTCGGCAGCTTCCCGTATATCAGGAGGTAAGCGACCTCTTCGAACTGACAGTTTGTTGCCAGGTCATTGATGTCATAGCCGCGGTAATGTAGATCGTTGCCGGAGCGCCCAACCGTACAGAGCGAAGTGTTTCCGGCGGGGACTCCTGAAAGGGCGACAGATTTCTTTTTCCGTTTGGACATGTCTTCGGGGACAATTTGATCGCTCACAATTGGTTCTCCTTTCGGTTCTCGAATAGTTCATCCAGCTTCTTTTCGTAGTCGTGATAATTCAGAAACTTGTAGAGTTCCTCACGCGTCTGCATCTGGTCAACGACTCTCGCTTGTGTGCCCTCGCTGCGCAAGGATTGGTAGACCTTCAATGCCGCCGCACTCATCGCCCTGAATGCGGATAACGGATACAGAACGAGGCTCACATCTACCGCGGCAAGCTCCTCGACCGTGAATAGTGGCGTAGCTCCAAACTCGGTGATGTTGGCTAGAATTGGCACATCTGTGGCCTGGGCAAAGCGGCGATACATTTCAATATCGGAAATAGCCTCCGGAAAGATCATGTCCGCTCCTGCTTCCACGTAGGCGCAGGCGCGCTCGATGGCTGACTCCAGGCCCTCCCGCGCCAGAGCATCTGTACGGGCCATGATGACGAAGCTGCTGTCGGATCGCGCGTCCACTGCCGCTTTGATCCGGTCGATCATTTCGCCTTTGCTTACGATGGCCTTTCCAGGACGGTGACCACACCGCTTCTCAGCGACCTGGTCTTCAATGTGTACGGCCGCGGCGCCCGCCCCAATCATCGATTTGATGGTTCGGGCGATGTTGAAAGCGCCTCCCCAACCTGTATCGATATCCACCAGAACTGGCAGATCAGTGACGCCTGTTACCCGCCGGACATCGATAAGCACATCCTCCATCGTGGTGATTCCCAAATCGGGAATCCCGCACGAACTGGCCGAAACCCCGCCACCGGAAACATAAAGCGCATTGAAACCGGACGCCTCGGCCAGCCTAGCCGCGTAGGCGTTAATCGCCCCCACAACTTGCAGCGGCTTCTCCTGGTCAAGTGCATCTCTGAAGCGGGCGCCGGGTGACTTTCTGTCGCTCATTTCAAACTTCTGATGGGCGGGGATTTCTAACCGCTCCGGACTTTAGCAAACTCTTGAACTTGATGAAAACGTCTCTCCTTTCGTTCCATGCTCCTTGTGGGAAGTACACGTTAGAAACAGAGAACAGAAATCAAGGCTCCACTTGAGGCAGCCCCACGGCCGCACTAAAAAGAAAACGAACCACACAGAGAACATAGACGGCACAGAGAAATCGGTGATTTTTCAAAGAGCTATTAATTCTTCTCTGTGCTCTCGGTGATTCATCAAAACCTCCGCCTCCGACGGAGACGTCACAACATAAGATTCCAGACCACGACAATCCCATTCACCTCATCCTACAGGCGACTATGTATCCACAGCTCTGCACCATCTTGTCTATTGTCTTGCTTCCCGTTGCGCTGTTCGGACAACAGACCAACAACCATGTCCTTCAGACGGCGCCGGCGAAAGGAGCGGTGAATCTTGATGGTCAGCTTACCGACTGGGATCTCTCCGGCGAGATCCTGATGTGCTACGACCTGGACAAATTGCTCGACACAAATTCTGTCCGCGCAGCGGCGATGTATGACCGCGAATATCTTTACCTGTCGTTCCAATTCAAGGATCGCTCGCCGATGCTGAACCATGTCGATCCGGAACATGCGCTCGGATCAGGCTGGCGTTCCGATTCAGTCCAACTTCGTCTCTGGACGGATCATGAAAAGCCAATCGGGCCCGGTGGTGCGCGAGTGACTCATATCGATTGCTACTGGTTCACCGACGGCAAGAAATCGACAGCGCTGATTCAGCATCATGACATGGGCCGGCGGGAGGAAGGATTTGAAGGCCGCGTCGAAGAGGCAATCGGCAACGGCGTTGAAGCAGCGTTTCGAAAAGATGCTGACGGCCAAGGTTACACTCAGGAGATGCGGGTGGCGTGGAAACATCTGCGCCGGGACGGGCGACCCTATAAGGCCGGCGAAGTACTCCGGATGGGGCTCGAATGCTTCTGGGGCGATGCGTCGGCCGAACGCTGGTACGAACACCGGCTCACCGATCTGGTCGATGCGAACAACCCACAGCGCGAATTTTTCTGGACGAACTACCGCGCCTGGGGCGAGGTTAAGTTCATGGAGCAGGGAAACCTTGAAGCCTCGCCGTCCATGCAGCAATTGTCCAAGGTCGAAGAACTCCGCCGGCTCCGCTACAGCACCAGCGGCCCGGTGGCCATCGAATATGAACTTCCCAAGGACAGTGCCGTAACGCTCGTTATCGAGAAATCGGACGGCGAGCGAGTGCGGAACCTGATTGCCGACTACCCGCGTAAAGCTGGCAAGAACATCGATTTTTGGGATGGGGCCGATGACAACGGTCGATTGATGGAGCCAGGCGAATACCGGGTGCGTGGGCTTACAAACGAGGGGTTAGATCTGCTTTATCAGTTCTCCTATGGTTCGGCAGGCAACCCGCCGTGGCCGACCTCGAACGGCAAAGGCTCATGGCTGTCGGATCATTCGATGCATGTGGGCGCGGCGTCGGATGGCGAGCGTGTCTATTTTTCCGCGTTCCATTCCGAGGCGGGCGATACGCTGATGGGAGTGGACGTCGACGGCCAGCGTCAGTGGGGGCTTGGTCGGATCGATGGAGGCATGTTGGCGCGCCATGACAAGTTTCTCTACATGCTGGCCGGTGGCGTGCACCCGACGCATTATCGAGAGGGAGAACTCCGCCTGCTGCGTGTCGACCCGAAAACGGGCAAGTTTGCCTCATTTCCGAACAAGAAGAACGAAGTCGTCATTTTCGAGTATCCAAAGGATCGCAAAGTTGCGAATCGGATGAGCGAAGGCGCGACCGTTGCCGCCAAGGCTTACGATGCGGCCTGGTGTCGCATGGAAGCGATGGGGCTGGCGGCGAGTGAAAAGTTCCTCTTCGTCTCCCTTTATTACGAGAACAAGATTCTGGTGCTGCATCCCGATGATGGCTTGAAGGTCGCTGAGTATTCCGCCACCAATCCCACGGGCCTTGCCACGAATTCAACGGGCGACCTCTACGTCCTTTCAGGCAAGCGAGTGCTTCACCTTGATCCAAGAGGGCAGTGGATTCCCATCATCGAGGCTGGACTTGATGCCCCCATCGCGCTGGCCATCGATCCGAAGGACAATCTCTACATCTCCGATTGGGGAGCTTCCATGTGCGTAAAGGTTTTCTCTCCGCAGGGGAAGTATCTGCGAACCATCGGAAAGCCAGGTGGGCGACCATTGCTGGGCAAATATGAGCCGGACGGCTTCTTCCGGCCCTGGGGACTGGCAATTGATTCAGGGGGGCGACTCTGGGTTGCCGAGCACGATACAACGCCGAAGCGCATCAGCGTCTGGACAACGAAGGGCAAGTTCGTTCGCGAATTCATTGGGCCCGGCTGGTATAACGGCACAGAGAACAACGTTAATACGGTGAATCCGAAACAGGCGTTCAGCCTCGGCAGCATACTCGAGCTGGATTGGAAGAAGGGAAGCTGGCGCGTTACGGACACGCTATGGCGACCGACACATCCCAAGGCATTGCTCGGCCCTCGTGGCGAAGGAATGTTTCATCAGGTGGTCGAAGTAAAGGGCAAGCAGATCCTGGTTTCCGCGCAAAGCAACACATTCGTCTGTATATCCCGTTTGGAGAAGCACGGTGCAAATCCGCTGGCCGCACTGGGACATATCAAGGCGTTCATGAGCGAGGGAGGAGAAATCCCGGAACTTCTCTTGAAAAATCTCTGGGACGATCCAGCTATGCTCGAATGGGCAAGAAAAGAGAAGCCCGAACTCTTCAGCGGTAATGTCATCCATCGCCACCGTCTGCTGCATGATCTGATCTGGCGCGCCCGCCAGAGGAACAAACCCATGCGTACCGAATTCATCTGGACGGATGCAAATGGGGACTCCCTGGTGCAGGACGAGGAAGTCCAGTTTTTCGCGCCGGAGGAAATGAACGGCCTTATCCTCGGCGGCCCATGGCGTTTTGCCTTCAGCCCGGACCTGACTTTTTATCCGGCTCAAGAACAGTTCACCGACCGGCACACCTGGGTCTGGCGTATGCCCGTGAAAGAATGGAATGAAGCCGGAGCGCCGGTCTACGATCCAAAATCGGCGGTGCGAATAGTGCATACGAAACCGCTGCACTTTCTGAACAGCGCTTGGGCAGATTCCATGGGAAGCGTCCTCTCGAATCAATCACCCATGCAGATGCATGACAAGAACGGTAAACGGCTCTGGCAGTATCCGAACCGCTGGCCCGGGGTTCACGGTTCGCATAAAGCTCCCAAAGACAAGCGCGGCCTGCTTATTGGCCCGCTGAAAGTAATTGGCTCTGCTGAAATCGATGACGTCGGTGAAGTGTTCTGCCTGTCCGGCAATCTCGGTAAGGCGTTCATCATGACGACGGAAGGGCTCTTCGTCGGCAGCCTGTTCCGAGATGCGAGAAGCGCGCCCGATTCGCTACCTGATTTGCCCGTGAGGGGGATGTCCATCATGCAGACCACCGCGGGAGGAGAATGGTTTGGCGGTGAGTTTTTCAGGAATCGAATGAACAAGAAAATATATCTGGGCAGCTCGGCCCTGAACGCGACCAATATCTCCGAAGTCGTCGGTCTGGACAGGGTGGAAAAGCTAAAGTCCAGCACAATCACTTTGACTCAGGCCACGCACACCGCATGCAGAGAGTATCTGATAAACCAGCAGAAGGACGCGGCCATCCCCAAGGACATCGAAATCCAATCTCCCAGGGCCGCGCTCGATGGCAATGCGCCGACGGTTCACCAATTGAACTGGGAAACTCAGGCGAAATGGAATTTCGATGGAAGACACACTGCCGAGGCTACCTGGAGCTTCGATGACAAGTTTCTCTACGTCGGTTTTCGGGAAGTCCTGGATGACACCCCAATGATCAACAAAGGCCCGGATGCCACGCGCCTGTTCAAGACCGGTGACGCCTGCATTCTGGAAATGCGCACTAAATCCGATGACGATACTGGCGACATCGTGCCGGGAGACTTTCGATTGGTACTCAGCGTTTTCGAGGGCAAACAGATCGCGGTCGCCTACCACTACAAAGTGCCGGGGACAGAAAAACCTTTCGAGTTCAGCTCGCCGGTTATGACCACCAAAATCGACATGATCAAAGTGATTGAAGGCGCCAAATTCCTAATCCGCCGTGGCGCGCAGGACTACGACCTGACTGCCGCTGTTCCTCTCGCCGAAATAGGCTTCAATCCCGAGAAGGGCATGAGCTACCGCGGCGACTTCGGCATCGTGTACTCCGACAAACTAGGCAAGACCAATTCGCTGCGTATGAACTGGTCGAATCTGTTTACGAGCCTTATAAGCGACCTCGCACTGGAGTCCGCGATCGAGCCTAAACACTGGGGATGGTTCAGAGTGAAGAAGGCAGACTGAGGGCAGACTAATTGAGGGCAGACTAATTAAGAGGGGATCAAAAATATGCCTATTGAGATTGGCGCCCGCATCCGGTCGATGAGTCTCGATGAGTTTAAGAAGATCGACCATAGAGTAATGGGGCTTAGTTATGACATCCACAATCAGCTTGGTCGGCTGTGTGAGAAGAAGAGCTATCAGAACGAGTTGCTGTATCGGTGCAGAGCGAGCGGTATGCCTGCTGAGAAGGAAGTGCCTGTCACGCTGACATTCAGGAACTTCACGAAGACTGTTTACATCGATCGTGAGCTTCCGGCAAGGGTGCATGAAGGGTTGAAGGCCGTGCGGTTATCTTCTGAGATTTACACCTTGGAGGATTCCTATGGGCAAGAGAGACTCTCGGATAC
>JAQBXN010000180.1 GCA_027625095.1 Planctomycetota bacterium | reverse complement strand
CGAAGACTGTTCCGAGAGTGGAACCGGGGTCGTCCCGCAAGCGGTCGTAAAATGATGGCGCTTCGCTGATGGGCATTAGATTCTGAATAATCGGCCTGACCTTGAGAATGCCTTCTGAGACCAGCCTGCAGACCTCTTTGAGATCGGTTCTCTGAAAGTGGCTGGCGTGAAGGGCTGAAAGCTCTGCTCCCTGGCCGGCATTGAATTTGTAAATCACTTCGTTTCTGCCGGCAATCAGAACCAGCCTGCCACGAGTTGTCAGCAGCCTCTTCTGTCCGAAACCTTCTCCCAAAATTTTGTCAAGCACATCGGCCCCCGAATCTTCAAAGACGGCATCGAAAGGCCCCATTCGGGCGAGTTTCTCCCAGGAGTTTTCATCCTGGATCTGGATGGTCTGCTGAATTCCGAGTTCCTGCGCTATACCCAGCCTGTGCTCCTTCAGATCGCAGATGGTTACCTGCGCTCCTGAGGCACGAGCTATTTGAGAGGTAAAAAGACCGATGCTGCCGGCCCCGATTACCAGGACTTTTTCGCCCAGTCGGATCTCCGCTCTCCGGACATCGTGCATGGCCACGCTGGCCATGCCGAAGAGAGCGGCCTCCTGGGTATTAATGGTGCCGGGCAACTTGATGACCCAGTTGGATTCGGATTCCGGTTCGGAGACATTCACCGAAAAATATTCAACGTGCTGACTGAACATGCCTGAAAAAATCAGGTCACCTCTGGTGTATGCCTTGACGCTTCGAGGCACTTCAATAACGCGGCCGACATTCTGATAGCCGCAGCGGTTGGGCCACTTTCCTCCATAGTTGCCTCCCATCAGTACGTTTCGTTCGGTGCCGTTGGTAACTCCACTGTAGATCGTCTTGCAGAGGATGTGTCCGGACTGGAGGTGCGGGAACTTTTCTTCTTGAAGGACCGCTTTTCCTTTCTCGATGAACATGACCCCCTTTATCATTTCCGGCCGTGAAGCATGCTGCCGATAACGACTGGTCGATTCCTTCACCAGTTTTAACGTAGGAATGTAAGCTTCCTGTTCCATGTAATAGTGTCCGGGTTGATGACTTCCCGGAGGCTGCGTGCCATTGAAGACCGAGATCTGAAAGTCTTCCGAATTCGGGCCGTCGGAACCATGCTCAAAGCCCGCCGGGATCATCCAGATATCATTTTCCTCCAGCACGAAGTCTTCGCGGTGGCCCTCCTGATCAATCCAATAGGAAGTTCCTGTGCCACTCACGATGATCCAGGTCTCGTCATGGTCATGAAAATGTTTTTCGCACTCCGGTAACTTAAAGCCCCGTTTCAAAAGCCCTTTATGCAATGCCATGAGTTGTTCCAGTCAGTAGTTGTGCTTGACCAGCCTGTTGAATACCCAACAGGATTTTATACGCAATCGCTTCGCAATCAGATTGAGATATCCGGCCTGTCCGCCTACCTTTTGCAAAGAACGAAAGAACTTGAAATATTCCTCCCACCTGCGCCTTCAAGCTATGAATTTCAGATTTCCCAGATTGCCCCTGGTCGCTTTTCTCTTCACGAGCCCTTTTCTTGCCGGTGATCCGCTTCTGATACCACCACATCGGGCGAAGCTATACGATGGCTGGAAGAAGCTTCCCGAGCCTCCGATTACGCCATACGACGGGCCCTTCGGCCCCGACGGGCGGGCGTTTGTCGGAAATCTTAACAGCCATGCCAAGACGCATCCGGATCTCGTAAAAGGGTATTGGGATTGGAAACGAGAGATCGGCACCTATGACCCGGCCAAAGACCCGCGACCGATTAACGTAGAGTATGAAGCGGCGTGTCTCGAGGACTGGCGGCGCATGGGATACAACTGCTCGTACAAAGGCAACGTGTGGACCTACCGTGTCGGACGTTTTTTGAAAAAGAACGGAATGCTCGGGGCCATCGACCAGACGCTCTGGGGCGCCAATGGCACCCCTCCTCTGCAATTCGATGGAAAGAAAGAAGGAAGCAGACAGCGTGAGGCTTGCGGCAGTTTCTTCGATCCCGAAAACTTCCTGGCCGGAGTCAATCTGCTCGCTAACTACGGCAAGCATTCCGGCCAACTGGATATGTTTCAGATTGGCGACAATTACGTGACCTGCAGTTGGGATGAAGTAGGACTCCGTACGCGGGCACAGATGGATTACCGCGGCGCCATGCGCGAGGAGTTCCGGATATTCCTCAAAGAAATCTGGTTTCAGGACAACAGTCCCGCCGCGGATACCAACGGAGACGGGCGCACCTATAACGCCTTCACCGGTCAAAATCTCAAGACCTGGGAGGAAGTGGAACCCATAAACCTCTCACTCGACTGGACCCAGCCAGCCTGGAGTAACAACGGACAGATTTTTTCTGCGATGCCGGAAGTCGATGCCGTCATGTTCAGCGAGCCTGGACGCTACAAACTCCTGGTGGATTTCCACCGCTATTTCACTTTCGAATTCTTCCGCCGCATCAACGATGAAGCCTCGGTGTTGATGAACAAACTGGGAACGCCAGGCCGTGTGGACTGCTACCCCTTCACCCAGCACTTCATCATCTGGCCGGGAGCAAACCAGCGGCACGGCAACAGCTTCTACTGGTACCATCGCCTGAGCCCCGTCGTAAACGTCGAGCACTGCTGGCCCGAGGCGCCGGTGATGAACCTCAATTACGCCATCACCGATCGCCTGGCCCCTCGCTACAAGAACGCAGTCATGGGCTGGGTCTGGTTCTACTTCGGTCAGGAGGGCTGGGATATGTACAACGGCCCCCACGACATGGACCGTGCTCTGGCCCGAATGATCGGTCACAACGTGGACGGCACTCACCACTGGCTGTATTCGCCCCGTTACCGCGGCCGTGACCGCAATCAGCGACTGCAATTGGCTTACTGGCAGAATTTCCTCAAAACTCACTACTCCGGCTTCCTGGCAAATTCCAAACCCGTAAAGCCGCAGGTGGCGCTCCTGATGCCTGACACTACCGGTTACTTCTATCGTTACTTCCAATATCCCAAGCAGGACTTCGGGTGGACCGCAGACGCCTTCCAGCAGTCGCAATACCCCTTCCACCTGCTTACGGAAGAGGAGCTCGAATTGGGAGAGACAAAGCTGAGCGACTACAAGGTGCTGTATGTCGTCGGCAGTGAATGGAGCACGCCTGCGATTCGTTCCCACATCACAAAATTCATTCAGGACGGCGGCGTGGTTTTCGCCAATGTTGACAGCCTGAGCCTCGATGTCTCCACAGGCAAACGAATCGACTTCCTCGAGAAGACCTTCGGAGTGCAGATCGAACGCAAACACAAGAACGGCTTTTACCCAAGCGCGCAGAGTGCCGAAGAGGCGGTCTGGGGTCTGCCGTTCGATCTCTGGGGCGGGCCGTTCAAACTTCAGGGCCACATGGTGCATCAGCAGGATGACCCGCGCGCCTGGGCCAAACTTTACGCCCGTACCGAGCAGAAGTTTCTTCTCGACAAAGACGGTCAACCGCAACGTCCCATTCCCGATAACCATGGCATGCGCGGCGGCCAGCCGGTACGCGATCCCTCCTGGAAACTGCTCCGTGACAAAGATGGGAAACTGGTGCGCGACGAGGCCGTCTGGAAACAGCTTGACGAGATAATGGCCAAAATGCCGGAGGAAGTTCTCGGCATCAGGCAGAGCCCGCTCGACATGCGTACGCCGCCCGCCATCAGGTACGCGGAGGCCTTGACAACGGTCGGTACGGCCGTGAGCTGGGGGGAAGTGGATGAGGCGAAACCGATCGGAGATGCCAAACCCATCGCCTGGTGGGGAGACAAGATCGTCGGGATCGAGACGGATCGAACCGTATGGCTGGGCACCCGCGAAGGCATGAGTATCCATGCCTTGTCATCCCGCATGGAAGCCCATCGCGGCACCGAGCCCTGTAATCCGTTCCCGAGTGAAATCCCCGAAATGTACGAAGCGTTTCGCCCCTACGTCGAGACCCTCGGATATGCCGCGCGCAAAGCCGGCGTGACACGCCCGGTGACATTGAAGCTCAACGACAGGCTGCCCATGAACCTGGAGGTCCTTCCCCGCGTGGCCTCGGACGGCACCCTCATGACAGTCGTCATTAATCACGACAAGACCGATGCCGAGTACGACGTAACCATCGACTCGGATTATTTCGAGAAAGGCGGAGAAGTATGGAGCATGCTGGACGAGAAGCTGATCGAGCTGAACACCGACGGTCAGTTCAAACTCAAAGTCCCGAGTTGGGGTGTCTCGGTCTTCGTGCTCGGTTCGCCCGATAATCTGAAACAGATCAAGGCCACCCAGGCCATGCTGAACAAAAAGGATTTGAGCGTACCCGAGTACTTCGTAAAACGACCCATTCTGAACGAGGGCGAGTGGGGTACGCCGATTCCCCCTATCGGTCAGTGAAAGGATGGTCGGTAGATAGTCGCCGCGCATTGTCTGTAGCACCAATACTGTTCAGTGAAGCCCGTTCAGCACTCGTAGGAAAGGCCAGCATTGTCGTTACCCAGTTCGATCCTGACGTGACCTCACGGCCACATCCGAACTTGGGAACGGAGGCGTCTCGCCTCTGCACGGAAGCGAGATGCTTCCGCTTCCAGGAAAGTTCCCCGCGTCACGCGGAAAGGTTTCAAAGTGAGACTTTGAGGCCCGCGACCCTCTTGCTGGCAGGTGAAGAAGATCGCCTGGTTATCTACCCAGCACACACACGTTTGATGCACTTCCTGACAGCTTTCAAAGCGTGAAACTCCACCGGGCAAGCCAGTGGCATCTCCTGAATGAATCCGAACCTGCACGAGAAAAGAGCGTGAAAACTCCACCGGGCAAGCCAGTGGCGTCTTGAGACAGCACGGAACTGATTAGACCGACAGTCCCAAAGGCGGCAGGGGTTTGAATTCTTCATCCGTTACCCCGCAAACGGTTTGCACACCCATAGGTTTTTGAGTTTACACCTTCGAGATCGTGTCATTCACCTGAATGACCCCTGCCTGCACCACCTTGACGTAAATGCCACGCAGATGGTGGTGTTTACCCGCCTCCGAATTTACGAACTTCAGAGCTTCCGCACCGAACCTCGCTTGAAACTTACTGCACCCATTATGAGGCTGAGGAGTCACTTCAAAGATTGCGCTTCCAATGGACAGTCGCTGCCCTGCCTTAAGGTTGTCTTCACTGAGATCCAGGTCGACGTAGAGATTGTCCCCTGCCAGGGGCCACCGCTCTCGCGTCTGCGCTATCACCTCAGCAGCTCTCGAGTTCATCACAGTAATCTGGGCCCTGGGGTCCAGCTCCTGCTTCGGCAGATTGAGCCAGGCCTGCTTCGCCCATCGATCCCCATGGACTCCGCCGTCGGGACTGACCACGCTGATCTCCATATCCACTCGCTCATTGGACACCGGTCGAATGACGATGGCATTCAAAACACCCTCATCCTGGGGTGACTGCTTAATCGAATCCAGATGCGACTGGAGCTGTTCCATTGAGAGGTGAAGTTCGTTGTCCATTTTTTCTCCGTTCAAGAATCAAATATTGAAGGCATCTGTGGCAAGTTCATTCTTACAATTTTATGTCGAGCGAGGCGACTCAGCAGGCTGCCAGGGAAGCTTCGCTTTATTCGTCAGTTCCGCGCAGGCGGAGTGTTCCCAGTCGATATCCGGGTATGCCTTCCAGATCGTCGCATCCCGGCAAAGAGCGCTGTAAAGATCGGGACGCCGCTGGTGCGCCATACGGTGGTGCTTCCTCAGTCGCCGAACCCGATCCAGATGGATAGTGGCGTGCACACAACCATCCCCTTTGGAAGGAATCCGAGGGAATAGCCTTCCGTCTTCACGCTCACCTTCGGCTGTGAGATACCTGCCGTACATCGGTTCGGCAAAGCCGGTGTTGTGACCATTTGAGATATTCCCGCCCACGACACAGGCGTAGGATTGCGCCATGCAAATGCAGGTTGTGTCTTGAATCATTCCAGAACGGCCATTGATCCAGAGAATGATTTCCGCACCTGCATAGGAAGTGCAACCCCACGCTTCCGGAAAGTAGCCATCGTAGCACTGTAAAATGCCCACTTTCCCAAAATCCAGTGACCACACTTTGAATTCATCTCCGAGGATTCCTCTCGCTTCATCGTCGTTGCCCTCAACTGGCGGCCAGTAAAAAGGCGCAGGCCCACAGGCCGGATGTGTCTTCAGGTAACGCCCCATCAGTTCGCCATCGCGGTCCACCATCAAGGCCACCGTTGCCCATCTCTCGCCCATTTGCTCGATGAGCCCTCCAATAGCGTACATGCGATGTTCCCGGGCCAATTCCAGGAATCTCTTCGAGGTTTCTGACTGGAGGCTAATTCTGCGACCAAGCATATATTCCGGAAAAACGATCAGGTCAGAACCGTAGTCGGCGGCCTGTTTGAAGAAGCCTGGCATCCTCTCAAGAACGGATTCGGCCGAGCCATCCTCTACAAACTGAACCATCGTTAATTTCGCCTGGTCTTTCATTTTTTCCTCCGATCAATCTGGGAGTACCAAGTGACGCATCAGGTGTTCGGTATCTCTAATATTGCTGTAGTCGTAGTTGCGTCCGTTGATTTTCAGGCGAACGCCTGTGTTGGCGTTCAGGATGTATTTTCCGTCTGCTCTGCGAGTTTACCGCGGCTATCACTCGAACCACGTAACAACCGATAGCGAGTTCACCGAAATCCAAATCGAAGAAGGGCTCGCCGGGAGAACTGCGAACTGCCGCCACGGGTGGTTTCTTACCCGTTGGCTCATATTTACCGTCCCGTATGACTGGTTCAAAGGTGGTAATGCGTTCTGGCGGCGCCTTCAGATTTTCTCCAGCCTTCCAGATCTTGAGCAGCGTGTCGCCATCGAACAGATTCTGTCCGCTGTATGAACTGAACTGCTCCACCGGCCCCAAAGCAGGTTTGGCGTAAGGCTGACTGGAGACTGGGGGGGCCTTGATAACTTCTGCCGAGGAAACGACGAAGAGAAGAAACGAGGCGACAAACACAATGATTCTATTCATATGCGATGGGCCTCCGGGAATATTGCCAGATGCGTGCGTCAGCAAAGCGCTCTCGATGAGGTGAAGTGACTCGTCAGGGCGAGCATTTTCAATATATAAGGCAAGTCTTTAGCATCCGGCCTCCGGTGAATTGTTTCAGACATGGGCCATCAACCAAAATCGATTGTTATGAACGGGCTGGAACATATCCGCTGTCACAACCAATAGGAACGCATCACGATGAGCAGTGATCCCTTTTCGGGCATCAAGCAGTTAATTCAACGCGAAATGGTGAAGTCGGCCATTCCGTCCTTTGCCGTTGCCGTAGCACGAAACGGTGAGATTCTGTGGGAGGAAGCATTTGGGTGGGCGGATCGGGAGAAAAGAATCCCGGCCACAGAGCATACCTTGTATTCCCAGGCTTCTATTTCCAAACCTATGACGGCTGTCGGCCTGATGAAGCTTGTCGAGCAGGGAAAGCTCGACTTGGACAAGCCTGTAAACGACTACCTGCACAGGGACAGTCAACTCAGAGTTTGGAATGGCGATCCGGATGAGCTCACGGTTCGGAAGGTTGCCAACCATACGGCGGGGCTTCCTCTTCACTGCCACTTCTTTCCCGATGACGAACCGTATTTTAAGCCTCCGATGGAGGAATCGATTCGGAGATATGGCAACGTGGTAACGCCGCCCGGCGAGATCTATCGATATTCCAACATCGGATATGGAATTCTCGATCATCTGATTGAGCGGCTGTCGGGCCTGAGTTACGCCGAGTTCATGCGGCGAGAGATATTCCTGCCTCTGGGAATGACTCGATCTTCGGTGAATGTCGGCCCTGGCCTGGAAGAATTTCAGGCCATTCGATACAAGGCTGACGGTTTGGCGCTGCCTTTCTATGACTTTGATCATCCGGGCGCCTCCGCGGTCTACAGCAGCGCACATGACCTGATTCGATTCGGGATGTTTCATCTGAAGCATTGCCGGCCAGATCAGAAGGCGGTCCTTTCCGACGAAAGTATCGATGCCATGAAGGCCCCAACGGCTGATATTCAACCGAACGGCAAGTACGGAATCGGCTGGCGTATCGATGAAGATGAATTGGGACAGTTCGTCAGCCACGGCGGCGGGATGGGCGGAGTCGCGACGAATCTTGTTCTGATGCCGCAGGAAGGCATAGTAATCGTGGCTCTGACTAATACTTTCTGCCAGTTCCCTTACAAGCTTCACCGGGAAATTTTGCCCGTGCTGCTGCCGGAGCGAGCGGCGAAGTCTGCCGAACGCAAGACTGAAAACGAGAATGACAAAGCAGCCGCCCCCGCTCAGCAATTCGAGTCAGTTCCTGAGTTACAGGGCGATTGGCTCGGGGAGATACAAACGTATAAAGCTACTTTGCCACTGAAACTCTCTTTCAAGCCGTCTGGTGACGTTCATGCCCGACTTGGTGAACAGTTGAAGACCCTGGTCAACGATGTGAAATTCGAGAACGGAAACCTGAAGGGGAAGATGCTCGGTGACATCGGAACTGAAGACGCCAATCGTAATCCCTACCACCTGCACCTTGATCTCAAACTACGAGGCAACGTGCTCAACGGCTCGATCACTTCAATCTCTTTTGCCAGTAGGCTTGGTAATGCGCTGAGTCATTGGGTGGAAGTGAGGAAGGAATGACCATTAGCCGGAGTCGCAAGAATTCGGGACTTGATTCGGCCAGCACTCGAAGGCTGGCGACTTCGGCTACGGTCTGTCAGAAATCCGGGCCTAGAGAAAATTTACCTTTCATCTGAAGCACACCATGAATTCAACCAGCCTCGCCTTACTCTTGTCGCTTTGCTTCGTCGTCTTCCAAACCAATGCCGCCGACCTCGTGCTTGCCGCAGACGGCAAATCGGACTACCAGATCATCGTGCCGGATGCGTCGCCAAGTCCGGCGATTGGCGAGTGCCTGCAACAGACTGCGCGGCTCTTTCAGGCCACGTTTAAGGCCAATGGATTTGAGCTGACGGTTGTATCTGAAGACAAGCGTGATCAAGGCAAGCCGGGCATCTATCTCGGCAATACGGCCTTTGCCGGCGCCAATGGCATCGAAGTCAAGAAACTTAAAGGCTGGGGTTATGTGCACAAGGTCGTCGGGCGGGATCTCATCATCGCAGGTCACGACCATCCAGCGCCTTCTCCACCAAAGGGGAGCAGGCCACGGACTGGATGGGACCTTATCGGAACGGCGAAAGGTGTGACAGATTTTCTTCGGGAGTACGCCGGGGCCAGGTTTCTGTATCCGGACCTCGGGGCGTGGAGCTCAATCCAGGCAGCAGCGAATTTGGATTTTCTGAAATCGCCCGCGTTCGAATTTCTACCGACAGACCGGCTCGTAATTCCCTCAGATCTGGATGTGCAAAAGACGCCCCACATAAAGTTCAACGTCTCCTACCCCCTGCGCGGCAGCTTTTACGATATTGCGAACAACCTGTTTCCGCTGGTCGACGACGTCTTCGGTGGGCACACCTACGCGAGAGCTGTGCCAATGGACAAATACGGCGAGCCGCATCCGGAATACTTTGCCCTGGTTGGCGGCAATCGCCTTACCTCGGGTCACGGCCAATACTGCATTTCCAATTCCGAGTTTCAGGAGCTTGTTTATCAAGACCTGATCGGCTGGCTGGACCTCGGTTACGAAACGGTCGATCTCGGACAGCCGGACGGATTCCGCGCCTGCCAGTGTGGGCCGTGCAACAATCTCTACGACACCGGCTCGGACTGGAGCGAGAAGCTCTGGATTCTCCACCGCAAGCTCGCCGAACGCGTCCAGAAAGCTCGGCCGGGCAAGATGGTGACGATGATGTCTTACATCTTGACTGAACAGCCGCCCAAGACGTTCAAGGTCTTCCCGAAGAACACCCGCATCATGTGGTGCGGCACTAATGAAGAAGACATCGCTCCCTGGCGGGAGTATGAGGTCCCGGGTGGTTTCACCGCTTACATCTATAACTGGACTCCCAACCTGAGCAGCCGCTACACACCGATGCGTACCCCTCTCACTATCGAACTGCAGGCCAAACGGCTTTATCACAACAAAGTGCAGTCGCTTTACCGTGACGGCCCCGGTGCTCTGCACGGACTCGAAGGGCCGGTCTATTACCTCATGGGACGCATATTCGACGACCCGGAGAACATGCAGGCCAAGTTTCTTGTCCACGAATTCTGCGGTGCTGCATTCGGCAAATCCGCCGGGCCTATGCTCCGCTTCTACGATGCGCTGTACCACGCAGTCGAACCGTACTCCCAATACCTGGGAACTCGCGATCCGGCCTGGACCTACCGGAATATTTATGGCCAGGGCCGCAAGATGCTGGCTGACCCCTTCCGCCTCCTCAGTTTCCTGTACACCCCGCTTCTGCTCGAATCGCTCCAAAAACAATTATCGCTGGCCGAAAAATCAGCCGACACCGAAAAAATCAAGGCACGGCTCGCATTGGTCAGCCGTGAATTCAATTATCTGAAAAATCTGATGCGCGTGGTCTATCTCTATCAGGCATACCAGATTCAACCGGACCTGGCTTCCCGCGATCGCCTGCTTGATGCCATCGATGCTCGAAACGCAGAGATCGACAGCTACTACAATAAGAAAGGATGGACTCAGCCGATGGGTCTCTGGTCGTTCGTGATGTTCCCACCGATGGGACACGATGCGAACCATCTACGACTTGCCTATGACCGCTATCAGGAGCCTTTTGCCGAAACGGTCTTCAATTGGGACACCAAAGCCATGCGCTCAGCGCCTTTGCCCGGCGCGAAACGTTTCGCCGTTGCCCAGGCAAAAGGCCCGGTCACGATAGACGCGGCGACATGGGAGATTGCGCCGACTTACGAGTTCGCCAATCTGGCTGCTGGGGCCGAAGGGGGTGCAAGGCCGCGAACTCAAATCCCCCTGCCTGTCCCGGGCTTGGAAGAGCTTGAACCCGAAGACGATGTAGTCGACAAACCGCGAAAGACAGTTCTTCGCTCCTTGTTTGATAAAGACAAACTTTACCTGCGAATCGAAAGCGAACTGCCCGCCGCCCTGATGAAACAAAGCAATGCTTCCCGAAAAGGTGATCTCACCAAAGAGGAGTCGCTGGAGGTCTACCTCGAGCCTCTGGCCGGGAGCGATAGTGGCTTTCGATTCATTGTCGGGGTGCACCCCGAATCGAAAGAAGATGCGGCGAGCGGATTCATCACCGATGCCATGGACCCGCGCCACGGGAAGTTTGATCCGGACTGGAATGGCGCGTGGACTTACGAATCCCGACTCGATCAAAACAAAAACATCTGGCTGGCATTCATCACAATTCCGTACAAGACACTCGGGGCCGAGCCACCTGCTGCAGAATCCTTCTGGCGCGGGAATCTTGGCCGCAATCATTTCCCGGCCCCCGGCCTCATACGCCATTCGGCTTTGTCGGTGAATCCGCAAACCAAAGGGGCATCCGATCAGAACTCTTTCGCTGAACTCGTCTTCCACGTGCCCGGTTCCGAAAAGACTGCCAGCCCTGAGAAAAACCCTTTGAAAGAATGGCGAGACAAGTATTACGCAGAGACATTCGAGCTTCCTGCCGAGTGGAAGGAATTGTCCAATCCACTGCATCCACTGGAGAACTGGCTCTTCCGGACCGACCCCCTGGAACAGGGAATCAAAGACGGCTGGCACGGAATTAAAGTCAGTGAGAAAGAATGGCTGCCAGCTCGAATCCCCTCCTTCTGGGCCGAGATTGGAGAGGTCGGCAACTACCAGGGCGTAGGCTGGTATCGCACGACAATCAACGTTCCGGCTGATTGGAACGGAAAGACCCTCCGGCTCCTTTTCGGCTCGGTGGACGAACAGGCTTGGGTTTACATAAACGGCCATCTTGTGAAAGAGCATTCCGAAAAGTCCGAAGGCAAGTCCTACAACGAACTCTGGGAAGAGCCGTTCACCGTCGAGGTGAAACCAGAGCATCTCAACTACGGCAAACCAAACATCCTCGCCGTCCGCGTTCTCAATTCCAAAGCCAACGGCGGCATCTGGCGAGCGGTGCTTGGACATGCGATCTCGGAATAGTCGAACAGGACGAACGTGATTTTGCGGATTCAGATGACTTATTCAGGGGCAAATCTCCGACTGTTTGCCAACCCAGCGCGTTGGGCTGGGTATGTCTCTGCCATTTCTTTATGCCAAAGGCATTACGCCTTACAGCCCAGGGTTGCGAGGCTTTGCGAG
>JAQBXN010000179.1 GCA_027625095.1 Planctomycetota bacterium | reverse complement strand
CCGCGCGGGAAATTTATGAAGTTAGACCACAACATCTTGGGGGCACTTGAGCCAACCGGATACCCCAGAAGTTTTATATGTAAAAAATCTCAAATTCCACGGAAAATCGATAAGACAAGGTTTCTGAGTCTTTGCAGCCGGTTCTAGCGGGATTTCCCGCCTCACAGCCGATAGCTCCCGAATCCCGACACGTTGTCGGGATTATTGTCGCGATAGCGTATTGGCTAAACCACCTCGTAGCGGGTTGCCCGACCACGTCCCAAAGGTTCGAGCAACTTGACGTCCTGGAGTTTCAGCGCAAAATCTCGCCAGAATGAGATTCACGCGAGCTGAGACTGATAAAAGGAAAGGCATAAAAGGAGCCCAAATCAAACTCCGTGGAGGGATATCATGAGAGCAAAGGTGATTCGAACGCAGGTGGGGGCCGGGGGGCTCATCCACATTGAGGACAGAGACCTGCCGCCAGGCCCCGCCGATCTGGTCGTGTTGTATCGCGAGGAAGATGTGGCGCCAACGAACAGTGACGTAAATCGGCCTCCTCTTGGGGGTTACAAAGCGGGCTGGATCGAGCCGCGGAGTTTGCGCCGTGAGGCCATGTACGAGGAGGGCTGATGACTCAGAGCGTATTCCTCGACACCAACATTCTGGTCTATTCACGGGACGAAGCATCCCCGTTCTTTGGGCAAACCTGTGAAGCCCTGCAGGGCCTTTCAACGAAAAAATCCGAATGACCATTCATAGACAGGTATTGCGGGAGTATGTGGCTGTGGCGACTCGACCTGCCCCGAAAGGTCTGGCGCCGACGTGGATCAGGCGCTGTCTGACATAAAGGAATTCCAGGCCGCCTATCGTGTGCTTCTTGACCCTGAGGAGGTGTGGGAACACTGGAATGACTTGGTGCGCTATAATCGAGTCACTGGATTTCGCGTCCATGACGCCTACCTCGCCGCGGTCATGCGCGGCCATCAAATCACCGACATCCTGACGCTGAATATCTCTGATTTCCAGGGGTTCCAAGGCATCCGTCCGCTGCTTCCCGACCAGTGGAAAGACATCAGATAACAAACCGGGGATTGCTGCCAACTCGACCTGTTGCACCCCGTCCACGCAATGGCGGCAACGGAACCCATCGTCATTGACGGAAAGCTGGAGAAGACGGTGTGGAAAAAGGGCGAGTGGATCGAGAAGTTCCACGCTTGCCCAGGGATAACTCCAGACGACGAATTCCGGTTGTCGGATCCATGAGTTGCTCACCAATCCGGCAGGTATGAAATGAAAACCAAAGGATCTGATCTGAAACGCATCCTGGGCAGTCTGATTTTTCTGACCACTGCGTCGTCATTACAAGCGGCAACCGTCGGGCGCGAAGAAATGCGCGACGGCGAAAAGCACCTCATTCTTGAAAACGATCGGGCGAAGATCGAGGTCTGGCCGGAAGCCGGCGCGGCTATTGTCGAGTACATCGATAAGCGCAGTGGCGTGGATTTCTCAGCCAAGGGTAAGAAGGGCATCAAGAAAGGGGCGCAGGCTATGGGTGGAAAGAGTCTTCGTCGCTCCGCATCCATGAGCCCAAGTGGTTCGCGGCGCTGCCGTACCAGGCGGAACTGCGGGAGGGTAAGGGCTATGGGGCGATTGTCGCGACATGCACCTCCGGCCACCTGCGAGTCGAACGCGAGATGCGCCTCGCTGATGATACGACGGTGCTCACGATTATCCTTCGGCACACCAATGTCTCGGACGAGCCGCAAACCACCTGGCTGCGCTTCCACCCATTCATGTCGATGGCCGACGGCGCCTCGCCGAGTGCGGCGATTCTCGTACCTGGTCGGGACCCCCAGAGCCTGCGGCTCAGACGCCTCTCGAATGCGATGCAGGACTCACACTACATGGAAGTGTCCGGCTATTGGATGGCAATGAATTCCGGCGGTATCGGCATTTGGATGACCTTTCCCACCGATAACTTCATGGTCTGCGCAGAATGGAACGACGACACCGGCTGTGGTCCGGGAACAGACAAGCCCGTCAGACCCGACAATTTCTGCCCGGAGGCGTATCCTCACCCGCAGCGTATCGAGCCTGGCAAGTCGGTCGAACTGCGGTTGGACTATCAGCCCTTCGTTGCTGCGGACAAGAACGGTCAGTTCACGATGGACCTGGTGACGGAGAACCAGCGCGGAGCAGCGAATCGATTCCGACCCTGGCGCGGACCAATCGGGAGGTGGTGGCGCCGCATACGATGAACGATTTCGGGAACTATATGCACAAACGGCGCGAGCGCTTTGCGCTGCGCGACTGGGGCATTGTCGATGGCATGATGATGGTACCTGGTGACCAGTCGATCCCGATCAAGACGCGGCTGCACGCGCAAGCATTCGAGGGATTCGGCAAGCCCTTAAAGGTTACTTACAAACTCACCATCGCCGACACCTTCGGTAAAGTTGTCAAGGAGCAGGTCTGGCCCTGCGAGGTTACGCCGGAAGCGCGGGTGATTGAAAAGAGCGAGGACTTGTCCATCACCGACCTGCCGGACGGACGCTACAGGTTTGTCCTGGAAGCGTTCGAGGAAAACAACCCGAAGCCCGTCCATCAATTTGAAGACACATGTAAGCTTGCGGGCGTGCAGCGTAAGGCGGCGGCTGCTGCGCGTGTTAGAGCCGAGACCGGCGTGCCGCTCGAACAGCGCGAAAGACCCTTTGTAAAGGCTCTGCGCACAATCGAAGTGCCGGTGGTTACTGCTGGCGTGGTGGCCATCGGAGTCGAGGAAGCGTCGGGCATGGAGCGCCGCGACTGGCCGGTGAGGGTGGGCGTGCCTTTTGCCTCGGGTGTGTTGGCAAAGAACGCGCCAGTGGCCCTGACTGCGCCTGACGGCAAGCCGGTTCCCGTCCAGACAACCGTGATGGGCGCCTGGCTGGACGGCAGCGTGAAGTGGCTGCTGGTGGATTTTCCAGCGACCGTGCCGGCGAACGGCCACGTGTTCTATTCCCTTAACGCGAACGCTAAATCCCCCGCTGCCCCGGCGCCAAACCTGGCGGTCCAGGAGGGCGAAACCGTCCGCGTCGATACCGGCGCCGGCAAGTGGACCTTTGCGGCCGGCGATGCGCGTCTGTTGGGGCTGTTCGCGGCCGGCGACATCTGGTGGCAGACGGCGGACGGGCGCGGCTACCGTTTTGAAATCAAGGGTGAGGAGTCGGGGATCAGCGTGGTGGAGAACGGGCCGCAGCGCGCGGTGGTGAAGGTTGTGGGCTGGTACGTGCCCGTGACGGGCGTGACCGGGGGGCCGATTGCAGGGGGCGAGTTCAGGGCCGAGTTCTGTCGCGGGCAGTCGTGGTCTCGGTTGTATCACACCTTCACGTTCGCGGGTGATCCGTGGAAAGACGCCCTGGAGTCCACCGGCGTGCGGTTCAGCGGCCTGCTCCCCGACGCCACCGAGGCGGGCATCGATCTGGACGGCAAGACAATCTTTCAGCCCAAAGCGCTTTCGCTTTGGCAGGCGGACGACGACCATGCGGCGGTCGAGTCGGACGCGACGCAGATTCTTACCGGCCGCCGTTCTACGGGGGCCGCGGTACTCAAGAGCGCTGCCGGTCGCGCCGTCGTTTATCACCGGCATCTGTGGGAGATGTTCCCCAAGTTTGTGAATGTGGACGCTGCCGCGGGCACGATCGCGTTCGAGTATTGGCCCAAGCGCGCCAGTGCGCAGGATTGGCGCCCGCGCGAAGATGGCTGGCATTCGTCCAGTCCCGCGCCGCAGTTCCTGGCGGTCGGCGTGTCACGCACACACGAGTTCATCGTCGATCCGGCAGGTTCGCCTTTGGTGAGCCAGCCGAACCCGCTGGAGGCTCCGCAATTTCAGGCCGCCTTTGACGAGCCAGTGATTGCCGCGGTGCCGCCGCGTTACCTGTGCGACACGAAAGCGCTGGAGCAATTACAGCCTTACGACCCGAACAAAGTGCCCGTGCTGGAAAACCACGTCAGCGAGGCGATAGACAGCTACATCCTCAACCAGCAGGTTTACGGCTGGTATGGTGAGTGGCGCTTCGGCACGATTCCCAACGTTTACAACGCAAGCACGATGCGGTGGGCTCATTATGGCCGGTACGCCAACCTCCTCAATGAGTTGGATATCTGCCACGGTCCGTGGCTGGCCTATCTGCGCAGCGGCGACCGCAAGTATCTGAAATTCGCGGAAGACAATACCAGACATTTGATGGAGGTGGGCACGATTCGCCTGAGCGCGCTGTTCCCCGAGACTGCGGGGATGAGTCGCCGTCACCACGAGTGCATCTGGCTGGGAGGGCCTGATTCCGGCCACTCAATGCTTGACCTGTTTCTGGAGTTGTACCATGCCACCGGATACCGGCCCGGCTTCGAGGCTGCCGAACGCATGGCGCGCGCCATGTCCAGCTACCGCCACCCAGGCGGCTACCGCTACCTTAACAACCCGATCGGCGGCTTGGCGCGGATGTACCTGGAGACGCAGGATCCTTTTTACAAGAAAGAGGCCGACCGTCTGTGGATGGACCATTGTGTCCCCGGCAACGGCAATGGGTGGGCCGATGGCCCCCATGGCAGCCGCATGACGATGTACTACAGCCAGATCAACGCTGACTGCAAGCGACACCAGATGGAAATGAAGGATGGGGTCACCGGCTTAAGCTACGATTCGATGGCCATGTTCTACGCGGAGACCGGCGACAAGCGCTACGCGAAACAGGCGCAAGCAAGCTTCAGACAACCGCAGGTGTTCCAACAATACGACCCCAAGCGCAGCGACCCGCTGACATGGAGTATCGCGCTTCACACGCAACACATCCTGGATTCGCTGCGTATGCTGCTCTATGCCTCCGGGATGATTGACGACGCGCTCTAGAAAGAACGCGGCCTGCTGGGCGATCAAGGCGACGCGCAACCGATGCCAGGTTCCTGGGTAAAGGACCCGTTGCGCTGCGTGGTCCGCGAGGATCAGGATCAGGAGATCAAAGTCCACCTCATCGGCATGGTAATGCAAACGAAGGGGGCCGAGGTCCAGGCCTTTGGCCCGGATGGATCCCTCATCAACCGGACGACTGTCCCGGCCGGCCGCCATGCCTCGTATGCAATCACCCTGCCCAAAGACGGCAAGAAGGGAGAATACGTACTGTTGGCTTCCAGAGCGGACATATCCCTGCCTCTGACAACGCTGTCCGAGGTCTTCCTGCTGGATAAGTGGCAATCGCCGCGCCCCGCCCAATATTCCACGCGAAGCCCCGGTGCAGAACCTTACGAGATATCCATCGGGGGATCATCAGCCAAGCTGTTTTCCGCCGATAAGCGTACGCTGCTCGGCTTCACGGACAATCTGAAACACGTGAAGAATGGGATAAAGGAAGTGACCCGGCGCGTCGGCCCGGAGGGCGCATGGATCTGTGGCAAGCACGGCGTCGACAGCTACGTTTCTGACGGGACGCCCGTGGTCGTCTCTACCAGTCCTGAGCGCTGGTTCTGGCCCGATCCCAAGTCGCTCAAGCTCCAATCGGCGCCGTAACGGCAAGAGAGGCACTCTCTAGCCTCATCGCGTCAAAGCTAATCTAGTTTCCAGAAATAGTGGCTGTTGCTGTTTGGCCGTTTCACCGTGCGGCGAGCGTCCCGCTTGCCAGGAAACGGTCAAGATCATTTATTTATGGCAAGCCAGAGGCTTGCCCCACTTCCCAGCCAGGAATCCACAACAGAGACCAGCTACTCTCTCAAAAGGACGAACGCCCCAAACTCATTGGCGACAGGAATGGAAACCGTTTCACCCTCACATCGTCCTTTGAAGACAGGGTCACCGTAATAGTCCGTTGGGTTCAGAAGCCGGAACGATTCCCCAAGACCGGACCGCGGGCACGGGCACGGAATTTATGCACAGAACGCCAGGGGGACCAAGCGCATCAGGGACAACATCATCTTTCATCAGTTTGCTTACGGCATTCATGTCTACGGTTCGGAGAAGGCTTCACTCAAAGGTTTCGAGATCGACGGCAACATCGTCTTCGAAAATGGCTGCCTGACGCGCCGGGGGGACAACGCGCCCGGGATTATGGTAGGCGGTGGCTCTGCAGCCGAACGCATCGCGTTTCGAGACAATGTCGTCGTCGGTGGTACAGTGCGGCTGGGTTATCCCTGGGGCACGACTAATGAGGATGTCGTTTGCACAGGCAATTATGCCGAGGGCCTGGTTGTCCGTGACTTTCGCCGGGGGACCATTGCGAAGAACACGATCGTAGCTCATTCCAACGTCGTGCAGTTGGAGGCCGCCAAGCAATTGCTGCTGACCGGTTTGCGGTGGAACGATAATGATTATTACGTCACCGACGGCCGCTGGGGCCAGTGCGCGGTCGTGGAAGGCTCCCAAAGCCGTGGGTTAAGTTTCGAGGAATGGCGCAAGGCAACCGGGTTCGACACGGAGAGTACGTTAACCAAAGGCAGCCCGGCGAAACTTCAAGTAACGCTGAGGCCAAACGCTCACGAACCCGGCCGCGCTCACATAGCAGTGCGTAATCCGGAGTTGCTGCCGGAGGTCGAAATCAATCTGCGGGGCATTCTGGAAGTTGGCCAGAAGTTTCGCGTGGTCAGCGCCAAAGCCTTCTTCGGCCCGGCGTTAGTTGCCGGCACGTTCGACGGCCAAGCCCTGCGTCTTCCCATGAAACCTGTGACACCGCCCGCTCCAGTGGGCATGACGGACACCGAATTGCCCGTTACTGAACCGCACTTCGCTGCGTTTGTCGTGTTGCCAGATTAATAGTGGCCAAAGCGTGCCGCAGGAGCCGCCGATCATCGAAATCGAAACGAATACAGATCAGCGTCCTTGAGAACGAAACGGAGCCGAATCGGTTTGCCCGATATGCTGGATACGTCCGTTCCATTTTTCCAGCCAACGGTCCGTTCGATGGAGTTGCCGAACAGTTCCGGGCAATCGGCCAGAGCGAATCCGTCGATCGGTTTGCCCGCTTCGTCCTGGATTTCGATGCGGATACTTCCAGCCGCGGAAGTTGAGAAGTTGATAACGAGTTCTTTGCCAGCGAATTCAATCGGCTTCATTACCAACTCGCCGCCACCCATTGTTGCCTGCAGCGAAGCGAAGCCGTCGATCCGCAGCGTGTATCGCCGCAATTGTACCGATGTCCCCGTCCAGCAGCCCTCCGATACGTAAATAGACAATTCGTTGGGCATGCACAAAAGAAGATACATCCGGCAAACAGCAGCCCTCTGATTTCAAAGAAAGCTCTGCAGACGCACAACCAGATGCCTCTATTGGTAAGCCAACGAATCCCGAACTGGTAAAACGCCAAAAGTCACCCGGATGCGCCGTCAATCCTCATGACCCGGACTGTCAGTGGTCTGCTAAAGGCCCGAACGGCTCGAAGTCCTGGCAGGGATACAAGGCACAAATAGCCGAAACCCTGACTGACGAAGCCACCCCCAAAACCGATGGTGAGCCCACGGACCAGTTTGTTGTAGGAATCAAGACAACCAAGGCCATTGTCAGCGATCTGGAGGGCATGACCCAAACTCTCGAAGCCGAAGCGGAACGTGGGTTCGAACCGCCATCTGAACTATATGTAGACACCGCTTATGTCAGTGACAACAGCCTGCATGACCAGCAAGAGCGCGGCACCGAACTCGTTGGGCCAGCCCGCCCCGCCCCGCAACATTTCAAAGGATATGCGGCAGACCAGTTCAACGTCCTCAACAACAAAGGATACGCTGTTTGCCCGGCTGGCAAGAAGAGTGTTCATCGTTGCCTGATTGACGACAGCAGCAGCAAGGACGGCTACTACCGTTATGAATGGGGGCATCACTGCGACCAGTGTCAGCAGCAAAAGCAATGCAGCAACCGAAAGAACGGACGCCGGGAATTAGTCGTTGGCCTGCACCATGATCTGCTACAGGCCCGCCGCATCGAGATGCAATCCGATGAATTCAAGGAGCGAATGCATCAACGTTCCGGTGTAGAAGGCACCGTGAGCGAATCCAAACGAGGCTACGGCCTCGGTCGCACCCGCTACCGAGGCCTTGAAAAGACATCATTGGGAAACTACATGAAAGGCGCCGCGGTCAACGTGCATCGATGGATTGCCCGCCTATTGTGAGAAGAGAAGAAAAACGCACAGAACAATTAGTAAAAGCGCCAATAATGTCCCCAACCCAACAATATCATCCCATTTTTGATGCCACACGAACCAGGAACCCCCAAGCGATGGATCCGTAGCCCAAGCCCACGGAAATATGCCGCCGGGTAAGGCCCGCAAAAGCGGGCCTGGACGAATCCGGCTGACCTATGGAAACATAGGTTTTTCAGCGGAATCAAAACAACGGCTCTGACCCGAATTTTATCTTCAGGATAGAGATAATCAGAGGGTTGATGCAACGTCTCCCGCTTTGATTATCTCCATGACTTGTGACTCGGTCTTTGCCTCGCTCAGACGGTCGGTCAGGTAGCCGCTCTGGAGCAGGCCGGCCACTCGGGCCAGAACTTTTGTCTGAAGGGCCGGATGACTTGAGGGGGTCAGGATGAGGAACAGCAACGTGGCCGGTTGATCATCGGCGGCAAGGAAATCTATTCCCTGTGGGCACCGAGCGAAAACCATGTAGGGCCTGGTAAGTCCTGAAAGACGGCCGTGGGGAACGGCAATTCCCCGGCCGAGTCCCGTCGGCGCATCACGTTCCCTTTTCCAAACGGCATTAAACGCCCCCTCGGGATCAATCTCAGGAACCGACTCCAGCGGGACCAGCATCCTTTGGATGGCGTCCTTTCTGTCCTCTGCCTCAAGATTCACGATCACATTTCCAGCGCTGATGATGTCCCCAAGCGCAAGCGGCTTCTCCACTCCTTCGTCGAATTCATCAACGATTTCCCCCACCAGTTCTTCGAGGATGTCTTCCAGAGTGACCACGCCAACGATACGATCCTTTGAATTCTTGACGACCGCCATGTGCTGGCGACGCCGCTGGAATTCCCGCAGCAGTGATTCCAGAGGCGTCGTGTCTCGGACGGCCGAGACGTCCCGGCGGAATTTCGAGAGATCAAAACCTTCAACCCCCTCAAGGGCCTTCAAACCAAGCTCCTTGATATGGACCATTCCGACGATGTCTTGAGGGCTTCCGGAACACACTGGATAACGGCTACGCCCCTTAGTAAGAAGGATCTCCCGGTTTGCCTCCCATGTCTTCGTCTCATCAATCATATCTACAGAAGCCAGCGGCCTCATGATGTCACTCGTCGACATTCCCGACAGGTCGAGCATGTTTTCGAAGAGCAACAGCCGGTCGAGGCTGAACTCTCCTTCCCTCTGAGAGTGGCCAAGAACCAGGCGCAGTTCCTGCTCTGACACGGCAGTCTCCGTCTCGCTGGTCGGCGGGAGGCCGATCAGGTGCAGGATCATGTTCGAGCCCTTGGTCAGAATGATAAGAGGCACATAGAAAATCCAGTGAAACACGCGCATGAGCGGTCCCGCCCACAGAATGGATCGTTCGGCTCGCTGGATCGCCAGGGACTTTGGCGCCAGTTCTCCGATTAGAATGTGTAGAAAAGTAATCAGCCCAAACGCCAGGACAACCGAAGCGGAAACACTCAACGCTTCCGACCACGGCCCGAAGCCGAGAACTTTCTGAAAGAGCCCGGCGAATGCCGGCTTTCCGATCCAGCCGAGCCCCAGCGAGGCCACGGTGATGCCCAACTGCGTGGCCGAAAGGTACTCATCCAGTTTGTGATGCATGGTTAACGCAACCCGAGCTCTGCCTGGAGAAGGCTCTTCGGCCGCCAAGTGTTCCAGTCGTGTTCGCCGAACTTTCACGAGTGAAAACTCAACCAGGACAAAGAAACCGTTCAAGAGAACTAGAAAGAACGCCAGGAGAATGAGAATGACGGATTCAAGCGCAGCCATGGTGGTCTATTCAATGAGGGCGAGGTATTGGAGCCGGATCTTTAATAACATTTAATACATAAAATGCCCCCCATCTCCTACAGGGGAATTATCGGTACTCCAAAATCAAGTTGTCAGACGGGGCCGTCCCTGGTGCCAATGCTTGCTGGCATGGCCACCCGAACCGCCTCGCCAGGGCCCGCCTTTCCTTGCCATCCTGTGCAGCCCTAAAGCAGATGCTTCAGTTCGAATGACGGAAAATTGTATTCTGTTCTGATCGAAGACCAAGAGAATTATTTGCTGCGATGACAAAGGTTCGTATTCCGATGCCTGACAATCAGCACCAACCGCTGGAGCCTCTTTAGAGCCTGGCGGAAATTTTGTTCTCGCTTGAATGACGCCCGCCGAGTCCCCGTTAGCTCCCCGCTTAGATGAACCAGGTCATCTATCCCGTTTGTTTTTGACCCGGCCTGTTATTCGAAATCAGCAGGATCTTCCGCCGGTGGAAGGCCTGTCGTTCCATGGTTCGTTGGGGTCAGCCCCAGTGTTCCTTGGGTCAGAGTTGAGGAGCGGTAAAGATTCAGCGAACCCATTGGAGAGTGGCAACTACTTTGCAGAGGCATGTTTTTAGTGGGCGAGTCATCTCCTTCTTGGAGCGATTCTCGCCTCAAAGCGAAATAACTGGCGCACTATGAACAATTGCCCCAACGAGCTCACTGAATATTTGCACTCAACCTAACGAGTGCTTTGGCGTGACTCTTGTCCACGAACAATTCGGGCGTTTGGTATATGCTAAACTAAATGCATCGTGGCACTTTGAACCAAAACTGGGCCTCCAGCGTATCAACGGCCCATGGAAGGCCGACGTTCATAATTTCTTCACAGGAACTTTTGCATGCATCGAATAGAACAATCCGCAGGATCTCCCCAAACCTCTGATAACCAGAGACATCTAATGATTACTCGACGACTATTGACCGGTGGTGCCCTGCTGGCCCTGGCCTCGTCTGCGCAGGCGCAGCCCAAACCCGAACGTCTCTTGATCTGGCCTTCCAGTGCCCCGGTGGGTGATGGGACGGAGGAGAAGGTAGAGGTTCCGATCACGGTGCACCTACCCACGCCAGAGGAGGCCGACGGCACCGCCATGATTATTTGTCCCGGTGGAGGTTATGGCGGTCTGGTCACGGGTGCGGAAGGCCACGGCATTGCCAAGTGGCTGGTGCAGCATGGCATCGCCGGCGTGGTTCTGGAATATCGGCTGCCGCGCCAGCGCCCGTTCGTTCCGCTGCTGGATGCCCAACGAGCCTTGCGCACCGTGCGCGCTCATTCCGGCAAGTGGGGGATCAAGCCCGATCGTATTGGCATCATCGGCTTTTCCGCGGGCGGCCATCTGGCGTCAACCGCGGTCACCCATTTCGACGCGGGCGATCCCAAAGCGGACGATCCGATCGGGCGCCTGAGCTCGCGTCCCGATTTCGGCATCCTGGTCTACCCGGTCGTCAGCATGGGCGCCGTAACGCACGGCGGCAGCCGGAAGAATCTTTTGGGACCGAATCCGAAGCCGGAGTTGATCGAACTTTTCTCTAATGAGACACAAGTGACCAAACAGACGCCGCCTGTGTACCTGGCGCATGCCTTGGATGACAGGGTTGTGGTGCCGGCGAACAGCAGCCAATTGTACGAAGCACTCCGGGCCCACCAGATCCAGACCAAATACCTGGAACTGCCCTCCGGCGGCCACGGTCTGAACGGATACAAGGGGCCGAGCTGGGATGCTTGGCAACAGGGCAGCCTGGAGTGGCTCAAGAAATTGAATTTGTAAGCGGGGCCACGACCGAACGGTTTTGTTGTCGATGGCTTTTTGCCGCCACTGAAAACGAGCCAATGAAGCGCGTCGGTGATTCCAGACTTGTCGTACCACCTTGGATTTCATGACTCCAAGATCAAAAGTAAGAAAGACGGAAGACCGGAAGAGTTACGATGATTCAACGGTGTCAGGGGCTTTTTCTTTGCGGTCGGAATCTGATTTCCCTTCGTTTTCGGTTTGTCCTTCGGCTTCTTCCTTTACATTCCCGCTCTCGTCGGAGGTGGCTTCTTCCTGCGATTCTTCTGAGTCGCCTTCGTCAGGGAAGCCTCCTGCAGGGGGGGACAATGCTTCGAGTGCGGCAGTTTTTTTGCCTACCTCTATGCCTGCATCACGGGTGGCGCGAAGGGTGTTGACCAGCGAGTCGGCAAGGTTCTTGAATTCGTCATTCTTGCGGAGATTCAGGCCCTCGGGAATTTGCCCTGATGCCGCGGCTCGCAGTATTTTTTCAAAGCGGTATACGGGGCCGCAGATGCGATGCATGAAAAAAATGGTCAGGAAGATTCCGGTGGCAACCAGTACAACCATGCCCGAACCGACTCGCCAGAAAAGCGCCGAATGAACCTGAGCCACTTCATCCAGGTAATTCGGATCGGCCGCGGTCATGTAGGCAATGTCTGTGACGG
>JAQBXN010000178.1 GCA_027625095.1 Planctomycetota bacterium | reverse complement strand
TGCCCTGGGCTGGCATGTTTCTGCCCCTTCGGGGCGTGATCGACTTTTTACGAACGAATCTGGAAGCCTCTCCTACGACCATCGGTCTGCTGCAAAGACTGTCAGGAAGGCTTAGCTGAACAGTATTGCGGCCAAAGCCGTTACTCCAACTCCGGTTCTGCCGCCCGTCATCCCGAAGCTCTTTGTTGTATCGGTTCGTCATCCGCTGGAACTCTCCTGATTTGGTCGCGGCCAAAGGCCGCCGATTCTAATGGCCATCCCGTTCCGAACTTGCCCTCCGCCTCAGAACCTCCAGCGTTGTCTTCATGTCCTCTGGTAACGTTGCTTCAAAGGTCATTCGGTCTCCGGATGCAGGATGGTCGATACTCAATCGAAAAGCGTGTAACGCCTGCCTCTTGATCAGAATCGAATCCCCTTCGAGGCCAAGATCTGAAGCTCGAATCTCACTGCGTTCGCTGTAAGCAAAATCCGCCAGACAAGGACAACCGATAGATCGCAGGTGCACGCGAATCTGATGAGTACGGCCGGTCTTCGGTCGAACGTGAATAAACGCGTATCCGCCGAGACGCTCCTGGACTTCGTAATGAGTAATCGCCCGGCGTCCTCCGATTAATCGCACCGCGTGAAGCAATCGATTCTGCGAGTCAGGGCCCAATGGCAGGTCAATTTCCCCCTCATTCGATTCCGGTTCGCCGTCCGTGATGGCCAGGTATTCCTTCTGAGTGGTGCGGTGTTCGAATTGCTGGCCCAGCTTGTAGTACGCCTCGTCGCTCTTGGCACTGACAATGACGCCGCTGGTGTATTGATCGAGCCGGTGCACCACGCCCGGCCGGCCGGGATCCCCGTTCGCGTTTGAGAGAGTGCCACAGTGGTGAAGGAGCGCGTTCGACAACGTCCCCGACCAGTTGCCGCGTGCCGGATGTACCACCATTCCGGCCGGTTTGTTTACTACGATCAGGTGCGCGTCTTCGTGCAGAATTTCGAGTGGGATTGCCTCCGGCTCAATCTTTCGATGATGTTCGGAAGGCAATTCAAGGACGATGATATCCTCGCACACGATGGCGTAACTTGGCTTTACAATCTTCTCGTTCACGGTGACCGCGCCCTGTTTGATGAACGCCTGCAGCTTGGATCGGGAATAACTGGGAAATTTAGCCTGCAGAAACTGGTCCAGCCTTTTCGATTGCGAGCCCGCCGGCACCGAGATGGTGACCGGGCCGTATGAGAGATCTTTTTGAATGGACATGAGAGTAATGAGTAATGAGTAATGAGTAATAATCCAACCGAAAACTCTCTCGTTTCTTCGGACATGGTTGAGAATAAGTAGTCGAATGAAACTTACTCATTACTTATTACCCATTACGATTGTTGACGCTTCAAAACATAACTATCTATACTTCTATCGACCGAATCATAGGAACCAACTCAGAGCAGACCATGCCCTCCATTCTAATCGTCGACGATGAGCCGCTCATTCTCGAAATTCTCACTGAGTTTTTTCGACGCAATTCGGACGCCACGGTGCGCAGTGTGTCCGATGGCAAGAAGGCGCTCGAAGAGATACTGACCAATCCCCCAGATCTGGTGATTACGGATCTTTCCATGCCTGAGATGGACGGTTTTGAGCTCATCGAAAACATGGAGCGGCTCGGGCTGCAGATTCCCGTCATAGTCATTTCGGGCAAGTGCTCGACACTGGATCAAAAGCGCGCGAAAGATCTCGGCGCCCAGGAGTTTCTGACCAAACCGCTGAACCTGGAAAACCTGAAGGGCACGGTCGATTTAGTTCTGGCACACGCGGTGGACGAGGTGAGGGCAGCTCCACGAATTCCGGTGAAACTGAGGGTTAAGCATGTGGCCCAGGAGGGCGGAGCGAAGGTGACCTATGAATCCGAGACCATCAATTGCAGTCTGACCGGTCTCTGCTTCAAGTGGTATCTGTCCTTCAAGAGCCTCACCCAAAGCGTTGCTGAAAGAGTCGACAAGGGTTCCCATCTGCTTGATCTGATTTTGTATGACCCGGAGGACAAGAATCGAAAGCTGCAGGTGCGGGCCAAAGTGGTGCACTGCGTTCGCATCCCGGATATGGAATTCGATTACGTAGGCGCGGAATTTGTCGATCTCGACGAGGTAAGCGAACGCCAGCTCAAGAATCTGTTGAGCGAACCCTCTCTTCAATGAAAGAACACGCCCGGAGGATCTTCGATGCCGCTATCCGGGCCGTCGAGCCTGGCGAAGCGGTAAGCCGCCACGTCAGGCGAGATCGGAACGTGATCGAGATCGGCTCGGTAAAATACGACCTCGACAACTGTTCGGGCGTCTACGTGGTTGGCGCAGGGAAGGCGAACGCACCCATGGCGGAGGCACTTGAGGAAATCCTTGGCGACGCCCTGACCGGCGGGGTCATTACTGTGAAATATGAGCACAGTCTGCCGCTGCGAAAGATTCAAGTCTGCGAAGCAGGCCATCCTGTCCCGGATGATAACGGGATGGCCGGTGCCCGGGCGATGCTCGATCTGGTGCAACCGCTCAACAAAGACGCGCTCGTCTTCTGCCTGCTTTCCGGGGGCGGATCGGCATTGATGGCCGTACCCGCGGAAGGGCTCACCCTTGCTGATAAACAAGAGACCACTCGTCTGCTGCTGGCCTGCGGCGCGAATATCGAGGAGATCAACGCGGTGCGAAAACATCTTTCCGCCATTAAGGGCGGGCAATTGGCACGCGCGGCATCGCCGGCAACCTGCATCAACTTGATTCTTTCCGATGTCGTCGGCGATCCCCTCGATGCGATCGCGTCCGGCCCGACGGTGCCGGACAGGACAACATTCCAGGACGTGCTCGATATCGTCTCCCACTACGGTATTGAAGAAAAACTTCCGGCGAGGGTAAGTGAGCGAATACGCGACGGTGTTGCCGGCAGGATTGGCGATACGCCCAAGTCCGGCGACCCGTCTTTTTCAAAAACACAGAATGTCATCGTTGGCAATAATCGTCAGGCGATTCAGGCCGCGGCCACAGAGGCGGAATCACTGGGTTACAACACGCTCATTCTTTCAAGCAGCATCGAGGGCGAAACGGACGACGTTGCACGGGTACATGCTGCCATCGCCGGAGAGATTCACGAGTCCGGCAATCCTGTGCGGCGTCCGGCCTGCATCCTGTCCGGTGGCGAAACAACTGTGACCCTCAAAGGCAACGGGAAGGGGGGCAGGAATCAGGAATTTGCCCTCGCAGCAGCCGCGGAGATCTCAGGTCTGCCCGACACTCTCATTTTAAGCGGTGGCACGGATGGCACTGACGGCCCGACGGACGCGGCCGGCGCATTTGCGGATGGGACAACGAAACAACGTGCAGGGGATGCTGGAATGAAAATTGAAGAATTCCTCAACCGGAATGATTCTTATACTTTTTTCGATCACCTGGACGACCTGCTGAAGACCGGCCCCACGCGAACGAATGTAATGGATGTAAGGATCGTCCTAATGGGCTAAATCCACTTGCCCTTCGATTCGCCTGCCGGCCCTCAATAGTGTTGCCTTCAATGGCCTTACCCTCAGTAGTGTTTCCGTGGTGAAGACCCAATAATGAAAGCGTTGAGGAAGGGAAGCAACTCTGAAGCCGGTTGAACCCCCGGAAGGAACTGAAAGGATGCACGGCAGCGAAAACAATAACCATGCGCGACCTCTACAACCAAATCATCGAACTCTCTCAAGCTGGCCTGAAGTGCGCCCTGTGTACACTTGTGAGCACCCGCGGCTCCACACCTCAGACGGCCGGGGCCAAACTGCTGGTGTTTCCTGACGGTAAGACGGCTGGAACTATTGGTGGAGGCTGCGTCGAAGCTGAAGTGAGGCGAAGGGCTCTGCAAGCCCTGGATTCCGGCGTACCCCAGTTAATGGATTTTGTACTTGATCACGATTTCGGCTGGGACGATGGGCTGATTTGTGGTGGCCGCATGGATGTCTTCGTGGATGTGCTGGACGGCCTGAATGCAGAGGTGTTTTTAGCGCTTCGAAATCGTGTGGACTCCAAATCTCCCGTAGTCCTGGGGTCGTTCGTTGAAGGCGAAAAGGCAGGGCAGAAATTTATTTATGCGTCCGAAGAAGATGAGTTCATCGGCCTTGACGGGCTGGAGAGCTCAAAGGAAATCCGAGATGCGGCAAGAGAAGCTCGCGCCGCTAATGAAACGAGCCTGATAAGTTTAGGTGAATCCGAAAACCGTTTGTTTCTGGAACCACATCTGCCGAAGCCCATATTACTCATTGTCGGGGCGGGCCATGTCGGGCAGGCGCTGGCTCATCAGGGGATGCTCCTGGGTTTCGAGGTCGTCGTCATTGATGACCGCGAAACATTCGCCAATCCAGACGTGCTGCCCGATGCAGATAAAATCATCGTGGGCGATATCCCTCGCTTGCTGAAGGAATTCCCGATCGACGAAAACACTTATATTGTCATTGTCACCCGGGGCCATCTTCACGATCAGGATGCTCTCTACAGTGTCATAAATCGGCCGGCTGCATACAAGGGGCTGATCGGAAGCCGGAGGAAAATCCGGATGATATTCGATGAGTTCCTTCGCCTTGGGGTCGAGGAGGAGGCCATGCGACAAGTATATGCACCTGTTGGCCTGGATATCGCCTCTGTGACTGTGCCGGAGATTGCATTGAGCATCGCTGCTCAATTAGTCCTCGTACGAAGAAACAAGAGATCAGACGAATCGAGCACGGCAGAGCAAGTGGTCTACGCGCTTCGAGACCGGCGAAATACTAAATCTCCAGCATCCAATACTTCAGCATCCAAAGTTCGCTGCCCTCAATGAAAGTAACGGCAGTTATTCTCGCAGCCGGCGAGTCCAGCCGAATGGGGAAGCTCAAGCCACTTCTCCCGTTTGGTGAGTCCACCATTCTGGAAACTGTCATTGACCAGATAGGCAAAGCAGGCATCGATGAGATCTTTGTTGTCGTAGGCCATGAAGGTAAACGAATTCAAGAAACTATTTCCTCGAAAGTGGCAGGGACTATTCCGAACGAAGATTACAGGAGCGGAATGTTCTCTTCGGTTCTCTGTGCGGTGAGACACTTGGAATCCCGTAGCAAAAGACCGGACGGAGTGCTCGTTGCTCTTGCTGACCAGCCTTCCATCACTTCGGTGGCCATATCCGGATTAGTAACGTCGTTTCATGAGTACCCGGAAGAAATACTCGTTCCCACATTTAAAGGCCGGCGCGGACACCCGATTATTTTCCCCTTTTCTATCCTGAAAGGTGCGACGTCTTACACCGGAGTGGACGGGCTGCGCGGGTTCAGGGAGTTACATTCGGAATCCGTCGTAGAAGTCGCCATCGATGAAAAGGGCATCCTGATCGATCTGGATACGCCAGAAGAATATGAGGCTGAAAAAATAAGAAATGCCCAAATCTGACTCATTCAGAATTGGGCGTTTCTGTTGGAGGCTCCCGGCCCTGTTGCCAGGAAAAGGTTCAGTCCTTTTCAAGAGCCTCCTCGGGCAGCTTCGGTGAGAGACGTTCACCTTCCTCGGGACGGCCCGATATTTATGAAAGTTCGGTCGTAGAGATCATCCGGCCTGCGCGACCGATCTTCGGGAGATGATTTCCGTTACGACGATTACGTCGCTGGCAGACTCGGCAGAAGCGATGGCAACGGTCCGTCACCATCTCACGCCCGCAGCCAAGGCAACTAAGTTTCTTGCGCTGCAGGTTTAGTTGCCGGGGATTCAGGGTTTCTTCATTCATTCTTGAAGCATCCATGTTCTCTCCTTTTGAATCAGGGAGGACCACCTTGGGAAAAGTGGTTTGGATTAGAAAAGAAATGCCCGCGATGAACGGACAATTTCATAACCATTCATACGCATAGACGCAGGACCCGTTTGAACATTTCCTCAGCACTAATTATCGATGGAAAGCCCTGAGCCTCGACTTCTTTGTTGTAAGCAAGGGTACTTAAGAGACTTAAATTATTGCCGTATTGTTTTCGGGCCGTTTCGAGACAAAAAATTACGCAGTGACAGGCGAAAACTCACAGTAATTAACCACCAGGGAGGGGCATTCCTTCACGATTGATTGGTCGAGATGCGAGAGTATCTTGGCGAACTCCTTTAATGCGTCGGAAACAGGCATGTCCAATTACACATTTCTCAATAAACAGATCTCGGGCAGGTTCACGATTCCGTCCGGGATCGTGACGGTAACCCTCGATACTATTCATCGCCTGGCCAGTTCCATTCCAGAGTTGGGTATTCTGACAACTAAAAGCATCGGGCCGGTGTCCCGGTCGGGAAATCCAGAACCAGTTTATGCCCAGGTGAGTGATCGGCAGTTCGTGAACGCCGTCGGCTTGGCAAATCCCGGCTGTGAAGAATTTGCAAAAGAATTGGAAACCTTCGAGCTGCCCCCCGAGAAGTTTCTGCTGATCTCAATCTTTGGGGGATCGCCGGCAGATTTTCAGAAAGTAGCCGGCACCCTGTCTAAGTATGCGGACGGTTTCGAACTGAATCTGTCCTGTCCTCATGCGAAGGGCTACGGTCAGGAAATCGGCAAGGAACCTCAGATAGCACGCGAGTACCTGGCAGCAGTAAGGGCAGTCACAGATAAGCCCGCCCTTTGCAAACTCTCCCCGAATGTAGGCGACCTCGGCCCATTGGTCCGTGCGTTGATTGAAGAAGGTGCGGACGGTTTCACGGTTATCAATACATGCGGTCCGATTGAGCACCGACACCAGATTACAGGCACGCATGCGCTCTCGAATAAAAAAGGCGGAACATCCGGTCCTTTTGTGAAAGAAGAAGCGTTGCGCTGCATCCGGCAGGTTCGGAATGCCATTGCCGAATCTGGCAAAGACCTCCCTATTATTGGAATGGGAGGTATTTCAACAGCAGATGATGTCCGGGGGTTTGAGGATGCCGGTGCTGACTTTTTCGGGATCGGAACTGCCTTGGGCGGGATGACCACATCCGAATTGAAAACGTACTTTCAGCAGATCGGGAGTCGTGAGTTCGGCCGCTTGAAGCTTTGCCCGGAACTAATGGAATTCCAGAAGTTCACGATTCAGAGAATCGACAAGCCAGCGTCGGATCTGAGAATCCTCTGGACAGAAGAGCCGTTTCAATGCCAGGCCGGGCAGTTCACGTTTGTCTGGCTGCCGGACAATTTCGAAAAACCTTTTGCGCCCGCGTTTGATGAACCGAATTGTTTAGTCATTCGGGATGTAGGGCCGTTCACGCATTCCCTGAGTGAACTGCATGAGGGAGACACTTTCTTCATGCGGGGCCCTTACGGTGCCGGCTTTGATGAGAGGCCCGATCCCGCGCCGGATGCCTGTTGTCTGATTGGTGGAGGCACCGGTATCGCACCGCTGCTCCTGTTGGCCAAGCGCCTTAATGAACACACTTCAGCCGATCGCATTCACGTATTCCTGGGCGGCCGCTCGGCAGATCAGGTGTATTTTCAAGAAGAATTTCAACGTTATGCAACGCTCCACATCGCCACCAATGATGGGTCACTGGGCTACAAAGGATTCGTCACTGGGCTTCTGGGAGAGCACCTCGCCAGCCATTCGGACCTGACGTATCAGTTTTATAATTGCGGCCCGGAGGTCATGGAAAAGCCCGCCTTCGAGATTGAACGCCGGTTTAAACACACAGGGATACAAACTTCGGTCGAGCGTTACATGAAGTGTGGGGTCGGAATCTGCGGCATCTGTGCCATGGATGGCTGGCGCACTTGCGTTGACGGCCCAATCATGGAAGAGGGGCTGCTGATCGATTCCGAACAGTTTGGGAAGTGGCATCGCCGCAAGACCGGCGAACTGGAGAAGATCGGGTGAATCTGGGCGCTCATATGTCCGTTTCAGGTGGTATCTACAAAGCGCTGGAGCGGGGAGTGGAAAGCACCTGCAACGTGATTCAGATTTTTGTGAAGAATCAGATGCAGTGGAAGGCCAGGCCACTGACCAAAGAAGATGTGGTTACCTTCAAGAAGACCCAGGAGGCAACCGGCATCCGGACCGTCGTGGCCCATGACAGCTATCTGATAAATCTCGCTTCTCCAGACGATGCGCTGTGGGAGAAATCCATCCACTCTTTCGCTGGTGAGCTTGAGCGGTGCGAGGCGCTTGGGGTGAAAGGCCTGGTAGCACATCCTGGCAGCCATGTGGGAGAAGGCGAAGCATGGGGCCTCATCCGGATCGCAAATGCATTGGATGTCGTTCATGAACGAACGCCCGGTTTCAAAGTCAAAACCTATCTTGAAACCACCGCCGGGCAGGGCACGAACCTGGGATACAAATTCGAACACCTCCGCTCTATTATCGATCAGACATCCGACTCCAAGCGCCTCGCAGTCTGCGTCGACACCTGTCACATTTTCGCTGCGGGTTATGATATTCGGGATCAGAAGACGTACACGGCGACCATGAGGGAACTCATCAAGATCGTCGGTCCCCGTCGCATCGAGGCGTTTCATTTGAACGATTCGAAAAAGGATTTGGGTTCGCGGGTAGATCGTCACGACCACATCGGCGAAGGCAAAATCGGCATCGATGCTTTCCGTGCATTGATGAACGACGAGCGATTCCTCCAAATTCCGATGTTCCTGGAGACGCCGAAGGCAGGCGATATGGATCGTCAGAATCTCAACCTGCTGCGGTCATTGCGAGAGCATAGGTGAGTGATTCAACGGCCTTTCAACTGTCCTTCACATTTGACACAAAACCTGCCCCACTTAAACTCTCGGCTCGCTGCATCGGACGTCCTTGAGCACCCTTAAACCCTTATAAGTTCTGGAAATGGAAGGATTTGAAGATATCGAGATTGGCCACGATCTCACATCGGCAAACTTCCCCTCATTTAGTTCCGGCAAGCTTGATGAGGGTGACCAGGTCGCCGGCTGCCTCATCAAGTCTGTACTGGGGGAGGGAGCGAGCGGCGTGGTATACAGGGCGCTGCAGGTAACCCTGGAGCGAGAGGTGGCCATCAAATCACTTGGCCACGATTTGGCGGGGCGGGACAAAGTCTTTCACGAGCGTTTTCTTCGCGAAGCCCGCACTGCAGCACGGTTGATGCATCCGAACATCGTACAAGTCTACGATGCAATGATTGAGGATGGCAGCTACTACATCATCATGGAATTTGTCGACGGGCAGACACTTGACAGTCTGCTTCAAAGCGGAAAGCCGTTGCCGCTGGAGCAGGCGGTAGATGTGTTCATCTCCATCTGCGAGGGGTTGATGTTTGCTCATAAGCAAAAGATCGTTCACCGGGATATCAAACCCGCGAACATCATGATCGGAAACAACGGTCGGGTGAAGCTGATGGATTTCGGCTTGGCCAAGTCGCAGGGCAGCAACGCCCTCACCATCGCCGGCGCAGTGGTCGGCACGCCACAGTATGTGTCACCGGAAGTCTGCAGCGGAAATGAAGCCAGCTATCCGGCTGACATCTATTCGCTGGGTGCGACCTTTTATCATTCGCTGTCGGGCCATTACCTTTTCCCGGGCGAGACACCCATCACCGTCATGGTAAAGCAGCTCAAGGAGTACCCGGTCTCACTCGAAGAAATCCGGCCCGATACGCCCAAGAGCCTTTGCCAACTGGTGATGCAGATGCTCAAGAAAGAGCCCGAAGAGCGGCCCGCCAGTGTGGAAGAAATCCGCGACAGGCTGAAGAACATCAAAATAGAGATTTTGGATTATGAGCCGCCTGTTCAAAAATCGACGAAGCACAAGTTTGATGAGCCCCAAGGCCAGGCGAACCGAATTCCAAAGGCCCGCCTGATGTGTATGAATGGCGCCATCAAGGGCCGTAAATTCCCCCTGCGCTCCGAAGGCATTACTTCCATCGGACGGCTGTCAGAGAATGATATTGCGATCCTTCATGCAAGCGTCTCACGACGGCATGCCATGCTCATGGCGACTGACGGGGTTTTTCGGGTCAAAGACAACGGCAGTGCCAACGGATGTGCCGTCAATGGCAAGCCGATTAAAGAAGCCGGCGTTCAGAACGGCGATGTCATCCGAGTCGGCCAGATGGATTTTCAGTTCAGAACGCTCCAGGCCAGTGAAGACGCCTGTGACCTGGCAGACATCCTGGTCGAGGACGGGGTCCTCAGCCAGGAAGACGCGGGCAAGGCTCTCGATTCCATCACCATGCAATGGAACAAGGGACGAGCTGACAGCCTTGGCCAGTTCCTGTTGAAGCGAGGCGTGCTGACTGCCCAGGAACTAAACGGCGCTCTCTATAAGCTAAACAACAATTCGATTCAGTCTGCAGAAGAACTGGAAGCGGAACTCAGAGCACAGATCAGTGCACCTATGAAGACAGAGCTGCCCTCCCAAATCGAACGCGTTGAGCCTGTCCCTACCCCACGTATGCCGGGCCCTGCTCCCAAGCTTTCCCCGCGGCCGGTTGCCCCCGCAGCACCTGCACCCAAGCCCGAAGAACCGCCCAATCCTTTCGAACAGTTGTCTGAGCTGGAAGAAGACGAGGATGAAAACATTCTGGACAGCATGCCGCCGACGGTACTGGCTAACATCGGTGACATGGATGCCGAAGACGAGTCAGGCGCAGATTGGGATTCAAACATGGGCCTGGATGACATAGACGATCTGGGCACTCAGGAACTGGAGCAGAAGGCCTTCGCAGCCTTTGAAAATCTGGAAGCTGGGAAGTCCGGCACTGAACCCTCATTGGGCCCCATATCCAGTATCTTTGCGGAAGAAGAGGACGACGTTGATTTCATCAGCCCACCCTCTTCCCTCACTGGAGAAACCTCAGTCTGTTTGAGATGCGGCTCCAAGATTTCGGCCAGCCAGAAACAGTCCGGCCATGCAAAAGAAATTGATGGCCGACTGCTATGCGCTTCATGCGTTTCGTTGCACGGTTAACGAACATACCCATGGTGACTGAATCCTGAACTGCAGTTTGTCTGAACTTGACAATGCAGTCACCGTTAATAAGGTTTCCGCGTATAAATGGCTTGGTTGTTGACGCTGCAGTTCGCCAGCATCAGGCGTTACGGTTTTTGGGCTTATCCCGATGAAGCCTTGAAGGAGGTAAGAAAATGGTCGGTTACTGGTTGTCGGTGGTAATTGGTTTAGGCGGCCCTCCAATTCAGGCGGACACTATTCTTCTAAACAATGGCGGCCAGATAAAAGGTACCATCATTCAACTGCGGTTCAGCAGGAACGGCGAAACGATCACCCTCGATACAGAAAAGATGGGCGAAGTATCGGACATCAATGCCAGCCCCGCAGTGGACGAAATCACCTTCGAAGACGAAAAATGGGAAGGACGAATCATAGACTTGAAGATGAAGACCATCGGCGGCGCCCTGGTTTTTGAACGGGCCCAATTCAGCAGCATTGAAAAGAAACTCAGCGAGCGTGAGAGGCTATCTGGAGAATACACCAAGAAACTTGAAGCCCTGGGGGAGACAGATGCCATTGGCTGGTTCATGCTGGCTTCCTGGGCGGGGCAGAACAAACTCCTCCGCCAGGAAAGGGAAGCTGCTCAGCGCAGCCTGGAGATTGACCCGGACCATGCAAAGAGTGGGGCCGCGCACCTCATCCTCGGCCACGTTCAGAAAGACGGGCAATGGTTGACCGCGACCGAAGTCAAGGAATTGGAGAAGCAGGCCGGGACTCAGAAGGCAGAGGAAATGCGCGCTAAAGGTTTCGTCCAGGTCGGTTCGCGTTGGGTCAGCCAGGAGGATATGGATCGCATCAAGGCCCTGAAAGAGCGCATCGATGAAATCACCCAGGACATCTGCCGGGAAGCAGAAAATTGGGCCGAGAGCAAGCTCGCCGGGTTTAAGCAGGAAGTAGAAAGACTCCAGGAGAGATCTTCTAATTCTTCACAGGGTTATGAGTCTGCCAGAATATTGCGTGCATCACATGCCGGTGATGGATGCAGTACTGAAATCCAGGCCAACGCCGATATGAAACGTTATAAGGACGAACTGAAAGATCTTGCCAACGAGCTCAAAGCAACCAAAAACAAAGTAGGCACCGCGGCGAATGCTCTGAGGTCAAAAGTAAGCAACTGGAAACGCGATATCAAGAACGAGGGAATTCGCCTGGTTCGGCGTGCTGAAGCCGGCGAAGAAGTCGATGTGGCATCGATCGAAGGCAAACTGAGACCAGGCGAAATTAAATAAACGGCAGTGACGGCGGTTGCACGGTACTTTGCATTCTCGATGCAGGGAGGAAGGCCGGACGAAGGGAACTACCCGCTCGCATCGCATTGCATTGGCATCGGGATTCCAGGGACTCCACCGCGGCCCGTGGATGAAGAACAGGTCCAAGTAAGGATGGGCTTCACAGACATCAGAACGGCCTTACCACTGGTTGGCAGGGGCGGCGATTTTGAAGAGGCGACTGGTGTCAAGGTCGGGCCAAAAAGAAAC
>JAQBXN010000177.1 GCA_027625095.1 Planctomycetota bacterium | reverse complement strand
AGGCAAGTAAAGCGGTTTCGAGCCCTGCCAGTGATCTGGGTAATGACAGGCCTGAAGTCCGGGGTTATTTGACTGCGCGCCTCGGGACAGAAGAATACCGAGCTAAATTTGCTGTACGAATTACTAAGCCCACTACTCTTTCGGCAGCGAAGCAGCCTCAGGAGCGGCGACACGGATTGAAAGAATCTTCTTCGAGCGGATGAAGTAGATCGCACCTGGAGTTTCACCTCGGTCGGTGGTGAGGCGGAACACTCCATCTCGCTCCCCTTTCAAAATCCATTCATTGGATGCATCGGATTTGATGTCTGGAACTGGGTCGCCGTCCGCCAGAATGCCAAGCATCCCAGTGGAAGACACGGCCTGGAGCAAGCCGTCGGCTCGGATGTTTATCCCACCTTTAACATTTTCGTATTGCTGAATGGGGTTTTCGGCGAGGATGGCCACGCCGTTTCCGGCCACCACATTCGGAGCATTCATCTTGCGTGGGAGAAAGGCCGCTCCGCTGCCCTTGCCAAGCTCATGTCGAGTCCAGCCGGTAATCAGGTCCGGGCCTGCATATTGAAAAGCTTCTCCGATCCCGGTCGCCGACGCGGCGGTGAACGCATCCCCTTCATAAAGCATCTGGCGTATGGGGCCGCGGAGCTTCGGGCCTATGTCTTGTTTCTCACGGATGGTATTTAACTGGTCCCGCAGCCAGACGCGATAAGGGCCGCCTCCGCCCGTGACTCCGTCGAACAGTACGCCGCCTTTGAAATCCGGGTGCTTCCAGAGTACGACTGCGGCCAACGGCCCGACGCGACCCAGGATGGTGTAGTGCTCACCTTCCGTTTTGAATGCCGACATCAGCCAGGTTTTGGATAATTGCGTTGGTCCGGCATCGGATTCGAGTTTGAGGTCGCCTGGCTTGTCTGATTTCACTTTCTCGGCAGCCATACTTTTTTCCCAGGGCCAGTCCAGCTTCAGGCGACCGCTGAAATCCTTGAGCGTGCCCGACTGGGCTGTGTTGTCTGCGGTCAGGTCAAGGTGCACGTAAAGGATGCCGGGCGTTTCCTTCAGCCACTGCGTGATCGATCCAATCGTTTCGTCTTCAATAGCCGCGGGATTCTGCACAGTGATAAATCGATAGCGGCTGAGGTCGAGGTGGTTGACCTTGTTGATGTCGATGAGGAAATCAAACTCCACAGGCAGATCTGCACCGGGGCTGTCCAGACTTCCATACCACACATTCTGAATGGGATGAATGACCAGCGACTGCGGGCTCGGGGAGTGCCTCGGCAGGCTGCGGAACAGGCGGGCAAGGTCATAGAGATATTTGCGATAAAAGAAGAAACCGGTGCGAAGGCGGGTCTTGCTTTCGTCGATTCCTTTACCGATGACGTCTTCGCTCTCGTCCGTGTTGAGTTCACCGACATCGAGTCCCTCTTCCGTTTCGCCACCTTCCAGGTCGACTTCGTTCGGATCCTGCTTCTTGATTTCGGCCTGATTTCGCTGCACCTTCTCTACGCCAGTGAAGGCGTGTTCGATGCACCGATCCAGGAGGGACTTTCCAAGCGGCTCAGAAGGACTGAATTCCTCCGGAGTGATGGTCGGCCCCTTGAAGCCGCTGATTCCACCGCCGCGGTAATCGTGTTCCATAAATCCCCAGATGCTGAACCAGCCGGTGTCTGCCCCAGCGAGCCATGCGGTCATGGCGTCCCGATAACTTCGCCACCAGCGTGCCGTAATGGGCCCGTCCGGTGCTTTGTGGTTGTACTTTATGGGCGTCCGTTCATACACGCCGATGCCTTCGCTGAGCCAGATGACGGGACGTTCGGGCCAGATGGTTTTGTAGCGGCGGACGAGTGCATAAGCAGTTTTCCGGCTGTCTCCGAAGTAGTGATAAACGCCACCGATATCGAACTTCCAATCGAAGTCCGCGACGTTCGGCCCCGCCCAGAGGCCCTGCTCGCCGAGGAAAGTCGCCACCTGAAAGCCGGGGCGAAGCTTCCCGTATTTCAATTTCGTGTATTCGTAGAGTCGGTTGAATCCTTCCACGCTTCTTCGCATTGCCCAGGTCGTCCAGGCGCGAAATTCGTAAGGATTGAGTTTTTCGATGTTTCCAGCGACGCGCCCGCGGTCGAGACCCGCGTCCTGGCAGAAGAGTCGCCATCCGTCGGGCCAAAGCGCGGCCGGGGTCATACTCATGGTCTCTTCACCATACAGGACACCATCGAGCCAAGGGAGATTCTTGTCCGTGAGCTCCGCATCCAGCGTGAGCCAGAACGAATCCTGGACGACCGGATCGACCTGGATGGGGCCGGGGTCATCAATGGGCAGGGCGCGGCCGATATAGATCTTGTTCGTGTTGTCGTAGACCTTCTTCCAGCCCGGACTGACGCTGGTGCTCATCATGTAATAGGCGTCGTAAGGAGAGGTGATCGAGCCTTCGGCCGATCCGGCGTTACCGGCGCCGCAGAGCCATGCAAGGTTGCGGTCTTTGGGGATCGTGCGCGCCGGTGTTCTGGGGTTCGGCAAGGCGCGTAATTCAGCACGGGCAAGCGCGTCATCGAGGTAGAGCCGTGTCGCAGTGTCTTGCTGATTACCGATTGCGGCCCGAATGGCTTGAGCCTCGTCGGCTGTGGCATATTGGGCGAGCATCGCCGCAGCCTCAAGTCGAACAAGAAGATGAACGTCTGACAACGCCTTCACAAGGAGCGGTCTCGCCCGATCCAGATTGCGGTTGCTCAGAGCCTTGAGAGCGGCAATGCGCGTGTGCGGCTCTGCGTTTACGCCTGCCTGCGCAAGGACGTCGTCCGCCCACGGTTCATGCAAAGAAGCCAATTCTCGCACCAATCGATGCCGAACCAGGAAATGGCCGGTGTCGAGATCGAACGTCCAGCGTGCCGGGCCATCCGTGGGTCGAAACGATGTCAGCCGGTCCCGTGCAGCCCATGCGATTTCCCCATTCGGATCGTTCGTGAGATGCACCAGAATTTTGTGCTGTGTCTTAAGGAATGCATCCGTCGCCAGCCGAGTGACCTGGGCGACCGTGTCCACGTCTCCCGATCGAAGAAGTTCCTTCAGATTGCCAACTGAACCCGGCGACAACCTGAGCAGCGACAGGAGCGCTTGCTTTCGAATCGTTCGGTCAGAGCTTCGGTGGAGCTGTTGAAGTGCAGCAACGTCCGCATCAGTGCCAGTCTCACAAAGGATTTCAGCCGCGAGTGGCAGGAGGTCACGAGAGCTAACGGCCTCTTTGGCGAGCGTCCGCAAATTGCCCGGCGGCATCCCGCGTTTCCAAAGGCTGTCAGCCGCGGCCAGGCGGACCCCAAGAGCATCATCCTTCAACATTGCCCGCAGCGTTTCGATGCCCTGCTTTTCCGGATACCCGCTCAAAGCGCTCGCCGCCGCCTGGCGAAGCATGGGAGCATCCCTCTGCGCAATCTTCTCAATCAACGGCAGCGCGTCGTTGCTGGCCATCAGTCCAAGATACCTCAAGGCCCCGGCCCGCCCGGCATCGGTAAAGTTATCGTCCCCCAATTGTGAGCTGATAATGCTCGGGGTCTTGAGTTCGGGAACGGCTGGCACGTCAACCTCTTTCGCATCCTCTTCCGCTTCGGCGAACTCCACCGGTGTCTCCCCCTCCCCACCTCCGACCTGTTCCCCATAGGTAAGAGGTCGGGCAATTTCGACCAGCAGTTTTTCCATTTCCCGACGCGAACTGGCAGTGTATTCATCCGCAGGCAGTCGGATGAAATCATAGGCGGAAGCTTCGTTCGGTGTGCCCATCACATTGAAAGCCGCGTTCCTTCCAATCAGAAATGCCTTGGCGATCAGCGAAGGGCTCCGGCTCCGCATCTTGGCCGTGATGGTTCCGACACTGAGCTTGAGCCCGGCAAGATCCAACTCCGGATGGCGCAACTCAGGATCATCCGGAAAAAGTTCCAGGGCCGTCGCGCCCAGCGACCGATGCGACGTGATGACAGGGAGAACATGAATCTGATAGACCGAAAGCAATGTACTTCCATTCTGGATTCTGACTTCGCGAAGGACGTCGAGGTCGTTCTGGCCCAGTTCCTTCCCCACAGCGACGGCGACCCTTCCGACCATTGAGGGCAGGTTTTCGGTGTCCGGAAAGTCGAAACTGAGATCCTTGGATTCGCCATCACGCTGGATGCTGACCGTCACGTCACTGCCCAGTCCCCTTGCCCGTCCGGCCACCCGCACCTGTAGAATGACATCGACATCGACGAAGGATCTCATCTTGTCCCATCGCTCTTGAGTCGTCAGAACAAATGCCCCGCTCGACAGCCATTGGCTTATCCGTTCCGCACGCTCTCCTTCGATAACCTCCACGCCGGCACACTCAGACAGGCGATGTCGCAGGTAGAGCCCAACCGCCTTCTTAATCGGTGAGTCTTCAACCCTCACTACCGGCGGGAGCACGCGGATCGCCTCCGCGGCAGTTACGGGTATTGCCATCATGAAAAATGCAATAGATACAAGAATCACTACGCGCTTTGTCATTCCTGCTCTTCACTCCCTGGTTTTGGTTCTAACGCCCCTTCAACTTCATACCAGGGCATCACTCGGGTTCCCTTCTGGATGAAGGACTCGTCGCCACCATATATGAGGCATGGCGGCCCACTGGACTCTCCCGCCAGTTTAGTCCATCGATGCAAGCCTTTCAGAAAATCTCCGCGAAAAGTGCTGCCTGATTTGATTTCAATGGGATACAAACGATTGCCATCTTCGTAAATGACATCGACTTCATTCCTGGCCCTGTCTTGCCAGAAATACAGATTAGTGGGGAGTCCCTGATTGAATCGTTTCTTCACCAGTTCACTGATTGCCCAGGATTCAAACAAGTGGCCCCGAATGGCATGAGTATTCAATTGCCCCGATGACTGGACATTGAGCAGCCAGCAAGCCAGCCCAGTGTCGTAAAAATAAAGCTTGGGTGTCTTAATGATCCGTTTGTTAAAGCTCTTGTGATGGGGCTGGAGCAAGAATAAAAGGTAGCTCGCCTGCAATACTGACAGCCATGATTTGGCCGTGTTGTATGTAATACCACAATCGGATGCGAGGTCAGAGTAGTTGACCAGTTGGCCAATTCGTCCTGCACAAAGCCGTACAAATCGTTGGAAAACTGCAAGGTCCCGGACGTTGGTGAGTTGCCGAACATCCCGTTCCACATAAGTCCGGGTGTAGTTTGCATACCACAGGGATGGCTCCAGACCACGGTCGTGGATCGGTGGATACAGCCCTTGAAACATTACAGAGTCAAGATCACCCGGTTCACGATTTTCATTGAGCTCGGCATGCGAAAATGGAAGCAATTCCAATGTTCCAACTCTTCCTGCAAGAGTCTGCGTAATGCCCGACATCAAGCCGAATTGCTGAGATCCCGTGAGAACAAACCGGCCAGGAGTTGGGTCCTCATCCACGATTTGTTGAAGATAGGAAAGGATCTGCGGGCGCCGCTGCACCTCATCCAGGATTGCCCCCTCAGCATGGCTGGCCAGAAACCCTCTGGGGTCATCGGTGACGCGCTCGAGCACGTCCGGGTTCTCGAAGGACACATAAGCTTTATCTTTGAAAAAAGATCTGCACAGGGTGGTCTTGCCTGACTGCCTTGGTCCCGTGACGGCAATGACAGGAAAGTTTCTCTTCAGTCGCTCCAACAGCTCTTCGGACACTCTTTTGATCATGTGAACATGGTCACAGAATCATGCTAATTATCAATTGGATTTATAATTAGCACGATTTTCGGGTGGGATAATGAAGATGTTCTCAGGAATGAACACAATTGGGCGAGCGAAAATAAGACTGCTGGAAGGTGGCGTTTCCGTGAATGATTGATTATCAACGATAACGAGTCCTACAGCGTTAAATTTTGCCATGCTCCTTAAACGAAGTCTGTTTGGATGGCCATACCACAGTCGTCTATAACTGCTGAAAACTTAACGGTTGTGTCACGTTTGCAGAGCGACGGATTATCGTAGCTCTGGCCTCCAGGCCGGAGTGGGGGTTTCTGCGAGCCTTTCGGCTTGTATAAAACGCCACCCTGGAGGCCAGCGATGCGATGGACCGCTCGACGCTTTGAGGCGAAGCTTCGCTAGCTCTTAGTCCCCCTCTTACTCTCGGAAGCGATGGAGGAGTAGGATAAGAAGTAAGACTGAAAGAAGGACTTACGTCAGTTTTCAATGCTATGGTACGAGTCAGACCCGGAACCCAATGAATACAGCTTGGCCAGAAGTAGAATGAGATTGAATAGCCTTTATCTGAGCATGTGGATCTGCTGCCAATGCTTGACACTGGATGCAGAATCGCCGGCCGAATTTTCCATCAGGCGCGAACAGCAGTTTGAGTTCGCAGTGAAGCCTTCCATGCGATGGCTTGGCGAGGTGGCGGAGATTTCGTTTGAGACAACAGCCTTCTGTGATGTCGCGATTGCGATTGAAAATGCAGAGGGACGTATCGTTCGACACCTTGCCTACGGTGTCCTTGGGGCGAACGCGCCTTCGCCTTTCCTGTCGGGTTCGAAAAAGCAGAAGCTCACCTGGGATGGCAAGGATGATCAGGGGAACTATCTGGAAGATCGGGATTCTTACACCCTCCGAGTTTCGCTTGGGCTGAAGCCGCAATTCGAGAAATCGCTCTACTGGCATCCGAAGAAACGGACTTCGTCGCTGCCCTCGATTCCGTATGCAGCACCGGAAGGCGTTTTTGTTTATTACCCCGGGCCCATCGGACATCTGCGGCTTTACAGTCATGACGGCGATTACCAGCGAACCGTCTACCCGTTCCCTGCGAACAAAGTGAAGGATGTGAAGGGCCTGCACTGGCACAACTATCCGCAGGACAATATTGCTTCTCCCATAAAGCCGACGTTCCTTCAAAATACACTGCTTTTCTGCGGAACGAATGCTTTTCGGCTGAAGACCTACAAGCCTGATTTGAGTAGTTACGAATCAGTCGTCGCCGCCGGTGGAAATGAGCACTACGGCATGTATGGACACGGGGCTGCGGGGATGGCGGTTCGTAATGGAAGAATTGCATTATCCCACATGTACCTGAACCGCATGGGGACTGACGGTTCATCCGGAGGCATGAACCTCTACGGACCGCCGGTGCACTATCCGATCCAGCTGGGAACTATGCATGAATTTACCGGCGGCACGTATCAGGTCGGCCCCCGCAGTGTTGCCATCAGCCCCGACGGCAAGACGGTTTACCTGGCGCACTTTCACTGGAGGTTCGCCTGGCAGCAGAACGGTCTGCACTGCGTGACGAAGATGTCCATGGATACCGATGAGCCGCCGCAACTCTTCGCTGGCAGCAGCAAGCAGGATGGCTCGGGAAGCGAGAATGGACAGTTTCGATACGCGACCTCTGTAGACGTTGATGAGACCGGGCGGGTGTATGTCTCCGACTACATGAATGATCGCATCCAGGTTTTCGATCCAGACGGCGTTCATCTCCGAAACATTCCGGTGTCCAGGCCTGCACAGGTTTCCATCCACCGCAAGACCGGCGAAATCTGGGTGTTTTCATGGCTTGTCGGCAACAATCAGATGGTTCTGGTAGAGCTTGAGCACCAGAAAAAGCAAAAGCAGTTCAGTGTGCCACCCACCGTCACTCGTTTTGCATCGTTCGATAACCCGGCAGTCGTCAAGAGCTACAAGCTTCCGCTGGGCCCGCACACGGGTTACGCCCGCTCCAACTACGGTATGATGGATGCCGGACTCGATATCCGGGTAGCGCTGAATTCATACTCCCCCACACCTGAGCTGTGGGTTGTGCCTGACATCAAACGGAGTTGGACGAAGCTCCCGGTAGAATTCGAGAAGACGAGCATCCAGATTCTCGAGGAAAAGAACGACGAATGGGTCATAAAGCGGGACTTCGGGGTCGAAGCCGCTGCGGCTCTGAAACGGATCACCCCGGCGACTTATTTCCGGCAGCGCATCTATGCAAATCCAATAACCGGCAAACTCTATGTGGCTGAGAGCGACAGCGCGGCCGTCGGCAAATCGAATCAGGAGCTTGTCGAAATTGATCCGGAGACCGGGGAGATTCGCCTGCTTGAAATACCCTTCAGCGCCGAGGACATGTGTTTCGGCCCGGATGGGCTGGCATATATCCGCACCCAGCGCGAGGTGTCTCGCTTCGATCCCAAAGACTGGCGTGAGATTCCCTGGGACTACGGTGAGGAACGGCCGAAGGTCGGGTTCGGTTGGTCGGCAGGTACGAAGTATGCAAAAGCCATTTCCACGCTTGTGCTTCCGGCCAACTCAAATTGGCATCATGGCGGCATTGGGATTTCACCGAATGGTCACCTGACCGTGGGTTGTCTTTACACTGACAAGATTCAATTTCGTAATCCTTACGGCAGCATTATGCGAAGTACGTTTGAAGAAGCAGACCTCAAATACGAACCGGCGTTATATCCTGGACGAACCTTCTCAAAGAAAGGAACAATCATTCACGTCTGGGACGCGCACGGACAACTCATTCACGAGGACGCGGTCCCCGGTCTTGGGGATTGCTACGGCGTCGAGATAGATCGCGACGACAACATTTACGTTATGTCTGCAGCTACACGAATTTTCGTTGGGAAGCGTTACATGAATGATCTGACCGGCACGCTGATGAAGTTCAAACCTGGCAAAGGAAAGATCGTCAGCGCTTCAAGTGATGTAACTCCAGTCCCTCTTACGGAGGAGACCAGGCCAAATCGCTCACCGGAAATGACAGGAGCCATTCAGGGCACATCATGGGCTGAAGGAGTCGAATGGATGTACGGCGGTGTCGGTTACGGAGGCAAAAACCGCGGCGTAGGCTGCGCCTGCTGGAACGCCAGATTTGTGCTGGATTATTTCCGGCGTTCCTACGCCCCGGAAATGGATCGCTACAAGATCGCCGTTCTCGACGCCAATGGAAATGTGGTTACGCGTATCGGGCAATACGGCAATGCCGACAGTTCGGGGCCTGACAGCCTTGTTCCCCTGGAAGGCGACGGAGTCGGCCTGTTCCACGCCCCCTACCTGGCTACCCAAACAGACAAGAGACTATTCATCGCCGATCCAGGCAACAGCCGCATCGTAAGCGTGAAGCTTGGATATCATGTCGAGGAGAAGGTGATGCTGAAGAATGCGGCGCGCCAATAAGCAGGCCGGAACCACTTACTTTTCATCGTGCCTTTACCTCGACAATGTTCGCTCTGGGTGAGGGAGGCCACGGGCTTGAGAACTGTGTCATGGCGATCCTTACTTTCTTGACGAATTTAAGGCTCAAACTTACACGAGTCGATTATTCGGGATTGAAACAACGCCTCGCATCCCTTATCGACACTGAATCATCCACAAACAAAAGACCACCATGCACACATTCCATCGGCCTCTTTTGAAAACCTTCGTTTCGGGCCTGGTGCTTGCGCCTTGCTTCATCGTCACTCCTGCCTGCTCCGAGGAACCTCAAGCCGCGGTCGCCACACCGGCTCTGCTGCCACAAGATCATGATTATCAGAGGACACTCCGGTCGTTCATGGCTTCATTGAAAGAGGCAGATTTCTACCACGGCGTCACGGGGCCGGTATCCGTGCCTTCGACCCCGGACGACCCGGATACGCTTTACCGTGTCTGGCTGCTGTCGCTGAACAACCAGCCTATTGTTGGCAGCAAGCGCGGCTTCCCGTCCGTCAGTTCGCCGGCGCAGTTGTTCATTCTGTCATCGATTGAGGGCGGCGAGAAAATCATGCAGGTTCCGGTCTGGCCGCCGCCGATGAGTTGGCTGGCCAATTGGGATTACGCCGGCAATCCATACCACGGCTCGAGAGCGATAAAGCTCCGTGCGTTTGTGCATCTCTGCATCGACATGATGATGCTCGACCATCAGATCGAGAATGAACCGGAGAAGGGAGGTAGCCGGGCTGACTGGTTCTCGCCGCGCCTGCTTCTGTATGCCTACACCTATACGGGCATCAAAGACGCGCTTCCGAAAGAGGTCCGTGCAGCCTACGAGACCGGCCTTCGAAAGATGGGGCAGCGGGTGCTCGACTGGGGTATTAAAGGGGAAGAGTGCAACATGGACGCGCTTGCCTTACCCGGGCTGGTGTTGACTTCCAACGCTCTCGAAAACACGGCGTTTACCAGGGAGGCGAAGGCGTTCGTGGTCGGACTGGTCTCCGATCCGAGCTTCTTTCATCCGGCAGGTTATTTCGTCGACCAGAAGGGGCTCGACCTGAATTTTGATGGAATGGCCGGCTTCAGCCTGATCTGGGCGGAACTCGCCTCCGGCTGGCCGATGCTGCGCGAGACTGTCGAGAAATGGTATCGACTCCGATCGCACCTGAGCCTTCCGCAACCGGAGGGGGCCGGTGAGAAGGTCAACCTCAGCCCATGCCAGTTCAACTCGCGCATCGGCGGTGATGTGTGGCCTGCTCAGTGGGACTGGGTTTTCCGCGAATACGGCGGAGCGATGGTGACTGACGAAGCCGCTCACCTGACCAAATTGCCCACGCCAGATGAAATGAAGGGCTCGTATAACACTCTGGCATCGAAGCTGAATCAGCAGATCACAGAAAACCCGCCTGTAACCGTAGACGGCATACATCGCTTCCTTAAAAATGATGAAATCAAGTCGTCGGCATGGCAATTCCGGATGTGGCCGAGTTGGAATTTCCCAATCCAGATCAACTTTACGCACGACTATTATCGTAAGGGCACGTATGCGCACAGAACTCAACTGCAGACGAAAAAGTCGATCATGCTGCAGTCGCCACACCTCCGGGGCGATACGTTTGTCCGTTCATTTGAAGACGTCTTTACTGTCGCCAGGACTGACAGCTTTGCAGCGATCATTCACTCCGGCCCCGTTGGCCGAAACGATCCCGAGAGCGGTAACTTTCAGTTTAACGGCCCTGTCGGGTTCGGCGGAGGCCAGCTTTCCGCCTTCTGGACACCGAAATCCGGCTCGCTGATTCTTGGGCGCCGTCGCGGGATGCACTGGGAGAAGAGTCTCGACCCACTCGAAGAATGGCGCCTCTGGCCGATCCATGCAGTGAGCGGCGCGAAGGCGGACGGTAAAATGTTCACCTCGGCGCGGATTATTGTGCCCGAGGTAGAAACCAAGAGTAAAAAGAGAGAAAGCCACGTGGTCGTACGTGGAGACATGCTTCGTGCCTCGCTCGGCCAGGGCAAGGTGCTTGAAGGCCGTATCAGCTACCAGCGCGAATTCACAGTCGGGAATGAATCGGTCCGCATCCAGACGAACATCCGGAGCACAGGGCAAGACTCCATTGCAGAACTTTACGAAACCATTCCCGTCCTGATTCGCGAGACACAGGCCAAAGAGGCGACGAAGATCGAGTTTGTTGTTGACGGTAAGCTCGTTCCAGGCACGGCTGAATGGCAGGTAAATGTGAATTCGATCGTGCTGTCGCGTTTCGGCGGCGGGGTCCGGATAGACTTCGACACCCCACAGAGGGTAAAGCTCTCCCCAAGCGAATGGAGCGACACATTCATGACACGCGTCACCTGCCGTAACATCATGGTCGACCTGCTCCACGCGGATAAGCCGGTCGTTCTAAGGACGGCCGAAGCGAGTTACAGTATTTCGCCGGTGAAACAATAAGGGTGTCTTCCGATCTGACCTCTCCTTGTGTGGAGGGGCAATCTTGGCACCCAGCCTGTCATGACTGCCGAAACGGCAGTCCCACATTTGGGTTGCAGATACCTCCCAGGTAAGGCACATGTGTGGAAAAGACGTAGTAACTGTTCAGCTCCCCGCCGAATCAGGTCTGTACGGCGTGACTGATCACCCATGGTAGGGGGAGACGCGGGCGGAAAAGCCGGAAGATACGTCGCCTCAATTCGAGCTTTTTGACGAGGGGGCGGCAGCTCCCTGGCTGGACGAACATGGGGCAACAATAAGCTGATTCTGTCGTCGCTGAAGAATGGGCTGCTGCGGGACGAGATCGAGAGTCAGGGCGGGCTGAAACTGATCTACATCGATCCCCCGTTCGACGTGGGGGCTGACTTCTCGATGGACATCGAGATCGGCGATGACACCTTCACCAAGATGCCCAACATCCTGGAAGAAATCGCCTATCGGGACACCTGGGGCAAAGGCGCGGATTCGTTCATCGCCATGATTTATGAACGGCTGGTTCTGATGCGGGATTTGCTCGCGGAGGATGGGAGTATCTACGTGCATCTTGATTATCGAATGCTTCACGCGGTTCGTCTGGCGATGGATGAAGTTTTTGGACCTGGTCGTTTCACAAATGAGATAATTTGGAAGCGATCGCTTCCGCACAACGATCCGAAGAAGTTCGGGGCCATTCATGACACATTGCTTTACTATCGGAAGGGTGGCGATTTCGTTTTCAACCAACAGCACACGGGACTTTCTGACGAGTACATCGAATCCCACTAGTAGGGCTTCAATCTTTGATTTGTACCTTGTATGCTTTCGCATGACCCTGCGGCCCGATGAAGAGTGCCCGTCGAGGCGGGAATCTCA
>JAQBXN010000039.1 GCA_027625095.1 Planctomycetota bacterium | reverse complement strand
TTGGCGTAACCTGCCTCAACAGATATTTAAAATGCACCGGCTGGAACGCCGTCCTAGATTTCAGTCACCAGAGACCCCACATGAAAATCCCAACCTCATCATTCGCTCTACTGTTCGGCCTCGTAACTAATGTGGTGAATGTTGAAACAGCCGCGGAAGCCGCACGCCTCGAACCCAGATTACAGGTAGAAAAGCTGCTCCAAGCCATCCAGGAAGTTCCTGACGTCGCCAGGCGGAGTGAAGCAATTGCCCGGGCGCACTCCGTGCTGGATATCGCCGGGCTGGCACAAAGAAGTCTTGGCAGCGATTGGGGGAAGCTTGATGCGGCGGGGAAGGACGAGTTCACCGGTTTGCTTGTCAAGATCTTTGCCATCCGGGTCTATCCCAAATCCGCCGAATTCTTCAAAGAACTCAATGTGTCGTTTGGCGAAGAGGAAGTCGGGGAAGAAAAGGCAGTCGTCAGCACCTCCCTCACGCATCCGAAGGAAGGACGCGTTGATATCGCCTACAAACTTCGCATTCAGGAACCTGGCGGCTGGAAGATCTATGAGGTCGAGATGGATGAAGTTCCAATGGGCGCCAACCTTCGTTCGCAGATCCGGAAGGTCCTGAACAAGGACGGCTACGAAGCGCTGCTCAAGAAGCTGCAAGAGAAGATCAAAGAATTTGAGGAGGAGGCGAAGTAGCTTGTCGCTACGACGAAAGGCTTATCCTTAACAGGAACTACTTAAACTGTTCCACTTCGATCGAGTGTTTTTTCACCAGGTGCCAGAGGCTGCGTTCTGTGATGCCGAGGTGTTTGGCCGCGCGTACCTGGACGCCGTTGCATTTGGATAACGCGTCCAGCACTATCTGTTTTTCGAGATCGCTCATGACGTCTTTCAAGCTGCGGTCCTCTGTATCCACCGCGGTTGTCCCCTCGGAGCGGTCCTGGTGAGTAATCTGCGGCGGGAAGCATGCTGGGCCCAGAACAATTTCATCAGAAAGCACAATGGCCCTCTCAATGTAATTCTGAAGCTCACGAACATTACCAGGCCAATCGTATCTCATCAGCATGCCAAGGGCGTCCGGAGTGAGCCCTTCCATCTGGCGTCGAAACTTGGAATTGCCCAGGCGGATAAAATGTTCCGCAAGCATTGGGATGTCATCCTTGCGCTGCCTGAGAGGGGGCACAAAAATAGTCACAACGTTCAGGCGAAAGTAGAGGTCTTCCCGGAACTTTCCTTCCCCGACCGCCTTCAAGAGGTCTCGATTGGTCGCGGCGATGACGCGGGTATCGATGCGCACGGTTTGGGCGCCACCCACGCGTTCGAATTCACGCTCCTGGAGGACTCGCAGGATTTTGGCCTGAGTTGTTAGACTCATGTCCCCGATTTCGTCGAGGAAAATGGTGCCTTTGTTGGCCAGTTCGAATTTTCCAATACGTTGTTCGACTGCGCCGGTGAAGGCGCCCTTTTCGTGCCCGAAGAGCTCGCTTTCAAGCAGGCCGTCGGGGATGGCGACGCAGTTGAGTTTTACGAACGGCAGGCTTTTGCGGCCGCTGTGATAATGGATGGCCTGGGCGATGAGTTCCTTCCCGGTGCCACTCTCTCCGATGATCAAGGCGGTGACGTCGGTGTCGGTAATCTTCTGGATGACTTCGAAGACTTCCTTCATCGTGCTGCTGTTGCCGATGATATTCTGGAAATCGTACTGCTCGTGGAGCCGCCGTTCGAGCTCGTGGATGTCCTTCAAGAGCTGACGTTTTTCAATGGCGCGCTGAATGACTGTATGCATTTCATCCATGCGGAATGGCTTGGTGAAATAGTCGTAAGCGCCGGACTGAATCGCATCCATCGCCAGTCGCCGTGAACCAAATGCGGTCATCAAAATGATAATCGACATGTGATCGATTTCTTTGATTGCCGGGATGAGCGATACGCCGTCCTGGCCGGGGAGGCGAACGTCCAGGAGGATGAGGTCGAAGGACGCGGCCTTCAGTCTTGCGAGTCCTTCGTCGCCGGTGCCTGCTGTCTCCACTTCATAGCCTCGGCGGCTCAGGGCCTCCCTCAGCATGAACTGCATATCTTCTTCGTCTTCGATCACCAGAATTCGATGCGACATTTATTGCTCCTTAGTGCAGGCCACAGGATCTAAGTCTCGGCCCGCTCCTGGCCCGGTTATTTCTCTTGTGCCACCGGCAGGAAAATAATGAAGTTTGTTCCGTGGGCTGGATCGCTTTCCACACGAAGCACGCCTGAATGGGCGGAGACAATCTGGTGTGCAATGGCAAGCCCAAGCCCAACCCCAACCCCTCTGTCTTTGGTCGTATAAAAAGGAGTAAAAAGCTTCTGTCGATCTTCCGGCGGAATATAGCTGCCAGTGTTCGAGATGACTACGTAAACCGCTCCCTGCCCATTAGGCAGCGGGGAATCCCCATTATTCAATCCGGTCTCAATGGTAACTTTCCCCCACTTGGATGTCGCCTGAAACGCGTTCTGAACGATGTTAAGAAAAGCACGGCCCAGCTTTTCGGAGTCTCCCTGAATTGGCGGGAGATCGGATCGTAAGTTTTCATTGAAAGTGACCGCTGAATCGTGGTATTCAAATCTGGCGTTCTGCGAAGCTTCCTGTATGAGTTCGTTGACATCCAGCCTGTCCAGCTTCACTTCGCCCGGATGAGCCAGGCTCAACAGGTTCTCGGTGAGCGCGGTCAGACGAACAACATTTCGCTGAATCTTCGTAAGGAATGGGCGCTTGGGATCTTCGGGGGGAACATCTTCAAGCAGGAGTTCCACCATGCCATGGAGGGCCGCAAGAGGATTCCGAATCTCGTGAGCCATACCCGCGGCGAACGATCCCAGCGTGGCCAGTTGATCCACTCTTTGGATCTGTGCCTGTGCCAGCTTCACCGCGTCGAGATCTTTGAACGTAAGAACAATGCCAAGGCTTTCACCGTCTTCATCAAGTAGAGGTGAAACAGAGGCGCCGATGAGCACTTCCTTCTTTTTGCTGTTGAGGACGATGACTTCCAGCGAAGAGACCGTCTCACCCTTGTCCAGGCCGTTCTTCAAAACATTTCGAATGGCTTTATTGGTCGGATGCTCGGGAAGAATGATTTCGTAGTGATGACCCTTCACCTCATCCGCTTCATAACCAAGAATGTCTTCGCCGCGGGGATTGATACTGGTGATAATACCGAGACGGTTGATGGTAATGAAACCGCTGGTCACGCTGTCCAGGATGTAGCTGTCGAGCTTTTGCGCTCCAATCGAACCGACCATTTGCTCCAGCACGACTCCCAATTCACCGAAGACGTCCTGGGCTGCGGTTGAGCGAGTCCTTTTGCTTTCCTTGCGGCGAAGTGTGGTCGATATTTTTCGCGTAGCGGACTCGGCCTGGCTCGTGAGCTGTTTGAGGGGAGCGATAATGTATTGAGCGAGCGCGTAACCGATGGCCAGCCCGAAAACACACAGCGCCAGGATGGCTGGGAAAACTTTAACGATAGCCCGGTCTACGGCCTCATCCGGCAGCCGGGTAACGCTCTCAACTGCATGGGTTGTTATCAGAAATACAACAAGACCGGACACACCGACCGCCAGCATGACCACTACCGGCAAGGTAATCCGAACGCGCAAACGCGTACGCTTCGGTGCCTTTTGTCTCGCTTGTGTATAGGTGGTATGCCCCATCTTCTAGCTCGTCTTCAAATCCTCAAAACTGAACATGCGGCTCCCATTCCAGTATTTTCGAATCATCGCAGCCTGGCCTGCCGACTCCAGGCCCCGAACTTTGGAGAATCCGGCTACGACAGACAGCACTCGGCAGCGTGAAGCGTAGCTGCGCCCCTGAACAGGCCGCAAAGTTTAGCACATGTTTAGAGGGGTTGTGTAAAGCATGGAAGACATCTGCCTGAAAGAGGTGGCCGACCTCGATCGGGTGTCCTTCATCTGAAAAGTTGTGCCAGGCATGGTTGAGTTGAATACAGAATTCTTTGAGATGCTCATGTCACTCTTCGTAAATGAGAGCGTCCATGGTGTCATTTCAGGCTACGAGGCGGAAATGTAATGCTGGGGGAAATCAAACAATCGACCACCTGAACTTGCCGAACTCGCGAGCTCGTTCGGCCTTGAACGCCTCGGCAATCTTAAAATCTCGACCGAGCCAGAGTACTTCCCGCTGCTCAGGAGTTAACGCCTCGATGAGTTCGTCAGTAAGGTAGTCGTCCCAGGTGAAGCGGTGGTCGTCGACATGACTTGGAAGGTATCCCCAGTGGCTCATCATTCGGCTGTAACTTGCCGTGTTGAGATGGGTCGAGTGAAAGATGGAGCCGCGTCGAAACAGAATCTGATGTGGTTCGATCTCAAGTGATACCTCACCAGGAAGCGCAACATCCTCGAAAGGCTCGAACGTCCGGCCCTTCGCCGGACGGCCCTGCTCCTCGCGCAGACGCCGGATGGTTTCGAGCATCTCGTCAGCCGGCCCCAGATGGCTCCCCGGGACGACGCGCAAACAGCCGTTCTCACACTTGCCGCCGGTGAAGTAGTGCATGAACTCAAGACTGTCGTCATTAGAATCACGGTGCCACTGCACGCCCAGCCCGACAGCCATGTCATTAATGCCGCCGTTGCGAAGGAAGATGTCGCGGCAACCGGTAACCTGCCGGCCGATGTCCACGAACTCTGGATGGAGGATGACCTGCATGAACGCCAACGAGTGATCGAGTTCCGACCAATAGGACTCGGGGTCCAGCGGTTTCAACCGAGAGTGATTGCCGATCCTGCACGGCCCAGTCTCCGCTGGATTTATTGCAACCTTTTCCACCGCGGCGAGACATCGTTCCGTCATCTCGAGGAGGAACGGGCAATCAATGATGACATAACCCAGTTTGTTGTATTGCTCCAGTTGTGATTCGGTAAGGGCCATGGTGAGGCTCCGTACAGGAAGGGTGTGGTAAGGAAAGTGTCATTCTAATTTTGCAGGTTGAGAGGAGGAAACAGGGAAAACGGAGATGTTCTTGGATGAGTTCGGTCTCTGCTCCCTCTGTTTCTTCTTTTTAACTTACTTGGTTGCTCCTGCAAGGCTGCGGTGGGAGAACCAGTTCGATCACGATTGAGGCTGAGTGCGGGCCTGAATATGCTCTTGGCCTGAGCACGGCGAAGCGGCTCACAGTGATACGGATGCGACCCGGTAACAGATCCTGCGTATGTATATTTTTATCCTCTGTAAATGTGGCACCAAGCTGAAAGTCGGCAGGAAACACGCTGGCGTCATTTCTGAGTGTCCTGGATGCCAGACTAAAGTCCATGTGCCCCCGGCTGAGTTTTTTGATAAGCATGAGGGAAAGACATTCGGGATCGGTCAGCAAAAAGTTGCCACTGGCGAGGGCGAAGGTTACCGGTTGAAAGAGTTGACCAGATTACGGGAAAAATCACAGGAAACCGCCCCGGCAGTCCTCCCAGAGCCTCCCTCGCCTCATGAGAATCCTCATGCATTTGCAGGCACTATACAGGGAGCAGACGACTTCCCAATCAGCCCAGACGCTTTTGCCGAGACAGCCCAGGAACAGCCTTCACCGGTGCAGAAATCTGCGGAAATTCCGGCCGCGTTCGCCGACACTGTTCCGGAGCAGCGTCTAGTGTCTCCGGCCCGTGAGGCCACAGAAGGTAAATCGTTGTCCGGCGAGTTTCCCATTCCCAAAATTCAGCAGTTGCAGCAGCAGAGCACCAATGAATGGGAAGAAGGCGAGGTCGTGGAGAACAGATACAAAGTGTTTGGTTCGGCTCGTGGCGCGATGGGCCGGGTTTACTTTGTGGAACATCTGCAGTGGCGGGAAAGGATGGCCATCAAGACCATCCTTCCAAAAGGCGGCGAAGTGACGGAGCGGCGTTTGAAGCGTTTTCGACGTGAAACTGAGGCGTGGATCAATCTGGGCAAACACCCCAACCTGGTCACTGCCTTTTACCTTCGCCAGATCGAGGGCCGCTACGGGCTATTCCTCGAATACGTTGATGGGGAAGATCTGCACCAGTGGATACACAGATCAAAGAATCACGGATTCGGTGAAATTCTGGATATTGCGATACAGGTTTGTGATGGTATGGCACACGCGCATTCGAGGGGAATCATTCATCGCGATCTTAAACCGGGCAATATTCTTCTAGCGTCTGACGGCCAGGCTAAGGTCACCGATTTCGGCCTCGTGCTGCTCATGGATGAAGTGGATGGGATTACCTCCTCTAACAAATCGGTCGGCACCCCCGCCTACATGGCGCCCGAACAATTCATCGACAGCCAGAGTATCGACGCCCGCGCGGACGTTTATTCTTTCGGCCTTCTACTGCACATGATGATTTCAGGTGATTACGTGTTCCAACCCGACCGGAAGATGGAGCGGCAGGAACTAATGCTGTTCTTTCGGGACGCGCATCTGAATCTGCGGCCGAAATCCCCCAAACACCGTCGCCCCGAAACACCGGACGCGGTTGAAGCGGTGGTCATGCGCTGTCTGGCCAAAGAACCGGGCCACCGGTATCCGGACTTCGCCTCGGTGCGGGAGGACCTGGTCAACGTCTACAAAATTGTCACGGGATCGGATTCCCCAAGGCAACAGATCCTTGCACCGGATTTGAATAGTGCAGATTTGAATAACCGGGCACTGACCTATTTCGATCTTGGAGAATCGGGCAAGGCGTTGCTGTTTCTTGAAGAGGCATACGAAGTCGATCCCGGTTCACCTGTTGTATGTTCGAACCTCGCCACGATGTGGGCAGATCAGAATGTGCAATCGCCAGCTTTCAAGCGCTGTATTGAAACAGCAAAGGCCGGCGCGGGGGATAAGCCTGATGTGATCCTGAGGCTGGCCGAGGCGTGCCTCAAATTTGGCAGCCACGATGAGGCACAGGAATTTGCACAACAGGTCATCGCTCACAACACGCGTTCGGCTGCTGCGCTTAATATTCTAGCCGGGGTTGCCCATGCCAGGGGGCGCGTGGGGCTTGCGAGCCAACGAATGAGAGAAGCGCTTGCGTTGAACTCGGGGGATGCAGATTTTTTGCATAATAGGGCTCTCTGTGATTTTGAGTCAGGGAACACACAAGCCGCGGCGAAGGAACTTCTCAAGGCGGTGCAGACCGCGCCGGCAGATGCGGAACTGGCAGCCGATCTTGCGATCGTTCTGGCAGAAGGGGGGCGAATGGATGACGCCCTTCAATGGTGCCAATATGCCCTGAAACTGGAACCGGATTGCTATTGGGCGAATCTGACTGTAGCAGAAATACTGGCTGGTCTTCGCGGAGAGGTGAAAGCCTCTCACCTAGGTAAGGCATTGAATCTCTTCCAGCAGTTGCACACCGCCTACCCCATGCAATGGCGGGTCAGAGACGGATTCAATCACTGCCTCCTGGCCTCTGGAAGTTCGGTCTCTGATTCTCTCTTTCAGCCACTCTCTCCTGCCAACGCGCATACTGGGGATCTCAGATGGTCGCGCCTGACCCGGTCTGGACGCCCATCGACTTTTGATATGAATCGGATCAACTCCGGCCAGGTGGAGTTCGGCCCGCAGGGAGAGCGACACGAGTGGTATCAGCCTCTTGAAGGGCGTCTCCAGGACACGCGCCCCGGCTCGCGACTGATTGGTGTCTCTCCAAACCGGCTCTGGCTGCTCACCTGGGAAGGCACACAAATCAGACTCAGGAATGCCGTCTCCACGGAGCTCATATACAGTCTTGGGATGGACGAAGGAGTCTTGGTCACCGCGGCCGGTATCGCTGGTCGGTCATCTGTTCCCGCATCCTGCTCGTGGTCAGCAGACTCCCGGTTCTGCATGCTCCAATCTGCGGATGGCTCACAACGGGTCTTTGAATTTTCAACCGCTTCGGATTTTTCGCTCTCTCCCTTCCGCGTGACATCCTCCGGGCTGATCCTTGATCGCTCTTCCTCCGCAAGCGAGTCCATTGAACTGCTTGAGAGGCGTTCCTCGTTGCTCAATGAAGCCAAGGCTGCCGAACTCAGATGGGATCATTCGACCGCATTCAGAAACTATCGTGAGGTGCAAAAACTCCGCGGCTTTGAACGCGATTTTGATGCCCATGCCGGGGCCACCCGCGCCGCAAACTGGGTGACCGCACCAGCAGGCATTAAGAACGGCTGGGAGCGAAAGAAATTCCCCCTGCGCGATTACCTGCACAGCGTCCGAACGATTGAAACCCTTGCCGATGGGAAGCGCGGCCTGACCCTGAGCGACGATGGCCGTCTGCGATTTTACGACCTGATCACCGGCCAGGTTCTCTGGGGGCTCGAAGGGGATTTTGGTTGGGTGCAGGAGATATTCATATCCCCCGAATCCAATGCCTGCGTGCTCAAGTGCAGTGACCGTATCCTGCGTCATCTGAATTTGAACAACCAGGTGATTTTTCCGCTCTTCCTCATGCGCGAGCGTGAGCTTATGAGACTATGCCTTGATCAATCAGGTACAAGCTTTTACAGCTTCAGCCAGCTGGGTGGCCTGGAATACTGGAGGCTTGAACCCCAAACCGATGTCAAGCTCATCACCAAGCTTGATTCAACCTGGAAGATGATGCTGTTTTCTGCCAACCGGGAAACTTTCCTCGCCATCAGTCCCTCAGAAGGTGCACTCCTGGGAAAGCTTGAGACCGGCGAAGAGGTGCAAAGATTCAACCTTCGACGGCCGTCCGTCGAAGAGATGGTCGTATGCCTCTCACCCTCCGGCGAAAAAGTCCTCACCAACGGCGCTGTTCCAACGAACCTTGAATTCTGGGACGCCCACACCGGCGAACGCATCAAGATCCTCACCCGCCATGACCACCCGATCACCTCACTGGCCATCGATTCCAAAGGCCGTACTGCACTAGCCGGATGTAAGGACGGCAAAATCAAGCTGTGGGATCTCTTCAACGGCAAAGAGTTGTGGACATTTACCGGCCACGTTTCTGCAATTACCTCACTCAAGTTTTCTCCCAACGACGAGTTCTTTCTTTCAGGGGATGCTGAAGGAAAATTGAAATTCTGGACATTGGATTGGGCATGGGAAATGGAAGGGCATTAATTTGCTTCCAGCCATCCATCCGCCTCGCCGTTCGAGATCTTGTTCCCCTCCTGCCTCTGCGGTCACAGCAGAAAGGTTCCTTCCAGGAATCTGATTCAGCCCAAGTTTCTGCCTTTGAATCAGGCAATACCTCCGATCAAAATCCACACGGATGCATCACCTTCTCTTCCTGACAGTTTGTTTCATCTGGGGCTCGAGTTTCATCTTGATGAAGCGAGCTTCTGAATCCTTCGGGCCGGTTACCATCGGCGCTGGGAGAGTCTTTGGCGGCGCCTGCATTCTTGTGATCATCTGGGCGGCGAAGCGAGACGGCTGGACGATCAAGCGGGAGCATTACAAGCATATCTTTCTCGTAGTCCTGATTGCCTACCTATGGCCGTTTACCATTCAGCCCTACCTGGTCGCCAAGCATGGCGGGGCGTTCGTCGGAATGATGGTAGCGCTCGTTCCGCTCATGACCGTAATGCTTTCTATTCCGATGTTGAAGGTCTATCCATCTGTAAGGCAGACAGTTGGCGTGCTGGGCGGATTGGCCTGCCTGCTGTTTCTGATGAATGAAGGCATGAGACGGAGTATCCCTCTCCCCGATATGCTGATGATCGCTTCTGTGCCATGTGCGTACGCATTAGGCAATACTTATATCAAGCGTCATCTGACAGGAATCCCACCCCTGGCTCTATCCTGTGTTTGCCTGTGTCTGGCCAGCATGCTCCTTCTGCCCATTTCTCAGTTTGTATTCTCTGATCAGATAAAGGAGGGCGGAGATATCGTGATGGCTGCCCAGTGCCTTGCTGTTCTCGGGCTGATCTGCACTGGGTTGGCAACGTATATCTTTTATACGCTCATTCAAAAGCGAGGGCCCCTTTTCGCCGGAATGGTGGCCTACCTGGTCCCAGTCGGCGCCCTGATGTGGGGCTGGTGGGACAGCGAGCAGATTTCCTCTATGCAGGTAATCTGCCTATGTGGCGTTCTGCTGATGGTTGCACTGGTACAGGCGGATGGGTCAGCCTTTAGTACCCGCCATCCAAGTAGTTAGCCGATCAGCTAGCAATAATTCCGGTCCTATGGCCTCATAAGGCTCTGGATGGTACGCGCTGTGCTTCATCAGGATTTCGTTGGAGTTAGATGATTTTGTTTTTCCTTAACCGTATGGAACGCAAACAAATACATCGTCCAACGCCTGATAAAGTCTTTTACCGGGTATAGAAACTGAACAAACTGTGGAAAGACTTCAACATTTACTTTCGATTCCGCTTTAACCTCCTGGCCCCCCACCAAATGTTCGTAAAGGTAAACACTTCCAACCAATTCAGCCAGAGACAAGAATCCGGTATTACGATGATCGAAATTCTGATCTCGGTCAGCATCATGGCAATGATGACCTCTATATTTTTTACTGGTGTTCAGGAAGTTCGTAATAGGGCAAAAATTCAGCACTGTCAGAATAACCTTCGTGAACTGGGTATGGCTTTTAATATGTACGATGTTCGCTGGACGGGAAAGTTTCCACCTACCACCGGCCCTGATGATGACAATCTTCGGCCGCTTTATCCGTCGACCGTGAAAAGCCTTGACGTGTTTGTTTGTATTTCGACTGGGAACTCAGTAATTGCTTCCATTGACTTGGAGGACAATGCCGTGGGCGGGCGGCTGGGATATAGAGGAACCAGCTACGACTATCACAGTTATCTGCTGTTTGATAAGTTGGGCAATGAATTGGCCACAACCAGCGTAAAGACACGGTCGCGGGCCGACACCTATGGTGATATTACGTGGCTCTTGTCTGACGCGACGGAATCCGGTGTAAAGGATGTACCGGATATGACGGGCAATCACTTTGAAGCAGGCGGAAACGTCCTCTTTGCAGATTCTCACGTGGAATGGATCGACTTCGGCCACTGGACGGATTCATTCAGGGCAGGAAACACACGGTCGTACTAAAACGCAAACGAACGACCGTCTGACAGGGCCGCCATATTTGGCGGCCCTTTTTTGTGGGTGTCAGTAATCCTCTTTCACCATCGTCCACCAATCCCAGAGCTTCTGAATCGCCTGCTTTCGTTGCTCCGGCGGGGCATCTGGAGCATATCCCAACAGGTTTCCGTTCAGATATTCGCGCGTACGATTGGTTAACAGCCGAGCCGAGCTGACCCGACGCCCCTCCTGTTCAGATTCGAGCTCTCGAATGAGCGATGGGACCAGCACGAAACCGGGACTCGTTTCAAGCGCCTTCAGGGCCTTCTCCCGTTCCTTCTGATCTGAGGAGGCGAGCCCATTGATGTTGCGCTGCACCTGTTTCTCCAGCTCGGTTGGAAACCAGCCCAGCCGAAAAATCTCGTCGATCGTGATTGCTCCCAGACTCAAACCGTAAAGAAAGCAGATGCCTGCAACACAGGCTGCCACCGGTGAAGAGTGTTGGGCCTGGACTTTCTTTTCGGGAGCTGTCAATCCGCTACCTCCTCAGGGCTTTCGTCTGTCCCTTTAACAGGAAACTTGCCTGGGGCGAAATCGCCGCGGATCCGCCTGCCGATGCCTGCCAGGCGCCGGCCGACAATGGTGGGGCTGGCGCCTGGCCAAGGTGTCAGAAGTTGCCGGTACGCCCCAATCACTTCAATTTCGAATGTGGCCGCCTCTCGTTCGTACATGTGGTCTTTCATCATTTCGAGGTGGTTTTCGAGCCGCTTATAAATTTGCCTGACGGTATCGGGATTGTCAGACAACCTATCCACCAGCGTGGCGTGGTCGGCATACCAGGCTGAATAGACTCGAAAGTAGCCGGTATGTTTGGCATCTCTGGGAGGCGCAAGGAGGTTGCGCGCCATGAGCGGATCTTCTGGTTTCTTCTTGGGTCGGCGGAATGAATACTGAATTCCGCAGGCAGGAAGAAACAGCAGAAGAGCCAGAAAAATAACAAGTGCTTTGCCAGCAGCGACGGGTTTCAAATTGAGCTGACCAACTGGCATGCGTGTGGGCTCATTATTCCCTCTTTTGCTTCTCATTCGCCTTGGGATCTTCTTTACCTTTTTCTCCTTCGCCCCTTGAGTGAGCTTCGGCGATTCGCTTCAGAATTTTCTCTGAAGGGGGTTTGGTTTCTTCATTCAAACTGAGCGGATTTGAAAACGGATGCTGGCCTTCGACGCCAACGTAGATGAGTGACGCCGGCACACTTCGAACATTTTCACCTTCTGCTCTCTGAAACTTCAAAACAAATCGGGACTTGGCGGTGAACTTCACCTCACCTTCCTTCCCTTTGGCATCCGTGACCAGTCTGAAACCGTCACGAGTCTCTTCCAGTTTGTGCTCGATTTCTCTTTTCTCATTTCGCTTATCTCCACCCCCTTTCTTCTCCTTCTCGCGCCGTTTGTCTACTCCTTCCTGGTCACGATTGCGATTCCCGTCTTCGCCTTGCTCGCGGTCTCGTTCACGGTCTACGCGCTCGCGCTCTCTTTCGCGCTCTCTTTCGCGCTCTTCCTTTTCCTTTTCCATTACCCGTTCTCGTTCCTCTTTCGCATTCTCTTCCATGACCTCTTCCCTGGCCTTGGCACCCTCGGCAACGACTTTCCCAGTCACAACAGCCTGGAACGGAGTCGAACGATTACTGCCCTGCCATTTGATGACCCATGGGTAAGGCTCTTTCACTGACTTGAACACCTGCACGCCGAATCCATCGTTTACTTGTTTTGGATCGGGACTCCCCCACACAAGAAGCCTGTTCCTCAGACCGGACCCTTGGCTCTCGGCTCCGGGGCTCTTCGTGATAAGAATCTGATCCTGACTTGCCGAGATGAACTTCTCACCGTTTGCAAAGAACTGCAGCAACCGGGTTGAGCCTCCGGCTTCGAAATCCGAACGCAAGAGTTTACCGGTCGAAGCCTCCCAGAGTTTCAGATTGCCTTCGCTGCCAGAAGTCACAATCCTCCGACCGTCCCTGGTGTACGCGGCCCGCGTGTCAGGGCCGGATTCCGTATCGAGTTCTCTGAGCGGTTGTCGGTCACTTACATTCCACAAAACGACTTTCCCATTGCTGTAGGATGCCAGGAGAATCTCGTCGTTCAGGCTGTAACTCAAATCGATAACTGCGCCGTTCTGGCTCTCGATCTCTACAAGCTTGCGTTTGGTGGATGCATCGAATATCCGAATCGCACCTTTGTCGTCACCGGTAGCGATGACGTTCCTGGCGGTTTGGTAGGCAAGTGCTCGAACTGCGGAATCAGACGCGGGAAAGGAAAAGCGCATTCTCAGGCCGAACGCATCCCAGAGGATCAGCATTCCTTTAGTATCCGTGGTGGCCACCTGGTTGCCCGCCGGATTAAAGGCAAGTGCGGTCACTTCCGAATCATGCCCGCGCAGAGTGGCCGCGGTGCGCCAGGTGTTTGGATACCAGATGATAACGGTGCCATCCTTGCCGGCGGTAGCCGCGCGGCTTCCATTGGCAGCAAAGCCCGCTGCTGTCGCTCCGCCGGTGTGGCCTTGAAGCTGGTTTGTTACTTTGCCGGTATCCAGATTCCACACCGAAATGCCCGTGGCTGTCCCGCCTTCCTCAGAGGTGGCTGCAGCAATAAGGGTCTTGCCCCTGGCGTCTACGGCTACTGAATTGACCATACCTCCGGGTGCGATGGTATGGATGACTTCATCCGCATCAACAACGAAAACAATCAGATATACGAGTGAAATTAACCTCAACGAACTCATATTGAATTCCTCGGTTCAAAGGTTTTCCATGGGGGGCGCGGATATCTTAGCAGTATCAAAAGGATTTTGTCAGTTCTGCAAGAGAAGATTCTGTGCCAACATGTTCAGCCCTTCGCGTTTCAAAGTAATGAGGGTCATCGCTATATTTACCTCTCATTATAGTCTCGGATGTAGCACGGAGTTACACCCCGTAGAACCCCGGGGTGCAACTGCGGCCTACGATTGGTGTCGCGGACAAGGACTACGTCAGGAATCATCCTTTTCTTCAAATTCAGTATGCCTCTTACAGAAGATCTCAGACAGAAAATCATTACGTATATCGAAGAGCATCCCAGCGCGATGACCAGCCAGATCGCAAGGACGCTGGATGTCCCCGAAGTAGAAATCCTCCGTGCTCAGGAGGGGCTCAATTGCTGGGAACTGCGTGCAGCAGATTTCCAGGACATTGTTCACGAGTTTGAGCATATGGGGAAGTGCCATGTCTTCTGCACAAACAGGTACGCCGTCCTTGAAACATTTGGCGAGTTTGGCGGTTTTTCGGTGACGGGGCCGTTCTTCAATGTGCAGACAGAAACCATCGACATGCACATTCGATACGAAGGCATCCACTCAATTTTCTGTCTTGAAAAGCTCGGGCATTTCGACCGAAAGCCGACTTACTCGGTACAGTTTTACTCGCCTGAGGGAGATGCCGTTTTCAAGGTTTTCCTATCGCGCCCCGGGCCGGATGAGGATTACAAACAGGAACAGTTGGATGGATACCACAAGATCAACTCCACTTATCGTTTGAACCAATAGCCAGGATTCATGATGAGCAGTCAGGACATCAGTGAAGCCTTCGAAGACTGGGATTTTGAGCCCGGGTCGATCACTGTACGCAAAATCCTTGGTGAGGATGGCAAAGAAAAAGTCCAGATGCGAGTTGAACTCGGCCTGATTCAGATGGAAGTCACCGGCCGGCCGGATGGCAAGCGACCGAACGGATTTGAGTCTTACCTCGACTACCAGAAAGCCGAACGAGATAAATATGTTCTGGATCACGACAACGATTATGGCTTCGTTCTCAACGTGGAAGAGTGCGCTCAATTGCGTGAAGAATCCCTCTACTACTACTACCGCTACCTGAGCCTCTTCCATCTGAATGAATTCGAACAGGTGGCCAGGGACACCAATCGCAACCTGCATGCGGGCCTGTTCCTGCGCCAATACGCGGAGGAGGAAGAAGATCGGTACGCCATCGAACAATATCGTCCATACATTCTCATGATGAATACCCAGGCCCGGGCACGCCTTGCATCCACGGAAGGCCGGCAATATGACGCACTGGGTATCGCCAAGGAGGGACGTCGAAAAATCCTCAAATTCATTGATGAGAATGTCGGGCTGTTTGGTATCAGCGAAGACTGCCTAGAGATGAGGATTCTGGAGAGCCTCGAACAGGAGATCTTGCTTGGCCTCCCGGAGGACTCCGTCGAAAACCTTCGCAATGAGCTCAGCAAGGCGGTGGCCGCCCAGGAATTCGAAAAGGCGGCCAGTCTTCGGGACAGGATCAGGAGCATTGAAGGTAATGGTTGATGGTTGATGGCAGCCCCAATCTTACCTCTACGGATGAGTTCAGAAGCGTTGGTTCAGTTTCGACTTCCATCTCCATTCATATATTGAGATCAAGCTTTTCAGAGATTCATTCGCTTGCCCTGTTCGTGAATCCGATTCCCTCATACAACCATTTACCATCAACCATAAGGAATTCCCATGTCACGCGTTCCAATCGCACTCGAACTTTACTCTGTCCGCAACGAACTCAAGGCAGACACCGCCGGAACGCTCAAGGCCGTCGCCGGGATGGGTTACGAAGGTGTCGAGTTTGCCGGAAATCCCAACAACACGGCCAAAGAATTGAGGGGCTATCTCGATGACTTGGGTCTGCCCTGCTGTGGCTGGCACACGCCGTATGCCCTGGTGCAAGACGACACTCTCGAATCGACCATCGAATTTAACAAGACCCTGAACAATGAATTCGTCATCATCCCCGGCCTCCCGGGCCAACTCACTCAGACCCGTGACGACTGGCTCAAGATGGCTGACTTTTTCAATGCACTTGCCGACAAACTTGCCGACCACGGCCTGGTCACCGGTTACCACAATCACGACCGGGAGTTCACCCCCTGGGATGAAAACAGTGATGAGACTGCCTGGGATACATTATTCGGCAACACCAAAGACAGCGTAGTCATGCAGCTCGATACCGGGAATGCGATATCAGGCGGCGGAGACGCCGTCGGCATTCTGAACAAATACGCCGGTCGTTCCCGGACGACACATCTCAAACCCTTCCATGCCAAGGCCGGCAAGGAAGACCGGCACGCCGGATTCCGCCCAATCATCGGCAAAGACACCACGGACTGGTCAGCCGTCTTCGAAGCATGTGAAAACGTCGCCGGTACCGAATGGTACATCGTCGAATACGAGTCCGATGCCTTCCCACCCCTTGAGGCCGTCGAACGCTGTCTGAAGGCATTGAAAGAGATGGGCCAGTAGAGGGGATTGTCCTGAATCCATCGCCGGGTCATAAAGTTCATCGCTCGCTTGCGGCGTCTTCGTGAACTATGTGGGACAAGCGAGCCGGCTACCACAATCAGGGTTGTTGTTCGTTCGGGATTACGAGAAAGAATGTTGCGCGTTTACCCACTCTTGATTCCACGACTACTCCTGATGAAAAACTACGGCCTCTTTTTCATCCTGTCAGCCGCTCTCTTCAGTTCGTCTGCTATCGCGGAAGACAGACCCAACCTTATTGTCTTCCTCCCTTGAGAGGGGACGTGGGACGTTCCGATCGGCAACAAAAATTCACCACGACGCTCCCGAGTGAACTGAAAGAGATTGCTTACTACGGTCATCTTGTGAAGGGGCCGAAGCTACCGTGTTGCAGAAATTCATGCCCTACCCTGCAAACGCATCGAAGTTTGGGGTAACCGCCGGTACCGCAGCTAATCGGCGAACAGGTAGATCAATTTGGGACGGAGGCTCAAGTTTCCTATTCCTTCAGGAGCTCAAGCTGGCGCTCGGTTTCGAGTTCTCTGGCGCGAAGCAGCGTCCGGGCGATGCCATTTTTAGCAGAAAAAACCGGGCCGTTGGACTGAGCAAGGAACTCGGTCAAACGTCTCTGCCTTTTCTTCAACAAACGGGCCAGCTTATGGCGCCTGCCTCTGGGCATCTCATCCAGCATGTCGGTGAACTGGTGGGGTAGAACCGGGCTTGCAGCATATGCGGCTTCGACCCGCCAGAGGGCAAGCATGGCCGGCAAATTTTCCTGACGTTCGACGGTAAACGGGTCAGTCTGTCGGCATATATCCTCAGGCAGGATTTCATCCAGAGGCCGGCCATCCAGCACTCCGAATGGAATTCGCAATCCGAACAGCCGTAGCATAGTCGGATATAAATCAACCAGACGGGCGGCGGGAATGCTGCACCTGCGGATATCCGGGCCCGATATGACAAGTGGAATTCCTGAGTCGCTGTCAAGCATCGACCCATGGGTCGCTACGTAGCGCGACGGTTTGCATTTCCATCCTTCACGCATACACAGAAAAAGGTCCCCGCATCGGAAGCTGTCAAAGATCTGAACCGCCTGCACCAGTGCATCGGGATAACGGGTTTGCTGGCTGAGTTCGAACCACCTGTCAGCGGGATGGAAAGCGTCCGATCGCATCATTTCTTCCAGTTCTTCGTGATCGAGGTATCGCAGCGGATCGACCACACCCCTTAACAGTCTCGCCCTGTAAAACTCTTCGCCGAGAAAGAGGCGACGAATGATGAGCAACTCGGAATCCTGATTCATTACACGCACCTGGCCGGGCCCATCGCCGAAAATGATGAAGTCAGTCCCATCCTGTTCGGTGAGATGTTGAAGGACATCGATATTACGGCCAAGGCCGACAGGGTAGTTACGCAGGACTTGGTGGTCCGGCCGTGCACTCCAACCGCGTTGGGGATCCTTGAAGTAAATGGCAACCGAATTGAGGGAGTTCGAGGCTACGAAGGTGTCGAAATCCGGCTCATTGCGTATCTGCGGCTTGAGCCCGATACGGGAGAGAATTTGCTTGTAATTCGTCAGATTACCATCGGTCAGCGAAGTGTTGCCGTGGTCAGAGGCGAAGACGATATATGTCTTGTCAAAGGTGCCGCGGGCCTTCAAAAGATCGATAAGTTCACCCAGCATCCGATCCAGATCGATCACTGTCTGCAACGCCTCCTGCGATTCGATGCCTTTCAAATGCGCTAGGGAATCGTAATCGGGAAAATTCACGAATGAAAACCTTGGTGGCGCTTCCGAGGAGTAGAGCTCCAGCAGATGCGCGCCTACCGCCTCATCCGTGTTGTGAGGCAGTTGCGCCATCAACTTCGAGAGCGCCAATTCGAGTGGAAAAAACTTTGTAGTCCCCGCATCCCGCACAAGCACCTGTTGAATGGATGCTGTCGGCAAACCTTTGAGCCGGGTAAAGGGAGACTCCGGTTTTTCCATCATTCGAGGTATGGCCGCCATCTTGGGCGAGTACAGCGCCAGATCGTCCTCGAATCGCCAGTAGTCGAAGCTGAGGTAGTGCCGGGAAGTCTGACGTTCCCGATCAAACCACTTCAACCCGGGTACGGATGAATGACCAGGGAACAGCCCGGTCACAGCGCTCAGATGTGCCGGGAATGTAACTGTAGGAAAAGATGAGAACCCACGCCGTGCTTTGCATCCTCGATCGACGAGATGCTTTCTGATGTTCGGCAGACGGCCTTCCGCCAGCAGTTTGTCAAAGACGAAGCCAGGCAGCCCATCCTGAAAAATCAAAAACACAGAGACGTCTCTAATGGCCTCGCTTGTTTGCAAATCAGGTTCGGCAACTTGACCGCCCCAAACCAAGGCAGGCAGGAGGAGAGTGAGGAACGTCATTTGAGCTCGCAAATAATGTAGACAATGACGCCGATCCCGCCCATGCCACCACAGATGTAACCCATCATGATTACAGATTCTTTCAAGACATTTTTGACGCTGGTTCGTTTCGTGCCCGAATAGACTATCGAAACAATCATGCAGACCAGAAAGAAGACGACATATTTAAGCAGTCGCTCGTTCGTCATATGTATGTGCCAGACAGAAAGCGTCAACGATGAGCAGTAAATTCAGAGCCCCGACAATCATGGTGATGACCTGACCGAGGTCCGAAACGATGGTCGGGCTGTCGACCTTATGAGTCTTATTCACCGCGGCCACCGCCAACGTAGGCAACCCGGCGAGGGCCTGAATTCCGAAAATAACAGGATGATTGCGCGGGGAAACAATACTGACCGGAGGTGGATCGCCCTGCTCAGGATAGACCCAACTGCGATCGGGCACGGGCTCCCAAGCGCCCAGGATCACCCCAAACCCATACAACAGCACCATGCATAGAAAGTAAACACCGCCGCGCTTGACCATCCCCAGATATGCATGGCCCGCACCCGGAATCAGCCAGGCGAATGCTCCTGCAATAATGGGATCCGGTTCTGTTTTGTCTGCGTGTTCCAAAGTGCTGAACTGATCAAATATTGGGTCGAACTTGAAGGCGGGGGATTCTAACAGTGGCCTTCTGGGTGGCAAGGAGGAGATGGTTGATGGTGAATCCTGAATCCCGAATCGGATGCAGAATCTGCAACAGGCTCGAGACAGGAATGATCCCTGACTGGTGTTGAATAGGGTATTCTGCGGGGAAGCCTGTATCATGAACCCTCACCTTTGAGGATGAAGCATGCCCCTTCTTGACCATTTCCATCCACCGCTCAGCGAACGTCGCCACTGGGAGTCCTTCCATGCTCGATGGGCTTCTTCCATCTCGGACGCGTTGAATGGTGATCTGCTGCCTGCTGAATATTTTGCCGAAGCACAGGTTCACGTGGGAAGTCGCGTAGAGGTCGACGTAGCTACTTTCGAAGAGACCGAGCGCTCGGACGAGTCTTCGGCTTCAGAGGGCGGAACAGCAGTGATGGCTGCACCTGCATGGGCGCCACCTGTCACGGCGACCTTTTCCATGCCTGCGGTGTTTCCGGACAGTATTGAAATTCTGGTTATGAGTACGACTTCGGGACCAACCTTAATTGCTGCCATTGAATTGGTAAGTCCTGCGAATAAAGACCGCCCGGAAGCTCGGCGGGCCTTTGCTGCGAAATGTGCGAGTTACCTCCAACAGGGGATTGGTCTGGTAATCGTCGATATCGTCACCAACCGTGTGGCCAACCTGCACAACGAACTCGTGTCGATGATGGAACTCGGTGAGCAGTATCTCATCGATTCCAGTGCTACTTATACGACGGCATATCGGCCTGTTCGGCGGAAGGAGAGTGAGTTCATTCAGGTCTGGCCAGGCACGCTGGCCGTTGAAAACAAGTTGCCCGTTCAGCCCTTGTGGCTTGATAAAGGGATGTGCGTCCCACTCGACCTGGAGTCGACGTATTCAGAGGCATGCGAACGCAGCCGGTTGAGTTGAGCTTGCGGCGGCTCAAGGCAAACTTCACCCTTCCAACCAGTTTGTCACACCTTTGGAGACAGCATGAGCGTCGCAGATCTATCCCCGCACCACGTCCTGTATCAGACTGATTTCACTCCCGAAGAGTTCGCATCCAGAAGGCGGCGCGTGTTCGACACTATCGGCAGTAACGCGGTGGCCGTCATGCAGGGTACGCCAGAGCCGGAGGGTTTTGACGCTTTTAGGCAGTCGAATGAGTTCTACTACTTCTGTGGCTTGGAGACGTCCCACTCATACATATTGATGGATGGCCGAACACGCACGACGACCTTGTACCTGCCGGGATTCGATGAAGGCCGCACTCGCAGCGAAGGCCCCTGTCTTCATTCTGACGATCCTGAGAAGGTCAAGAATCTGACGGGCGTCGATGAAGTGAAGAAGCGGGAAACACTTTCTGAAGACCTCGGTCAACCTTCCGAAATATATATGCTGCACCTGGCGTCGGAAGGCAAAATGCAATGCAGGGACACCCTCCGTCACGCTCGCAAACTGGCTGAAGCAGATCCCTGGTATGACCATCCGCTGCCCGAACAACGATTCCTGGAAAGGATTTCCGCCCTCTGTCCAAATGCAGAAATCAAAGATCTCAATCCGCTCAGTGATGAGATGCGAATGACAAAAAGTCCCCGGGAGATTGAGATGATGCGCAAGGCCGGGCTGCTGACGGGACTGGCCGTCAAGGAAGCCATGAGGAGCACCAGACCTGGGGTGATGGAATACCAGCTCAACACGGTCGCCGACTATATTTTCCTCATAAACGGCGCCCGTGGCGCTGGATACCGCGGCATCATTGGCGGCGGCACGAACGCCTGGCACGGGCATTACTACCGTAACGATTGCGTTCTCAACGATGGCGACCTTCTTCTCATGGACTATGCGCCCGATTGCGGCAACTACACCAGTGATATCGGGCGTATGTGGCCGGTAAATGGAAAGTTCACCTTTGAGCAGCGCGAACTTTACGGCTACATTGTCGAATACCATAAAGTTCTTCTGAACCTCATTCGTCCGCACGTGACTGCGGCTCAGATTATGGACGAAGCCGTCGCCGCGATGCGACCGGTTTTTGAAGGGTGGAAGTGGTCAAAGCCGCATTACCGGGCTGGCGCAGAAAAGGGTTTTGAATTCCGCGGCCACCTGTCCCATCCAGTCGGTATGGCCGTACATGACATTGGCAAATATCGGGAAGAACCACTCAGGCCAGGCTTGGTAATAGCGATAGATCCCATGATCTGGATTCCCGAAGAAAAACTCTACATTCGATGTGAAGACACCATCGTGGTTACAGAAGACGGTATTGAGAATCTCACGGACGCCGCGCCGTTGGAACTCGATGACGTTGAGCAAGTGATGCATGAAGAAGGCCTCCTGCAACGATATCCAGCACTCAGCTCTTGAAGTGGCCTTCTGCCGCAAGTACAGAGAGGCCCTCTTCATCCAGTCGTTTTCCTTGCCGCCCGGAAATGGATATCTCGAATTTCGGGATGCAATTGCTTCAATCCCTTCAGGATGGTCCGCTTCTGATATTGGCTCAGTTCCATCAGCATGGGGGCCAAAGTAACCTCAATCTCGAGCACCCCTTCACGGATTGTGGTAAGGCGCGTCAGTTTAAGAACGCGCTCTTCCACAATTTGTGCATAGGAATCAGCGTACGCCTGGACACGTGCCCGCTGATCGAGGCCGAGTTGCTTCGAGACATCACCGATAAGGTCTTTGAATTGCGAAAACATTGAAAAAATCGTAGCTAGTAAAGCTCAATTAATCCACTTTGGAGTAAGACTTTGGCAAATTATCATTTAAGTGACAAATCCGTCGGAACCCTTGTTGGCATGGCCATCGGAAACGCCCTCGGCGCCCCTGCGAGCGGTCTCAGCAAAGAAGAGTCAAGGGAGCGATTCGGCACGCTCCAGACCTTTGAAGATTCCTTTGATCTCGAAGAATTCGCGGAGAACGCGGGGGCCCTGGAAGAGCGGGAAAAGACGTACAGGATTTCACGATGGCTACCAAAAGGCGCTTACACGGATGACACCCAGCAGGCATTGATTTTGTGCGAAAGCCTCATCATGGAACGGGGCTACAACAGCGAGACCTTCGCTGAGCTGCTGTGCAAGTTTTCGCATCCGCGCGGACGCAACTTCCGATTTGGTATCTACCGCGGAGCAGGCAGAAGTTTTCGAGACAGTATCCTGTCATTGGAAGAGGGCGCAGATACGCGGATGGCCGGACAGCCCAGCTCGAGCAATGGAGCGGCAAAGCGTATAGCCCCACTCGGCATTTATTACGCTGACGACCTCGACGCGCTGAAAAGCCATGTGATCGAACAAAGCGTCCTCACCCATCGAGACGTTATGGCCGTGGCCGCCGCGCAGGGTATTGCCCATCTCGTGGCCCTTGTTCTGCCAAGACGGACGGCGCCTTGCCCTTCGGAATTACTCGCCCAGTTACTGGAGCATGTCCGCCAGGCTGAAGAACTGGCCGCTGAGACAGGTGCAGAATTCATCACCAACCTGGCTTCCGGCAAAAACGGCTTCTCGACTGCGCTGGCCAGATTAGCAGACTACCTGGAACTCGACCTTGAAGAAGGCATCTCAAGAATCGGCGAGTATGCGGAATCCACTTCCGACCGGCCTGAAATCGGCGGGACCGGCGGATATGTCCTCTCATCGGTGGTTACCTCGATTTACGTTTTCCTCAAGAACGTGGGCACCTTCGAACGAGCAGTTATCGCCGCTATCAATCAGGGCGGCTCAGCAGACACCCTGGGGGCCATTGTGGGTGCCATTTCCGGCGCCCTTCACGGCACAAACGCTCTTCCTGCCCGCCTCGTACGCGGTGTAAGCAATGCCAAACACATTGAACTCAGGGCCAAAATGCTGGTGGACAAAACAGTGAATGCGCGCGAGACCCGGAGCCTGTCTGAATTCGAGAGCCAGCTTACAGATCGTATCCATGCTCTGCGTAAACCATACCTTCCAGAACCCCAGGAATCAGAACGCCGCTCTGGTAGAGATGGCGGGCGCAGGGAGGACCGTCGGGACGGACGTTCACGTGATCGTCGTTAACTGGATCGATGCGATTCACGGTACATAATCTAGGGATTCCTTCTCAATGATATCCCATCCTCTTTTACGGAGTTGCTAACTGCTATGGTCACTGCTGTAAAATTCGCCATTCCTGTAGCGCTCCTCGGATTCGCAGCAAGTTATATGGATATCGTTAGCGATATCCTAAACACCGTAAAGGCCTCACTCACGGGCATCGAACTGGCCGCAATTGATGACGCACTTCAGCGAGAACGTTTTATGAGCGGAGATGGTCGCACAGACCCCTTTCCGGCCGACCAGGAGGGATTCATCGCGTTCATGGGAGAGGCCTTTGAAGACAAGGGGCGAAAAAATACAAATGACCAATTTGGTACTGAATACCAGTATCACCATCCTGAAAAGACAGAGCAATATTCGATCGCCAGCGCTGGACCGGATAAGGGTTTCGGTTCTGAAGACGATATTGTGCTTCGGAGGGAAGGAAAAAAACGGACGATGAGTAAGGAGTTAGGCGAAATTGCCAAAGATATGGAAACCGAAATTGGCAAAGAAAAAACACGCAAAAAAGAACAGATAAAGAAATTAAATGAAGCCATAAGTGCCGCGAATGGTGACAGCAATGCGGAATCTGGTGCCGCTGCGGGAGGCAACACTGGTGCGGCCATGACCGACCTCCTCAACAACGCCCAAAAGAAGCTTGACGACTTGCGCAGTTCAATCGATCTTGGTGAAAAGGCCGAACCCCTGGAATGGGATGACGATCTCAACGGCCTGGGCGCCGGCGAGTAACGACTAGAACGCGCCCCTTTTCGTGTCAGTCGTCGCTGCGGTGGACACGACCGGCCAGTCGCAGAACCATGAAGAATCCGGATGCCCAAAAGTGATATTGAAGCCCCGCCATTCTGGTTTCAATCGTATCTGATTCCCGGAATGGGAAGTCCATCCATCCCAACTATGTGGGCCGCCATTGCCCAGCCACCGAAGCCCTGGGCAACTTTTACAAGCAGAGAATTTTGGCCGGCATCAAGTCGAATTCGCACTACGTCCTCTTTGGAATGGTAACCGCGCGACACCAAATTGGTGTGCACACGTTTGCCATTCAGCCAGGCGACGACTCCGTCATCGGACCCGATGAGGAGTATGGCATCGACTGCCTCTGGGCAGAGCACCTGGGTAGATGCGTACGCTGCTACATTGTCACCCCCGTATATCTTTGTGAAGTCGACAAAGGTTTCCTCCTGGATGCCACTCCCCACTCCCCCGGTGAACGGCAGCCACGACACAGTTCCGCCACGGCCCGGATAGGTCTGCTTGAGATTTAGATCTGAATTTTCGATTGCATGCTTGATGTCCTTTTCACCCCCACCCGGATTGTTAAATGGGCCGATAACATGCCAACGTGGGATGGATGTCCGGCAGGCTCTTGTCGTGGTAAGGGTGATAGTTTCGCCCCGCCAGGCCAAATCGACGTGAGCAGTCACCGTAAACGCCCCCGATTCACTTCCAAGGCGATAGGTGCGAATGGAATTGAGTTGGTGGGAGGATTTCAAATCAAACGCTTCCACTTCCGGAACGGCAACGATGGCATCAGACGGCTGGACAGAAAAACGGAGGCGGCCGGAATGACCATCGTCCAGTAAGCCGCCAATACTGGCGGTCACTCTGAGATGTTCCGGGACGTGGTCTTCGGTTAATTCCAAATCGAGCCAAAGACCGCTAAGGTCAGAGAGTGCATTCTGTTTCAGTTCAGGGCCTGCCTTGAGCAACTTTATATCAAGCGCCACTTTACTGATCTCAGAATCGTAGGCGGCCGTCGCCCGTGTCTGCGCGTCCGGATCCTTGTCCACTGCTGACAGCATTCGAGCACTCAGGGAGGAGAGCGATTCTGGTGTTCTTGAGCCCAGTCGAAAGGCAGCTTTGTACAGCCCATACAAGTGGTCGAATCGCTCGAACCGCCATCGGTTGGGTGGGGCCGGCTCTGTCAGATCGACCGTCTGCCATTCATGGCCGAAGAATGGCATCACCCCATGTCGGCCGTCCTTTGACAGTACTGCCATTTGGCTCTCCATGATCTTTTTCCGTTGTTCGGCATCGATGGGCACCTCCGCCGTCACTTCTTTCATGCTCTCCGGTTTACCTGCACGGACAGTCGCCTTGAGTTTCTGATTGCCGATCTGCACTGTCAGCCCAAATCTGTACCCATCAGCCTTCGCCGCCTGCTGTACCTCACCCGGAATAGGAAAAGACTTTCCAGGCAAACCAAATTTGTAACCTCCAAAGGTGACCGCCTGCCCTTTGGCAATCAGCACAGGGCAATACGATTTGTCATCGACTCCGAAACCCAGCCCTGCAACTCCAGCATTGGGAGTTTGGCTGAAATCAATGGCGCAGCCGACCGATGGCTCTGGAGCCCCGAGTTTGATCGGCCCGACAATCGCGGTCATTGGATACGCTGGAAAGTCAAGACGCAGCGGATCAGCCTCGAGCGTCGTCCCGGGCGTATATCGGATGTTGGTTCGCGAGTATGCAGTTTTGTCCCAGGGCCAGCCGTAAGACCAGAGCATGTTGGCACTCTGTTCCCAGCCCCATTCCACGAAGTGAAAGGAATTGTGCCGCTCCCCGATCCAACGTTTCCAATCAGCTTCCAGGTCTTGCAACGGGCCGAAAATCTCGAGCATCAGGGCCGTGTCGTTTTCCTTCAGATCGTCCCAGGGCTTCAGTGCGAAGAGGCCGTCCCGCCAGAGTCGCCATTTAAGAAGCCGCTCCGGATGGGTCCAGAAGAAATGGGAATACAATACGATCGGTTGCCCGGGCGCCCCCTCAAGAAATTCACTCATCGTGAAAAACTTCTCACGCATCCCCGCAAGTTGCTCATCGATTGGATTGTTCACCGTCGCCTTGTCAAACACTGCAACCGTGAGCTGCTTCCTCTCGTCATCGTAGACATGATTCGACGCTCCGTGAGTGATACCTTCCATGAAACGGAGTGGCGCCTTCCCACCGACCGCACAGAACTGAAGCATGTGAAGGTTTTCATGTATGACCAAGTCGCGTTTGTGATACCGGAGGCCGCCGCTTGGGTAATTATAAGCGCTCTTATTGTGTGGGAACGTCACCCCGCCACCGCCACCTGCCCAGAACGAGCCAAAATCAGTCCCTACCGCAGTATCCACTTCCTTGCGATCCTTGGCGTAAACAATCGCCATTCGTGTGTAATCGATCCCCGATGGTTCTCTCCCGATCAGTTGCACCCAGTGAGGATAGGCGAGTTCAGACACCTCGAGCATGCTACGGGAAAACCCCTCATCCATCTGCGACTTCAATGCAAAATGACGACTGACATACCAGGTGAAGCCCGGCGTGTTGTTCATCTTTTTCCCGGCATAGGTCCGCGGAACTTCCTGTCCGACATTTACAATCGTGATGCTCTTGAGGGTGGAAGTCCTGCCGGAAACGATCACCTCGACAGGGGTCTCCAAAGGAGGCGGAACATCAGGCCAGCAGATTGTCTGAAGCAGGCAAATAAAGAGAGGTATTGGATTAAAGTTCATGGGGTATCTCATTGCGCGTGCTCTAAGGTTAAGACGGCCCTTCGGCCCCAACCAAATGGTGGAGACATGTTCGCCGGAGTAGCCTCCGTTTAGAAAATTTGACTCCTCAAGGCAAATTGGATCGCCCGGCGGCGTGAGTTCAGCGCACCAGGTCATACCCAATCACAAAGATTGCCGAATCAGCGAGCATGTGGCTGACCCACGGTCCGTAGATCGATTTACTCCGCTCATAAATCAGTGCCCAGACTGCGCCACCACAACAGATGCCAAGTGAAAACAGCCAGGTGGCGATCGATTCCCATCCGAAAAACACTGCCAGCAGAATCACATGATGCGACATGAAACCTACGCTCGAGACTACCAACGAACTGGGTATTCCTGCGATTTTTCGAAGCTCACGAAAGACAAACCATCGCCAATAATACTCCTCGAGCAGTGAATGCACGAGCGAGTAGAAGACCGCAAGAAGAACAAATTTCCAGGGTTGGCCCATACCAAGGCGAAGCACCTTCTCCCGCACTGCCAGGCCGGGCTCTTCGAAGAATCCCGACGGTTTCAGCATCAGCCAATAAAGCCCAAACATGGTCCCGGCAGTAAGGACACCAAAACCGAGCCCTTCCACAAGCCCCCATTTGTGTAAGACAGGCTTTGCGAATTTCTCTTTGCATATCAGCAAAATCCAGACGGCCGGGAAACCAAACTGAATCAACTTGCCCACAGAATAAACGGCCTGCTGAATAGCGGAAGGACTATCTGCCAGGACGACGAAATAAGTCGCCGTCAGCAATGTCGGAAAACAAAGAGCAAATAAAACAGGGATGAGACCTGCTTTTCTGACATCCATCGCTCACGTCCAGTTAGAACTCAAATTCAATTTTCTCTTCTCCAGCCTCAGGCGCCAGCCCCTCTTCCACCCTGGGCCGCTGCCAACTGACCACACCCCAATAACCCCAGTCTGCCCAGCATAGGTTGGCTACGTTTATCGCCATATGATGTCTTGAGAAGATAGTTCGCATCAGATGAAAACGTTCATCGAGCAGTTTCTTGAATGAGTCTGAATCAACCACCTCACCATTTACCTTTTTGTTTCGCAATCCATGCACCTCCGATTGCAGTCTGGCGAAACGGAGTCCGATTTTGAGAAACTCGATCCGATTCAGCACATCTGTTCGTTCGGCCGCCCGTTCACTGGCGCCATCAAGGATCGAGTTCAGTTTCTTGAATCGATCCGAAGAGTAAGCATCGGTGATGCCGACTTTCTTAAGAGCCATCTGATCGGTCATTTGTTCTATCAGAGAGAAATAGGCACTGACATCTTCAGCAGCAGGCCCGAATCCGGAACGGCAGTAATCATCAACTAACTCATTAACATTCAATTCCGGATTCCAATGCAACCTGGACAGGACGTAGTAGTTGAGGCCAAGCATGGCCCAGTTGTGCTGACAGGAGTCAAAGTCAGTCCCGATGAGCCCGGTGTTCGAGAGATGCTGAAAGTCTTTCGTCATCTTGTGGACGTAATTCAGAGGCACGATGGCCCTACGTCCCGCGAGCAATAGGTTGGGCCGGAAAATCAGGCCACCTTTCACCATTTTTGACCATGCATCCCATTCCTTCAGGCTTTCTTCTCGATATGCCTCGTCGAGATAATGAATACCAACATACGAGGGAACTACATTCGGATGAAGCCGGGTACGCAAAGGTGGCGAGGTGTAGCAACTATAGGCGTAGTAGCCGAAGAGTACGTCCGGATGTTTTTCCAAAACGGGCTGAACCACCTGATTGGTGAAAGCAACTACACGATCGCTTAGAGAGACGTATTTGCCTATCTTGTAAATGTTCACTTCGGCGCCGTCAGGTGCGTCAAGCGCCTTACAAGCCTCACACATACAAAAGGTGGTTTGACCGCCATCATTCAGGCCGATCGGAAAGCTTCGAGTGTTGGGATTGATGGCCAATGCGTCGAGAAAGTCTTTTGCCAACTGCGCGGCTAACTCTTTGTTTGAATGGCAAAACCTTGAACGGTCGGGAGACGCTTTTTGATCGCGCGTCCCATCGGGCTGCAGCGCAAACCACTCAGGATGTTCTTTGCCATATTTCTGCCAGGAATCGCCAAACGCGTGACCAAACACCACATCCAGACTCCCCCCGAGCCCATGCCACTCGAACCAAGTGGGCGTGATCGCTTCTGTCTTTTCTGATTCCGCCCGGGCGGCGGTGAATTCAGCAGGTGAATATGCCAACCTGCGTAAACCGGTGGACATACGGGGCGTAAGACCATGACTGCGTATTCGCCGCTGTTTCAGTTTGGGCGTCTCACTGACATTCAGATCAATGCTTATATCTTTCGACCTGGGCACAACTTTGCCCAGCTCACCAGGCCAAAGGTACCGGACGCCAGAATTTTCGAGAATTCTTACCGCCGCGTGCTGTACTCCTTTTCCTTTTCCATCGATGACCAACCAGTTGGAGCCTGTGCGAATGACTAATGAGTCCTCGGGGAGCTGGTTTGTACTGATTCCGAGTTGAGTCGTCGCAAAACAGTTTCCAGCAAAGACCAGATTCAAATTCTTAAAGGTTTGGGCTGAACAATGAGCTCTGCCGTTAACTATTTTCAGGATGCCTAATTCGGATTCAAAAACCCACGGAACCTTTGCCCCGGTCATCTGAAGAAAATGACTGACGAGCATCTGGCGTGTGAAGTCTTCGATGACACTCGGCTTTTCGGGCAGAACTAAGACTGCTTCCGGTTTTCCATCCTTGACGAGAAACAGTTCAGCAGATGCCGCCGAAAGGAAGCCCAAAACCAGGAAGACTGGAACAGACCACCAGTAATTATTGGTGGTCTGTGTATGCACGACATACCGGGCATTCCCAAGGCTGGACCCGTTCGCCTTTCCGACATTCGGCTGGGAAGTCAGGAACGAGGCAGCGGTCACCTCAAATCCAGGGAATTCTTTCGGGCCGTTCACTCGGCAAATTCCAGCACCCCGTAATCCTCATGCAGATGATAATCAGTCCAGCGAAGGCTTGGGAACATGCTCAATTCTTGTCGCGACAGATATCTTGACAGGTTGTATCGGCCGAGGAAGACTCGCCAATCCGAACCGGGCCCGAAGGAATCCCCGTATTTCGTCAATTCACTGACTGGCACGGCCATCTCGCCCGTCCAGTAAGAATCCTTATCTCTCCAGTCATTCAGAGTGCCTTCTATTCTGGCGCCAACCTGCAGTTCCATTTTGTATTGAAAGCCTGATTCCAGACCGAATCTGCCACGCCCGGGGAACCAGAAACTTGTCTTCTTACCATGAGGCGTCACATAGAGCTCCCAATACCAAGTGCTGTTCTCCGGCTTCAGGAACAGCTCTGCCAGGTCGCCCATTTTGTAGTGATGGAGTTGATCTTCCTCTCCTTCGGCCACGATGTCTGTATCCACAAACTTTACCGCCATGTAAAGATTTTTATCGTCCCAGGCGAATTGAACGGTGCCGGGTTCCTGTGGTGCATCCTGGCGCCGTTTATCAAAGGCTGCTGTGTGGATCGGCGCAGACTTCCAAATCTCATCATCCAGGATGCCGTCTATTTTTACCGGCATACTGGTTTTTTGAGCAATGACCTTGGTGAACTGTGGTTCTTGCGGAGGGGCGTCTTTTTTCTTCTGGACGCAACTGATTGGTGACAGCAGAACAGAAATCAGAAAGGCGACAATCGTTTTTGAGAGGTATGAGTTCATGTTCAAGACTTCTAGGGTATGGAATGAAACTATTTGTGAACTGGCTGACAACCAGCCCTACTTCAGAGAGAGCCCGGCCAGTTTAAAGGCAGGGGCAAGGTTCGCATAACACTTCCTGGCTGTGGCGATTGGGTCGTAGCCCTTCACGTTCCAAATCTGGCCGCTGACTTCACAGTTGACGTCCCCGGTGTAGCCTCCTTCTTTAAGCATGGTCAGGAGTTTGGTGTAATCGATGCGCCCGCTGTCTCCTGGCAGGGCGAAACGGACTTGTCCGTCTACTTCGGCAGTATCCTTTACGGCTACAAATGAGGTATAGGGCAAGGATGTCTTGATCGTGTCTTCGAGGGTCATATCCCGCCGGTCGAAATGACTGTAGTCATAGACCATTCTGAGCCACTTTGGCTCATCCAGTTGTTTCAAAAGCCAGACGGCCTCTTCCGGGCGACTCATCGCGTTACTACGATGCGGCTTGATGGCGATGACGGTTTTCGTTTGTTCAGCGATTTCTGACCAGACGGCCATTCGTTCCACGAACAGATGTTTGGAATTTTTCCACTGATTGCCGCCAAGGGTCGTCTCAATCACCGGTGGATCATCTGGTGAAAGGTCGTGAGCGAGACCTGCAACCGCTTTGAGACGGTCTCCGGTCTTTTTCTGCTCACCTGCATCCGCCGACGGTTTCAGATTCTCCATCAGAGCGGAGAGGCGAATACCGTGTTCCCTTAAGGCACCCCGAATTCGCTTCCTTCGTTCGGAATTCACACTTTCAGGTGCGGCGTCCCAGCCCTCCCAGACGGCGAGTTCGACCCCGTTGAAACCGATGTCGGACAGGATTTGCACCGCCGTCTCAGTAGCAATGCCTTTCATCCCGTAGGTACTGAATCCGAATGTCATGCTCTTCTTATCTTGCGCGGCTTGCAAAAGTGAGTGTGTCATCGAGGCAACCAAAGCGGCCTTGAGAAGTTGACGGCGTTTGAGGTGCATATCAGTTGGTCTAATTCCTGGCAAGTTGGACATGGTAGCAGGGATGGGTTAAGCGGATTTGGCTTTAAGCCGTAATGAAGGCGAGGCACAGCGGCATGAGTGAATCCTTAAGATGACTCTTTCTGACATCCACCTTTTTGCGACATTAAACAATGTATCGTTTCCTCGTACTGCAGCCTCTGGACGCAACCACTTTGTAGACGCATGTTTGTAGTGAGCGAGCCATCACCTTCTTGGGGCGATTCTCGCCCCCAAGCGCCATTACTGGTGCACTACGAAAAACTGCCCCAATGGGTTCACTGAACATTTACGTAGATGCCGCTCAACCGAAAGTTTGTGTTGCCGCCGTGAGGTAGCTTCTAATTTCTCGAATTCTCGAATGGTTTTTCGGCGGAATCAAAAAGGTATATCGTCATCATCATCTTCGTTGTCTGGAGGGCTATCATCCGCGGGCTCATGCCGTTCGGGCAATCTGCTGTTTGCTTCGGACGACTCTGCCGCGCTGGCGGGATTAAACGGTTGCTGTTCCACGTTTCCGTAATCATCATGCAACAGAACCCGCACCCGCTGCTCCGCAGTTTTCAGGAATGATTCACACTTCCTGAGCAGCTTGATGCCTTCCTCGTATTTTTTGAGCGAGTGGTCGAGGGACAGGTCCCCTCGTTCCAGTCCAGAAACAAGCTCTTCCAGACGGGACATGGAATCTTCAAAGCTTTCGGCTTCTTGTTCGGCTTCTTTTTCAGGCATGATCCAATTTTTCCAGTGATTCGACTCTTGATTGAATCCTGCCTCTCGACAGGACTGTTTCCATCAGTTCGCCGGGTGCGATGTCATCTACTTTATTGATAACAACTCCATCCTGTTTGCGTGCGACGCTGTATCCGCGCTGCATGACTTTCAACGGGCTGAGGGTTTCCAGCATTCCGGCCAGGCGATGCATTTCATCCCTGGCGTGCGTTACTCGCTCACGCATTCGGAGACTCAGGCGGTCAACGAGTTCGTCCAGTCGTTGTTGCTTCTGGCGTACGAGTTCGACTGGCTGTCGCAGGGCGTAACTCTCGGAGCAGGCCTTCAATCGTAGCCGCGCCTCATTCAGCCCATTCTGCAGGGATCTGCGGAAAACACCTTGGAAGTCTTCCAGTCGTTGCAGCAATTCGGCACCATCTGGCACGGCAATCTCTGCGGCAGCGGTTGGTGTTGGGGCGCGGTAGTCTGCGACCAGATCCGCGATGGTGAAATCCGTCTCATGTCCTACGGCAGAGATGATCGGGATATCGGATTCGTAGATAGCCCAAGCCAACACCTCTTCGTTGAACGCCCACAGATCTTCCATACTCCCGCCCCCGCGGCCGACTATCAGCAGGTCGATACCGCCTATCACATTCATTTGCCGGATGGCGTTAGCGATCTGATGCGCGGCGCCCTGACCCTGGACCTGAACAGGATTCAACAGCACCTCCACCGCGGGAAAACGCCTCTTGAGCACTGTCAGAATATCTCGAAACGCCGCGCCCGTGGGTGAAGTTACAACCCCGATTCTCATCGGCAGAGGCGGCAGATTTTGTTTATGGAATTCGTCGAACAGGCCTGCCTTTGCGAGCTTTTCCTTCATCTGCTCAAACGCCACTTGCAGATCGCCGACTCCGCGGGGCTGCGCCTGGTCGACGATGATCTGATAGCCCCCCTGCGGCGGATAGACTTCGATTCGCCCGTTCACCAGCAGTTCCTGACCATTTTCGATCTGAAATCTCAGCCTTGATGCAGTCGATTTCCAGATCACAGCATTAAGCTGGGAATAGCGATCTTTCAGAATGAAATAAATGTGCCCGGCCTGGGAAGTCTTAACATTGGAGACTTCCCCCTTGAGCCAAATCTGTGGGATGGCCCGCTCAATCGCCGTCTTTACTTCATGGGTGATTTCAGAGACCGTGAAAACCCGTGTCTCTTCATTTTTGCGAACGAACGAACGTCGGTCGGATTGCATGTACGAAACCTAACGGGTTTCGCGAATTTACCCAAATGGGATTCGCATGGGTGACAGCCAGAGGCAAGGGGGATGCTCAAACAGCTGCGGATTCCACCGGTTGGCCACTCAAATATTTGACCAGCGTCACTTCATTACCTGTCTGGTTGTACCGGACCTCATCAACCAGCGCTTTACTGATCTGGATGCCTCGTCCGTTCTCTAACCACATGGACTCCGGATCATCCAGGTCAGGCAGTTTGGATGGATCAAATCCCAGTCCCTGGTCACGAATGACATAGGTCACGGAGCTTTCGTTCCTGGAAAAAGTGACAACGACTTCCCGGCCGTACTGTTCAGCCTTGGCCAGCTTCTCCACCAAAAGTTTACCGAATGAGTTTGACTCGAGCGCCATCTTCTTTTCTTCGAATGTGATGCCCAGATTTCCGTGCTCGATGGCGTTCACAAGCATCTCTGTCAGGGCTGTTTTGAGTGCGTAACAATCCTGTTCATTGAGGACTCCCTCTACAGGATTCACCAACTCATCAACAGTGTCAGAAACGTTTGAAAGATTGTTGCCTATTTGGGTTACAGAGGTCACTGCCTTTGACATCAGTCACTCTCCTTCCAGGATACTCGGCCGAACGAATTACCCGCCACAGATTCTTCCACACCTCTCCAGAGCATTTCTAGCAGAGACTTGCCCTTATAACAAGGCCAATTATGGCTAAGCTTTCCGCAATATGACGGCGGCATTTGTGCCTCCAATTCCATAGGAATTGCTCAAAACCGTTTGAACTTCATACGGCCTGCCCACGCCCGGAACATAATCGAGGTCACATTCAGGGTCAGGCTCTTCCAGATTTATCGTCGGCGGAAGGAACTGTGCCTGAATAGTCTTAACTGCGCAGATGACTTCCAGCGTGCCTGCAGCGCCCATCGTGTGCCCCATTTCTGACTTTACGGAGACGACTGGAATTTTCGACGCCCGATCTCCGAAAACATGCTTGATGCAGGATGTTTCAATCCGGTCATTGTAAGGAGTGCCTGTGCCGTGGGCGTTAATATGGTCAATTTCTTCTCTGTTGATACCGGCGTCCTTTAGAGCACTGGACATCACCGCATGGATGCCGTGGCCTTCTTTGTCGGGAGCGGTCATATGGAACGCGTCGTTGTTCATGGCGTGTCCAAGAACCTCGGCATAAATGATTGCCCCGCGGGCCTGCGCTGATTCGAGGGACTCGAGAACGACCACCCCCGCGCCTTCGGAAAAAATCGTGCCCTTGCGACGCAAGTCAAAGGGGCGAATGGTATCCGGCGTCACTGCGCGCAGTGCGCACAAACCCGCATAGGAAAAGAGAGCCAGTTCGTCATAGCCGCCGGCAAGCATGGCATCGGCGCGGCCTAGTCGGATCTGGTCCATAGCGAATCCAAGTGCAGCAACACCGGAAGCGCACGACAGCGATATCGATGCCTGCGGCCCGGCCAGAGCGAATTCCCGGGCGGCCAGGTCGGTGGCCGTGCTGAACGAAATGCCGGCAAAATCCCCGGCACGGATCTCACCCTCACCAGCCAGGCTGCGAAAGAAAGCTTCACCCATCTCGGTGCCGCCGAAATTTGTGGACAGGCAGCAGCCCACCCGCGGCCCGCCACTCAACCCGGCGTCCTCGACTGCCTGTCTCGCAGCACAAAGTGCAAACTGCACCGCACGACTGTGGCTGGTCCACTCGGGCGGCGATACCCAGTTCTTTACTTCGCCCCCCAGAGAATTACGAGTATCGGTGATATCGAATCGAGTAATGTCAGCAAGACCTGAGCGACCGTTGGAGAGGTTGTCCCAGAAGGTTTCAACATCCTGGCCGACGGGTGAGATCGCCCCCATTCCCGTGATGACAACTCGCTTCTTCAAATCTTCCTCACTCAGGCAGGCTCAATGTTCGATAGACACGTTCCTCGCGTGCGGGTGGTGTCAGCGGGATTTCAGGTGTTTCGATGCCCCGCCAATCCAACCGGGGTGCATCCCCCCAGAGGAGCTCAAGGTCGTAATAGACACGAGACTCAGCGTCAAAGACGTGGACGATGACATCGAAACAATCGACGAGCAACCATCGCCCGGAATCCTTACCTTCGACGTTTCCGACCTTGATCTGGTGATTCTTGCAGGAACGCCGGATGCTGTCCGAAATAGCCCGGAACTGTCGTGTACTCTCAGCCGTTGCAAACAGAAAAAAATCCGCCAGGGCGCTCATTCCACGCAAGTCGAGGATAACGATCTCTTCTGCATGCTTGTCCTCAAGAATCCTGGCGCAAAAGGCAGCAAGAGTTTCAGGTTCGATGATAGTGTCCTCGCTAGAAAGGGATGGAAAGAAACTTTTATACCGAGAGCCGCGGTGATATCAAAAAGCGTATGTATCGAGTAATGAGTAGAGAAAATCTCATTGATTGGTGTCTCATCTTCAATCTTTACCGAATCTGACCGGACAATGCTCGAATACTTATGATCAGCCTGCGAATGGCCTGTTGAGTCTGGCTGTACAAAAAATTATACCCCGCCAGTATTCATAGAGACTGGCACTATGCCATAGAGAATGAGTGCTATCTGGGAACCAAACTCGGCAAATCCACGAACGAAAAGTTTGCCAGGCAGTATTCTCATCTGCGTTGGTGGCTCGCCTCAGCCGACAACTCGGTTAACGTGACACCTATCCTTTGTTATGAGCTATGAATTGATATTCACGTTCCCCTAAAGATTACCATGAGTAAACGTCACATCGTCTCAGTCGAAGAGTTCGAATACAACGTCACGAACACGCAGCGGATACCTGTAGGGTCCGGATTGGAATTGGGGGCATGTATCTGCCGGCCGGATGCAGCGGGCAAGTTCCCTGCGCTTCTTTGGAATGATCCTTACCGAAGCGGATCGGACGGCAGCACCAGTGAGATGGCTCATTACTTCGCAAAGCGAGGGTATGCTTTTATCTATTTGAATTCACGGGGCACGGGCAATTCTGACGGTTTAAGCCTCGATGAATACATGTCAGAAGAAACACAGGATTCCTGTGACGCCATTGCCTGGCTGGCTGAGCAGAAATGGTGTAACGGAAACGTGGGCATGCTTGGTGCCTCATATAGTGGGTTCACCTCTTTGCAGGTGGCGGCCAAAGCACCATCTGCACTGAAGGCCATTGCGCCTGCTTACTTCACTGACAGGCGCTACACCGATGATTGCCATTACAAAGGCGGCTGCCTGCGTGGTTACTACGACATGCTGACCTACGGGCTGAGCATGGTCGCTCGCAACGCCCTGCCACCTTTCCCGGCCGCTGTGGGCGAGAAATGGAGCGAACTCTGGAAGCAGCGGCTGAACGGCAGCGAGCCGTACCTTCTGAAATGGATTGAGCATCAGACAGAAGACGACTATTGGGCCAGCGGCTCTGTCATCGGCCACTACGACAAGATCGAGGCCGCATCCATGTTGATCGGCGGTTGGAATGACGGCTACCTCAATCCGCCGTTGCGGGTGTTCCGCGCTTTGGAATGCCCGAAGAAGCTGTTGATGGGGCCGTGGTCCCACAGTTACCCGGACACTTCCCACTGCGGGCCCCGAATTGATATCCATTACGAGCTCTTGCGCTGGTGGGATCGCTGGCTCAAAGAGATGGACAACGGGGTCGATGAAGAGCCTGCCGTTCAGGTTTACATTCGGGAGTTCGAGGAGCCGCGTGTGGATCGGACCGTGATCGCCGGGTCATGGCGGATGGCGACGGACCTGCCAACCGAGGAAAAACAACTAAATAAGTCGGTCCCCGGTTTTCTTTGCAGTGGAGCATATACGGAACAGCATCCGGAAGAGGCCGGTAGCCGAACAACCCCCTATCTGCCAGCGGCCTGCACCAACGGTGGTCTGTGGGATGCAGGAGTTCCATTCTGTTTGCCCGGCGATCAAAACAAGGACGAAGCAAAAGCCATCAATTTCATGTCGCCGCCTTTACAAGAAGATCTGCACATCTTCGGCAACCCAATGGCCAGCCTGTTCATCAGCTCGAATGCATCGGTCATCCCCATCGCCGTACGCCTCAGCGAAGTTGGCCCTGACGGCTCAAGCATCCTGGTGACGCGAGGCATTCTCAATGCGACCCGCCGGCATGGGATGGATAAACCAGCGCCATTACCGCCCGGCGAGATTACTCGCATTGAATTTCACCTCGAAGCCACTGCCTGGAAATTTACGACTGGCAATCGCATCCGCGTGAGCATCACCGGATCAGATTTCCCCAACGTCTGGCCTACACCATTCGAAGGAGACATAACAGTCCATTGGGGGCCGGACTTTCCGTCTCAGATCGCCCTGCCTGTCTGGGACGGCGGCGAGACTCCTGCCTTTGAATTTCAGGAATCGATCAGCCAGCCCCGTGCGACCGGCGTCGGCAGCGCTCCGTGGCAGGTCATTCACGATGTCCTTGAAGATCAATATCGCTTTCGAATGGGCGAACGAGAATTCGGCGTCTCCCAGCGCGACCCGGCCGTGGCCTGGGCCAACGCAAAAAACAGCGGCACCGTTTCATGGGCGGGATGTGAAATTCTCTCCGAAGCCACAGGATCCTTGACCAGCAACAAACAGACTCTGATGATGAACCTGAGCCTGAGTGTCTATTTGAACGGCGATCCTTATTTTCAGAAACAGTGGAGCCGTTCGGTAAAAAGAGAACTGTTGTAGGGGGCACACCCGAGATGCTCCCATACGAAGCCAAAATTTCCCCCAGCCAATGCACGTTCTCCATGTCTGGATACAAAAACCCGCTGGAGGTAAGACTGGCCTGTCGCAGAAACCAACTCGCAGGTGCCGCCTCCAGAGCACTACCCGGCTACCTGTGTGTCAACGTCGTCATGATGGACAAGCAGTACGCCGACGCGTTCGAGGAATTCTGTCAGAAGAACCCCAAGCCATGTCCCGTTGTACAAATCATCACGGCAGGTGAAACCGGGTGTCCTGCGGTTGCGGAGCAGCTAGATATCCGCACTGACCTGGGCTCGTACGATGTCATTCGAAATGGTGTGATTACTGAATCCGTCAAGGACGTGAGAGAGTTTTTTACCGGCGATACGGTCACTTTCCTGATCGGCTCAAGTGTCTCCTTTGATGGGCTGCTTCGGGAGAAAGGTTACGCACCCACGTTTGGGCCCTGTATCTTCATGACCGATCTGGATTGTGAACCGTTCGACGTGTTTCACGGCAAGATTGTGGTCACGATGCGCAGCTTCCTGCCGGGAGTGACAGACACGGTTGCCGAGTACACCAGCCACTTCCCAAAGTGCCACGGCGGGCCACTGAGCAAGAATGATCACGAGAAGCTGGGGATTGCCGATCCGCACAGATCGCTTTACCCGAAAGGCGGCCAGATCGAAACGGAAGAAGGCCATGATCGCCTTTACTGGGCCTGCGGAGTGACGCCCAGTATCGTCGCGCAAAATGCGAAGCTGCCCTTGATGATCGTACACACGCCGGGCCACGCGATGATCACGGATATCAAGACGGAGAGTCTGTGGCAGGAAAAATCAGGATGACAGCCATCCGCAGAGCACCGGCAACCATCATTTCATGGCTTTGAAACACATAAGCCATGCCAGCATCTCCCGCGCAAGCTTGCCGGTGACGTAGCTGTGTCCCATGTCGCTGACCTCCGTGTACGAAATCACAAATCCGGAATCTCCAAGTCTCTTTGCATGTTGTCTCGCTTCAGCAGGGAGAAAGACGCCGTCTCTTGCCCCATGTACAAGATGTGTGGCGAGTTTGCATGAACTGGAAGGTATCTCCAGGTCGGCAGGGTAATGGCCTGAATTGAGCAGCACTGCGGCAAAGCCCGTGGTCTTCGAAAGTGCCAGAATGCTTGCCATCGTTGCCCCCGAAGAGAAACCAGTCAGATAGATCCTGCGTCGATCTACCCGATGGTTCTGGACGACCTGTCTTATGAGCGTATGTATGTGAGGCTGATCTGTAGAAGGCCTCCAGTTGCCGGATAATGGCGAGGGGCACAGGAGGTAGATCTCAGATGCCGCCGCAGCGCTTAGCCAGGCGTTAAGTGCATCTGCGGGTTTATCATCCGTGCCATGAAGACTGACCAGAAGCGGGCGGATCTTTTCTGTGTGAGGCACGGCCAGAAGGTAGCCCTCGTCTGTAACAATTCTGGTCTCACTGCTGGCCGGCCGTGCCAGAAACCAGGGAAATAAGGTACTAATCGTGACCAATGACAAACGGCATGCGAAGGTTCGGAAAGTCACTATAGTCCCGTGTTCTAACAAATGGGAATCAATAAGAGGAGAGATTCAAATGTCAGACAAAATGCGAAGAAAGCTTACTTGGCGAAGCAAGAGAGCCAATCATGGCCGCAAACCTACCTTGGGCAAACGTAGAGGCCAACTCTGGAAGAAAAAAGGGCGTTAGACAGGTAAGCCCGAGTCCGAAATTCAAATAAAAGGCATGCTGTTCAAGCATGCCTTTTTTTGTTGGAAGAGAATGATGGAGCGGTGCATCACTCCACCACTTCATTCTTTGTTCTTACGTTCCCGATGAATAATCAGTGAGATAATCTGACTGATCTTTGGAAAGTTTATCGATTCGGAGCCCCATGGTCTTCAGTTTGATCTGAGCAATTTCCTGGTCCAACGTTTTTGGAAGCTCGTAGACCTTGTTCTCGAGATTCTTGCCATTTTCGGCCAGAGCCTTCAGGGCGAGGAACTGGTTGGCGAACGACATATCCATGACCTCGGAAGGATGCCCTTCTGCCGCGGCCAAGTTCACCAGGCGTCCCTGCGCGAGCACGTAAACCCGGTTGCCGTTTTTAAGCGTATATTCTTCGGTGCTGGAGCGAATCTCACGGACTTTCTTTGTGAGTGACTTCAGGTCGTCCAGGTTTAGTTCACAATCGAAGTGACCGGTGTTGCAGACGACCGCGCCGTCCTTCATTTTGGCGAAGTGCTCCTTGGTAATGATGTCTTTCATGCCGGTCGTGGTGATAAAGATATCGCCGACCTTAGCGGCTTGGCTCATTGGCATGACGCGGTGGCCTTCGAGGATGGCTTTGAGTGCCTTGGTTGCGATGACTTCAGTGACGATGACGCTTGCACCAAGCCCGGCCGCTCGCATTGCGACCCCGCGGCCACAATGCCCGTAACCGGCGACGACAAAATTCTTGCCGGCGATCAGAATGCTTGTGGCACGCAGAATACCGTCGATTGAAGACTGACCGGTACCGTACACGTTGTCGAAATCCCACTTCGTCTCGCTGTCGTTGACAGCATAGATGGGGTACTTCAATGCGCCGTCATTCGCCATGGCCCGGAGGCGATGGACGCCGGTGGTGGTCTCTTCTGTGCCCCCGTAAATCGAGTCACAGAGTTCAGGATATTTATTGTGCACTCTGTTAATCAGGTCTGCGCCGTCGTCGAGGGTAAGCGTCGGCTTAAATTCGATAGTCTTGTCGATGCACCAGTAAAAGCCGTCACGATCCTGTCCATGCCACGCATAAATGGACGCGCCTTCGGCAGCGAGGGCCGCTGCTACGTCGTCCTGAGTTGAAAGCGGATTACAGCCGGACCAACTGACTTCAGCGCCTGCAGCCCGCAGCGCCCGGACAAGGACCGCGGTCTCTTTGGTCACGTGGATACAACCGGCGATTCGCATGCCCTTGAACGGCTTTGACTTTGTAAACTTCTCTTTAAGCGACATGAGGACGGGCATGCGTGATTCAGCCCAGTCTATTCGCAGGCGGCCGGCTTCGGCGAGTGAGAGGTCTGCGACTTTGTAATCCAACGTCTTTTTTGTTGATGCTTTTTTCTTAGCCATTGGTGCAATTCCCAAGTTGAGTAGTGAGTAATAAGTGAGTTGGCTCTCTGCGTTGGAGTAACGGCTTTAGCCGGATTTGGGCGGCATCGCACTGGCGAAGAACCCGGCTAAAGTCGTTACTCCAACTCCTGTGATCTAAAGCCCTGCCGCCTTCCTCAGTTCGTCTGCCTTGTTGGTCAATTCCCATGTGAAGCCCTGGTCTTCCCGGCCAAAGTGGCCGTGATAGGCGGTCTTTTCATAGATGGGACGCCGCAGGTCGAGGGCTGAAATAATTCCGCTCGGTGTCAGGTCGAAGTGATCTTTGACAATGTCCTCGATCTTCTCTTCGGAGATCTTCGCGGTGCCTTCGGTAGAGACCAGCAAAGACACTGGATCGGCGACTCCAATGGCATAGGAAAGCTGGATTTCACAGATATCGGCGAGCCCTGCGGCGATGATATTCTTGGCCACCCAGCGTGCGGCATAGGCGGCGCTTCGATCCACCTTGGACGGATCTTTTCCGGAAAATGCGCCACCACCGTGCCGGCCGCGCCCGCCGTAGGTATCGACGATGATTTTACGCCCGGTAAGGCCGCAGTCACCGTGCGGCCCGCCAACAACGAAACGGCCCGTGGGGTTGACGTGGTAAATCGTATCGTCGTCCAGCAGTCCGTCGGGGATAGTTTCTTTGATGATCTTTTTGATGATGTCATCCCGCAGTGTCTTATGGTCGACGTCTTCGTCATGCTGGTTGGAAATGACAACCGTATGAACACGTTTGGGTTCGCCGTTGGCATATTCGATGGTTACCTGGGATTTGCCGTCAGGCCGCAGATAAGCCAGAGTTCCCGTCTGCCTCGCCGTGGCCAGTTTGGCGACGAGTTTGTGCGCCAGGGAAATCGGCAGCGGCATCAGTTCCGGGGTCTCTCGGCAGGCGAAACCGAACATCATTCCCTGGTCGCCCGCGCCCTGCCGCCGGTGCAGGCTTTCATCGGCGGTAACACCCTGGGAAATGTCAGCAGATTGGCGGTCAAGCGAGACCATCACTGCGCAACACTTGTAATCGAATCCCATGGTGGAATCGTCATATCCGATACGCTTGATGGTGCGCCGCACGATATCCGGTACATCGATGACTGCTTTGGTGGTAATTTCACCGGAGACCACGACCAGCCCCGTATTAACAAGCGTCTCACACGCCACACGGGATTGATTGTCCTGTTCGAAAAGAGCGTCAAGGATGGCATCCGAAATCTGGTCTGAAACCTTGTCCGGATGCCCCATGGACACTGACTCAGATGTGAAAAGTGAGCGTTTACGGTTGCTCATCGATGGTTTCCCCAATTGTCAGGTATGGTGCGATAATGTCGACGGTTTTTCTTGCCGCCCCCGTATTGCTCAGAATGACCTCCTGAGCCCTTAAACCCATGCTTTCCGCATGAGCGCGGTCATTAAACAGGCGGCGCAACTGTTTCGCCAACATCTCCTCTGTCTGGCACTGTTCCGCCCCTCCGGCGGCGACCAGAGCGCTGGCATCCGCGCTCTGGGCATGGATGTGTGGGCCAAACAGAACCGGTTTTCCAAACGCCGCCGGCTCGATGAGATTGTGCCCCCCCACCTCATTGAACGTGCCTCCTACGAACACCACGGTTGCCAGGGCGTAAATGCCTCTAAGCTCACCCATGGTGTCCGCGATAAGAACCGTCTTTTCCGGCAGGTCACCTCGTGACTTTTCTGTTTTCCGAACGTGTGCCACACCGAGAGCCCGCAAGTCTCTTTCGATATCCGTGATCTTCTCCATATGCCGCGGTGCAAGCAGCAACTGGACTTCAGGTGTTTCAGCCAGGCACTGCCGCCAGGCCCGGATGGCAACCGATACCTCTTGCGGATGAATGCTCCCACACACCCAGACCGGTGTATTGGCTCTGATGCCGGTCTCTTTCCGCAGTCGATCCACCTCGGATGAATCGATAGTGGTTGGAATCCCATCGTATTTGAGGTTCCCGGCCACCTGGATTCTTTTTTCGTGGATGGCCAGTTGGCGAAGCCGTTCAGCATACTCCTCCGACTGAACGATGAAGTGGTCTATCGACTGTAAAGTTTTGCCGATGACGGGATACAGCCAGCGATAGCCCTTCAACGAAGACGAACTCAAACGGCTGTTTACCTGAACTACCGGAATGCCGCGTGACTTGGCGACAGATGTGAAGTTTGGCCAGATTTCCCTCTCAACAAGCGCAATGCAGTCTGGCCGAATACGGTCGAGAGCGCGTCGCACAATGGGTGAAAGGTCGAGTGGATAATAGAAGGAAATGCATTCCGGCAATGTCCTGCGGGCCATTTCCTGGCCGGTCTGCGTTTGCGTGGAAATGGCGATCTCGAGATTCGGAAATCGTTGTTGGCATTCCGCTACAAGCGGCCGGGCGGCCTGCACCTCGCCAACCGACGCCGCGTGAATCCAGAGGCATGGCTGGCCGCCCCCACGAATCGGGATATCGCCAAACCGCTCCTTCCATCCGGAACGATAGCGTTCCGAAGTGTGCATCTTGAAAGCGAGGAACGGGCTGGCAGCGAGCAATCCGGCGCTGTACGCAAGGTCAAGAAGAAGGGGTCGAAACGATTCAGTCGAAGACATATAGGCCAGAGGAAAAACGTTTGCGCCGTCATTCGAATATCAACGTGCCGAAGTGCATGGGATACCGGAACCCAAAAAACTCGAACATGTAGCTCCAGGTCGAAGCGCCGTTCAGGTTGCGGCAGAGCTGCATGCCCCAGCGATCCCCCGGTTTTGGCAGATCGCCGAGGCTTTTTAGAGGAATCCGAATCTCAAGAACGCCCGAGGTCTCACCGACCGCGGCCTTGAAATCCAAGCCCGAATGCCACCAGCCGCCGGCGCCCTGCTTTGAGCCGAAACCCGCGTAATGCAGTTCACAAAACCAGCCTTGGAGATTAGGCATGATTTGGAAGTAGCTATCACGATCTCGTTCCGGGTCGATACAAATTTCCATGCCCGGTACCCGCCAGGCATACAGTGCCCTGTCGCCGGCTTTGTGTTCCTTTCCCCAGTTCGGCAATTGAGGTGGCTTGGCATATTTGAGAAGCGCGCCGACAAAAAGATATTCGTCATCATAAAGCACGCGCACTTCGGACTGTTCGTCTGCCGCGGCGACCGGGGCGGCGGGATTGGCGTTTTTCTCCGTTGGGCCGAGCTGCCGAAAATAGGAGAAGTCGGTCATGACTTCCGCGGCGTTCCATGCTTGCTCATCCAGACTACCATCAATGGCAATCGGTCCGGTTCGCCGGCGGGCCCTGGCCTCACGGTAGCCGTGGCGAATCATCAGAGGATTGTATTTTTCCCTTTCATCCAGAGCCGCGCTCTCGCCCCAGTTTTCACCGTGAAGAAAACTGGTCAGGAGTCCGGATTCCGTGGCAAGCGATCTGTTTTCGCCTTCAACCGATTCCGGCTTCATGATCTTTTCGAGAGCTTCGTATTTTTCGCGCAGCATCCTGGCGGAGGCGGGCAGTTGTTTCCCGGCATCCGCATTGGACATGAATGCCGCGGCATTGCGCTCACGATTCCAGGTGGTCACATAATCGTAAAGCGCCCGGTAGGCATCAGGCCGGCGGCCGGCAAACTCACGGCAGGCGAGCTTGAGTGAACGTTCCGGATCGTATGCCCCGGGGTTCCAAAGATAATCGTAAACCGTCGCACGGCTGATTGGCGTGCCTCGTTCCGGGAAGATGCATTCGACGGTATTCCACAGATCTGGGTCACGATCCTGATAGGCACTGAAATCACCGCCCCTCGGGTAATTGTCGTAAATCTGTGCCTTGTGCCCGGTGAGTCCCAGCACCTCTTGAGCCTTGGTGACGCATTCGAGTGGGATTTTTGTCGAAATGACTTCCTGGCCGCAGAAGCTCAACCCCATACCTGGCGGAAGACCTCCGGCCTTTTTCAATCCGTCGCCGTACTCCTGAAGATCGAAAGCGTTCGTCCAATATGGCTGGGGCATAAAGAAAACGTCGCAACGCTCATCCCACGACTTGATTGTGTTGAACATCGAGGTGAGGAACTTCACCTGTGCCGCAAAGTAATTCCCTCCGAACATCTCACCTGTTGCCGGGGTCATCGACCTTGGGGTGTCATCGTATTTGACAACAAATTCACGGATGCCGTTTTCAAAAGCCTGCTTTGCCGAAGTCACAATCGTTGGCTGCCATTCCGGATCGGCAAGGTCAATAGCTTTCGGGGCGTAGACCCAGGCCCCTTTTGTTCTGAAAACATCCACAAATTTTTTGTCGGAACGGTAAACCCACATGTAGTTGGCTTTGAAACGGTGCTCCCAGACCCGGGGCCGTTTATTGCCCCGTTTTGGGAACATCGGCCAGTCGGCGATGGCCGCGCCGCGGACGTATTTGATGCCATTCTTTTCAGCGACGACCTGCGCCAGACTCTGCAATGCCCAGAAATCACCTGCGGGAGAATTCCCGGCGAGAATGATCAGCGAACTGTCTGGTTCGGATGGGTCCTTTCCAGCATAAAGCTGATAGGCCTCCTCACCGTACTTTTCCACACCGGAGGGGAATTGGAGTTTGCCGATGACCTTCCGAGTTTCAGGATTTCGGTTCGAATTTCCTACCAGGATGCGGAACGGAGTTTTCCCGAGGCTGCCATCGAAGAGGGTCTTTGCCTGGGTTTGGATGGTAGTCGGCGCGCCGTATTCGCCGGGAGGCATGATGATCTGCACCGGGCCGATCTCAAACATCTCATCCGAAAACTTCGACTGCTGCGGCGTGGGTGTGATAGCCAACTCAAGCCCATCGCCAATATATTCCTGGACGATGTCTTTGAATGACGCCGAGATCGCTGGGCCAGAGAACGCTATGAGCCCAATCAGCAGCGACTGCGGAATCAGACGGACTGGATCTCTGCGAAGGAATTGTGAAACCATGTCTATTGGCAATTGGGTCAGCTACACTCCCGCCGAACGGCAGTAATACTTGCATTCTCGTCAGGTTTGCATTGTAGGCAACAGAGGCAGTGCTGTCGTCTTCTGGGGGCAACTGGAGCTATTGCGACATGTATTTATCGCTCTGCTTTCTACCTCTTGAAATGGCCTGCGCGGCCGCCTCAACCTTCTGAGTTAAAGGGTATGAGAAAAAAAGCCCCAGCGAGTAATCTCGCTGAGGCTTTATTTGTTTCTGAGATCCAACAGCTCAATCGAGCATCGGCGCAACATCCACAAACTTCTGCTGAATCGCGCTCTCCACGGTAGCAAAGGTCATCACCAGCGATTTCAGGTTGTCCTCGCTGTTACACTCTGGTGCGCGGCCATCTTCGATGGAGGAGATGAACTCGGTAAGGATGCTCTTCTGCCCGTCTTCGGCCAGCACATCGAGCTTCACTTCTTCGCGGCCAGGCTTTGCGGTCTTGTGGCCGTGAGTGATGAATACCTGCGAACCCTCCCAGGTAATGCTTCCTTCGCTGCCGGCAATATGCCAGTCACCGTTGTAGGTGGTGCGGTGGCCTTTGGAACAGCCAAGGGCGTGATGTGTGGCAATCAACCCGCCCGACATTTTAAAAATGGCCGTGTGGGAAGCGTCCCCTTTGTGCCAGCCCCAGGACGGATTCCACGTATGCGCTAAAACGGATTCCGCGTCACGATCAAGGATGTATCGAAGAAGATCAAAGTGATGGACCCCCATGTCCTTGATCAGCATGTAAGGCTGAGTCACATAATGGCTGCCCGGGCTGTCGGCCCAGCTCATAAAGAAAGTCACCATCACCTGCTCCGGCTCGCCAATGACACCTTCTTTGAGAAGGCGATGTGTTGTGCGGGGCATGCCGCCGAAACGGTAATTCTGGGTGATCATGTGGACTAAACCCGCTTTTTTTGCTGCGGCGACCATGCGTTTGGCCGCATTCAAGTCATCACTCAAGGGCTTTTCGCCGATCACGTGAAGGCCGGCTTCAAATGCCTCAAGTGCGACCGCCTCATGAATGTGGGGAGGCGTGATATCCATCACAAACTGAGCATCAGATTTCTCAATCGCTTCAGACAATGAGCTAAAAATCCTGTCTTCCGGAACTTTGTACTGCTCGACAAAGCTCTTCTTCTGCGCTTCCGAAGGCTCTACAAACGCGTCGAACTCGATATCTTTATCTGCGCTGCAGTTAACCCAGCTCCGCGCCCGGCCACCAAGGCCTACTAAAATACCCTTCATCACTGACTCCTCTTATCGTAAGTTGCTGAAATAGAATGAAATAATCTATTGTCCCATCTGGAAAACCGCACCCCTCTTATAGGGTTTGCTTCCTGCCGCGGCCTCCGGCCTAACCAAGAGTACAAGTGCTACGCGCAGAATTTCCAAAGTAAGTCTTTACTCTTTATCGAAGGTGATCTCCACCAACATCCTCACGTTGAACGCATACACATGCGTTTCATATGTCGATCCCGATCATGTGTTGATGTATAACCCCGCCGCTTTGCACCGCGCGACGCAAGGCAGGAGTGCAGCGCCCCAGGCTGTAAGGCCGGGGCGCTGCACCATGGTACGGAGGGCTGAACCGACTTAGCCAGAAACCAGTGAATCCCTTCACCTTACTGGCCAACCCCCAAGTGACTGGCATCACCGAAGGTCACCTCAGCAGGGAGAGGTTGCTGAGGATTTATAGAGCCCGAGAGACTGATGGGCGGAGTCGTCCCGGACTCGTGCGCGACAGGAAATCAAAATTACATCGAGTGTTACCTGAGTCCTCTTAGATAGTCAGGTAAGAGTATGTATTTAAGGTACAAGTCCCAGACTTCAAGCCTGAATGGAACTCCAGGGAAGCAAATCCCCAGATTTGTATCTAAATGTTGTAGTCCGGCGGATTATAACGACAACCTATGGGGCGTCAATGAAATTATTTGGTTTTCATGCAGTTGATTTACTTGGATTTAAGTATTCCAAATAAACAAGTTATGGAAATAATGGCCTCTTCGAAATTGGCTGGAGTCTACTCAAATGTTGTATGTAGTTGGACTCTGAGCTCTACAGATGGTAGGCAGGATTTTGTGATACAAATGCAACTTTCTGAATGTTCTGATCTTCAATGGCCTCCCTGGAGAGCAGTTCTCACAAACTGTTTCCAAAGTCACAAGACTTCAGTTGCCGGAAGGATCAAGCCCCGATTTCTTACGAATCCGTCCGCCACCTTGCACTTATATGCATCCCGGACGGGATGAACATCTCACCGGTTGTGGATTCCTGGCAGCACTGAGTAATATGCCTGCCGGGTTAGTCAGTCGTTCTCCATTTCGGACATCTTCAAATGCGTACAAACACCTTCTTGGAAAAACTTTCTAATGGTGAGGTTGCCACGGGCTCCTGGTTGACGATGGGCTCTCCCATTGCTGCTGAAATCTTCGCCCAGGGCGACTTTTTTGACACGGTCGTAATGGATATGCAGCACGGGTACTGGCACGAACACACCCTTCTGCAGGGCATGCAGATCTTTCTCAATACTTCGACTGTACCGATTGCCCGAGTCGTACGGAACGAGGTTGGATTCATCAGCCGGGCTCTGGATATGGGTGCTATGGGAGTCATCATCCCCCTGGTGAATTCGCGAGAGGAAGCGGAAGCCGCGGTCGCAGCCATGCGGCCACCTCCGGAAGGAGAGCGCTCACTGGGCGGGAGCCGCCTTCTCTTTTATGGTGAAGACGCTTTCTTAGCAGAGTCATGCCGGCAGATCGCCTGCATCGTGATGATAGAGACGAAGGAAGCGGTAGAACGGGCGGAAGAGATCCTCAGCGTACCAGGGGTGGATTGCGGTTTCGTGGGGCCGGGCGACCTTGCAATCTCAATGGGCTGCTATCCGGATCGCGGCCCTGTGCACGAGGAAGCTCTGCGCAAAATTGTCGAGGCTGGGAGAACTGCCGGCACGCCCACTGGCATTCTTTGTCGCAATCCGGAAGAAGTGAGGCACATGGCGGAGATGGGCTTTCAATACCTGCCGCAGTTCGGAGACTTACGTGCCCTCGCAGAGGCCGCCGCTGAGAACGCCAAAGCCGTCAGGGTGGCCTTGGGTAAGTAGTGAGATTCAGATGGAGATTTGAATGCGGCTAGAGGCAGCCCTGAGAGTAAGAATGGAACACTCTCTGGTTACTGCCAAATGCCGCGGGAAGAGTTATGCGTCGATCGCCTCGACCGCGATACCCGCCCTCTTCAGCAACGCCGCTGTAACGCCATCCCCGTTAACGAGTTGCCCGTCTCTGTATACCTTTCCACAACCACAGGAAGGGCTCTTACTCTTCAGCAGCGCTGAATCCGCACCGAACTTTCTTGCCAGTCTCAGAGCCTCATGGGCGCCGGAAAGGAACTGCTCGGTGACATCCTTTCCTGATTCCTTCACCAGGATTTTCGCGTTTCCAGTCAGCACATCCGCACCAGTTCCTCCGCAACATTCGGCCGCAGGCCTCGGAGTAGAAAGGCCCCCGAACTCTTCAGGACAAATGGGAATGACAGCCCTTGAGCCAATCTTTGCCGCAAGCTCCGAACACGGATTCGTGCTCCCATCGTATCGGCAGTGAACACCCAGCAGGCACGCGCTGACGAGCACAGGTAATTCCGATGGGCGACGTGGCGAAGAGGTCTCGGCGTGGTTGGAATTCATGGCAAATCCTGCAAGAAGAAGCGGGACCGGATGTCCATGCCGCCGACACAGCGGTTAATGCTATCCGTCTGGAGGGCGCGAGCCTATCCAATTGTCCTTACCCTGGATATCGTTTACGTTGAATAAAACCAATTCACAGAGGGAAGAATCTCGAATGGGAATTTTCGAACCGCTTCAGGAACTGAAATCAGAGGTCATGCCGGAGCGGAAACTTCCCTTCTGGAAAATGGCCGGACCGGGCGCCGTTCTGGTAGGACTGTCCATCGGCGCGGGTGAGATCATCATCTGGCCTCGCATCGCAGCAGAATTTGGTGCGACGATGATCTGGGCGGCGGTCATGGGGGTCTTCCTCCAGTTCTGGATCAACCTCGAGGTCGGTCGCTGGACGATAGCAACCGGTGAGACCGTTTTCACAGGGTATGCGCGGGTGTGGCGTGGGTTTGCACCAGTTTTCATGCTGTTAACGTTTGTTGCCTGGATAGCACCTGGCTGGGCTCGGGCATCAGGTCTCGCCCTGAAGGCGCTCATCTTCGGCCCCGAGGGTTGGGGTTCGGATACTTTCTGGACGACCGTCACTTTTGGCATTGCGGCCCTCATTCTCTTCGGGCCCAAGATAATGTACAAGTCCGTCGAGAAGAGCATTGAGGCCATGGTAATCATCGTCACCGTCGGACTGATTGCGGTGGTAGTTGCAGTAGGTTCTGCGGACACATGGAAACAGCTCGGCAAGGGTCTGGTGAATATCGGGCATCGTGAAACTGAGGGGGCCTATTGGTTGGCCACGGATGCCGGTGCCCTGAGGTTTCATAACGGCAACACTGTGGTGTTCGACGGAACGCGCGATCTCAAAGGCGGTAAAGTGCTCAGCGTTTTCCGCCCCAAAGGCGGGCCTCTCTATTTTGGCGTAGAGCAGGGAGCACATTCGTTCGACGGCCTTGATTTCAGCCCTGTGGAGGGTCTTGAAAGCCGGAAAGTCACGGCCATGTGTGAAACAGAAAAGAATCTCTGGTTTGGAACGGACCAGGGCCTCTACCGCCAAAGCGAAGGGGAGCTCACCAAGTTGGAGGCCCCTTTTGACGAAGTGGTGGATTTGCTTCCTCAAGCCGGAAAGAGCGGAGCTGATGGCCAAACTCTCTGGATTGCCAGCGGGGATCTCTATGCCTGGAATGGCGAACAGTTCCGCAAGGTGAGCACCCGTACCAGAAATTTCAAAGCTATCTGTGCGGCTCAGGATGGCAGTGTTTGGGCAGCCACCCGGTCCGAGCTCTACCACCTCGAGGGGGAAAAGGTTACTGAATACAAGGGAGGACTCCCTGAGGGCATCCTTTTTCAAGACATCGGAGCATCGCCGGATGGCACCATCTGGATCGCAGCTCACTTGAAAGGCATTTACCAATTCACTGGCGGACAGTTCAAACAAGCTTTTTCAAAGGAAGGTCTGAGCTTCCAGAAAGTGTTTATCGAGAATGACGGCACCGTCTGGGTGGCAGCCACCGCCAGTGCGCTTTACAGGAAAGAAGGCGAACAATTCGTGCCTCACAGTTTCCTCAGTACGAAAAAACAGCTCGTCCGATCCACTTTCACAAATGGAATCCATCGAGATCCGGGGATATCCATCAAAGCGTTCTTCATCGCCATCGTTTTTGCCGGCGCCGGGGGGACGGCAAATCTGTTCTACACCTTTTATCTGAGAGACAAGAACATCGGGATGGGATCTCTTATTCCCGAGATGCGCAACCCGCTGAGAGACCGTGACGAAGCCGTCCCATCCACCGGATACACATGGGAAGCAACGGAAGAAAACACGAAACGATTTAAGAGTTGGTGGCATTACATCATTCAGGATCAGACATTCTTCTTCTTCGGCCTCAATACGATCACCATTCTTTTGTTCATATTCGCAGCTCTGGCTGTCCTTTATCCGAACGGAATCGTCCCACCCCAGGGCAAGCTGATTTATGGAGAAGCCATGGTTCTCGGGAGTGTGTGGGGGCCCATCGGTCGCACCATCTTTCTTGTCGTTGGCGTAGCGACCCTTTTCGGCACTCAGCTCGCCCTTATTGACGGCGTCGCCCGCTCCATGGCCGACATCATTTACACCAATTTCAATGGTGCCAAGAAGCGCGGCGTGGGCTGGTGGTACATGGTCTTTGCCGGTGGCTGGATGATTGCCGGCTGCCTGATCACCGGGGTAATGGAAGAGAGGAATGTCAGTGAATTGTCTTTCCTCTTTAACGCCGCCTACATGGGCGGCTTCGCCATGGCCCTCTATGTACCCTTGACACTCTTCATCAATTACCGTTACCTGCCGAAACCCGCCCGCCCCGGCCCTGTCTGTACCATCATGATGCTGGTGGCCTCTGCGGTTTACGTTGGTTTTGCCATTGCTTGTCTGGGTTGGGAACTCGGCTTTCTGTAGGCCCACCCTCGCGAGCGGCCCTCTGCCTGAGTAAAGGCGTCCTGTATGGGAGAACTTCGAACAGTCTATCCCGTCAAACTTTTCGTTGGCCTTCTCTCCGCTGAGGAGGAATGGCTGGACCTTGCCTTCGAAATGTGCGAACAAGAATTTGGCACGCTTGAGAAGCGGAGTCCTTTGATGCCGTTCGAATATACGGACTATTACGCAGAAGAGATGGGGCAGACGCTCCATCGACAATTCGCAATTTTTCAGCCACTCGTCGAGCCTGATTGCCTGCCCGACGCAAAATTGAAAACAAATGACCTGGAGATAAGGCTGACGGCCCAGATAGACTGCGATGTCTCCCGACCTGTAAATATCGATCCAGGTTATTTCTCAGCAAGTGGACTTTTCCTGGCGACGACGAAAAACTACGTCCACCGCATTTATCTCACCCGCGGTATCTACGGCGAAATCACACTGCAGTTCATAGACGGCACATTTCGTCCTTCCCGATGGACTTACCCGGACTACAAGGCCGCCGAATCCATAAAGTTCTTTAACGAAGCCCGCGCCCGCTACATGCAGCAATTAAAGAGAGAGGGCAAGAAGTGAAGTTTCCTCCGCAGCCTCGTTTCAAATGAATTATCAAAACCTGATCACCGAATCAAGAAACAAGCGCACCACGGACTTGGATGCCTGCACCTCGCTGGAGATGGTCGATCTGATCCAGAAGGAGGACGCGGAAGTGCTGCGTGCAGTTAAGAAAGTCAGGAAGCAGGTGGCTGCGGCTGTGGATGAAATCTCAGATGCATTGAGGGCCGGAGGCCGTCTCTTCTACATTGGCGCCGGCACGAGCGGTCGGCTGGGTGTGCTTGATGCCTCGGAATGCCCTCCCACTTACGGCACAGATCCAGAAATGGTCCAGGGAATTATCGCCGGAGGTATTCCCGCACTCACCTCTTCGATTGAAAACTCCGAGGACAATGCAGGCATGGGCCGCAAAAAGATCCGAGAGAAGCGAATTACCGAAAATGACGTTGTCTTTGGAATCAGCGCCAGCGGCACCGCGCCTTTCGTCCTCGCGGCGCTTGAAGAGGCCGAGGCCCGGCAGGCCCTTACCATACTTCTTTGTTTCAATCCGAATATAAACCACTCCCTCGCCAGCCTGATCATCAACCCGGTGGTCGGCCCGGAAGTCGTCACCGGCTCAACAAGGATGAAGGCCGGAACCGCCACGAAGCTCATCCTCAACACCATCAGTACGGCAGTAATGGTTCGACTCGGCAAAGTCTATGGCAACCTGATGGTCGACCTGCAGGTGAAGAACCAGAAGCTTCAAGATCGAGCGTGCCGGATCGTTATGGCCTTGACAAAAGTCGAGCGAAAGGAAGCGGAGCGGCTGATCATGCGCGCAGGCGGCGATACAAAGGTCGCCATCGTCATGGGTATCAAGGGCACAACACCATCCAGGGCCAAGAAAATTCTTGTCGAAAGCAACGGGATTCTCAGAGACGTCATCGGAGACATTCGATGAACCGCTTGCAACCTTGCTTGCCCAATCTTCCAATAGAATCTCCGCACTTCTAAATCTCCATAAATTCCATGTCTGACAACATCGACATTCTGGCCATCGGCTCCCACCCTGACGACATAGAGATTGCGGTCGGGGGTATGCTCATCAAGATGATTCAAATCGGTTGGAAGGTTGTCATCTGCGATGTCAGTAACGGCGAACCTACGCCTCACGGCGATCCCGTTACCCGGATAAAAGAAGCGAAATCCGCAGCCTCTGCACTCGGCGTCGAGCGTGTGATTCTCGACCTCCGTAATCGATACATCGAAGACAACCTTGAGAGCCGCCGCAAGGTTGCTGAGATCATCCGGGAATATCGGCCGCGCATGCTTCTTATTCCATACCCAGGTGGTGCTCATCCGGATCACCACGCGGTGTGCGCCATCTGCGAGGCCGCCCGCTTTTATGCCAAGCTCCACAAGACCAATATGTATGGCCAGCCCTGGCCGAATGAGCCGTGGTGGACGCCGAAAATGTATTACTACTTTGGACTCGGTGTCACCGAAGAGCAGGTAAAGCCAAGCTTCATTGTCGACATCTCGGAACAGTGGGATGCAAAACTCGAGGCGCTGGCCTGCTACAAATCGCAGCCCGGCCCCATCAAACAATCATGGCGTGGCGAAGAATACTACGGCAAGCTCATCGGGGTGGAATACGCGGAACCACTCTTCAGTAAAGAGGCCTTCGGAATTCATAATATGTCGGAGCTGGTCTGATGCCCGAGTGGACTGATCTCGACATACGGCACATGCATCGCGCGCTCAAACTCGCTGCAAAAGGCCAGGGGCGCGTCGAGCCCAATCCAATGGTCGGTGCAGTTGTGGTGAAAAATGGAAAGGTTATCGGCGAAGGCTTTCACCAACTCTTCGGCGGCCCGCACGCAGAAGTAAATGCAATTAAAAATGCTGGTGCGAAGGCGAAGGGCTCCACCGTCTACGTCACCCTCGAGCCCTGCAATCATTTCGGCAAGACTCCGCCCTGCACTCAGCTCCTGATCAAAGCAGGTGTAAGCCGTGTCGTTTCGGCCATGACCGATCCGGACGAGCGGGTCTCCGGGCGGGGCTTCGAGACACTCAAACAAGCAGGCATCAAGGTCGAGAACGGCCTGTTAGAAGATGAAGCAAGAAAGCTCAACGCGCCGTACCTCACTCTCAGGAATCAGGGGCGCCCGTTCATCATCGCAAAGTGGGCCATGACTCTTGACGGCCAGATCGCCACCTTCACCGGCGACTCCAAATGGGTGACAGGCGAGAAGGCCAGGCGTCACGTACACCAGGTTCGGGATCGCGTCGACGCTATCCTCATAGGCATCGGCACCGCTCAGGCGGACGACCCGTTGCTGACATGCCGGCTGCCGAGTGGGCGAAATCCACTACGCATAGTTCTGGACAGCCATGCGAGGCTTTCACTCAATTCCAATCTAGTCAGGACCACGCAGGAAGCCGGAACTCTGGTGGTAACCACCGACGGCTCGGATGAAAGATGCCAGTCGCTGGAATCAGCAGGATGTGAAGTTATGAAAGTTCGTTCCCGGCAGGGAAAACCATCTCTGCGCTACCTGCTGAATCGTCTGGGTCAGCGTCAGATCACAAACTTGCTTGTCGAAGGTGGCCGGCAGGTTCTTGGAGCATTTTTCAGAGAGAAGCTTGTGGATAAAGTGATGGTTTATCAATCGCCCAAAATCATCGGTGATGGATTGTCGCCGGTGGCAGAGACCGGTTGGCACCTCATGAGCCAGGCAGCCAGGTTGCAGAACGTAACCACCAGGCGTTTCGGCGAGGACCTTCTGGTGGAAGGTCTGGTTATGTAGCTGCAGACGGGTCCGGCGGCCCGCATCTCGATTCTCGCAACGCACTCTTCATGGCCAAAAACGGGCTCTCCCAATACAATCACGCCCGCCATCGAGGGGCGGAGATTGGACAAACATTAAACCAGATCCAGCGCACCCAAATTCACGCGGTGCGAGCTTGAAATCACATTATGGAGAAGGCTATGAGTTATGACGTTGCGGTAATTGGTGCAGGCCCCGGTGGCTACGTTGCGGCCATACGTGCCGCCCAGTCGGGTGGCAAAGTCTGCGTGATCGAAAAAAATGAACTGGGCGGGACTTGCCTCAATCGTGGCTGCATCCCAAGCAAGGTGTTGCTGCACGCAGCTAAGCTTTACAGCTCTTTTCAAAAGGCCGGCACCTTTGGTATCACGGGCAACATTGAGCTCAACTACGCGCAACTTGCGAAGCACAAAGACGAGATCATCGGCCGCCTGAACAATGGCATCACCGCCCTGTTGAAGAACCGCAAGATCACCGTCATCCAGGGCACTGCAAGGCTTACGGGCAAACGAGAGATCACGGTCGAACACGGTGATGCGATGACCAAGGTCCAATCAGACAAGATCATCATCGCTACGGGGTCGGAGGTCGCCCGCCTGCCGGTTTTCCCATTCGATGGCAAACACGTTATCACCAGCGACGAAGCTCTACGCTGGGAGTCACTGCCTTCCGAAATTATCATCGTCGGCGCCGGAGCCACGGGATGCGAGTTCGCTTCTGCGCTCTCTGATTTCGGTGTAAAGGTCCACCTGGTCGAACTGCTCGACCAGGTGCTGCCGGGCCTGGACCCGGACGTGTCCAAGGAGTTGGCCAGGGCATTCAAGAAGAAAGGAGTCGACGTTCGGACTGGAACCAAGATCGTCTCCATGAAGGTGGAGGATGGAAAAGTGAGAGCGGTGGCCGGAGACGAAACGATCGAAGCGGATGTGGCCATGATCAGCACAGGACGAAAGTTGAACTCGGCAGCATTGGGGCTGGACGGACTGAGTATTGAGATCAACGGTTCATCCATCGCAGTGAACGAACATTGCCAGACTTCAGTTCCTAACATTTACGCGGTGGGTGATATCACCGGCCAGTCACTGCTTGCCCACGCGGCCAGCCGGCAGGGGATCGTCGCAGCAGAGCATGCGATGGGTAAGAACACAGCCATGGATTATTCGCTGATCCCATCCTGCATTTACACCGCACCAGAAGTCGCCTCCGTTGGTCTGACGGAAGCTCAAGCCAGCGAAAACGGAAGCCAGGTAAAGACGGCCAAATATCCATTCATCGGCCTGGGCAAATCACAGGTGCTCGGAGAGGGCGCCGGCTTTGTGAAGATCGTAGCAGACGAAAAAACGTCCCAAATCCTCGGGGTCCAGATTGTCGGCTACAACGCTACAGAACTGATCGGAGAGGCCGCGATCGCCATCCGGCTTGAAGCGACCGTGGAAGAACTCGCAGAAACCATCCATCCCCACCCGACTCTGTCGGAGGCGTACATGGAAGCCGCAGAACTTTTCCTCGGCCAGCCCATCCATGCGATGAAGTAGCTGGCTCTGGGAGAGGGCAGTGTTAGAAGACTGGAAAGAGGGAATGGTGGACTCGACAGGAGGAGACGAACAGATGTGGCCCTCTTACTAAGGCAGTTATCATTATCACCCCTTCTCTTGCATCGAGAGGTAACGGGGAACTGACATGCCCAGGACAATTTGCTCAATCCAATTTCTCTACTGAGATGAATCACCTGCTACTGTTGGTTCTAGTGTCCCTGGGTTGTGAGAGTGTCTGTAGTGAAGGCGCTCAGAAATACGATCAGACCTGGCGGTTTCCCATCGTAGCGATTCCCAAGATCGAAAGAGCTCCCGAAATCGACGGTACGATTTCCGACCAGGAATGGGCAAATGCCACACTCTTTCCTTCGTTGCTGAGCCGCGATCCGTTGGCCGGGGATGGCGTGCCTCCTAAAGAACGGACCTGGGTGTGGATGTGCTATTCGGATGAAGCGCTTTATTGGGCGTTCAGGCAGGACCTGCCTCCTCAGGAACTGCCGGTGCAGGCCACTGCCGAATCCGGCAGAGACAACACCGAGGGGTCGGATAACACGGTGAATATTCAGTTCACCACAAGGATCGGGATACCAGAGCAGTTCAATATTTCAGGCAACGCGGCCTCGATTCTCTATGACCGGCGGTTCGATAATGGAGAAGGGAAATACTGGGATCCACCGATTGTCTACAAGGCGACAACAACGCCGGCGGGATGGAGCGGTGAGATGAAGATTCCATTTAAGGTTCTCGATCTGGAAAATGCGCCAGCCGAAGGTTCACAGTGGAACTGCTAATTCTATTCGGCCTGGAGGAAGTCCGGGTCGCGGCTCTTCGCCTGGCCTTACGTCGGCTGGCGGCAGCGAGGCGAAACGGGAACGATCGTCTTTGCCGGTGAAGTACCAGCGGTTCGGTTCGAGAGTGACGGCATAATCAAATTGGCCGGGCCGAAGGCGGACGCCGCCGAGGCGAAGATCCAATGGCTGCAGCGTCCCAAATCCAACAGCCCGCAGTACTTTCCGGCAGTAGCCTCCGCGGTGCAGGCGAGCAAAGGAGAAGGGGCGACCTTCCAGTCGTTCGACGACATCATGAATCAGGTCCTGGCCGACTATCGGGATGCTGAAGATACGAAATCCATCGGCGAGTATCTGATGCTCTACGAGGTCTCTCTTGGAAAGACCATGCTGGCCAAAGGTGTGCAGTCTTTCTACATCTCGCCGCCATTGGATGTGGAAGCTACGCCCTACTTCCTGAAGGCCAACAAGCTCGGAGTCATCGCCAAGACTGAGTTCAACGAAGCGAAGACAGTTCGGCTGAAGGTGCAGCCAGGCGAGCTGTCGAGCGAAGTGCCGTTCGCCAACCGCAGGGCAACGACAACCTTTGATACTTCGAACTTGGCAGCCGGAAATTACAAACTGTTCGCCGAAGCCCTCGATGCAGAAAACAAGTTGCTGGCCAAGACTGATGCTCAATTCATTAAGCCCTCACCTCCTGACTGGTGGACGATGGACCTGGGAAAGGAACCAGTCGTCCCTGAACCATGGACTCCCATCGAAGCTGACAATGAGCAAGCTAAGGACTTTGATCGAAATTAAGTTTCCAACTTCGGCCGAATGATATCCCTTTTAACTGTCCCGGA